>NZ_JBEDNQ010000010.1:0-332396 GCF_040105385.1 Pseudonocardia nematodicida
GGCGGGGGCGGGACGGTGGGACGGGGCCGGACACGACGAGAGCCCCGCCCCGGCGGGTGCCGGTGCGGGGCTCTCGGGTTGTGCGTCGTGCGCTCAGCTCACTCGGTGGGCTGCTGCGGGCGTCCGCCGTCGTCCGGTCGGCCGGCCAGCTCGTCCTGCCGTCCGGACTCGAGCTGCCGGCGGGCGGCGGCACGCTCGTCGCGCTCGAGCAGCTCGCGCTCGTGCGCCTCGTGCCGCGCCTGCTCCAGCGCCCGGGTCTCCTCCGGCGGGTCCGGGCGGAACATCGAGCCCGCGACCGGCGAGCCGGCCGAACCCAGCTGGTTCATCCGCTTCGGCACCGAGGTGCCCTGGTACTCCAGCGGGATGGCGTGGCCGTGCGAGTCGACCCCACCCAGTGGCTGGTGCACCTCGATGAACTCGCCGTGCGGCAGCCGCTTGATGATGCCGGTCTCCACACCGTGCTCCAGCACCGCGCGGTCGGCCTTCTGCAGGCCCAGGCACCAGCGGTAGGTGACCCAGTACACGATCGGCGGAACGATCAGCAGACCGAGCCGGCCGGCCCACGTCGTCGCGTTCAGGTCGATGTGGAAGAAGAACGAGATCCAGTCGTTGAACCCGCACATCACGAGCCACAGGTAGAACGAGATTCCCATGGCACCGAGCGCGGTGCGGACCGGCACGTCCCGCGGGCGCTGCAGCAGGTTGTGCAGCGCGTCGTCCCCGGTGAACCGGCGTTCGATCGCCGGGTAGGCGCCGGCCAGCACGAACAGCACCGGCAGGAAGCCCGCGGTCGGGATGAACGCGGCCGGGATCGTGTAGGTGTCGAACAGGTAGAACTCCCACGGCGGGAAGATCCGGCCCATTCCCTCGGACCACAGCATGTAGAAGTCCGGCTGCGATCCCGCGGAGATCTGTGCGGCGTCGTACGGGCCGATGTGCCAGATGCCGTTGATCTGGAACAGGCCGCTGATCAGCGCGATCACGCCGGCGGTGACGGCGAAGAACGCGCCGCCCTTCGCCGCGAACTGCGGCATGATCCGCACGCCGACCACGTTGTTCTCGGTCCGGCCGGGGCCGGGGAACTGGGTGTGCTTCTGGTACCACACCAGACCGAGGTGCACGGCGATCAGCGCGAGCAGGACCCCGGGCAGGATCAGCACGTGGATGATGTAGAGCCTGGGGATGATCTCCGTCCCCGGGAACTCCCCACCGAACAGCGCCCAGTGCACCCAGGTGCCCATGACCGGCACGGTCAGCGTGATGCCCGAGGCGATCCGCAGGCCGATGCCCGAGAGCAGGTCGTCCGGCAGCGAGTAGCCGGTGAAGCCGGCGAAGGTGCCGACCAGGATCAGCACGATGCCGATCATCCAGTTCGTCTCACGCGGCTTGCGGAACGCTCCGGTGAAGAACACCCGCATCATGTGGACGATCATCGAGGCGACGAACAGCAGCGCCGCCCAGTGGTGCACCTGCCGCATGAACAGGCCGCCGCGGACCTCGAGCGAGATCTCCAGCGCCGACTCGTAGGCCCGCGACATGTGCACGCCGCGCAGCGGGTCGTACGGGCCGTTGTAGATGACCTCCTCCATCGAGGGGTCGAAGAACAACGCCAGGTAGACGCCCGACAGGATGACGATGATGAAGCTGTAGAGGGCGATCTCGCCCAGCATGAACGACCAGTGGGTCGGAAAGACCTTGTTGAACTGCTTCCGCAGCCCCGCCGCCGGGTGGTAGCGCTGGTCGAGCTGGTCGAGCGCCGCGGCTCCCTTGTTCGAACTCATGTCGTCTTCGGCCTCTCCCAGAAGGCGGGTCCGACGGGTTCCACGAAGTCGCTCGTGGCGACGAAGTAGCCCTCGTCGTTCACCGTGATCGGCAGCTGCGGCAGCGCACGGGCGGCGGGCCCGAACACGGGCTCGGCGTCCTGCGTCGCCAGGAACTGCGACTGGTGACACGGGCACAGGATCCGGTTGTCCTGTGCCTGGTACAGCGAGGTGGGGCACCCGAGGTGGGTGCAGATCTTCGACCAGGCGTAGAAGTCGCCGTAGTTGAAGTCCTCCTGGCCCGGTCGCTTCGTGACCTGCGTCCCCGGGCGGAGACGGATCAGCATGACGGCGGCGTCACCGGCACGCTGGGCGTGCAGGAGCTCCTCCTCGTTGCCGCGCTCGCTCTCCCGGTACGGGAAGACGGTCATCATCGATCCGGGCTCCATGTCCTCCGGACGCACGCGTGCGATCTCCGAGAGGATACCGGTGTCCGTGCGCAGATACACGGTTTCGCCGCCTTCGGCCCGCCAGCCGGTGTGCCACAGCGGCGCGTCGTCGCCCTCGGCCCACGGGTTCTTGATCAGGCCGCCGAGCGCGACGATGCCGGTGCCGACGCCCGCCAGGCCGGCCGCGAGACCGGCGCTGCGCAGGATCAGCTTGCGCCGGCCGAGCGTGGTCTTCTCGCCGGCGTCGGTGACCTGGGCCACGAACGTGCGGCGGTCGATCTCGTCGGAGATGCCGTCGTGGCGCTGCTGCACCGCGACCTCGTCCGGGAACAGCTTCTTCACGGCCTGGATGACCGCGATGCCCAGCGCGAGGATCGAGAACCCGAACGTGAACCCGATGACCGGGGTGTAGAGCGAGTAGATCGCGTGGCCGGGCTCACCGGCGTTGACGTACTCCCACGGCCACGCGATGAAGGCGACGACGAACGCCAGCATCGACACCGCCGAGATGACGAACCACAGCGCGACCGACCGCTCGGCCCGCTTCTCCGCCCGCGTCCCCGGGATCGGGAACTTGGGGGTGTTGTGCACGACCTCGACCTCGTCGAGCTCACCGGCCAGCCGGGCCAGCTGCTCGGGCGACATCGCATCGAGCTCCTCCCGGGTGGGGCGACGGTCGCCCTGCCCGGTGGTCACTTCGCTGCTCAACTCTTCGCTCCCAACCAGATCGCGAACCCGACCAGACCGGACATCACGACGATGAAGACGAACACGCCCTCGGAGGTCGGTCCGAGACCCAGCAGCGAGTAGCCGCCCGGGTCGTTCGTGTTGTTGACCGACTTGATGTAGGCGATGATGTCGCGCTTCTCCTCCGGCGTGAGCTGCTGGTCGGAGAACCGCGGCATGTTCTGCGGGCCGGTCTGCATCGCGGTGTAGATCTGCGACTCGCTCGCCGGGGCCAGCGCCGGGGCGTACTTGCCGGACGACAGCGCGCCACCGACCCCGGTGAAGTTGTGGCAGGACGCGCAGTTCAGCCGGTAGAGCACCCCGCCGCGGGCCGGGTCCTCGCCGCGCAGCGCCTCACCGGTCGCGGCCGGGGTGACGGGACCGCCACCGTTGGCCTGGATGTAGGCACCGAGGGCCTCCAGGTTCGCCCGTCCCTCGGGGGTCTCCGGGTCGAAGATCGGCAGCGGGTGCTTGCGAGCCGCCTGCGCCTCCTGGCGGGCCATCGGCATCCGGCCCGACGACACCTGGAAGTAGACCGCGGCGTCACCGACACCGATCAGGCTCGGTCCGCGGTCCGCCTCACCCTGCAGGTTCGCCCCGTGGCAGGTGATGCACGTGTTGTTGTAGAGCTGCTCGCCCTGGGCGATCAGCGCGGCGTCCGGCTGCGCCTGCGCCACCTGCGGCGTGGGGGCGAAGGCGGCGTAGAGGAAGCCGACGGAGAGCAGGCCCAGCCCGATGGCCAGGGCGCCCGCGATCCGGCGACGCATCTTGCCGTGCGGCCGTACCCGACCGGCCTCGCGGTCGGGCCGCTCGCCCGGTGGTGGGTTCTCGGGGTTCTCGGTCATCGCTGGGGGTCTTCCAACCTCGACGTCGTGGCGGGTGCGGTCACTGGGCGGTCCGGACTGCGCCGGCTATCGGATGAAGTAGATGACGGCGAACAGCCCGATCCACACCACGTCCACGAAGTGCCAGTAGTACGACACCACGATCGCCGCGGTGGCCTGTGCCGGCGTGAACTTGCTGAGCGTCGTGCGGATCAGGAGGTAGATGAACGCGATCAGACCACCGATCACGTGCAGGCCGTGGAAGCCGGTCGCCATGAAGAAGACCGATCCGTAGGCGCTCGACGCCATGGTCGTCCCGTCGGACACGAGCACGACGTACTCGTAGGCCTGGCCGACGACGAAGAACGTCCCCATCAGCAGCGTGATCACATACCAGCGGCGGAGCCCGAACACGTCGCCGCGCTCGGCCGCGAACACGCCGAACTGGCAGGTGAACGACGACGCGACCAGGACGATCGTGATCGTCAGCGCGTACGGGACGTCCAGGTGGGTCTCCGGCGGCGGCCAGGGACCGTCGTTCTGGGCCCGCGCGGTGAAGTACATCGCGAACAGCCCGGCGAAGAACATCAGCTCGCTGGCGAGCCAGACGATGGTGCCGATGCTGACCAGGTTGGGCCGGTTCAGCGAGTGGATCCGCGCGCTGATGTTGGGTGCCGCTGTCGTCACGCCGGGCATTATGACCCGACGCGAACTTCTACAGCCTGTCGGGCTCCCTGTTTCGGCGCGTCGGATCGCCGGGCGGCACGGTCGGACCGCTTTCCCGCAGGTGATCGGGTCGGCCCTCCGGGGAGCCGGCGCCTGATCAACGTCCGGTGCCGTCGCCGGGTTCCCGGCGCCGACCGACCACTAGTATCCGACGCGTGGCGAGCGGAGCATCGGCAGAGACGGGCGGCAAGGGCGGCGTCAGCCGGGAGGTCGGCGCAGCAGCCGGCGGAACGGCGACCGGGACCAGCACGGTGCTGGTCTACAGCCACCGCCCCGAGGTGCGCGAGAGCATCATCGAGGCGGTCGGGCGGCGCCCGGCGCCGGACGTCGGGCGGGTGACCTACACCGAGGCCAGCGGGATCGCCGAGGTGCTCGCGGCCTGTGACGCCGGCGAGGCGGACCTGCTCGTGCTCGACGGCGAGGCGCAGCCCACCGGCGGGATGGGCGTCGCGAAGCAGATCCGGCACGAGATCATCGACAGTCCCCCGATCGTGCTCACCGTGCGGCGGCGCGACGACCGCTGGCTGGCCACCTGGTCCGAGGCCGACGCGGTGCTGGTGCACCCGCTGGACCCGATCGAGGCCGCCGAGGTCGTCGCGCAGGTCCTGCGGGACGCCCGGGCCGGCACGCTGACCCGGAGCTGACGCCGGTGACCGCCGCCCCGACCCCTGCGAACCCGACCCCGGCGACCCCGACCTGGCCGTCGGTGATCGGCCGCCTGATGCGCGGCGAGGACGTCGGCGCCGGGGAGGCGACCTGGGCGATGGGCCAGGTCTTCGCCGGCGAGGCGACCCCGGCGCAGCTGGCCGGGTTCCTGGTCGCGCTGCGCGCGAAGGGCGAGACGGCGGCGGAGATCTCCGGGATGGCCGACGCGATGCTCGCGCACGCGCTGCGGGTCGAGGTCGCGGGCCGGGCCGTGGACGTCGTCGGCACCGGAGGTGACCAGGCCCACACCGTCAACATCTCCACGATGTCCGCGATCGTCGTCGCGGCCGCCGGGGCGCCGGTGGTCAAGCACGGCGGGCGGGCCGCGTCGTCGCAGGCCGGCACCGCGGACGTGCTGGAGGCGCTCGGTGTCGCGATCGAGCTGACCCCGGCCGCGGTCCAGCGGTGCGTGACCGAGCTGGGGATCGGGTTCTGCTTCGCGCAGGCCTTCCACCCGGCCATGCGCTACGCCGGCGGGGTCCGCCGCGAGCTGGGTGTCCCGACCGCGATGAACGTGCTCGGACCGCTGTCGAACCCGGCGCAGCCCGCGGCCGCGCTGGTCGGCTGCGCCGACCCGCGGCTGGCGCCGATCATGGCCGAGGTGTTCGCCCGGCGCGGCAAGTCGGCGCTGATCGTCCGGGGTGACGACGGGCTGGACGAGCTGACCACCACGACGACCAGCACCGTCTGGATCGCCTCCGGCGGGCAGGTGCGGCAGACCCGGCTGGACCCGACCGCGCTCGGCGTGCGCCCGGCCACCACCGAGGACCTGCGCGGCGGGACCCCGGACGTCAACGCCGGCGTCGTCCGCGACCTGGTGGCGGGCAAGACCGGGCCGGTGCGCGACGCCGTGCTGCTCAACGCGGCCGGCGCGCTCGCCGCCCACCGCGGCGTCGACGGGGACCTGACCGCGGCGATCGGCGCCGCCCTGGACGCGGTCGCGACGGCCGTCGACTCCGGTGCCGCCGCGGACCTGCTGACCCGCTGGGCCGCACTCTCCACGGAACTGGCCGGCGCTCCGCGCTCGTGAGTGGTCGTCGCGGTCGGAGCCGCGACAACCACCCACGAGCGCGACAGCGCCTACTGGTTCGAGAACGCCGCGTCGAACGAGGCCTCCGGCCGCTTCCACAGCAGCGACCGGACGAACCGCACGGCCTCCTCGGCGCCGTGCAGCCGGTCCATCCCGGCGTCCTCCCACTCGATCGAGATCGGGCCGTCGTAGCCGATCGCGGTCAGTGCGCGGAACGCGTCCTCCCACGGGACGTCGCCGCGGCCGGTGGACACGAAGTCCCAGCCGCGCCGCGGGTCGCCCCAGGGCAGGTGCGAGCCCATCCGCCCGGCCCGGCCGTTCGGGCGGCGCAGCCGGGTGTCCTTGCAGTCCACGTGGTAGATCCGGTCGCGGAAGTCGGTGATGAACCCGACCGGGTCGATGTCCTGCCACATCATGTGCGAGGGGTCCCAGTTGAACCCGAACGCCGCCCGGTGCTCGACGGCCTCCAGCGCGGCCACGCTGGTCCAGTAGTCGTAGGCGATCTCGCCGGGGTGCACCTCGTGGGCGAACCGGACGCCCTCGCCGTCGAACACGTCGAGGATCGGGTTCCAGCGCGCCGCGAAGTCCGCGTAGCCGGCGTCGATCGTCGAGGCCGGGACCGGCGGGAACATCGCCACGTACTGCCAGATCGACGACCCGGTGAACCCGACCACGGTGTCGACGCCCAGCTTCCGCGCGACCTTCGCGGCCCGCGCCATGTCCTCGGCGGCCCGGCGGCGGACCCCCTCGGCGTCGCCGTCGTCCCACACGTAGTCGCGCAGGATCGCCCGGTGCCGGAAGTCGATCGGGTCGTCGCAGACCGCCTGCCCGGCGAGGTGGTTGGAGATCGCGTAGCAGCGCAGGCCGTGCCGCTCCAGGATCTCCAGGCGGGACCGGACGTAGGCGTCGTCGGTCTCGGCCCGGCGCAGGTCCAGGTGGTCCCCGGAGGCGGCGATCTCCAGGCCGTCGTAGCCCCAGCCGGCGGCGAGCTCGGCGACCTGCTCGAACGGCAGGTCGGCCCACTGCCCGGTGAACAGCGTGACCGGTCTCGTACTCACTGGTTCTCCCCCGTCTCGATCCAGCCGCCGTCCGCGGCGGACTGCAGCACGGCCTCGGTGAGCCGCACCGTGCGGAGGCCGTCGGCGAAGCGCGGCAGCCCCTCCGGCTCGTCGCCGCGGACCGCGGCGTAGGTGTCGGCGACGAACGCGCCGAACGCGTCCTGGTAGCCCTGCGGGTGACCGGCCGGCACGGTGCACAGCCGGGCCGCGTCCGGCGCGAGCTGGTCGGCGTCGCGCGGGACGAGCGTGCTGCCCGCCCGGCGCCCGACCCACAGCGTCTCCGGCTGCTCCTGGTCGAACCCGACGCTCTCCGCGGTGCCGGCGATCTCGATCGCCAGCCGGTTCTTCCGGCCCGGGGCGACCTGCGAGACCAGCAGCGTCCCGATCGCGCCGCCGCGGGTGACCAGCGTGAGCGCGGCGGCGTCCTCGGTGGTCACGCTCGTATGCCCGGCCCGGTCCTGGTGCAGGATCCGGGTGGTGGCCGCCAGCCGGGTGACCCGGTCGCCGGTCACGAACTCGACCAGGTCGACCAGGTGCGACCCGATGTCGGCGAACGTGCGGGACCGGCCGCCCGCGCCGGCGTCGACCCGCCAGTTGCCGTCGCCGGCGGCGAGCATCCAGTCCTGCAGATAGCTGCCCGAGATCGTCACCGGCGGTCCCGCCGCGCCGGAGGCGAACCGGGCGCGGGCCTCGCGCACCATCGGATGGAACCGGTAGACGAACGGGACCGTCCCGACCAGCCCGGCCGCGGCGACCGCGCGGACCAGGTCCTCGGCGTCGGGCACCGCGATGGCCAGCGGCTTCTCGCACACGACGTGCCGGCCCGCGGCGATCGCGGCCGCCGCCTGCCCGGCGTGCAGCGCGTTGGGGGTGCAGACGTGGACGACCTCGACGTCCGGGTCTCCCAGCAGCTCGCCGAGGTCGGCGTAGCCGCGGGCGACCCCGAGCCCGGCGGCCACCTCCCGGGAACGCTGCGGGGAGCTCGCGAGCACCCCGGCCACCGTCGCGCCCGCGGCACGGGCGGCGCGGGTGTGCACGCGGGCCATGAACCCGCCGCCGACGACCGCGACCACCGGCCCCGCACTCATGCGATCTCCGCGCGGTAGGGGTTCCAGTCCTCGGGCAGCGCGGGCGGCACCGTCACGGTGTCCGCCCCCGCGATCGCGACCGACGCGCCCCGCTCCCCCGCCTCGAGGGTGGCGAGCATGACGTCGAGGACGTGCAGCGCGAGCGTCCCGGAGGCACGCTCCGGCACCCCCGCCGCGATCGACCGGGCCAGCTCGAGCACCCCGACACCGCGGGTGGCCTGCACGGCGGGCACCCGGATCTCCCGGCGGTCCCGGACGATCTCCGCGAGCGACTGGGTCTCCGACACCAGGGTCGGGTTGCCGTCGAAGCGGTTCGGGTCCGGCACGACCAGCGTCGCCTCGGTGCCGGTGACCTCGAACAGGGTCCGCCGCAGCGGCGAGTCGAAGCTGAACGTGCACTGCGCGGTCCGGCCGCCGGCGAACTCGTAGAGCGCGACGACGTGGGTCGGGACCTCGACCGGGAACTCCCGGCCGGCCGACGGCCCGGACCCGATCACCCGGGTCTCGCGCGACCGCGACGTCGACGCCGTCACCCGGGTGATCGGGCCGAGCAGGTGCACCAGCGTCGTCAGGTAGTAGGGGCCGATGTCGAGCAGCGGGCCGCCACCCTCGGCGAACAGGAACGCCGGGTCCGGGTGCCACTGGTGGGGTCCGGGGTTCTGCATCAGCGCGAGCGCGGTCAGCGGCTCACCGATCTCCCCGGCCTCGATCAGCCGCCGGGCGGCCGAGATGCCGCCGCCGAGCACGGTGTCCGGCGCCGAGCCCACCCGCAGCCCCGTCCGCTCGGCGGTGTCGAGCAGCAGCCGGGCCCCGTCGCGGCCGGTCGCGATCGGCTTCTCGGTCCAGACGTGCTTGCCGGCCAGCAGCGCGGCGAGCGAGACCTCGACGTGCGCGGCCGGGACGGTCAGGTTCACGACGATGTCGACCCCGTCGTCGTCGAGCAGCCCGTCGAGGTCCCCGGAGCGGGGCACGCCGAACCGGTCGGCGGTCTGCTTCGCCCGCGCCGGATCGAGGTCGGCGACGTGCCGGACCTCGACGTCGGCGAAGTCGGCGAGGTTGGTCAGGTACTGCGTGCTGATCACGCCGGCGCCGACGACGCCGACACCCACCGGCACGCTCACGCCGGGACCTGCCCGGTGAGGTAGGAGTAGCTGTCGGCCAGCGCGGTGAACATGTCCCCGCGGGTCGCGTCCAGCTCGACGACGCGCAGAGCCTGCGGCGCGGCCGCCAGGATGTCCGGGATCGGCAGGCTGCCCTGCCCGACCGCGACCTGGTCGAGCGTCTCCGGGGTCGCGGGGCCGTCCTTGACGTGCACGGCGACCACCCGCTCCCCCAGCCGGCGCAGCAGCGCGACCGGGTCGGTCCCGCCGACCGCGGCCCAGTAGGTGTCGACCTCCAGGACGACGGCGTCGTCCAGCCGGTCGGCGAAGTACTCCAGCGCGGTGGTCCCGCCGATCGTGGAAGCCAGCTCGTGCGCGTGGTTGTGGTAGCCGATCCGCACCCCGTGGTCGGCCGCCACCCGGGCCGCGTCGTTGATCAGCGCGGCGGTGGCGGCGACGTCGTCGGCGTGCTGCCAGCGTTCCTGCGGGACGTGCGGGTCGATCACCGTCCCGACGCCGGCCTCCCGGGCGGCGGCGAGCACCGGCGCGACGTCGTCGCCGAGGAAGGTCTGGTGCGCGGTGGGCGCGGTGAGGCCGTGCGCCGGCAGCGCCTCGCGCAGTACCGGGGCGTGGGTGATCAGGCCGTACGGCTCGACCCGGGTGTATCCGAGCTCCGCGATGCGGCGCAGCGTGTCGGACGGGTCGGCGGTGAAGGCCTCGCGGGCCGAGTAGAGCTGGACGGAGAGGGTCACGATGCTCCCGGATGCTGGTCGACGGCGACGACCCATTCGACCGGACTTCTGACGGGACGTCAACAAAAGTCTGTCGTGGAATGCATACTTCCGATCAGGCTACTGCTATAACTCTCGGACCATGGCCGACCGCTCGCACGACCTGCTCGTCGCCCCGGAGGCGGCGGCGCTGCTCGCACTGCTCCGCGAGGGCGGCCCGCGGACCCGGGCGCAGCTCACCGCGCTCACCGGACTGTCCCGCAGCACCGTCGCCGCCCGGATCGAGACCCTCCTCGACGCCGGCCTGGTCGCCCCGGTCGGCGAGGAGGTCTCCACCGGCGGTCGCCCGCCCGGCCGGCTCGCGTTCCGCGCCCGCGCCCGGCTCGTGCTCGCCGTCGACCTCGGGGCCACGCACGCGGTCGTCGCGCTGACCGATCTCGCCGGGACGGTGCTGGCCCACCGGTCCCGCCGTGTCCCGATCGCCGACGGACCCGAACCCGTGCTGAGCTGGGTGCTGACCACCGGGCTCGAGCTGCTGGCCGGGACCGGCCGGCCGGCGTCGGACCTGGCCGGTGTCGGCATCGGTGTCCCGGGCCCGGTCGAGCACCTCACCGGCACCCCGGTCAGCCCGCCGATCATGCCCGGCTGGGACCGCTACGACGTCCCGGCACGGGTCCGCGAGGCGTTCGACGTCCCCGTCCTGGTGGACAACGACGTCAACCTGCTCGCGCTGGCCGAGCACGCAAGCGTCTGGCCGGACCGGGAGGACCTGCTCTTCGTCAAGGTCGCGACCGGTATCGGTGCCGGGATCGTGTCCGGTGGAGGGCTGCAACGCGGCGCGCAGGGATCGGCCGGGGACCTCGGGCACGTCCGGATCCCGGGCACCGACGGGCGCACGCTCGAGGCGGTCGCCTCCGGAGCCGCGCTGGCCCGCGCGCTGACCGGGCAGGGCATCCCGGCCGCCGGCACCGACGACGTCGTCGACCTGGCCCGGGCCGGGAACCTCGCCGTGCTCGACGCGGTCCGCCAGGCCGGGCGGGACCTGGGCGAGGTGCTCGCGACCTGCGTCAACCTGCTGAACCCGTCGGTGATCGTGATCGGCGGCGGGCTGTCCCTGGTCGGCGACCACCTGCTCGCGGGGGTGCGCGAGATCGTCTACCGGCACTCGACCCCGCTGGCCACCCAGCACCTGACGGTGGTCCAGGCCGCCTCCGGTGAGCTCGGCGGCGTGCTGGGGGCGGCGACCCTGGTGACCCGGCACGTCCTCGACCCGGTCCCGGGCACTCCCGGCGGCAACGGCACCGGGCGGGCGGGCAGGTGACCACCGCCCGGCTGCCCGACGGCTTCCGGGTCACGCTCGGCGACGACGTCCGGCGGCGCGCCGGGACCGCCGGCGGGGAATCGCTGCTGGGCACCGTCCCGCCCCGGCTGCTGCACCTGACGGCCGCCGAGGCCGCGCTCGTGCACCGGGACGGCACGGTCGTCGTCGACGGGCCGGCCACCCGGCGCCTCGCCCGGGCCCTGCTCGACGCCGGCCTCGCCCACCCCACCGGGCCGCAGCCGGGAGCGCCCACCCCGGACCGGGTCGCGGTGGTGGTCCCGGTCCGCGACCGCCCGCTCGAGCGGCTGCTCGCCGCGCTGGCCGCGGGCCCGCGGCTCGGTGGGCTGGTCGTGGTCGACGACGGCTCGGCCGACCCGGCGCCGCTCGCCCGGGCGGTCGCCGAGGCGGGCGGTGCGCTCGTCCGGCACCCGGAACCCCGCGGTCCGGCCGCCGCCCGCAACACCGGCCTCGCCGCCGTGCGCCGTGGCGGCCCGTCCGGCACGCCCTTCGTGGCGTTCCTCGACTCCGACGTCGTACCGGCCCCGGACTGGCTCACTCCACTGCTCGAGCACCTGGCAGACCCGGCCGTCGCCCTGGTCGCGCCCCGGGTGACCGCCCTGCACCCGGAGGCCGGCGGACTCGTCGGGGCCTACGAGGCGTTGCGGTCGTCACTGGACCTCGGCACCGCGCCGGCCCCGGTCGGCCCGCACGGTGCGGTGTCCTACGTCCCGGGTGCGGCGATGCTGCTGCGGGTCGCGGCGGTGGACGGGCCGGCGTTCGACGAGGACCTGCACGTCGCCGAGGACGTCGACCTGCTCCGGCGGCTGGACTCCGGCGGCTGGGTGGCGCGGTACGAACCGGCAGCCCAGGTCGCGCACGACCATCGGGTCGCCCCGACGACGTGGTTGCGGCGCAAGCTCTTCTACGGAACCGGTGACGCCCGCCTGGCCCGCAGGCACCCGGGTTCGGCGCCGCTGCTCACGATGACCCCGGCCGCGGCGGCCGTCTGCGCGGCGCTGATCGCGCCGCGCCGGGCCACCGCGGCCGTCGCCGCGGTGGCGGCAGCAGCCTCGACGGTCCGGCTGGCCCGCCGGCTGCCCCGGCTCCGCTCCCCGTACCGGGCGGCGGCGCTGCTGACGGCGTTCGAGGTCGTCGGCGGGCTGTGGCAGGCCGCGACCGCACTCGGGCGCACCGGCTGGCCGATCGCCGCGGTGGCCGCACTCGCCTCCCGGCGCGCCCGGCGACTCGTCGCCGTGGTCACGGTCGCGGAGGGGCTCGCCGACTGGTGGCAGCACCGCGACCGCGCTCCGGACGCGCGCCTGCCGCTCCCCGGCTACCTGCTCCTCCACCGGGTCGACGACGTCGCCTACGGCACGGGGGTGTGGGTGGGGATGGTCGGCGAGCGCACGCTCGCACCACTGCGGCTGCGGCTGCGCCGCTAGTCGAGCCCCATCGAGAAGGCCGCGTCCGTGTCGGCCTTCGAGTAGGACCGGAACGCGATGTGCGTGTCGGTCGCGACCACGCCGTCGACCTTGCTGAGCTTGCCCGCGATGACGTCGGCGAGCTCCTCGTGCTCGCGCACCTTGACGATCGCGACCAGATCCACGTCCCCGGCGCACGAGTAGACCTCGGCCACGCCGTCGAGGTCCGCGATCGTCTGCGCGGTCTCGGGAATCCGGTCGGCGGCGGTGTGCACCATGACGATCGCGGTGATCACGACGGGAGTCCCCCTGTCAGAACGAGGCCGGTGTACCCGAGCAGGTTAGACGGCGGTCGTCATGTGGCGCAGGCCGCATGGCCTTGCTACTGTGATCTCATGCACCTCGTCGAGCGCACCCTTGCTCGCAGAGCTCTCCGTGAGCTCGGTGCCGTGCTGCCCGCGCGACTCAGCGCAGTAGTAGCACCGCGCGTCGGCTGATCCAGGCGGCCGGCGCGCCACGGCGAACCCCCGGCACCTCTCGCCGATTGCGACGAGACCCCCGAGACCTGGCTCGCGTTTCCATTTGATGACGCAACGCACGGAGCCGTTCCCCATGAGCATCACGACCCACCGCCCCAGCACCTTCTCCTTCACCGACTCCTCCGGTGACCCCGCGGACATCGCGTCCCGGATGCCGCGCCGGCGCACCGTCGTCACCGGCGACGGCATCGACGGGGTCATGCGGGTCGCGAGCGTCCTGCAGGCCTGCGGCCGCACACTGCGGGAGTTCGCGGTCGACGTCCGCGAGGGCGTCGCCTACAGCTCGGTCACCTGCACGATGTCAATGACGCCCGACGAGGCCGAGTCGTTCGAGAACGGCATGCTCGCCATGCCGGGCGTCGTGGCCGTCGACCCGTACTGACCGCGGCCCGCCGACACCGACCCTCCGGCCGGGGACGAGCTCAGCCGGCGCGCTCGGCCCGCCCCCGGGCGGCGTCGAGCATGTCCGGCCGGACCGCGATCTTCACCCGGTCGGTGCCACCGCGCCGTTCGCCGAGGGCGATCTCGGCGGCGTCGAGGCGCAGCCAGTCCTCCCACAGCACCGGGTCGATCCCGAACTCGCGCAACCGGTCGAGCACCGCCCGGCCCCCGGGGCGCGGTGGTGTCGGCAGCGTCGGGAGGTCTGCCAGCACCGAGGCGGCGGTCTCGGCGCCGTCGGACTTGTTCGTCCCGATCACCCCGGTCGGGCCGCGCTTGATCCAGCCCGCGACGTAGCTGCCGCGGACCGGCTCGCCCCCGAGCATCACCCGGCCCGCCTCCTGCGGCACGGTGCCGGTCGCCTCGTCGAACGGCAGGCCGGGGATCGGTTCGCCGGTGTAGCCGATGGCGCGCACGACGAGTCCGGCGTCGAGCACCGCGCGTTCCCCGGTGCCGCGCACCCGCCCGTCGGCGGTGATCGCGTTGCGCTCGATCTCGACACCGGTGACCCGGCCGCCGTCGCCCAGGATCCGGACCGGGCTGCGCAGGAAGTGCAGGTGCACCCGGCGCCCCGACCCGGCTCCCGGCGGGTCGGCGGCCCATCCGGTGAGCGTGTCGACGACCTGCCGCATCCGGCGCTCGGACGGTTCGGGTACGCCCGCGGCGAGCAGGCCGTCGTCGTGCACCACGACCTCGACGTCGTCGAGCGCGCCGAGCCCGCGCAGCTCGGGCGGGGTGAACTTCACGTGCTGGGGACCCCGCCGGATCACCACGTGGACGTCGGTGACGGCGCTGGCACCCAGCGCGTCGAGCACCGCGTCGTGCGCGTCGGTGGCGGCGATGTCCCGTGCCGGCCGGGCCAGCATCCGGGCGACGTCGATCGCGACGTTCCCGGCACCGACCACGACGACCCCGCTCCGGTCCAGGTCGGGGACGGGGCCGGTGGCGTCCGGGTGCCCGCAGTACCAGGACACGAATGCGCCGGAGCCGACCGAACCGGCCAGGTCCTCACCGGGGATGCCCAGGTCGCGGTCGACCGAGCTGCCCGAGGCGTAGACGACCCCGTGGTAGTGCTCGCGCAGCACCTCGCCGGGGATGCCGCCGTCGCCGACCGTGACGTCGCCGAGGAACCGGACCCGCTCGGCGTCGTCGAAGGTGTTGACCAGCGCCCGGATCACCGACTTCATCTTGAGGTGGTCGGGCGCGACGCCGTAGCGGACGAGCCCGTAGGGCGCCGGGAGCCGGTCGATGATGTCGACGGCCACCCCCGGATCACCCGCCAGCAGGGCCTCGGCCGTGTAGAGCCCGGACGGGCCGGCTCCGATCACGGCGATCCGGGGCGGCCGGGCGGTCGGCACCTGCGGGCTCGTCACGTGCGCACCTCCGTGAACGGATGGTGACGACGCTAACAGCCCCGCGGGCGGTAAGCGATCACGTCACGCGGGGCGCAGCGCCCGCTCGCAGCGGAACGTGCTGCGGTAGTCGGCCGGCGACACACCGAGCGCGCGGCGGAAGTGGTGCCGGAGCAGCGCGGCCGTGCCGAACCCGGCGCGGGACGCGACGGCGTCGATCCCGAGGTCGGTCTCCTCCAGCAGGGTGCGGGCGTGCAGCACCCGCTGCGCGGAGATCCAGCGGTGCGGGGTCGTGCCGGTCTCGACGACGAACCGGCGGGCGAAGGTCCGCTCGGACATCGCCGCGCGCCGGGCGAGCGCCGCGACGGTGTGCTCGCGGTCGAGGTTCTCCAGCAGCCAGGCCAGCACCGGGGCCAGCGAGTCCCCGGTGCACTCGGGGATCGGGAGCTCGACGAACTGGCGCTGGCCGCCCTCGCGCTGCGGCGGGACGACCATCCGGCGGGCGATGCCGTTGGCGACGGCGCCGCCGAGCTCCCGACGGACCAGGTGCAGGCAGGCGTCGATCCCCGCGGCGGTACCCGCGCTGGTGACGAGGTCGCCGTCGTCGACGAAGAGCGAGTCCTCCTCGACCACCGCCCGCGGGTGCCGCTCGCGCAGCTCGTCGGCGTGCTTCCAGTGCACGGTGCAGCGCCGGCCCTCGAGCAGCCCGGCCGCGCCGAGCACGAACACCCCGGAACAGATCGACAGCAGCGTCGCGCCGCGGTGCCGGGCCCGCTGCAGCGCCTGCAGCACGGCCGGCGGGAACTCGCGCAGCCCGGTCGCGGCGACGCCCACGACGTCGGCGCCGGACAACGCGTCGAGGCCGTGTTCCGGGGTGACGGTGACCCCGCTGGTGGTGCTCACCGGGCGCCCGGCCTCGGGGCCGCAGACCGTCCAGCCGAACACCGGAAGGCCGTCGTCGGAGCGGTCCAGGCCGAAGACCTCGCTGAGCACGCCGAACTCGAAGACGGCGAGCTCGTCGAGCACGAGCACCGAGACGCTGCGCAGCATCGCCCCACCGTAGGACGGCAGGATGAAGCGGTCGAGGCCGATTCCTGCCACGGGCCGTCGAGATGGTGTTCAGCTGCGCGCGTACCGGCCGGCCGGGCGGGTCAGGCCGAACCGGTCGCGCAGCGACCCGTCGTACGGGGCGGACGCCCAGGCGTCGCCGAAGGCGGGTAGCAGGCCGTCGACGATCTCAACGACGCCCGACGGCAGCGCGAGCGGGACCAGGGTGAACCCGTCCGCGGCGGCCTCCTCGGCGGCGTCGCGCAGCAGTCCCGCGAGCGCGGCCGGGTCGCCGACGTGCCGCAGTGTCGCCGGGCCCGGGTCGACGCCGGCCGGGGCCAGGCGGTCCAGTTCTCCCAGGAGGGACGGGTCGAACAGCGTCTCGACGTCGAGCAGCACCGGCACCCGGTCCGGGTCCCGACCGGCGCCCGCGACCGCGGACCGGACCCGCTCGCGGGCCTCCGCCGCACCCGCGACGGTGTCCGCGGCGACCCGCACGACGTCGGCGTACCGGCCCACCACCGGCAGCGCCTCGGTCTCGTCGCCGCGCAGCACGGTCAGCGGCTGCCCCTGCGGCGGGCGCGGGGTGATCGACGGGCCCTTCACCGAGAAGAACTCGCCGGCGAAGTCGATGTAGTGCAGCTTCTCCCGGTCGACGAACCGGCCGGTCGCGGCGTCCCGGATCTCCGCGTCGTCCTCCCAGGAGTCCCAGAGCCGGGCGACGACCTCGACGACGTCGGCGGCCTCCCGCCACAGCGCGTCGGCCGGCGCCGGGCCGGTGCGGCCGAACAGGTCGGCCTCGGCCCGGGTGCGGGACACCCCGGGCTGCCAGCCGGCCCGGCCGGTCGAGACGAAGTCCAGCGTCGCGATCGCCTTGGACAGGTGGAACGGCTCGGTGTGGGTGACGGTCACGGCCGGGACGACGCCGATGCCGGGGACCGCGGGCGCGACCCGGGCGGCGACGGCGACGGCGTCCAGGGTGCCGGGTTCGGCGTCCGGGTCCGCGGACGGAGGGAGCAGGGTGTCGGCGAGCGCGACCAGGTCCAGGCCGCCGCGGGCGGCGGTGCGCACCGCCTCGACATGGCGGTCGGCAGCGAACAGGTCCCCCGCTCCGGGCAGCCGCCACGCCCCCGGATGGCGTCCCGCGCCGCCGAGCTCGACCGCGAGGTGCATGCGTCCGTTCACTCCGTGCCTCCGAGGGTCGCCTGCCGTTCTCCGGGCAACCGGCTACCCGACGCCGATGTTCCCGGGTAGCACCACCCGCTCGAGCCCGTCCGGCCCCGGCCACCACGCCGTGACCCGACGCAGCCGCACCCGGACCGGCTGGGCGAACACGCTCCGCCAGCCCGCGAGGTCCTGGTCGCCCAGCAGCGGGCGGTACTTCTCGCCGAACGCCGCCGTCTCGGCCGCCGGGGGCTCACCGGTGAGCGCGGCGTCGCCGTCGGCGGTCAGGACGTCGGCGCCACCGCCCGCGGTGTCCAGGGAGAGCGCGACCGCGGACCGGTCGCGCAGCCGTCCCACCTTGGCGGTGTCCGGCCGGCTGAAGATCACGACGTCCGGGTCGGCGAACAGGAACCAGACCGGGACCGGGTGCGGACGCCCGTCGGCGCCGACCGTGGTCAGCCAGACGATCGGCTCGGTCGTCAGCCGGTGCGCGACGTGCGCGTGCCGGGGATCGGCGGGGTCCAGCAGCGGCGTCGCGGATTCCGTCGCGGGTTCCATCGGGGAATGGTGCCCTATCCGGACGCCCGCAGGTCCGCCTCGATCGCCGCGGCGCAGGCCCGCAGCTCCGGCAGCACCTCGGTGCGCAGCGCGCCGGCGTCGCGCCGGGAGGCGTGCGTCGACACGTTGGCGGCGGCCACCACCCGTCCGGCCCGGTCGTGCACCGGGACCGCGATCGACCGCAGGCCGGACTCCAGCTCCTGGTCGACCACGCAGTGGCCCTCGACGCGCACCCGCGTCAGCTCCGCACCCAGGGCGTCCGCGCCGGCGACGGTGTGCTCGGTCAGTGCTTCGGGGTGCAGCCCGGCCAGGTAGCGCTCCAGCGCGGCGGGCGGCAGCGCGGCCAGCAGGACCCGGCCCATCGACGTCGCGTAGGCGGGGAAGCGGGTCCCGATGGTGATCGCCACGGTCATGATCCGGGCGGTCGGCACCCGGGCCACGTAGACGACCTCGTAGCCGGCGTCCGGGTCGCCGTCGAGCACCGAGACCGAGGCGGACTCGCGCACCCGGGCGACCAGCGCCTCCAGGTGCGGGGCCGCGACCTCGGGCACCCCCATGGCCGACAGGTAGGACCAGCCCAGCTCCAGCACCCGCGGGGTGAGGGTGAACAGCCGGCCGTCGGTGCGCACGTAGCCCTCGTCGACGAGGGTGAGCAGGAACCGGCGCGCCGCGGCCCGGGTCAGGCCGGCGGCGCGGGCGACCTCGGCGAGGGTCCGCTGCGGGTGCGCGGCGTCGAAGCTGCGGATCACGGCGAGGCCGCGGGACAGCG
This sequence comes from Pseudonocardia nematodicida, assembly GCF_040105385.1. Lineage (NCBI taxonomy): Bacteria > Bacillati > Actinomycetota > Actinomycetes > Pseudonocardiales > Pseudonocardiaceae > Pseudonocardia > Pseudonocardia nematodicida. Next base: position 18,807 of record NZ_JBEDNQ010000010.1, read on the forward strand.
AGCGGACCTGCTCCCGCTTCTCCTCCATCACGCCCGCCCGGCCAGCACCCGGTCGACCAGGTCCGGGGCGTGCCCGACGCCCGCTCCCTGGGCTCCCGCGGCCAGCGCCAGGTTGTGGGCCATCGCGTCGGGGTGCACCTGCAACCCCTCCAGGCAGACGCGCAGCCGCGCGGCCGCGCCGGCGGTCACCCGCAGCAGGTCGGTCAGCGTCTCCCACTCGGCGTGCCAGGCACCGGCGGCGCGCTGGAACTCCTGCTCGGCGCACGCCAGCAGCGTCGCGACCAGCCCGGGCGCCCGCTTCGCCGCGCCGCGCGCGGTGACCGCGGCCGCCGGGTTGCGCTTGTGCGGCATCGACGACGAGTCGCCGGGTGCGGCCTCGGAGACCTCGCCGAGCTCGGTCGCGGACAGCAGCACGACGTCGGTCGCGGGCTTCGCGCAGGCCCCCGCGGCGACGCCGAGCGCGCCGGCCAGCTCCCCGATCCGGGTCCGCTCGGTGTGCCACGGGACGCCCTGCCGGGCGAGCCCGAGGCGGTCGGCGAGCGCGTCGGCGACGGCCGGGCCGTGCGGGTGCGCGGCGGCGAGCGTGCCGGCGGCGCCGCCGTAGGAGACGGGGAGCTCACCCGCCAGCGCGGCCAGCCGGTGCCGGGCCCGGTCCAGCCCGGCGCACCACCCGGCGGCGACGGCGCCGAAGGTGGTCGGCAGAGCCTGCTGGCCGAGCGTACGGGCGGCGCACGGGGTGTCCCGGTGCGCGGCCGCGAGCCCGGCGGCGGCGTCCGCGCAGCCGGTCAGGTCGTCGACGATCCGGCCCACCGCCCGGCGGGTGAGCAGCACCAGCGCGGTGTCCAGGACGTCCTGGCTGGTCGCGCCGGGGTGCACGGCCCGCTCGGCGCCCGGCTGGATCCGCGCCGCGGCCGCCTTGAGCCGCTTGACCAGCGGGATCACCGGGTTGCCGCCCTCGGCCGACTCCGCGGCGAGCGCGGCCGGGTCGACACCCGCGACGGCACCGACCGCGCGCTCGACGCCGTCCGCGTCGTCCGGGTCGACGGTGCCCTGCTCGGCGGCGACCGCGGACAGCGCCAGCTCGACCTCCAGCAGCGCGGCGATCCAGGCGCCGTCGTCGAGCAGCCCGTCGACGCGGTCGGTGCCGGACAGCGGGCCGTACAGCGTGGTGTTCGCCATGCGTACAAGAGTACGCAGGGCGTTACAGGCACGATGGGCACGTGCTGACCCACATCCTGCTCGATCTCGACGGCACCCTCGTCGACTCCGGCCCCGGCATCCTCGGCTCCCTCCGTCGCGCCGTCGACGAGGCCGGGTTCGACGTCTCCGACGACGCGCTGGGCCCGCACCTGCTCGGCCCGCCGATGTACCAGTCACTGCCCCCGATCCTCGGCGAGAAGGGCACCGAGGTGGTGCTGCCGATCTACCGCCGGATGTACGGCGACGAGGGTGGCTGGCTGGAATCCCGCCCCTACGACGGCATCGAGGAACTGCTGCGCGGCCTCGCCGGCGCGGGCGTCACGATCGCGCTCGCCACCAGCAAGGCCGAGCCGTCCGCCCGCAAGATCCTCGCCCACCACGGCTGGACCGACCTGTTCACCGCGATCGTCGGGGACACCCGGGACCGCGAGCGCCCGTCGAAGGCCGCCGTGGTCGCCGAGGCCCTCCGGCAGCTCGGGAACCCGTCCGGCGACGACCTGCCGCTGATGGTCGGCGACCGCCTCTACGACGTCGTCGGGTCGGCCGAGCACGGCCTGCCCTGCGCCGGGGCCGGCTGGGGTTACGCCGAGCCGGGCGAGCTGGAGTCCGCGGGGGCGCACGCGGTGTACGCGACGCCGGACGAGCTGCGGCGCGCCCTGCTCGGGTAGGGCCCGGCCCACTACCGCCCGCCCGTCCGGCGCACCGCCGCCCCCGGCCGGGCGCGCGCGTTCGCGCCGTGCGCGCCGGAACGGTAGACACCGCGTATGACGGTCGTCTCGCTGCACCGGTACCCGGTCAAGTCCATGCTCGGCGAGACCGTCGAGCGGTCCGTGGTGACCGCGCGCGGGCTGCTCGGCGACCGGGCGATGGCCGTGTTCGACGTCGAGTCCGGCACCGTCGCCAGCGCCAAGGTCCCGCGGCTCTGGGCCGGCCTGCTGGAGTTCTCCGCCCGGTACGCCGGCGAACCCGAGCCCGGACGACCGCTGCCGGAGATCGAGATCCGGTTCCCGGACGGCTCGATGCTCCGCTCCGACGACGAGGGCGTCGACGTCGCGCTGTCGGCGGTCCTCGGCCGCGAGGTGCGACTGATCTCCGAGGCGCCGGAGGGCAGCCAGTTCGAGGAGGTCTGGCCGGAGATCGACGACCTGCCGACCGACCGGCTCGCGCCCGCCGCGCTGATCGAGGGCACCACCGCGCGCAGGGAGTCCTCCGGTGAGGCCGTGAGCCGGTTCGACGTCTCCGCGTTCGGCGACCCGGGGACATTCTTCGACCTGTCGACGCTGCACGTCCTGACCGAGTCCACGCTGGACCGGTTGCGGGAGCTCGCGCCGGACGCCGACTTCGACGTCCGCCGGTACCGGCCCAATGTCGTGCTTCGGTGCGCGGACGCCGGGTTCGTGGAGAACGACTGGCCGGGGACCGAGGCCACGATCGGCGACGTCGGCATCCGCTACTCGTTCGCGACGATGCGCTGCGTCATGACCACCCTGGCGCAGGGCGGCGGGCTCTCCCGGGACCCGGAGACCCTGCGCACGATCGCGAAGCACAACCGCATCGAGATCCCGCAGATCGGCGGCACCTGGGCCTGCGCGGGGGTCTACGCCGACGTCCTGCACGAGGGCGAGGTCGCCGTCGGCGACGCCCACACCGGGCCGTCCACCGCCTGACGCTCCTTTCCCGGCGCGGCGTCCGACGTGTATTCATGTCGGACAACATGCCGCACCGTCCCGGGAGAGCCATGACCACCGACACCGTCGTCGTCCTCGGGCCCCGGTCCGACGAGCAGCGTGCCCGGATCGAATCCGCGGCCGGCCGCTACCCGGTGCGGTTCGCGACGTCCCTGGAGCCGGCCGACCCCGGTCTCGCGGACGTCGTGGCGGTGGGCGGCAGCGTCCGGGGCGACGTGCTGGCCGCGGCGCCCCGGCTGCGCTGGGTGCACTCCTGGGCCGCGGGACCGGACGCCGACCTCTCCCCCGAGATGCGGGCCGCCGGGCACGTCGTACTGACCTCGTCGGCCGGCAACGGTGCGATCCCGCTGGCCGAGCAGGCGATGCTGTTGATGATGATGCTCGACCGGGACGTCCCGCGCTGGATGCGGGCCCAGGCCGATCACCGCTGGGACCGGTTCACCCACGGCGAGCTCGCCGGCGCGACCCTGGGGATCGTCGGCGTCGGCAACGCGGGCACCGACCTGGCGCGCAAGGCCCGGGCGTTCCACATGCGGGTGCTGGGCTGCCGGCGCAACCCGGGACGCCCGGTCGACGGCGTCGAGCGGATGTACGGCCTGGCGCAGCTGCACGAGTTCCTCGGCGAGTGCGACGTGGTCGTCGTGACCGCACCGGCGACCCCGGAGACCCGCGGGGTGTTCGACGAGGAGGCGTTCCGCGCGATGCGGCCCACCGCGACCTGGATCTGCATCTCGCGCGGCGGGATCGCCGACGACGACGCCCTGCTCCGCGCACTGCGCGAGGGCTGGATCGCCGGCGCGGGCATCGACGCGCACGGCGTCGAGCCGCTGCCGGCCGGCTCACCGTTCTGGACCGCCCCGAACACGGTCGTCACCCCGCACAACGGGGCGACGACCGCCGGCACCGCCCGGCGCGGCCTCGAGATCTTCCTGGACAACCTGACCCGCTTCGCGGCCGGCGACGAGCTGGTCAACGTCGTCGACAAGGCCGCGGGCTACTGACCCGCCACGGGGGCCGCGGACCCGGTGATCATGTCCCGGAGCTTGTCCCGGGCGTGCCGGAGGTGGAGCTCGGTCGCGGCCTCGGCGCCCGGCCGGTCCCCGGCACCGATCCGGCGCAGGATCGTGTCGTGCTCGTCCGCGATCACCTCCGCGCGCAGCAGCTGGTTGGCCTGCACCCGGGCCATGCAGACGTGCGCCTCGGCCATCAGCGCGGAGTGCATCCGCTGCAGCCGGCTGCTCCCGTCCGCGACGATCAGCGCCCGATGGAAGTCCACATCGGAGGCGACCACCAGCGCGGCGTCGGAGAGCGTCGCGCCGTGCCGCAGGGCCGTGTTGGCGAGCGTGGCGTCCGCCGGCACGTGGGCGGCGTCCGCCAGCCGGCCGTGCACGTGCCGCTCGATCACCAGCCTGCTGTCGTAGAGGTCAGCGACGTCGTCCGGCCCCATCTCGGCGACGACCGAGCCCCGACGGCCGTCGCGCACCAGCAGCCCGTCGGCGACCAGCCGGTCGACCGCGGCCTTGGCGGTGGGCCGGCCCACCCCGAACCGCGAGGCCACGGCCACCTCGGTGACGGTCGCCCCGGGCGCGTCCTCCCCCATCAGGATGCGGTGCCGGACCGCCTCCTCCACGGCGTCGACGACCGACGTCGTCCGCAGCTGCTCAGCCATGACACCTCCCACGCGTTCACTGATACCGCCAACATGTATTACAACAGCACTTGACAGACAATCTGGCGTCGCAAAGACTCCTGGCATGTCGGTCATCGGATGTCCGGACCCTCCAGGCACGGGCGCACCGGTGGCGGCGGTGCCCGTCGCGGCAGGCTATCCGGTGCGGATCCCGGGCCGTCCCGGCTCGCCCGGCGCCGGGGCGGGCACGGAGGCCGCCGGATGACCGGGACGGCGACACTGTGGTGGAACGCCCCGTTCCGGATGTTCCAGACCAACATCCGGGAGATCGACGCCGGGATGGACGTCGAGCGGGTGCTGGACGGCATCGAGTCCTACGGCGCCGACGCGTGGCTGCTCAGCTGCGGGGGCATCGTGTCCAACTACCCGACCGGGCTGGCGCACCAGACCCGGAACCCGGCGCTCGCGCAGCGCACCTCGGGCGACCTGATCGGTGACGCCGTCACCGCCGCCGCCCGGCGCGGCGTGCGGGTACTGGCCCGGATGGACTTCTCCAAGATCGACCGCCCGGTCGCCGAGGCGCACCCGGACTGGTGCTATCTCGCACCCGACGGCACCCGGCAGGTCCACCAGGGCCTCACCAGCGTCTGCCCGAGCGGCGGGTACTACCAGGAGAAGATCTTCGAGGTGCTCGGGGAGATCCTGGGCCGCTACCGGATCGACGGGTTCTTCTTCAACTGGATGGGCTTCAACGAGGTCGACTACGAGAAGCGTTACCGCGGGGTCTGCCGGTGCGTGGCCTGCGTCGCCGCGTTCGCCGGCCGGCTCGGCGGGACGCTGCCGACCGGCCCGGCCTCGCCCGGCTACGTCGAGTGGCAGCGGCTGACCCACGACACGATCGACGTGCTGCTCGCGCGCGCCCGGGACTTCATCGCCGCCCGCCGCCCGGACGCCCCGCTGATCATGCGGGACACCGCCGACATCATGTTCCACGAGGCGAACAACGCGCTCGGCCGTCCACTGTGGCCGCACCGGACGTCGGAGAACGTCAGCGTCGCCCGCAGCTACCGCCCGCACGTCCCGGTGCTGGTCAACTCGGTCGCGTTCCTGGACATGCCCTACCGGCTGGTCAGCGAGGAGCCCCGCCAGTTCGAGCAGTACCTGCTCGAGGCGAGCGCCCGGGGCGCCTACCCGTCGACCTACATCATGGGCACCCCGGACGAGTTCTCGTACGCCGCGCTGCGCACAGGCTCGTCGGTGATCCGGTTCCACCGCGACCACCACGACGTCTACACCGGACTGGTCCCGGCCGCGCGGACCGCGATCGTGCGGGCCGACCCGTTCAAGGCGGACCGGCCGGAGCACAGCACGACCGAGTTCCAGGGGCTCTGGACCGCCCTGCTCGAACGGCACGTGCCGTTCGACGCGCTCCTGGAGAACCGGGTCGCGGAGATGGCGCGGAACTCCTCGCTGGACCGGTACGCCCTGCTGGTGCTGCCCGACCTCGGCCCGCTCGACGATGACGTCGCCGCCGCGCTGGACGGGTTCGTCGAGCGGGGCGGGCGGCTGCTGCTCACCGGCTCCACCGGGCTGCGCGACGGGCGCGGGCAGCTCGCCGGCGCCGGGGTGGACACCGTGCTGGTCAGCAACACCACCCGCGAGTCGACCTGGTCGTCGGCGATCGTCGGCGACGACGGCGGGTCGCTGCTGCCGATCCTGGGCGAGTTCCACGTCGTCCGGACCCGCCCGGGGGCGAAGACGCGGATGTCGGTGCTGTCCACCGCGCCGTACGGCCCGCCGGAGAAGTGCTACGGCCACCTGGCCGTCGACCGGCCTCCGCACATCGGGTTCGCGCGCGGCGCCGGCCGCACGGTGACGCTGCCCTGGACACCGGGCCGCGCCTACCGCGAGATCGGCCTCGGCGCGGTCGGGGACGTGGTGGCGGAGGCGGCCCGCGACCTGCTCGGCCCCGGCGCCGACGTCGACACCGACCTCCCCGCCCAGGTCGAGGTAGTCCTGGGCCGTTCCGGCGCCGGGCTCGTCGTGCACCTGCGGAACCTGACCGGGCACCGCGGGCAGAGCTTCGGCGACCCGGTCCGGATCGGCGCCGGTCACCGGCTCACGCTGCGCGTCCCCGGCATCTCCTCGGTCCGGTCCCTGGTGGACTCCGGACCGCTGGAGACCACGCTCGACGGGGACGGCCACACCACCGTGGCGCTGCCGGCGCTCGACGTGTTCGAGGTCCTCGTCGCCGCGACCTGACCCGCTCCACCACCCGCTCACCCCGCTCACCGTCGAGAAGGGACATCCCATGGCCGAGGTCGTCTACGAGTCCGCGTCCCGTGTGTACCCGGGCTCGCCACCCGTGCGCGCGGTGGACACCCTGGAACTGGAGATCCCGGACGGCGAGTTCCTGGTGATGGTCGGGCCGTCCGGGTCGGGGAAGTCGACGGCGCTGCGGATGCTGGCCGGACTGGAGGACGTCGACGAGGGCGGGATCCGGATCGGCGACCGGGACGTCACCGACCTGGCCCCGAAGGACCGGGACATCGCGATGGTGTTCCAGAACTACGCCCTCTACCCGCACATGACCGTGGCCCAGAACATGGGCTTCGCGCTGAAGATCCAGGGCGCACCCAAGGCCGAGATCCGGTCGAAGGTCGAGACCGCCGCGCAGCTCCTCGACCTCACCCCGTACCTGGAGCGCCGGCCCAGGGCGCTGTCCGGCGGGCAGCGCCAGCGGGTGGCGATGGGCCGGGCGATCGTCCGCGAGCCCTCGGTGTTCCTGATGGACGAACCGCTGTCCAACCTGGACGCCAAGCTCCGGGTGGAGACCCGCGCCAGCATCACCGCGCTGCAGCAGCGGCTGGGCACCACGACGGTCTACGTCACCCACGACCAGGTCGAGGCGATGACGATGGGGACCCGGGTCGCGGTGCTGCGCGACGGCGTCCTGCAGCAGTGCGCGTCGCCGCGCGAGCTCTACACCCGGCCGGCGAACGCGTTCGTCGCCGGGTTCATCGGGTCACCGTCGATGAACCTGCACGTCAGCCGGCTCACCTCCGACGGGGTCACCGTCGCCGGGTACACGCTGCCCGTGCCGCGCGGGCTCGGGCGCAGCAGCGGAGCGGAGATCACCGTCGGGATCCGGCCGGAGCACCTGCGCCCGGTGGACGGGCCGGCGATCCCGCTGACCGTGGAGCTGTGCGAGGAGCTCGGCTCGGACTCCTACGTCTACGGCCGGATCCCGCACCGCGCCCCCGACGACGGCTTCAGCCACGAGGTCGACGGCGGCGCCCTCGGCGACGACGGGGGGACCCAGCGCGTCGTGCTGCGCACCGGGTCCGGGGTCTCGCCCCGGGTGGGCGAGACGATCCAGATCGCGCCGGTGTCCCCGGACCGCATCCACCTGTTCGACACCGCCACCGGAGCGCGCCTCACCGACTGACCCCGCACCCCGGCGTCGTTCCCGCACCGCATCCGGTCGGCGCGCGCTCGAACCGGCCTCGACGCATCCGTTCGCTCAGCGAACAGTTGTCCGTCGTGCGAACCGAACGGTACTGTCGGCGCCGACGGAGGTGCGTGATGGACAAGGTGGTGTCATCCGCCGCGGAGGCGGTCGCCGACATCGGCGACGGCGCGTCGCTCGCGGTCGGCGGGTTCGGTATGTCGGGGGTCCCGACGGTGCTGATCGCCGCGCTGCTCGAGCAGGGCGCGACCGACCTGGAGACGATCTCGAACAACCTGGGCGTCGACGGCTTCGGCCTCGGCACCCTGCTCGCGGCCGGGCGGATCCGGCGGACGATCGGCTCCTACGTCGGCAACAACAAGGAGTTCGCGCGCCAGTACCTGGCCGGCGAGCTGGAGCTGGAGCTGACCCCGCAGGGCACGCTCGCGGAGCGGCTGCGCGCCGGCGGCGCGGGGATCCCCGCGTTCTACACCCCGGCCGGCGTCGGCACCCTGGTCGCCGACGGCGGCCTGCCCTGGCGCTACGCCGCGGACGGCTCGGTCGCGGTGATGTCCCCCGAGAAGGAGGTCCGCGAGTTCGACGGCGTGTCCTACGTCCTCGAGCGCGCGCTGACCCCGGACTTCGGGCTGGTGCACGCCTGGAAGGGCGACCGGCACGGCAACCTCGTCTACCGCCGCGCCGCCCGGAACTTCAACCCGGACTGCGCCGCGGCCGGCCGGGTCACGATCGCCCAGGTCGAGCACCTGGTCGAGCCCGGCGAGCTCGACCCCGACGAGGTGCACACCCCCGGCATCCACGTCCAGCGGGTGCTGCACGTACCCGGCGTCGAGAAGCCGGTCGAGTTCCGGACCGTCTCGGATCGAAAGGCAGGCGGCTGATGGCCCGCACGCGCGACGAGATGGCGGCCCGGGTCGCCGACGAGCTGCCCGACGGCTCCTACGTCAACCTCGGCATCGGCATGCCGACCCTGGTCCCCGGGCACATCCCGGCCGGCCGGACGGTGATCCTGCACTCGGAGAACGGCATCCTCGGCGTCGGCCCCTACCCGGCCGACGACGAGGTCGACCCCGACCTGATCAACGCCGGCAAGGAGACGGTGACCGTCCTGCCCGGCGCCGCCTACTTCGGCTCGTCGGAGAGCTTCGGCCAGATCCGCGCCGGGAAGCTCGACGTCGCCGTGCTCGGCGGCATGGAGGTCGCGACCAACGGCGACCTCGCGAACTGGGCCGTGCCCGGCAAGATGATCAAGGGCATGGGCGGGGCGATGGATCTCGTGCACGGCGCGCGCAAGGTCGTCGTGATGATGGACCACGTCTCCAAGGACGGGTCCCCGAAGATCGTCGAGAGGTGCTCGCTGCCGATCACCGGCCTGGGCTGTGTCACGAAGATCGTCACCGACCTCGCCGTGATCGACGTGACCCCGGACGGCCTGCGGCTGGTCGAGACCGCCCCCGGCGTCGCGGAGGACGAGGTCCGCGAGAAGACCGGAGCCGCACTGCGCTGACGCGCCTGTGAGTACTTTTCGTGGCCAGGGCCCCGAAAAGTACTCACAGGCGCGAAGCGCCCATCTTCACGGGCAGGCTCGTCAGGCCGCGGACCAGGGTGGACTCCCGGTAGGTCAGTTCGGACGGGTCGACGGCGAGCGCCAGGTCCGGGCGCTGCGCGAACAGCCGCCCGATCGCCACCCTGGCCTCCAGGCGGGCGAGCTGGGCGCCCAGGCAGAAGTGGATGCCGTGGCCGAAGAACATCCCGCCCGGGGCGTCGCGGGTGATGTCGAGCCGGTCGGCGTCGGAGATCCAGTCCGGGTCGCGGTTGGCCGACGCCAGGCTGAAGAAGACCATCTGGCCGGCCGGGATCGTCACGCCGGAGTAGGTGACCTCCTCGGCGGTGAACCGCATCGGGGTCTGCGAGACCGGCGAGGAGAACCGCAGGAACTCGTCCACCGCCGAGGTGATCAGCGACGGGTCGGCGTCGAGCAGCGCGCGCTGCTCGGGATGGGTGAGCAGGGCCAGCGTGCCGTTGCCGATCAGGTTGACGGTGGTCTCGTGCCCGGCGAGCAGCAGCAGGAACGCCATCGCGACGAGCTCGTCGTCGGAGAGCCGGTCCCCGTCCTCCTCCTGGACGGCGATCAGCGACGACAGCAGCGCGTCGTCCGGCTCCACCCGCTTGCGCGCGATCAGCTCGGACAGGTAGCCGTTCAGCTTGCCCATCACGGCGCCCTTGTCCTCGCCGGGCGAGTCGTCGACCAGCGTCGACGACCAGGTCCCGAACATCTCGCGGTCCTCCGCGGGGACCCCGAGCAGCTCGCAGATGGTGAACGTCGGGACGAGGAAGCCGAACTCCCGCATCAGCTCGACGGTGCCCTCGGCGGGCATCGCGGCCAGCAGCTCGTCGGTGGTCTCGGTGATCCTCGGCTCCAGGTCGGCCACCCGGCGCACGGTGAACGAGCGGCTCACCAGCTTCCGCAGCCGGGTGTGGTCCGGCGGGTCCATCAGGATCATCATCGGCGTCGGCGCGGCCGGGGAGTCCGCGCGCTGCTCGGCGGGGAGCGTGTACCGCCAGTCCTTGCTGATCCGCGGGTCGACGTGCGCCTCCCGGACGTCGGCGTAGCGGGTCAGGAGCCAGGCCGGCCCGTCCGGGAGCTCGAGGCGTCGCACCGGCTCCTCGGCACGCAGCGCCGCGTAGGCGGGGTAGGGGTCGGTCCAGAACGCGCCCGAGAACAGGTCGTGCCGCTCGGTGCCGGTGGTGGTCAGCGCCATGGGCGCCATGATGCCAGCGCGGGGTAAGCGCGCGCTTACGTCAGCCGGGTGACCGAGCACACAGCCGGGTCGACGGCGATGTCGGCCGGCATCGTCCGCCCGAGGATCACCGCGGCGGCCAGCGCGGCCATCGCCGGGGACGACTCGATCCCGGACCCGCCCTGCCCCGCGACGAGGTGGAACCCCGGGTGGCCGGGCCACTCCCCCAGCACCGGGAGGCGGTCCGGGGCGAACGTGCGCAGGCCGGCCCAGGCGGTCCGCACGGACCGCAGGCCGAACGTGGTCGCCTCGTTCACCCGCTCCAGGGCGAGCGCGACGTCGAGCTCGTCCGGGCGGGCGTCGCCCGGCGGCTGCGGGGTCTCGTCCCCGGGAGAGACGAGCACGCTGTCCGGCTCGGCCTTGACGTACCAGCGCTCGCCCGCGTCGACCACCATCGGCAGCGGCGCTCCGCCGGGCCGCAGCCGCGCGAGGTCCGGTACCGGGCAGGCCGCGATCGTGCGCCGGTAGGCGGTCAGCCCCACCCGCGGGACGCCGGCCAGCGCGGCCAGCTCGTCGGCCCACGCCCCGGCGGCGTCGACGACGGCGGCGGCGCGCACCCGGCGGCCGTCGGCGGTGCGCACGTCCCACCCGGTCCCGTCCCGGGCCACCTCGACGACCTTCGCGCCGCGCAGCACGGTGCCGCCGCGGCCGCGCAGGCCACGCCGGTAGCCGTCGTGCAGGGCGATCGCGTCGATGTCGGCGGACCCGGCGATCCAGGCCGCGGCGCGGGGCGGGCGGCGCAGCACCGGAACCCGGCGCACCGCCTCGCCCGGGTCGATCGGCTCCGGCGCGCCGGGCTCGCCGCGCTGCTCGTCGAGGGTGGCGGCCAGCGCGGTGGCGCCGGCCTCGTCGTCGCCGAGCAGGAGCACCGGGCGCGGGGTCAGCAACGGCGGCGTGCCGAGCTCGTCGGGCAGGGCCGCGTAGCGCGGGCCGGACGCCTCGATCAGCGCCCGGAACGGCCCGGTCCCGTGGCCCGGGATGTAGGTGGCGGCCGACCGCGCGGTCGAGTGCACCGGCATGTCCTGCTCGGCCTCCAGCAGCACGACGCGTGCGTGCGCGGCCAGCTCGTAGGCCACCGAGACGCCGGCGATGCCGCCGCCGATCACCACCAGGTCCGTGTCGGGCTCGTCCACACCGGCGACGGTAGCCGGGGCGGCGCCGTCGGGAGAAAACCCGTGGCGGTGCCCGGAGGATCACCTCTAGCCTCGCCGCCATGCTGATCCGGTTCCTCTGAGCGGCTCACGGCGGTCGTCCGCCGTCCCGCCGGCCCGTGGCGTCTCCTCCCGGGCCCGGAACCGATCCTGCGCGCTCGCGCACGCTCGTCCGGCGCTCCGCCGTCCCGTGTGGACCGCACCGTCGTCACCGGCCTCGTGACCCCACCCGCCGCACCCCGTGCGGGGTGCATCCGTCCTGCCAGGAGGCCCGTATGCGCACCACCCGATCCACGACCACCCGCACCGCCCACAGCCTGACCGCCGCGGCCGCGGGTACGACGGCGGGCCCGGCCAGGACGGAGCCCACACCGGCCCTGCCCGCGCCGGTCACCCCCGCATCGCCCGTGCCCGCATCGGTTGCGCACGCACCGGTGGAACCGGTCCCCGCGACCGGTGACCGTCCGGTGAACCGGGCCGAGCGTCGCGCGCAGCGCCGGGGCCGGGGTACTGCGGGCGGGTCGGCCGCCGGGCCGCCCGCGCCCCGCACCGCCGGACCGGCTCCGCACGTCAAGCCCACGCACGTGCGGACCGATTTCGCCGCACGCCGGACCGGCTGAGGGACGCGGCCCCGTTCCCGCACCCCGGCCCCGTTCGCGCGCCGGCTCGAGCCGGTGCGGGGCTGCGGGTGCCGGGACCCGGCACCCACCCGTCGCCCTCGCGCGGCGGGACATGGGACGGGGGCGCCGGCCGGGACGCGACCCGGCGGCCTGGGCGGGCACGCGTCCGTCCCGGCGTCATGCCCCCGGCCCGGCGGGGACCGGACGTGCCACCCGACACCCGCCCCATCCCGCCCGCCTCCTCGAAACCGTCGGGGGTCGCGGGCAGGATGGGGGCATGACGACCACCGAGCCCGCCCCGACCGCACGGCCGTCCGGCCTCGACCTGACCTGGGTGGACCCGGCGGTCCGGCCGCAGGACGACCTGTTCGCCCACGTCAACGGCCGGTGGCTGGCGACCCACGAGATCCCCGAGGACCGCTCGCAGGACGGCGCGTTCCGGGTGCTGCGCGACCGCGCCGAGGACCAGGTGCGCGCCATCGTGCAGGAGTGCGCGGAGAGCTCGCCGGAGCCCGGGACCGAGGCGCGCAAGGTCGGCGACCTGTTCACCTCGTTCATGGACGTCGAGCGGGTCGAGCAGCTCGGCGTGACGCCGCTGCGCCCAGTGCTCGACGAGATCTACGCCGCGACCGGCTCCGCGGCGCTGGCCGGCGTGCTCGGGCGCCGCCAGCGCGAGGGCCGGGCGGCGCTGTTCGGCGAGTTCATCGCCACCGACGCCAAGGACTCCTCGCGCTACCTGGTCAACATGAACCAGGCCGGGCTGGGCCTGCCGGACGAGTCCTACTACCGCGACGACGAGTCGGCCGAGATCCGCGCCGCCTACCTCGCGCACCTGCAGCGGCTCGCCGAGCTGGTCGGGCTGGCCGAGCCGGCCCGGATCGCCGAGCAGGTCATGGAGCTGGAGACCGCGCTGGCCGACGCCTCGTGGGACCGGGTGACCAACCGGGACGCGGAGAAGACCTACACCCTGATGACCCGCGACGAGCTGCGCGCCGCCGCGCCCGGCTTCGACTGGGCGGAGTGGGAGGCCGCGCTCGGGGTGCCCGCGCACTCCTACGACGAGGTGATCGTCCGCCAGCCGAGCTTCGTCACCGCGGCCGCCGCGCTCTGGGCGGAGCGTCCGCTGGAGCAGTGGCAGGCGTGGCTGGCGCTGCACGTCGTCTCGGCCTGCGCCGAGTACCTGTCGTCGGACCTGGTCGAGGCCGACTTCGACTTCTACGGCCGCACGCTGTCCGGCACGCCCGCGCTGCGCGAGCGGTGGAAGCGCGGGGTCTCGCTGGTCGAGGGCGCGATGGGCGATGCGGTCGGCCGGCTCTACGTCGAGCGGCACTTCCCGCCGCGGGCCAAGGACCGGATGGTCGAGCTGGTCGCCAACCTGGTGGAAGCCTACCGGCAGTCGATCTCGACGCTGGACTGGATGAGCCCGGCGACCCGCGAGCGGGCGCTGGAGAAGCTCGGCAAGTTCACCCCGAAGATCGGCTACCCGGAGAAGTGGAAGGACTACGCCGGCCTCGGGATCGACCCGGCCGACCTGCTCGGCAACACCGGCCGCGCCGCCGAGTGGCGGCACGACTTCGAGTACTCGAAGCTCGGCGGTCCGGTCGACCGCTACGAGTGGCTGATGACGCCGCAGACGGTCAACGCCTACTACCACCCGCGGATGAACGAGATCGTCTTCCCCGCCGCGATCCTGCAGCCGCCGTTCTTCGACGCCGACGCCGACGACGCCGCCAACTACGGCGGCATCGGCGCGGTGATCGGGCACGAGATCGGGCACGGGTTCGACGACCAGGGCTCCCGCTACGACGGCGACGGCAACCTCACCGACTGGTGGGAGACCGCCGACCGCACCGAGTTCGAGTCCCGCGCGCAGATGCTGATCGACCAGTACGACGCGCTCTCCCCCGCCGGCCTGCCGAGCCACACCGTCAACGGGGCGCTGACCGTCGGCGAGAACATCGGCGACCTGGGCGGGCTGACCATCGCGCTGAAGGCCTACGCGATTGCGAACGACGGCGCCGAGCCCCCGGTCCTGGACGACCTGACCGGCGAGCAGCGGGTGCTGTTCGGCTGGGCCCAGGTCTGGCGGGCGGTGACCCGGGACGCCGAGGCGATCCGGCGCCTGGCCACCGACCCGCACTCGCCGCCGGACCTGCGCTGCAACGCGGTGGTGACCAACCTGGACACCTTCCACACCGCGTTCGGGGTCACGTCCGACGACGGCCTGTTCACCGAACCCGACCGGCGCGTCCGGATCTGGTGAACAAGCCCCGGTACCGGGTTCGACGCCCGGTACCGGGGTATCCCGGCGCCATGACGCAGAAGTTCGCGAAGGGCACCTGGGTGGCGTGGAACTGGGGTAACGGCTCCCCGACCGGCAAGGTCGTCGACTCCGCCACCGACCGGATGGAGCGGGAGATCAACGGGTCGACCCAGTCCCGCAACGGCACCGACGACAACCCCGCCTACCTGCTCGAGCAGGAGGACGGGCAGGAGGTGCTCAAGCTGCACTCCGAGTTGAAGAAGGCCTGAGCCCGGTCTAGTCGGAGAACGTGTCCAGGAACCGGTCGCGGAACTCGTCCATCCCCCACACCGGGGCGTCCGCCTCCGGTCGCAGACCGGGGTTCCAGCCCCACTCCCGCTCGACCCGGTCGAGCACGGCGTCGTCGCGGGTCAGCACCGAGATCGGCACGTCCTGCCCGGCGTCCGGGCCGACGATGATCTGTCCGGGCTGGTGGTCACCGAGCAGGACCACGACGAGGTCGTCGTCGCCGTAGCGCTCCACCCAGTCCAGTGTGGTCTCCAGCGAGTACCCGACCGAGTCGAGGTAGTCGTCCAGCAGGTCCGCGGGGTCGCCGGCGAGGACCGACTCCAGGGTGCGCTGCTCGGTGGCGTGCGGTTCGAAGACCGAGCCGTCGCCGAGCGTTCCCCAGGGCAGCAGCGGCGGGATCGGGGTGAAGGGGGCGTGGCTGGAGGTCAGCGCGATCTCGGCCATCAGCGGTCCGCGGTCGGCGCGGGCGTACTCGCGCCGGGTGAAGACCTCCAGCGCGTACTGGTCGGGCATCGGGGACCAGCTGAACGGCGGGCCGGCGTAGTCGAGCCCGTCGGGGCCGTGGATCCGCTGGAAACCGAAGAAGTCGGTGCCCTCCGGCCACGGCTGGGTCGTCCCCGGCTTCACCGCGGCGGTCTCCCACCCGGCGTCGGCGAACGCGCGGGGCAGCGTCATCCGGTCGGAGGCCAGCAGTTCCTGGTTGCGGGGCTGGCTGTCGATCCAGAGCCCGGAGGACAGTGTGGCGTGGGCCAGCCAGCTACCCCCGCCGGTGATCGGGGCGGTGAGGAACCCGGTGCGCGACGAGAATCCCGCGTCGCCGAGCGCGCGCTCCCCCTCGTCCAGCACGGGGCCGATCCGCTCGACCATGCCGGGGTCCGCGACGGCCGCCGTGCGGCCGTAGCTCTCCACGTAGGCGATCACCACGTCCTTGCCGCGCAGCGCCGAGAGCAGCTGGTCCTCGGGCCGCTCGGCCCGGGGGTCCTCGCCGACCGAGGCGGCGAAGGCACGCCGGCCCTCGAGCGCGGCCGGGACCTGGACCGCCCGGTCGTGCAGCCGGTTCGCGCCCTCGGCCGCCGCGACCGTGCGTCCGGCGGGCCCCTCCGCGAGCGCGAAGAGGACCATCCAGGCGGCACCGAGCACGGCCGCGCCCCGCAGGGTGGTCCGCCGGTGCCGGGCGGCGATCCGGCCGAGCCGCACCACCGCCCCCGCCGACGCGGCCACCAGCCCGACCGCGGCGACCACCACGACGACCACGAGCGTGGTCGCGACGGTCCCACCGGCGGTGGTGGCGACGAAGTCCCGGCCGCTGAGCAGCAGGCTCCAGTCCGACACCGGGTTGAACGGGCGGTCCTGGGCCAGGAGGAAGCCGGCATCGAGGGCCGCGGACAGCCCGATGGCGGCCAGCAGCAGCCCGGCGACGACCGCCACGACCGGGCGCGAGCGTCCGGGCGCGACGGCGAGCACCGCGGCCCCGACGACGATCTCCACGGGGAGCCGCGCGAACGCGGGCCACCCGATGCCCACCGGGTCGGCGGGGACCAGCAGCAGCGCCCCGACCAGGGCGGCACACGCCGCGGTGAGCAGCCCGGCGCCGAGCGCACGGCTCAGGAACGTCCGCTCACCGGCCCCGCGCCACAGCTCGGCGACCGACACCCCGAACGACCACGTCAACGCGGCCAGCGCCGCCGCGAGCAGCACGTACTCCACAGCCGGCGGCAGCACCCCGGTGGCGACGACGACCAGGACCACGCCCTGCACCGCCGCGACGACCTTCGCCGAGTACCGCGGCGACAGCTCGCCCCGCAGCCACGGCAGCACCCGACCCGCCGCGACGAAGGCGTAGCGCATCGCACCGAGCGCGATCGCCCACCACACACCCGACGTCGCTGCGACGTGCACCGAGAGCACGAGCAGGAGCAGGGCGTCGGTCTCCATGTCGAACCGCGCGCCGAGCGCCGTGACGGTGCCGGTGCGCCGGGCGACCGGCCCGTCCACCGCGTCGAGCGCGAGCGCGACCCCGGCCAGCCCCACCAGGGCGACGTGCCCGGCGCCGTCCTGCCCGACCAGCGTCGCGGCCCCGAGCACCAGGGCACCCCGGGCCAGCGTCACCGCGCCCGCGGGTCCGAAGGTGACCTCCCCGGCCCGGTGGGCGGCGCGCAGGAGCAGCGCGGCCGCCGTCGCGGCGAGCAGTACCCCGGCGACGACGCGCACGACGCCGATGCCGGTCAGCGGGACGAGCGCCGCCAGCACTCCGGACAGCAGCGCGGACGCGGCCGCGAGCTGCCGGGTGATCGGCGCGACGGACTGGAGCGCCACTACGCGGGCGTCACGTAGACGTCGCCGGAGCGGCCGAGCGGGCGACGCCGGTCGAGCAGCGCGGTCATCCCCTCGGCGTCCAGCCCGTCCTCGCCGCCGGCGTCGGGGTCCCAGCGCATGGTCTCGACCGGGGAGTAGCGGTAGCGGTGCGGCCCGAGGGACTCGAGCCGGGCGATCACGGCGAGCGCGTCGTCGTGCGCGGCCGGGACCCACTCGAACGACAGGGCCGGCAGCGGGTGGGACAGGCCGGCGACGACGTCGGCCTCGAACCCCTCGACGTCGATCTTGCAGAAGTCGGGGACGCCGTGCTCGGCGATCAGCTGGTCGAGCGTGGTGACCTGGACCGGGACGGTGTCCTGCCAGCGGACCCCGGCGAAACCGGCGTCGTCGGAGACGGTGCGGCGCCAGTCCGAGGACATCGACGAGACCGTCGGTGTCGCGCGGGAGATCCCCAGCCGGGCGGTGCCGGGCTCGGCGCCGAGCGCCATCGGCAGCACGGTCACGTCGTCGTCGCGATCGAAGAGCACCTTCAGTATCCGGACGAAGTCCGGCTGCGGTTCGATCGCGACAACTCGGGCGCCGAGTCCCCGCCAGGCCCGGACCCGGTTCCCGGCGTGCGCGCCGACGTCGAAGGCGAGCGCACCGGGCTCGAGGAAGGCCGAGTAGAACTCACGCATCCGGCGCTGCCGGCCGGGGATGCCGTGGTACATCGCGAGCGATCGGGCGATGCCGTAGGCGCGGGTCAACACCGCCCGAGGGTAGTACCCGCCCGGATGCGGGCGTCGGCGGCGTTGTCCACTCCGCGCGGGAACCGCCTGCCCGGCCGCCGGCCGCGCAGGCGATCATGCAGTGCGAACCCCGACCGGGGCCGCCACCGGCCTCCGCCGCGCCGCGACCGAGGAGTCCGCTCGATGCCGTTCACCCTCGCCCATCCCGCGGCCGTCGTCCCACTGCTGCGCGGCCCGTTCGTGCCGCCCGCCCTGGTCTGCGGGGCCCTCGCCCCGGACGTGCCGTACTTCCTCGGCACGCTGGGCATCCCGCGGCACGCCCAGGCCTGGTACGAGCCGTTCCTCAACGCCACCACCTCGCACGGCCTCTCCGGGCTGTGGGTGTCGACGACGTGCGGGCTGGTGCTGCTGGGGCTGTACGGAATGGTGCGCCGCCCGGTCGGGGCCGTGTCGCCGTTCCGGTTCCGGCCCGGGGCCCCCACGGTTCCACTCGTGCGACGGGCGGGCTGGGTGCTGCCGTCGGTGCTGATCGGCGTGCTGACCCACGTGCTGTGGGACTCGCTCACCCACAACGACGGTGCGGTGGTTCCCCGTCTGGACGTCCTGTCGACCCCGCTCGCGGGCGGTCTCACCGCGGCGCGGGCGTTGCAGCACCTGAGCACGGTGGCCGGGCTGGTCGTCGTCGCGATGTGCCTGCGGCGGCGGGTCGAGCGGGTGCCGGCGGACCGCGCCGGTCACCGCCTGTCGTCCGGTTCGCGGCGCGGTGCCCTGGCCGGGCTGGCCCTGGCGACCCTGGCCGGTGCCGTGCTCGCCACCGGGCGGTCTGTGCTCGCGCACGTCGGGACCGCGCCGGCGGACGACGCCGGGCAGACGCCCCGGGAGTGGGCCGAGCTGGTCCTGGCGGACTCGGCCAAGGGCGGCGGCGCCGCGCTCGTCGCCGCACTCCTCGTGCACTCCGGCCTCTGGTGGGCCTACCGCGCCCGGCGCCGCCGCCGGTGTCACCACCAGCCGAACAGCGCCCACACCAGCGGCGGCGCGACGACCACCGATACCAGACCGTAGATCAGCAGGTGCCGGAACAGCCGCTCGCGGGCCGCCGGTTCGGCGGAACCGAGCAGGAGCCCGCCGGTGATGCCCAGCGGGTTGACGTCGGGCAGGACCAGCGACAGCGCCAGGGCCAGCACGGCCCCGACCGGCGACAGACCGGCCTCGATGAGCGGCGGCAGCAGCGGGAGCATCGTCACGAAGACCGCGATCGAGCTCGCGGCGAACGTCACCACGGCCGCGATGAAGCACAGCAGCAGCAGGCTGATCATCGGGCTGCCCTGCACGGTGAGCAGTTCGCTCATCCGCTCGAAGGCGCCGAGCTCCTGCATCAGACCGATGTAGGTGAGCAGGCCGCCGATGAGCAGCACGACGCTCCACGGCAGCCCGGCGACGGTCGCGTTGGCGTCGAGGCGCAGCACGAGGTGCAGCAGCACGGCCGCGGTGAGGCCCAGGTAGCCGATGTCGAGGTCGAACCCGACGGCCAGGCCGACGACGCCGGCCATGGTGGCGAGCGTCAGCAGCCGGACGGCCGGGGTGGCGACCTGCGTCCCGACCCGGGTGGCCGTCTTCGTACCGCCGCCGTCGGGTCCGGTGCCGCCCGCCCCCGGCCCGTCCCGCCCGGCATCGCCCGACCGCGTCCCCTCCGCCCGGGCGCCGCCCGCTCCCGGGCCGTCCTGCTCCGCATCGTCGTCGCCGGCCGCACCGGACCGGCCCGGGACCGCCACCTCCGGAGCCCCGACGCGGCCACGGGGCATCGCCCCGGTCAGCACGCCGACGGCCAGGCAGCCGGTGCAGATGACGACGCCCGCGACGAGGGCGCCCAGGAACAGCGGCAGTGTCGCGGATCCGGTGAGGCCGAGGTCGCCGGACATCTGCATGGTCGCGATGCCGTACATCGCGAACGGCGACAGGATCCCGCTGAGGATGCCGGTGACCCCGACGACCGAGGCGATCAGCGGTGAGTACCGGAAACGGGTGGCCAGGCCCAGCGCGATCGGGGCGACGATCGCGACGGCGGCGGCCGGCAGCGTGCCGATCGCGGTCAGCACGGCGCCGACGACGAACGGGACCAGCGGCACGAACAGCACCCGGCCCCGGACCAGGCCGAGCAGCCGGTCGAGCAGCCAGTCCAGGGTGCCGTTCACCTTGGCGGTGGCGAACAGGGCCATCACGCCGACGATCAGCACCACGAAGTTCGCCGGGAAGAAGCCGGTGACCTCGTCGGACGGGACACCGGCGATCAGGCCGAGCAGGAACGCCGCCGACAGCGCGGTGAGCCCCAGATGGAAGCGGGGCAGCACCGAGGCCAGCACGAACAGCGCGACCAGTACGACGATGGACAGGTCGGGGAGCGTCATCCGGAGATCACCCCGTCCTGGCGCAGCTCCTCGATCTCCCGCTCGTCGAGGCCCGCCAGCTTCCGCAGCACCTCGTCGGTGTGCTCGCCGAGGCGGGGAGCTCCCCGTGGCACCGTGCCGGTGAACCCGGAGAACCGGCCCGCCGGGGCCTGCACGGAGCGGCCGTCGACCTCGAGCAGCGATCCCCGCGCGCGGATGTGCGGGTCGGCGCAGATGTCGGCGGCCGAGTTCACCGGGCCGGCGGCGACCCCCGCCGCGACCAGCTCGTCCATCAGCGGGTCGAGGTCCCGGGCCGCGATGAACTCGCCGACCCGCCGCTCGATCTCCTCCCGGTGCTCGAGGCGCGCCGTCATCGTGGTGTGCACCGCCAGGTCGGGGGCGTCCATGACGCCGACCAGCCGGCGCCACATCTGCTCGGTCGAGGCCGGGACCGCGAGCCAGCGCCCGTCCCGGGTCCGGTAGAGGTTGTTCGGGCTGACGTGCGGGTTGCGGTTGCCCTGCCGCTCGACGCTGTGCCCGGTGGCACGAAAGTCGGCGATGAAGTCCTCCATCATCCGCAGCAGCGGCTCGTAGAGCCCGATGTCGGCGAGCTGGGGCTCGCCGGTGCGGTCCCGCTGGCGCAGCGCGAGCATCGCCGCGAACGCGGCGTACATGCCGGCCGTGCCGTCGGCGACCGGGTAGCCGGCGAACACCGGCGGTCCGTCGGGGTCGCCGGTCCGGTGGGTCAGGCCGGCGAAGGCCTCCGCGACCCGGGCGAAACCCGGACGGTCGGCGTAGGGGCCGGTGCGGCCGTAGGCGCTCAGGTGCACCATCACCAGGTCGGGCCGGTAGGCGCACAGGTCGTCGAAGTCGATCCGGAACCGGCGCAGCGTCGCGGGCCGGAAATTGGTGACGACGACGTCGGCGCTCGCCGCCAGCCGTCCCACCAGGTCCGCGGCGTCCGGGTGGTGCAGGTCGACGGTGACGCTGGACTTGTTGCGGCCCACCACCGACCAGCCGACCGAGGTGCCCGAGCCGTCCAGCGGCGGGTAGGACCGCGCGGGGTCCCCGGTCGCCGGGTGCTCGATCTTGATCACTTCCGCGCCGAACTCCCCGAGCAGGGACGACGTCAGCGGCCCGGCCAGGATCGTGGACACGTCCAGCACCCGCACTCCGGCGAGCGGTCCGTCCGTCACAGCGGTGTCCTTCCACGTCGAAGGTCCCCTCAGGGCGTCGGTGAGACGGTGCACCGGGCGTGTCCTGCACGGGAAGCCGTGATCACCACTCGGGGGTGAGAGGTTCCTCCTCTAACCTGAGCGCCGTGCGCGTCGAGCGGGCGAGGTACTTCCTGGCCGCGGTGGAGACCGGGTCGTTCCGGTCCGCCGCGGCCCGCTGCAGGATCAGCCAGCCGAGCCTCGGGCAGCAGATCGCGCTGCTGGAGGAGGAGCTGGACGTCGTCCTGCTGACCCGCAGCCGCACCGGTGTCCGGCCGACCCCGGCCGGGCAGGCGCTGCTGGAGCCGATGGCCCGGCTGGTCGCCGCGCAGGACGCGGTGCACGGGGCGGCGATGGAGGCCCGCGGCTCCTACCACGGCAGCGTCCGGGTCGGCGGGGTCTCGGTGACGGTGGAGATGCTGGTGGCCCCGGTGGTCGGCCGGGTCCGCGAGCAGCACCCCGGGCTGCGGTTCTCGGTCCGGGAGGGCGCCTCCGCCGACGTCGAGGCGGCCGTGCTCGCCGGTGACCTCGATCTGGCGGTGATCACGGCGCCGGCGGAGCCGCCCGCACCCGGGATCCGGCGGGTCCCGCTGTTCGACGCCCCGGTGGGTGTGCACGTGCGCCCGGACCACCCGCTCGCCGGCCGTGCGCAGCTGCACTGGCGAGACCTGGAGACCTGGCCGATCGTCACGATGCGGCCCGGCACCGTGCTGTGGGACCTGATGCGCCGACGGCTGCCGGACGCCGACGTCGTGATCGAGGCGATGTCTGCGCGCACCGTGCAGGTGATGGTCCGCCAGGGCGCCGGCGTCGGGGTGCTCGCCCGCTTCGGCCCGGTGGCCGACGACCCCGACCTGGCCTGGATCCCGCTGCACGACGCCGACGACGTCGGGATCTGTCTCGCCGAGCGGGCCGACAGCAGGCCGTCCCGGTCGGCGCTGATCGTCCGGCGGCTGCTGCGGGCCCGGGCCGACGAGCTGGCGACGGCGTGACGGACCGCGCTACACGGCCGGGCCGGTCGCGGGCGGCTCGGCGAGCGTGCGGCGGTACCAGCCGACGTCGCGCCAGGCGCCGTGCTTGTAGCCGACCCCACTGAACACGCCGACCTCGGTGAACCCGAGCGCCCCGTGCAGCGCGATGCTCGGGTCGTTGGGCAGCGTGATCCCGGCGACGGCGACGAGCATGCCCCGCTCGACGAGCCGGTCGAACAGCTCGTCGTAGAGCGCGCGCCCGAGGCCGCGGCCGCGGGCGTCGGGGTGGAGGTAGACGCTGACCTCACAGGTCCAGCGGTAGGCCGGCCGGGCCTTCCAGGTCCCCCCGTACGCGTAGCCGAGGACCGCCCCCTCCTCCTCCGCGACCAGCCAGGCGTGCCGCCGCTGGGCGTCGGCGATCCGCTCGGCCATCTCGACCGGCCCGGGCGCCTCGACCTCGAAGCTGATCGCCGTGTCGTCGACGTACGGGGCGTAGATGCGGGCGCAGGCGTCGGCGTCGGTGGCGGTGGCGTCACGGATCGGCACGACGCGTATCGAATCACGGTGCATCGACGGCGTTCGCGGGTGAGGATCGTGCGGTGACGTCCTGCGCCGTTCGTCCGGCGACCCCCACCGGCCTGCTGTCCGTCGTGCTGGGCCTGCTCTTCGGTCTCGCCGGGACCTCGACGTCCGGGGTGACGGTCGCGCTGCCCCTGCTCGCCGGCGACCTCGAGGTGACGACCGCGACCGCGACCTGGATGGTCAGCGGCTACGCGGTGGCCCTGGCGGTCGCGACCCCGGTGCACGGACGGCTGGCCGACGTCGCCGGGATCCGCGCCCCGCTCTGCGCCGGGGTCGCGCTCCTGGCCCTCGGCGCGGGCGCGGCCGCACTGGCGACGTCGTTCACCCACCTCATGATCGCCCGGGTGCTGCAGGGCGCGGGCGCGGCGGCGGTCGCGGTGCTGGCGGCGGCGCTGCTGACCGCCCTGACCGACTCCGGCCGGCGCGGCGCGGTGCTGGGCCGGCTGGCCGGTACCTCGGCCGTGCTGTCGTCACTGGGCCCGCTGCTCGGCGGCGCGCTGACGGTCGTCGGCGGCTGGCGCGCCGCGGTGGCGCTGCCGGTGGCCGCGTTGCTGGCGGTGCCCTACCTGTGGCGGCGCTCCGCCGTGCCCGGCGACGGCGCCCGGCTGGACCTGGTCGGCGCGGTCACCGTCGCGGTCGCGGTGTCCGGCCTGGTGCTGCTGATCCAGTCACCGAGCGCGGGCGCGGTGGCCGCGGTGTGCGGTGCGGCGCTGCTGGTCGTGGGGATCCCGGCCACCGCGGTGTGGGTGCGGCACCGTCCGGACGGCTTCCTCCCCCGCTCGGTGATCACGAACTCGGCGGTGGTGCGCAGCGCGCTCTGCGCCTCGGCGATTCCGGCGAGCTGGTTCGCCCTGCTGCTGGGCATCCCGCTCGCCCTGGCCGGCTGGGGATGGAGCCCGCTGACGACCGGGCTGGTGCTGGTGCCGTCCGCGGCGGTGGGGGTGCTCTCCCCGGTGGTCGCCGGGTACCTGCTGCGCCGGCTCGGCTCACGCCGCACGCTGGTCGCCGCATGCGCGACGACGGTCGTCGGTCTGGCCGCCGGGGTCGTCGGGATCGCGACGGAGCAGCCCTGGGTCCTGGCATTCGCCCCGGCCCTGGTGACGCTGGCGTTCGGCACCGGCCAGCCCGCGATGATCGCCGCGGTCGGCGCCGCGGTGCCCGACGACCGGCGCAGCGGTGCCATCGGCGTCGCCACCCTGTGCTTCCTCACCGGGGCCGGGGTCGGCGCGGCGGTGGTCGGCGGGTTCGCCGTGGTCGTCGGGCTCGCGGCGGCACTCGCGCTGCTGGCCGTGCTGCCGATCACCGGGACGCTGGTGCAGGCGCTGGCCCGCCGCTGAGCGGCGGACGACCGCCCATGATCGGTGCACGTCCCGGCCACCACGCGGGCCACCGCATCGGTGATCGGCCCGGTCGCCGTCAGGCCCGCAGGACCTTCGACATCGGCCGGCCCCTGGCCAGCTCGTCGACCAGCTTGTCGAGGTAGCGGATCTTCTGCATGAGCGGGTCCTCGACATCCTCGACCCGCACGCCGCACACCGTCCCGGTGATCAGCGAGACACCCGGATGGAGGTGCGCGTCGGCGAAGAACTGCTCGAACGTCGTGCCGTCGTCGAGGTGCCGGCGCAGGGTCGCGTCGTCGAAGCCGGTCAGCCAGCGGATCACCTCGTCCAGCTCCTCGCGGGTGCGTCCCTTCCGCTCCATCTTCGTGACGTAGTGCGGGTAGACGGACGCGACGCTGGCGGTGAAGATCCTGGCCACGGCGTGCAGCGTAGCCGGGTCAGGCGCGCTCCACCTGCACCTTCGTGTCCGAGAAGGTGGGCGCGTGGCCGAGGTCGGCGAACCCGGTCGGGTTGATCGCGTTCACGGTGCTCTGCCCCTTGGTGTTCGACCGCCACGCCCCCATCGCCGTCAGGACGACGCCACGGGTCACCTCGTCGGTCACCACGGCCTTCGCCAGCACCGCGCCGCGCTCGTTGAACACCCGGACCAGGTCGCCGTCGGCGAGGTCGCGGTCGGCCGCGTCGGCCGGGTTCACCCATGCCGCCTGCTCGCCCTGCACCCGCTGCTGGGCGGGCAGGTTGGCGTAGCTGGAGTTGATGTAGGCGTGGGACTTCGGCGAGATCAGGTTCAGCGGGTACGGACCGTCGGTCCCGGCCGGCGGCACGTAGCGCGGCAGCGGGTCCACCTCGCCGCCGGGCTGGAACTCGTTCGAACCCTGCCGGAACAGCGGGAGCACGAAGTCGCCGCCGGCGGCGGCCGCGGAGACGAACTCCTGCTTCCCGGACGGCGTCGGGAACCCGCCCTCGGCGTGCGGGGCGTAGGCGTCGGGACCGGGCAGGTTCAGCCGCGCCCACCCGGTCTCGGCGAGGGTCTCCGGCGTGATCCCCTCCAGCGCCGGCGCCGACCAGTCGTAGGCGGCGGCGATCATCTCGTCGTCGGTCATCCGGAAGCACGGCTCGTCGTAGCCCATCGCCGCGGCGAGCCGGCGGAACAGCTCGGTGTTGCTGACCGCCTCACCGACCGGCGGGATCGACGGCCGGTTCAGTCCGATGTAGAGGTGGCCCCAGGAGAACATGACGTCGGTCTGCTCGAGCTGGGTCGCGGCGGGCAGGACGATGTCGGCGTACTGGGCGGTGTCGGTGAGGAACTGCTCGGAGACGACGGTGAACAGGTCCTCGCGGGCCAGCCCGGCGACCACCTTCTCCTGGTCCGGGCAGACGACGACGGGGTTCGAGTTGTAGACCATCAGCGCATGGACGTTCCCGCCCTCGATCTCGTCGTTGAGCGCGCGCCCGAGGTGGAACTGGTTGATGATCCTCGTCCCCTCGGGCCGCAGCTGAGGTTGCGAGAGGGCGTCCCAGTTCACCGGGAACGCCCACAGCGGCAGTGCGAGCAGCCCGCCGCCGGGCTTCCGCCAGGCGCCGACGAGCCCGGGCAGGCAGGAGATCGCGCGCACGGTGTTGCCGCCGCCGGGGTGGCGTTCGATCGCGACGCCGATCCGGATCATCGACGGTTGCCCGGCGGCGTACTCGCGGGCCAGGGTGCGGATGTCGTCGGCCGGGATCCCGGTCTCGGCCTCGGCCCACTCCGGGGTGCAGTCGGCGACCCGCTCGGCCAGCTCGTCGACGCCGACGGTGTGCTGCTCCACGTAGCCGGCGTCGGTCAGCCCCTCGGTGATGATGACGTGGATCAGCGCCATGGCCAGCGCGCCGTCGGTGCCGGGGCGGATCGGGATGTGCCAGTCGGCCCGCGCCGCGGTCTTGTGCTTCACCGGGTCGATGACGACGACCTTCGCCCCGTTCCGCTGGGCCTGCGCCACGAACGGCCACAGGTGCAGGTTGGTGGAGACCATGTTGCAGGCCCAGACGACGATGTATCGGGAGTGCGCCAGGCTCTCCGGGTCGACGCCGGCGGTCGGGCCGAGGCTCATCACGTAGGCCGTCGACGCCCCGGAGTCGCAGTAGGTGCGCTCGCTGACGGTGGCGCCCATCCGGTTGAAGAACGGGTCGCCGACGTTGAGCCCGTTCAGCGTGCCCTGGGTGCCGAGGTAGCTGACCGGCATGACCGCCTCGGGTCCGTGCTCGGCGATGACCCTGGTGAAGTTCTGCGCGACGGTCGCGACCGCCTCGTCCCAGCTGATCGGCTCGAAGCGGCCGGAACCCTTGGGCCCGGTACGACGCAACGGCGTGGTGACACGGTCCGGGCTGTAGACACGGTCGACGTAGTTGTTGACCTTCACGCAGAGCCCGCCGCGGGTGAAGGGGTGGTCGGGGTCGCCGCGGACGCCGGTGGCCCGGCCGTTCTCGACGGTGACGGTCATCGCGCAGCCGTCCGGGCAGTCGTGCGGGCAGATCGCCCGCCGGGTGCCCGATCCGTTGAGGTCGGTCAGGGGCAGTTCGGGTGCGGTGGTCATCGCGGACGCCTCCGGGTGGGCCGGTCGTGGGTGGCCGGTCGTGGGTGGCCGGTCGGGTGGTGGGCCGGTCCGGCGCGGGCCCGTCTCGCGCGTGAACCGTTCCTGCGCCGGGCACCGGTCTCGGTCCGCTCCAGCGTCGTGCGCGGAGGGCGCCGCGGGGGGTGCGGAGCGTGCCAGCGTGTTGCGTCTGCGCGCCCACCCTCGCCCGGCCCGCGGATGCGGTACGGCGACGGCCTCGTCGTCGCGTCCGCGGTTCGGGTCCGGTCCCGGGTTGCCCGTCCTGCGCACCGCCGGTGAACTGGACCGATCCGGTCGGTGATCCGCACACGACGGTTCGGAGGTGGCCCGTGGTCCTCGTCCCCGGCTCGCCCGTCGTCGCGTCCCGCACCCGGCGGCACGACGAGTGGCGCGAGGCGCTGCGACACGACTTCGTGGCGCTCGACGTCGCCCCCGACCGGCGACGCGGCGGCGCCTTCGCCGGCGCGGTCCGCAGCGCCACACTCGCCCACCTGCAGGTCTCCGAGGTCAGCTCGGTCGCGCAGACCTGCCGTCGCACCCGGCAGCTGGCCGGTCGCGACGACCGCGAGTACCTGCAGGTCGGGATGCTCACCGGCGGGACCGCATTGCTCGACCAGGACGGGCGCCGGGTGTTCCTGCGCCCCGGCGACTTCGTGGTCTACGAGACCGGACGGCCGTTCTGCTGGACCTTCGGCGATGACTGGACGCTGCGGGTGTTCACCTGGCCGCGCGAGACCCTCGAGCTCGACGCCGCCACCTCCGCCGCCGCGACCGCCCGCCGGTGGGACGGCCGCAGCGGTCTGAGCCGGATGCTGGCCGGCGTGCTGCGGGACCTGGCGGCCGACCCTCCGCTGCTCAGCGCCGCCGGCTCGGTGCGCCTGGCCGACGAGATCGGCGGGCTGGTCACCACGCTCGCCGCCGAGCACGCTCCCGAGGCGCCGGTCGCGGGGAGCGACCGGGCCCGGGCCGACCTGCGGGCGCGGATCGAGCGCCACATCGAGTCGTCGCTCGCCGATCCCGACCTCGGTCCGGCGTCGATCGCCGCGGCGCACTTCGTGTCCACCCGGCAGCTCCACCGGCTCTACGCCGGGACCGGCGAGTCGGTGACCCGCCGGATCCGCCGGGTGCGGCTGGACCGGGCCCGGCGCGACCTCGCCGACCCGCGACGGGCCGACGAGGCGGTCAGCCGGGTGGCGCGCCGGTACGGGTTCACCGACCTCGCCGGGTTCAGCCGGGCGTTCCGGAGCGCGTTCGGGGTGCCGCCGTCGGTCTACCGGGCCGGAGGCTGATCCACCGTCGCCGCGGCGCCCGTCGGGGTCCGGTAGACCAGGCGTCGCAGCAGCACCTCGAGCGGGCCGGGATGCCCGCGCCGCTCCAGCGCGACGGCGACCGCGACGGTGACCAGCCAGACCCCGGTCGCGAACGCAGCCATGCCCGCGCTGCCGAACACCGCGCCGAGCCCGAGCCCCCACGCGGCCAGCAGCGGAGCGCACAGCACCGACTGGCCGACGTAGCAGGTCAGCGACCGCTTCCCCACCGCCGTGACTGCCGTGCGGACCCACCCCGGCGGACGGTCGGTGAGCCGGTTCCCGATCAGCCCGAACAGCGCCACGTAGCCGATCCCGCAGGCCAGACCGGTGATCATCTGGACGGTCGAGAACACCCACATCACCTCGCCCAGACCACCCAGGACACCGATGTGCGCGAGCGCGTGCGGGACGCCGCCGAGCCAGCCGATCGCGATGCCGGCGACCGCGACGGGCAGGAGCAGCCGCCGGTACCGTGCCGGTTCCTCCAGCACCCGCCGCCGTGCCGCCCAGAACCCGAGCAGCACCGCGACCGGCACCGCCAGCCCGAACAGGCCCTGGGCCAGGACCAGGAACGGCCAGAGCATCAGCCGGGCCCCCATCGCGACCAGCGGGTTCTCCGCGGAGGCGCTGGCGGTCACGAAGTCGGGCATCGCACCGCCGCCCGCCGCCTGCCCCGTCGACAGGGTGACGTGCGCCCCGACCACCGAGAACGCCGCGAGCAGCAGCAGGACACCGGTGCCGACCCCGGCCCAGATCAGCAGTGTCCGGTCGGCGCGGCGGACGAACAGCCACACCAGCAGCAGCCCGCAGAGCCCGTAGGCACCGAGGACGTCCCCACCCCACAGCAGCAGGGCGTGCACGAACCCGAAGGCGATCAGCCACAGGTTGCGGCGCTGCAGCAGCCGGAACGCGTCCGGCTCGGGTGTCCCGTTCTCGCCCTGGCGCCGGTAGATCACGGCCAGGCCGTAGCCGAACAGGAACGCGAACATCGGGTAGACCCGCATGTCCACGCCGATGATCAGGACCGCCTGGACGATCTTGTCGGGGATCGACCCGTCGACCGGGTGGAATCCGGCCTCGGAGGTCGCCCGGCCGTACAGGTAGAAGGGCGTGTTCGCGAGCGCGATGAGCAGCAGCATGAACCCGCGGGCAAGGTCGGGCGCCGGTGCCCGGCCGGTCGTGCCCAGTGGTCCGCGTAGCCGCGGGCGTCCCTCGTCGATGGTCATGTCCGTCCCCCGGTCGGATCGTTCCCCTGCGAACAGGACATACCGACCGGGTGCCGCGGTCAAGCCGGACACGGACGACGGGAGCGTCGCGGGTCAACCCGGTCGGTGCTCGTCCATCATTTCTCGCAACTGGTCGACGACCGGGTCGTGGGCGTAGGCGATCACGACCGGCCTCCGGGATCGCTGCCGGACGTGCGGACCGCGAAGCGCACCTCGTCGTCGAACCGCGCCCGCAGCTCGTCGTCGGGTTCGGATCCCGGGTTCGCGATGTCGGTGTCGGCCCGTTCCCGGCTCCGGATCTCGTCGACGTACACGTGGAAGCAGCCCTGCAGCCCGCGGATCAGGCCACCGACCAGGCTCGCCCCGGGTTCGCGCGGGTCCAGCACGGTGCCGGCGACGCGGTGCCGGTGCTCGTCGGACCCCACCGCCGGGCCGTCGGCATCGGGGCAGACGAGGAGCCGGCCACGCCCGGCCAGCACCGCCTCCTGCAACATCTCCAGGACGGTCAGCTCGTCGGTGGCGTCCCGGTCGCGCAGCACGTACCGGGCCACGGCGAGGTCCTCGTGCCCGATCGCCTCCGCGAGCGCGACGACGTCGTCCACCGAGTGCCCGACGAGTCCCGCGACGTGCTCGGCGGCCGCCCGCAGCCAGCGCAGCAGCGCGAGGCCGGCGGCGTGCGGCTCGACCTCGGTCAGCAGCGCGCGGGGCCCGAGCGGGTCGTCGTAGAGCAGGGAGTGCGCGGTGATGACCTGGTCGGCCGGGGCGTCCGGCCGGGGGTGGACGACCGCCTGCCGGGACCGTCCACGGAGGGCTCCGTCGTCGGCGTCGAGCACGGCGTCGATCTCGGTGCGCACCTCGGCGAGTACCGCGTCGGCGAACGCCCGCCCGGGAGCGCGGGCCAGGATGCGGCCGACCAGGTACGCGGCCTCGGCACGGTCGTCGCCCGTGATCGACTGCATGCCGCCGGCCGGCAGACCCGGGTGGCGCACGGCCTCGATCAGCCGGAACGGCCGGATCTCGTGCGCGGTGAGCTCGCCGTAGGACTCCCAGAGCCGGGCCGAGAACGTGGTCAGTGCCGCGGCGGTCCGGCGGGCGAGCTCGTCGGAGGCGTTCCGCGGAACGCGGGCGACCTGCTGGGCGAGGTGGCCGTCGCCGGTCGGCCAGGTCGCGACGATCGCGGACCGGGCGGGATCGTGGGCGTAGGTGGTCATCAGTCCCACCAGAATCCCCACGAGTCCGCCCCGCGGACCTTCCGGGCGTAGCTGTCCAGTGTGTACACGTAGCCGTCGCCGCGCTGCGGGTCCTGTGCGTCCGGGCAGAAGGCGAAGTGCTCGCCGGCGACCTGCGCGCACTCGTCGTCGTACATCGGGGGCCGCGCCACCGACAGCTCCATCCGGGACCGGGACAGCTCGACGACGACCGCGCCCCACCGCGACTCCCAGTACCGCAGCACCGCCGCCATCGAGACCAGGTCGCGCGACGGGTAGTTGCAGGCGCCCGCCCAGCCCAGGACGGCCGGGGTGTCGGCGGGCCGGAACGCGTCGACGACGGCGAGGCTGGACGGCCAGCACCCGACCAGCGCGACGGCGGCGTCGAACGTCGCCGGCCGCAGCGCCAGGTCCCGGGGTTCGGCGTCCGGGATCGCGGCCCGCGGGATCGCCGCCGGCAGCGGGTCCCCGCACGGGCACTCGGGCAGGCACGGTCCGGGCCACCAGCGGGCGAGGACCTCCCGGCCGTCGACGGCGTCGATCGCCTGGCTCAGCTCGACCGGATCGGCGGGGCGGTCGAGGGTGTGCTCGAGGTCGTCGGGGCGGACCCAGACGGGGCAGCGACCGGTGACGTGGGCGCGGCGCAGGAGGCTGCCGTAGAGGACGGGGTCGGGCTTCTCGGGGAAGGTCGGTGATCCGGCCGGGCCGGTGGTGGTGTGGGTCATGCGGCTTGGACGACGTCCGGTCCCGCGCGGTTCCGGGTGTCTGCGGTCGGGCACCGGGAACCGCGATCAGTCCCAGCGGAACCGCCACCTGCGGGCGCCGCGGATCGAGTCGGCGTAGCTGCGCAGGGTGTGCTCCGCCCCGGTCCACGGGTCGGTCCGGTCCGGGCAGAACGCGAGATGCTCCGCGGCGACGTGCAGGCACTCGTCGTCGGTGACCGGCGGGTCCGCGACCGACAGCAGCAGCGCCGTCTCACCGACGTGCACCAGCAGCGCACCGAACCGGCTCTCCCAGGACCGCAGGACGGTCGCGACGGCGAGCGGGTCGCGCTCGGCGTCGGCGGCCCAGCCGAGCGCCGCGGGCACGTCCGCCGGCCGGACCGCGTCGAGCACCGCCAGCGACGACCACGACCCCACCTCGGCCGCGAACCCGACCGCCGCGCGCCGCGTTCCGCGGAACGTCGAGCGGTCGGAACCGGCGCGGACGAGGCGCGGCGGGAACGCGCCGACGAACGGGTCCCGGCACCCGCAGCGCAGCGGGCACGGGCCGGGCCACCAGTCGGTCAGGATCTGCCGGGCGCCGGTCCGGACGACCGTCGGGACCGGGATCGGCCGGGGTGCGCGCCGGCCGATCCGTTCCAGGGTCGCGGGGGCGAGCCAGACCGGGCAGCGACGGCTGCGGCGGGCGGAGTCGAGCAGGCCGTCGTAGAGGACGGGGCCGAGATCTGCGGTGGGTGGAGCCGTGGTCGTCATGGGGCTTGGACGACGGCGGCGGGCGATCGGTTCCACCGGCCTCGTGTCCGTGCCGGCCGGTCAGGGACCGTGATCAGCGAGGCGCCCGAGCAACCGCTCCAGCACGGCCTCCTCGTGGACCGCGACCCCGTGGTGGCGCATCGCGGCTCCCAGCTCCGCGTCCCACACCGGGTCGACCGGGTCCCCCGCGAGCGGTACCTGCGCCGTCCCTGCCGCGCAGGCGTAGTCCTCCGCGGTCATCCGCCAGGGAACGACCCCCACCTGCTCGACCATCCGGTTG
Source organism: Pseudonocardia nematodicida (assembly GCF_040105385.1). Classification (NCBI taxonomy): domain Bacteria; kingdom Bacillati; phylum Actinomycetota; class Actinomycetes; order Pseudonocardiales; family Pseudonocardiaceae; genus Pseudonocardia; species Pseudonocardia nematodicida. The sequence goes on from NZ_JBEDNQ010000010.1 coordinate 51,539, forward strand.
GCGATCGCGATGCCGGGCCAGTCGAAGTCGCCGTGGTAGTGCAGCGGGCCGTCGGCGGCGAGCAGGACGAGCAGATCGTGGGCGACGAGCGACGGCTGCCCGCTCGTGCACACCATCGGCACCGTCCCGCCGTACCGCTCCGCCACCGCCTCCAGGACCCGCGGGTTCTCGCAGACCAGCACCGGGTGCGAGGCCGAGGGACGGTTGCGGCGCAGGTCCCAGGGGGTGAGGTGGACGGGGTCGCCGGCCTCGGCGGCGAGCGCGAGCCGGGACCCGGCCGGGCCGTCGCAGCGGAGCCCGAGCGTCAGGCAGGTCGTGGACACCAGGTCGACGCGGACGCCGAAGCGTTCCCAGAGCTCCCGGCGCCCGGCCGCGTCGGACGGCGGTTCCTGCCCGCACCGGATCGCCAGCGCGCGCAGCACCAGCGCGGTGGTGACCCGGCCGTCGTCGAGGGCGTGGGCGCCGCCGGCCGCGGTCGCCGCGAGCTCGGTCCGGGACACCGGCTCCGGCAGGCGGGCCAGCACCGCGGCTGCGCGGCGCACGGCCGCGTCGGGATCGCGGCTGCGGGTCAGGACTCCCGACCGCCGGACTCCGGCCACCCAGTCGTCGCACCAGGGTGCGTGACCGAGCAGGGCGCGCGCGGTCTCCAGCGGCGCGGCGCGTTCCGCCCGCCGTCGCTCGCGGTCACCGGGCCGGTCGGCCACGGTCCTCCCGGTCACGGCCTCGACGACCTCGAGCAGGCCGCCGACCCCGGACCGGTCCCGCAGCCCGGAGTCGAGGTCGGCGAGATCGATGGTCACCGTGGCCGCGACGACGGGGCGCCCCAGCAGCCCGGCCAGCGAGTGCCGCTCGGACCGGTCGAGGCCGGCGATCCGCACCCGGCCCTCCGCGGTGCGCCCGCGTGCCGCGAGCCGGTCGTGCAGGGTCGACCAGACCCGGGTGAGCGCCGGGTCGGTCAGCCACGCCGGCAACGGCCGCGGGTCGGCGCTCACGGGGGACCTGCGCTCACGAGGGATCTGCGCTCACGACGGGATCGCCTGCAGTCGGCGGCCGTCCCACAGGTGGCGGTACTGCGCGATCCCGCGCTCGGCCGGGTCGCGCAACGCCTCGTAGATCGCCAGCGTCGGCACCGTCTCGTGGTCGCCCCACAGCCGTTCGCTGGTCACGACGAAGTCCAGGTCGAGCTGCACCAGCAGGCCGAACAGCAGCGGGTGGGTGCGGACGTCGATCTTGGGGAAGGCGTCGTCGAGCAGCACGAACCGCGGCGAGTGCGGCGCCGCGCCGGCGAGCGAGCTGAAGTGCGCGGCGGCCGCGGCGAACAGCGGCAGGTAGCAGACCACCTTCTGCTCGCCCTGGCTCAACGGCGACCTGCGGTGCAGGTCGGCCCAGGTCCCGGGCGTCTCGGGCCGCGTGTAGCGGATCCGGAAGGCGAACCACCGGCGGTAGTCCAGGGCCCGGGCGAGGTGCTCGGAGTAGGAGTCCTCGGGCGACTCCGACCGGGACGCCTCGATCAGCCGGTGCAGCGAGTCGCGCAGCTCCCCGCGCTCGGCCGGGAGCAGCGAGCCGACCGGGCGGCCGAGCAGCTCGACGGCGCGGCGGGCGTCGCCGGGCACGTCGTCGCGCAGGTTCCAGCGCAGGGCCACGGCGATCCCCTGGCTGGTGGTGACGCCGCGCAGCAGGGAGTTCATCTCGGAGACGAGCTCCTCGGACTCCTGCCGGCGGCCGCGCAGGGACTCCCCGAGCTCGCCGAGGATGTGCTCCTCGAACAGCCGTCGCTCGCGGTCGGTGAGCAGGTCTGCGTCCCGCTCGACGCCGGCGGCCAGCCGGCGGGCGAGCACCGCGATCGGGTGCTCCCCCGCGTCGTCGCGGCCGATCACGGCGAGCGCGCCGCCGATCTCGGTCACCCGGGGGTCGACGTCGGCGGCGGGCCCGCTGGTGGCCTCCTGCAGCGCCGCGAACACCGCGACGGTGCCGGACGCCCGTCCCGGCTCGGGCAGGTCCGTGAGCCGGCGGGCCAGCGCGAGGACGGCGGCCGGGACCGCACCGCCGGCGGTGAACCCGCGGGCCAGGTCGAGTGTCCCGGGCGGGATCTCGACCTCGTCCCCGGCGCCGGAGTCGAGCAGACCGGGCGTCTCGTCGAGGCCGGCGACGGCGGTGACGGCGGCCGCGAGCACCGGTTCGTGCTCGGTGAGCCGCGCGGCGGCGTCCTCGGCCGCCTGGCCCGCCTGCCCGGATGCGGTGTGCAGCTCGGCGATCGTCGTCTCCAGTGCGCGCAGCCTGCGTGCCAGCTCGCCGTCCCGCTCCTCGGCCGTCCGGATGCGGCCGCGGAGCTCCTGGACGGGCGCGTCGATGGAGCTCTCCAGCTCGTGGGCGGCCTCCTCCACTCCGGTCGCCTCACGGTCGGCGTCCTGGGCGCGTTCCGCCGACTGCTGGGCCTCGGCGCGGGCGGTGTCGGCGGTCTCCGCGTCGTCGGTCCACCGTCCGAGCCGGCGCTGCAGTTCCGCCCCGGTGGTGAGCTGCCGTTCCAGCAGCCGGTCGAGGTCCCGCAACGCCTCGCGGCGCGCCGCGATCGCCTGGGTGTCGATCGGCAGGTCGTGGACGGCGCCGAGCTCGTCGAGCTCGCGCCGACGGGCCGCCTCCCGGCCGCGTGCCCCGGCCGCGGCGGCCTCGGCCGCGGCGGCGATCCGCTCGCTGCGCTCCGCGGTCCCGGTCCGCTCCTCGAGCAGCGTCCAGGCGCTCAGCAGATCACCGGACGGCGGGACCGCGGCGAGCCACGCCTCGAGCTCGTCCGCCGCCCGCGCGGCGGCACGCTCGGTCCCGGCCGCCGCATCCCGCCGCTCCTCGAGCGCGGCGATCGACGCGGCGAGCTCCGCCAGCCGTCGTGCGCGTTCGGTGGCGCGGGCGGTCGCCCCGATGTACTGCGGGGCGGGTTTGGTGCTGCGCCTGGTCAGCGGGCCGAGGCGCCACCGCCCGTCGGGCGCGACGACGGCGCCGGCATCCGGCTCCGACGCCGGCTCGCCGACGGCGACCCGGGCGAGGACCCCGTCGACCACCGCCGCCGTGACGGGCGATCGCGCGGGCGGGTCGGCGAGCAGCAGGTCGCCGAGTGCCGGGCCGGTGACCGCGGCACCGGTGGGGATGACGATGTCGTGCCGGTCGGGGCCGAGCACGGCACCGTCGGTCCGCACCCACGCGTCGAGCAGGCCGGACGACTCGAGCGCCGCCTCGAGGCCCGCGCGGTCGCCGTCGCCGACCGTCCCAGAGAAGTCGATCAGCTGCCACAGCGGCGCGCCGTCGGACGGGTCCCGCCGGTCGCGCGCCCACCCGGGTGGCGGTGGCGCCGGATCGGTCTCGGTCGCCACGCTGTCCCGGACGGTCCGGGTCTCGGCGATCTCCCGGTCGAGCGAGGCGCGCAGCGCGCCGGCGTCCTTCTCCTCGTCGCGGTGCCGGCGCAGCTCCGGTGCCGCGGCCGCCCGGGAGTCCGGGGCGAGCGCGGTGACGGCGGTCGCGTCGAGCTCGCCCGGCACCTCGAAGGACACGGCCCGGGGGGCGCCGCGCCAGGCGTCGAGGGCCGTGGTGAACGCCTGCTCAGCGGCGTCGGCGTTCCGCCGGGTGTCGGCGAGGTATCCGCGGGCCTCCTCGGCCCGCTGCTCGGCCTCGGCGGCGTCCCGTTCGGCTTGCGTCCGGTCGCCGGTCGCGGTGTCGAGCGCCGACCGGGCCCGTTCGACGTGCTCGACGACGGCGAGCCGGCGGCCCACCGCGGGTCGGGCTGCGGTGACGGCCGCCTGGTGCGCGGTGAGTGCCTCGGTGACCGGGGCGGCGTCGGCCGCCGCCGCGAGTGCGGAGACCCGCAGTCCGCCGGGCACCGGGAGCGGGGTGTCGACTCCGGCTCCGCGCAGCCCGGCCGCGTGCTCGTGGGTCGCCGTCGCGAGCCGGTCGAGATCGGCGACGAGCGCCGCCCCGTCGGTGCGCACCCGGGCGGTCGCGGCGCCGGCACGCGCGTCGGCGGCGCTCCGTACCCGCTCGGCGTCCTCGGCGGATCTCCGCAGGTCGCGGGCCCGGCCCTGCAGCGACTCCAGCTCGCGCTGGGTGCGCAGCATCGGGTCCCGGCGCAGCTGCTCGAGCCGGGTGGCGAGCGTCGCCCGCTCGGCCCCGGCCTCGTCCCGCTCGGTCGCCGCGACGTCGAGGTCCGCGGCGACCTGTGCGGAGCGGTCGGCGCACCGTTCGACCTCACGGTGGCGACGGGTGCGTTCGGTGTGCTGCGCGACCAGATCCGCGCCGCGGTGCCGGAGGGTCTCGCGGGCGTAGGCGGCGTAGACCTCGGCGAAGGCGGCGACGGCCTCGGCGCTGCGGCGTTGCCGGTCGAGCTGCTCGCCGAAGGCGGCGAGCTCGTCGAAGGTGTCGCCGGCGGCGCGGATCGCATCGTCGTCGAGCTGCGGGAGCGCCTGGATCAGCTGGTCGGCGAGCCGGGCCGGTTCGATGTCCTCGCCGACCTGGGGCTGACGCAGCCAGTACAGCAGGCGCAGCAGCTCGTCGTAGCGGTCCGGGTCCAGCCCGAACAGCAACCGTCCGACGTGCTGCTTGTAGGCGCGCGGGGACTCGAAGAACTGCCCGCCCCGCTCCTCGACGGCGGCGCGAAGCCGGTCCTTCGCGAGCGGCCCGGCGTCGTCCTCGAGCAGCAGCTCCTCCCCGACCCTGCCCGGGCAGGTGAAGTACCAGGCCGACGCGGCCCGCGCCGACTGCGACGCCCGGATCCCGACGCCGCAGATCACGGTCTCCCCCGGGCGGGCCAGCTCGACCCAGAGGTAGCCGGCGCGGTTCTGCCCGTCGTAGCCGTCGAGCATCAGCCACAGCAGGCTGGTGTGGTGCCGGGCCGACGCGGTCATCCGCGCCTTGTCGCCGTCGAGCACGAAGGGCAGCAGCATCTCCAGCGTCTTCGACTTCCCGGCGCCGTTGGAACCGCGCAGCAGCAGGCGCCCGCCGGCGAACTCGAAGACCTGGTCGTCGTACTGCCAGACGTTCAGTACTCCGGCGCGCGAGAGCCGGAACCGCTCGCCGGTCATGTCGGCTCCTCCTGCTGCGCGAACAGGGACGGCTGCCCGCCGTCGGGTTCGGTGATCGAGGCCCGGACGGCGTAGCGCGCGGCGGCCGCGTGCAGCAGCCACGATCCGTCCGGTTCGGTGCGGACCAGGCCGGAGTCGCGCAGAACCACCGTCGCGTCGGCGAGCGCGGCGGCGGGATCCTCCCGGTGCTCCTTCTTCAGGCCACGCCCCCACTCGGCGTGGATCGCGTCCGCCGCGGCGGCGAGGGTGCCGGGATCGACCCGCAACCAGGTCCGGTCACCGGCATCCCGCTCCCGGGCGGCCGGTCGGAGCCCCTCCGCCAGACGCTCGAGCAGCAGCAGCGCGAACTGGCGACCCGATCCCCCGCCGGGGAACTCGCGGTCGGTGAGCTCGCCGTCCGGGTCGACCGCGAGCGCACCCTCCGCGCGGATCTCGAGTTCCAGCCCGAACCGGTCGGCGAACCACTCGCGCTCCCGGTTGCGGTTGCGGCGCCACCACTCGGCCTGCTCCTCGGTGAGAGCAGACGTGGACAGCACCGGGGACTCGACCAGCCGCCTGCGCACGGCGACCCGCGCACCGCCCGCCGCCGACGGCAGCGCGGCGGCGTCGAGCAGGTCGCCCGGGCCGTCGAGACCGCCGAGCGACGCCGAGACCAGCAACGGCAGCCGGTCCCGCCGCACGTCGAGCAGCGACGCGGTGCGCTGCTCCGCCCAGTGCTCCAGATCGCCGTCGCGCTCGTGCAGCACCCCCAGGTCGACGAGCGCGGACAGTGCGGCGTAGAGCGCCCGCCGGTCGGCGATCGCGTCGAGGTCGATGTCGATCCCGGCGTCGACCGCCGCGGACCGGACCTGCGCCACCAGCTCGTCGACGAGCAGCTGGCCGCGGGCGCGGCCGAGCGCGGCGATCGTGAGGCACAGCAGCGCGTACGCCCGCGGTCCGAACGGCCGGCCGCTGCGGCGCAGCAGGGGACGGCCGGCGTCACGGCCGAGCCCCGACTTCATCAGCCGCGCAGCTCCCGGCTCGACGACCAGCCGGTAGCCCAGTCCGTCGGCGAAGAGCCGTTCCAGCTCGGCGCGGTGCCGCCGGACCAGGCGCAGGTCGTCGGCACCGGGGCCGTCGGCGTGCAGGAGCGGTCGGCGCAGCAGCGCGCGGGCCGCGCGGCGGCGTTCCGCGACGGCCTGGACGTCCTCGGCCGGAGCCGGCCGCTCGACCCGGCTCATCCGGTGCCCTCCTGTTCCTTCTCCCACGACGCGTCCTTCTCCCACGACGCGCGCTCTTCCTCCCACGACGCGGGCTCGACGGACACCGTCAGGTCGCACAGCTCCAGCCGCCCCGCCGGGCTCGTCAGCACCGTTCCGGCGCCGGGCGTGCGCGAGACGGTGAGCCGCCATCCCCCCGGAGCGCCCTCGACCGGACCGACGTCGACCGAGGCCGTCGCCCCGTCCCGCAGCGGACGCCCGTTGCCGACCATCGCGCGGGAGTACAGGTCGAGCAGTTCGGCCCGGGCACGGTCGGAGATCCGGGCCGTCCCGAGCGCGCCACGGTGCCGGGCGATCTCCGCGAGCGCCGCGGCCCGTTCACGCTCGGCCCGCTCCCGCTCGGCGATCCGGGCCGCCTTCGCCGCGGAGTAGTCGTCGCGCCGGCCCGCCCGACCCCGGATCGTGCGGGCGCCGTGCCGCCGCAACGCCACCGGGACATCCGCGGACGGAGTCCGCCACCACGACGCCGTCGCCGGGACCGGGTCGGCGTCGTCGTCCGCGGCGAAGGCCAGGTGCCGGCAGGAGTAGAGGCCGAAGGCGGCGGCCCAGAGGGCGTGCGCGGTGTCGTCGTCCGCGGTGTGGAACCAGCTCGCGAGGGTGAGCATGTCGCCGTAGCGGCTCTGCTCGCGGCGGCCGGTGGCGATGCGGCGCAGGTTGACCAGCAGCGCGCGCATCGCGTCGGTCGCCAGCCGGCGCACCCCTGCGGCATCCGAGTCCCGGCCCGCACCGCCGACGAACCACGCGTGCAGCCCGGACCAGTCCGCCGGGTCGAGCCCCTGGGTCCGCCGGGCGACGCTGCCGTCCACGCCCTGCAGCCGGGCTCCCGAGTTGGCCCGCGCGCACAGCGCCGGCACCCGCGGCTCGACCCAGACCAGCACGTCGGACAGCTGCGGCATGTGCCGGCCGATCTCGTCGACGAAGCGCTGCAGGTAGTCGAGCAGGACGGTCTTGAACGCCTGGAACTCGTCGCGGTCCAGGTCGTAACGGACCAGGACCTGGGACAGGTAGGTGTAGAAGTCCCGGGTGGACGACACCAGGCGCTCGAACTGCGCGAACAGCGTCCCGATCGAGCGGGCGAGGCCGTCCGGGTCGGCGACGGCGATCGCCGCCTCGTCCAGCCGGTCCAGGTCACCCAGCCCGGCGAGAATGCCGCCGAGCATCTCGGTGGACACCTCGCGGGCGGTGTCGCTGTAGCCGAGCAGCTCCTCGACGAACCTGTGCACCATCTCCCCGCGCTGGGTGAGCTGGTAGCGGGACCGGTTCTGCAGGTACTCGCGCAGGCTGCGGGCCTCGGTCTCGCGTGGGCTCCGGGCCAGGTTGCCGTGCTCGACGAGGTAGGACAGCCGGTCGTCGACGGTGTCGGTGTCGAGCTCGAACCCCTGCTCGACGAGGCTCGCCCGGACCTCGGCCGCGGACTGGTCCGAGAGCAGGCCGGCGATCTCGCCGGTGAACAGCCGCATGATCGCGATGTAGGTGACCGCCTCCTCGCCCGAGGCGTAGCGCAGCGCCTCGAGGCGGACGCGTTCGGTGAGCGGGAGCGCACCGGGCGTGGGAGTGGGGTCGGACACGGGGCGAGGGTAACGAGAGGGTCCGACAGTTCCGCGGCACCGTGTCACCGTTCGCGGCCACCTCCCGATGGGGACGCCCGCCGGCTCGTTCCCGGGGCGGTTGCGGCGAACTGGTGTGCGAGTCGCGGGGTCACACCGGTACGGCCTCCGCGAGAACCCGGTCCCGAATCCTCTGTTTCAAGCCGATGACGGTGGCGACCTGGGTGAAAACCGCTTGCTGATCCCTGCATGCCGCCCCAGATCCAGGATCTGCACGCGCCTGCCGCGGACCTCGTCCAGCGTCACCGCACGCCGCGAATCCCTGTCCACCGCTGCCTCCGGGTAGCTGATGCCGACCACGACGCGCCATCTCGCCAGACTTCAGGATAGTCAGGGCGCGTGTTGTCGACGAGTCGCTGCCCTACCTCGGCCAGCCTGGTCGTGTCGGCCGAGGCTTCACCGCTCCGATCTCCTCTTCCCAGCCCGCAGGACGTCCTCCGGATCCCAGATCCGCTTCGCGATCTGCCGATAGAGCTCGTACCGCTCCAACAGTTCCGCGGACCGGAAGTGGTCGTAAGGGCGGAACGGCAGGCCCGATCGGCGAATGAAGTCGAGGAACCCCGGATTGCGCTCGTAGCACTGCGCGTGCAACGACCGAGCCAGCAGGTTCTGCGTCAGGTAGTGCGGGAGCTTCTCCTCGTACGGCAGGTCGCCGTAGCTCCCGTTGAAGCGCTTGGGCAGCAGGAGGAGGCCGCCGATCCGGTCCCGCATCATCGCGAAGTCCGCAGCCTGCGGGAACTCCTCCGTGTGCCGCTCGGGGTGGTTGGCCCAGATGTGCTCGACCTCGTAGCGGCCCTGGCCACCGGCGACGTACTCGGCGTAGCGGGAGGCGTTGCCAGACTCGGTCTCGACGTGGTCGGTGAGCCGGGCAAGCACCCGGTGCAACAGGTACCGGTTCTGCTGATGGATGCGCAGCCCGTCGTTGCTGTCGAACGTCTCGGACTCGGTCATGAGGCGTTCGTGCAGGTAGGTGGCGAGATCACCAGGGGAAAGCCGGCGGCTGTCGCGCATGGTCACGAACGTCGCGTACAGCTGCGTGGAGTAGGCGATGCTCCGGAAGTTCCAGATCCGCCGGGTGACGAGGATGTCGACGAACCGAGAGACGATGTCCAGCTTCGAGCGGACGCCACTCTCGTCGTCCGACGGATCGAGCGGGGCCATCAGGAGGAGATGCTGCAGCGTGAAGCCGAGCTGTGCGGTGTAGTGGATGCGTTCGAGTCCCGGGCGGAGCGTGGCCGCGGCGTCGAGGATCGTGAGGTACCAGCGGCTGTAGAACTCGAAATCGCGGTTCACGAACTCGAAGACGTCGTCGGATCGGTTCAGCCCGATCTGGTTCTGCGCCTCGCGGATCCACCGGTGGAACTGGGTGCCGATCCGTTCGAAGTCCTCGGCGGTGGCTCCCTTCGTCCGGGCTCTGGTCCGTGTCGCGTACTGGGTGCGCAGCCACGTCTTGAAGAAGTCGGGCTCGACCTCCTTGCCCGCGTCGTTCAACGCCCGGACCCGCGTCCGCCACAGGCCTGCCGCGACGCTGCGACGGGAGGGCTCGTCGATCCTGGCGAGGAGGTACCCGCGGAGCATGTCGGTCGGGGTCAGCTGGAGTCCGCGGTCGTTCATCGTCTCGAAGATCGTGTAGGCGTCCTCGTCGGAGAACGCCGTGATCTCGACCAGGTGCACCTTGTCGAGCAGCCAGTCGGCGAAGTACGGGAGTCCTCCGTCCCGGATCTCTGCCGGGAACATCGTCTCCAGGTCCTCGTACCTGGCCACCAGGTTGCGTACCGAGTCGGAGCGCTCGGCCACGTCGTAGTCGCGCCCTTCGAGCAGCGCTTCCATGCACGGATTGCGGTCGTCGATGTCGAGGTTCATGGATCGGCGCCCGTACCGGGTCGAGCAGACGAGACTCTCGACCGGCACGCGGTCGTCGCGGTCCGCCTGCAGCCGGTGGAGAAGGACGAGCAGCAGTGCGAGGCTGGTCAGCCGCTGCTGGCCGTCGACGATGTACCGGGTGTCGTCCCGCCGACTGATGATCACCGAGCCGAGGAAGTAGTGGGGGTACTTCGCGACGGCGCTGCGGTCGTGTCCCGGATCGAACTCCTGGAGGAACGTTCCGGTCAGGTCGTCGAGCAGTTCCTGGATCTGCTTGGTCTCCCAGCGGTACTCACGCTGGTAGTAGTCGATCGCGTACCGGGCACCGTCGAGCATTTCCCGGATTGTGCGGGCCTTACCGAGGATCTCGTGCATCGATCTCCGATCGGGGAGCGACAGGATGGCTGGGCGCTCGGGACGTGTATCGGCACGAGACGACTTCGTGACGGGTTGCCCCGAAAGGTCGTGCAGAGGCTTCCACCCGGAACCAGCGCCTCGATGCTCACTGGCGACGCCCGCGGCGACTGCTCGGCCGGGCCGCGTTCCGCTCGGCGCCGGTCATCTCGTGCGCGCCGAGGGCCGCTCGAACAGCTGCAGGCGCCGGTTGTCAGACCGCCTGCTCGGCCGTCCGTCGAACTCCGTCGAGTCGTGCCTGCGCGACGGCCCGTTCGTGCTCGCCGAACAGGACCGCGAACCGCGGGTCGACGGCCATCGCCTCCACCGACAGATCGAGCCGCCCGGCCTCCCAGAGCCGGACAAAGCCGTCGCTGGGAGTAGGTGAGGCGAGCAGCCGTCGGACGGCGCCGACCGCGCCGTGCAGCAGCACCATCTCGCGGAAGTAGCGGGGGTCGTAGCCGAGCTCGGCGCGGCACGTCTCCATCGCGGCGAACACCACGCGTTCGATCTCGCCATCCTCCGGCGGCGCCTCGAAGGTCTCCGGCTCGTACACGACGGGGCTCTCCCCCGCCGCCTCCTCCCCCAACCGCTGCACGTACCCACGCAGCGCGTCGACGGTGGTGAACACGTCGTAGCCGAGCTCCGCGAGCCGCGGCAGGTCGGCGTCCTCGTGGTCGAGCTCCAGCACGACAGGGTTGCCCTGCCCGGGCTGCAGCCCCCGCTCCCAGAACAGCTCGGCGACGGCCAGCACCCGGCCGGTCTCGGTGTCCGGGATCTCGGCGTCCCGCTCCGGCGTGGCGAAGCCGAGCTCGGACAGCTCCTCGACCAGGGACGCCAGCTGCGCGGCGCGCGCGTCGGACTCGGCGGTCTCCTCGACGACGTCGACGGCCTGGATCTCCCGCCCCCACGCCATCCGCCCGGCGTAGAGGTCGTCCATCAGCCCGGTGGCCGCGGCGGCGAGCAACTCGCGACGGGCGTCGAGGAACGCCCGGTAGTTCTCGATCGTCCACAGTGCAGGGTCGTCCGGGATCCACTGCGACTGCCGGGCCGCCGGGTCGAGCGAGCCCAGGTAGGAAGCCGGGTCCGCACCGGACAACTGCGTCCCCGACGCCGGCCCGACGAACGCGAAGTTCGCGATCGCGTTGACCTCGGCGCGCGAGTACCCCGCCTTCACCAGCTCGGCCTTCGGGAAGATCTCGTGCACCTCGATCGCGCTGCTCTCCGAGCCCAGCACGTTGCCGGTGACCAGGTCCCGCGACTCCCGCACGCGCGTCAGCAGGTAGAGCAGCGGGTAGGACCGGGCTCCCCGGCCGACGCCCTCGAAGTCCTGCGCGTCGATCGTCATGGCCCCCTTGCGGGACCGGCTGATCGTGGCGATGACCGCGTCGATACCGCCCTTGTCGACGGTCTCCAGGTCCTTGGCGAGCGCGGTCTCCGACGCGCCCGCGAACCGGCCGCGCAAGGCGGCGTGCACGAACCAGTAGAGCGCCTTGTCGGCCTCGGTGCCGTCGGCGAACCGGCCGCCGCGGTTCTGCAGATGACGGGTGAGGACGGGGATCCCGTACCGGCCGAACAGCACGCGGTCGTGGTCGATGCCGAGCCGGGTGCCGATCAGGTAGAGCAGGTGGTCGATGTGGTGCAGGGTGTCGTGCAGTCCCGGCTGGAACTGCGCCGCCGACACGTTCTCCAGCGCGGAGAACGGCGCCCGTCCGGTGATCACTGCGTTGGTGTTGCGCAGCAACCAGTCGGCGTTGAACCGGAAGCCTGCCTCGGCCCAGCGGGCGAGGTTGCGGCCCATCGTCGGACGCGCGTCGCCCCACTCGGAACAGATCCGGGCCAGCGCGAGGTCACCCTTGGACAGCTTGGTGCCACCGGAGTTGACCCGGTTGAAGATGTCGACGACGACGTCGACGGTCTTGTCCGGCCCGGTGATCTGTTCGATGTGGAACTCGCGGTTGCCGATGTTGACCAGCTGCTGGATCCGCGGGAGGTACTCGGTGTAGAGCCGCTCGGCGGTCTCGGGGTTCTGCCCCAGCGCCTGGGCCGTGCCGCCGATGCCGTCGCGGAACAGGGCCGTGACGTCGACCCAGCGCGGGTCGTCCTTCATCTTGATCGGAGCGTGGAACTGGAACGTCTCGGTCTCGACGTGGAACCGCAGCCCGGTGAAGGCGGCCGGGTCGCCCTCGAAGAACTCGGGCGGCTTCCCGCGGACGATGCCGTAGAGCGTCGTGACCCGCTGCTGACCGTCGAGCAGCATCTGCTTCTGCCCGGCCGTCGCGGTCCCGCCGCGAACGGCCTGGTCGGCTCCCTCGGTCTCCCACACCAGCAGCGCACCGACCGGGTATCCCATGTAGAGCGACTTCATCAGCCCGCGGACCTGGTCGCGGTTCCACACGTAGCCGCGCTGGAACTCCGGCAGGAGCATCGATCCCGCGTCGATCTGGTCCAGGATCGTGCTCAGCTTCGTCACTGCTCTGCTGCCCCCGCGTTCGACGTACTCGTGGCGTTCGTCGAGGGCGACCGGACGGGCGTCGCCCTGACCGTCCCATCCTGTCGGACTTGGCGAGCCGTGTCCGCATTCGACGCACGATCGGAAGATGCACCACCGGGAGGCAACCCACGATCCGTCAGCCGCGCAACGCCTTCCGGTTGGTCTCGACGGCCTCGCGCACCTCGGCGTCGAACCGCTGCCGGATCTCCTCGGACCAGTGCGGCCCGGTGAGGCGTGGGTCGGGGTCGGGGACCTCGGCCTCGGCGGTGTCCTCCAGGTAGAGCTCGAAGCAGGCCTGAATCCCGGTGATGATGCCTTCGAGCAGCGACCGGCCGGGATCGGCCGGCTGGAGCAGCGCGGTCAGCTTCCGTTGCGCTTCCTCGATCTCGTCCTCATCGGGCCCGGTGTCGTCGTACTGCTCGTAGTCGTCGTAGTCCTCATGGTCGTCGTAGCCCTCGTAGTCGTCGTACCCGTCGCTCTCGTAGGCCTGCTCGTAGTCGCCGAGGCGGAGGGCGACATACACGCCGGCGCTGGTGAGCATCGCCTCCCGGAGGACGTCGACGATCAGTTCCCTGGCGTCGATCGTCCGATCCGCGAACAGCGCCATCGCGATGTGCAGGCTGCGATCCGAGAGGAGCTGAGCACGCTGGAGCAGCATCGTCGTGGAGCCGTAGCGGCCCCGCCGGTCGGTGACCGCGACCGTGCCGACGAGCCACTCGAACGCGGCGACGCACGCCGCAGTGGGCCCGACCTCGGTGAACAGGCGTTCCGACCCCAGCGGCACCTCGTGCAGCAACGCCTGTGCCCTGGCGACCTGATCGGAGTCGGGGACCGGTCGGATCCGCGTGACGGCCTGCTGCGCGCGCCCGGTCATGTCGTCGTCGAACGCCGAGCGCACGGCCGCAAGTTCCTTCTCGACCTCGCGCACGACCGCCTCGCGACAACCCCGGTCGTCGATCTCCACGAGCAGCCGCCCGACGGCGTGCGCGGCTTCATCGACGTCGTCGTCGGCCCTCTTCAGCAACATGCCGACCGGATTGTTGGGGCGCCGCAGGATGCCGGACAGCCGGCTCGGTTCCGGGACCGACTCGACGGACATGAAGTAGCTGATCCAGATCCGTGACGAGAGCCGGTCGAGAGCCTGGGCGAGATGGCGGGCGCGGGCGTCGTCGCAGGACGCGGGGATCCGGGCGACGCGCTCGGCGACGGCGCCTGCGCCGGTGGGCCAGGTCGCGATGATCGACGACGCGGACGGGTGGTGGGCGTAGGTGGTCATGGGCGGGAGGGTCGTCGCTGGGCCGGCGCTCCGGCGGCGATCGGGACCTCTGTTCCCGATCGCGTATCGCTCGAACTCACGACGCTCGTGGAACGCGGACCGGAGAACGACCTCGGCAACGGGTGACATCGCGGTCGATGCTGCTCACCGGTGACGTCGCCGACGCCTGGAAGCAGCGCGCGGGCTGGCCCGGTGAGGCGCCGGCGTCGGCGAACCGGCCCCGGCGGCGCTGCGCCGCGCTCACGCCTGCGGCGACGTCCCGGGCCACGAACCCAGAACAGGAGCCCGTTCGAAGGGAGGCTCGACGCCGTGTCACCAGCGCCCGAATGACATTGAGCCGACTTCGCACCCCGTCTCCGGTTCTCGCACCCCGTCTGGGCGCCGAGTGGTCGCTGACCTGCGACAACTGACCGAAGCTCGAACTAGCGTTCGGGTATCATGAAGTCATGTCCACCGGCCCGGTCGCCACCGCGCACCGCCTCCTCACCGAGGCGTTCGCCGCCATGGACGAGATCCGGGAGACCGGCACCGACACCGACCTGCTCTCGCTCCTGCCGCTGTGCGAAGGCGCGATCCGGAAGCTGGACCGGATCACGGTGGCGACGGTGTCGGATCTGGACCGGCGCGGGGCGTTCACCGACCGCGGCTACCGCAACCCCGCCCTCGCGCTGGCCGACCTGCTCAACGTCGACCGCGCCGACGCCAAGCGCCGGGTCCGGGCCGCTGAGCACGTGCACCCCCGGACTCAGCTCGACGGCACCGAACTCCCGGCCACGCTCCCGGCCACCGCGGAGCGGTTCGCCGACGGCCGGCTCAGTCTGCGCCACGTCGACGTCATCGCCACCGTGCTGTCCTCCCACGCCGCGCGGCGGATCGACCCGGCTCGCCTCGAAGCGGCGGAGCAGACGATCGCCGAACACGCCTGCGTCTACAACCCCTCCGAGCTGCACTCCTGGGCGACCCAGCTGGTCGAAGCCCTCGACGAGGACGGGCCCGAGCCCGACGACGCACCCCCGCCGGAGATCAACACGGTGAAGGTGATCCCGAACCGGACCGGCGGTGGTGGGCGGATCACCGGCCGCTACGACGACGCGGTCATGTTCGACGCCATCGCCACCGCGTTGGATGCGTTGTCCGCGCCCAAGGACAACCTCGACGACCGGTCCTGGGACGAACGCACCGCCGACGCGTTGGCCGAGATCTGCTCCCACACCCTCGACCACGGACCCACCTCACTCACCCCGGAGGTCGGCGGACGCCGCCCGGTCATCCACGTGGTCATCGGGCTCGCCGACCTGCAGAACCGGGCCCGCGGGGCACTGCTCGACTTCGGCGGCCAGTGCACCCCCGAAAGCCTGCGGATGCTCACCTGCGACGCCGCGGTCGTACCGATCGTGATGAACGGCGCCGGTCAGCCCCTCGACGTCGGACGGGTCAAGCGCACCATCCCCGACGGGATCCGCCGCGCCGTCGCCGTCCGCGACCGCGGCTGCGCCCACCCGGGCTGCAACCGGCCCCCGTCCTGGTGCGAGGTCCACCACATCAACCCCTGGGAACTCGACGGGGAGACCAAGCTCAGCAACTGCGTGATGCTGTGCAAGGTCCACCACCGGCTACTGCACCACTCCGCCTGGACCGTCCGCATCCGCGACGGGATCCCCGAGTTCATCCCACCGAAATGGATCGACCCGCAACAACTCCCACGCCGCAAACCCCGACCCGTCGACGTCGCCTGATGCTGGGATCGGGCCAGCGGTTCGCGGTCCGGCACGCATCGTGATTGCCCGGCCCGGGCACCCGACGGAGGAACGCCGATGCGCACGTACACGGTGAGTGCGAATCGCGAGGACGGGCTGTGGTCTGCCTTCGTGAAGTACCGGCCCGGGCGGAGCTTCGTCGGCCTGGACTTCCAGCACCTCGCCGACGTGCGTAGTGGCGTGCGGGAAGCATTGATCGACTTCCTCGGCACCGAAGACTTCCCGATGTCTACTGTTCTCGAGGCCGACTGATGGTCCGGGCACTCCGACATCGCGATGATGGTTTCGGCGTTCCGGCCCGAGGGAGCACTTGGTGACCTACGCTCGCCCGAGTGTCACTCAGCTCCGAGCAACAGCGGGCGATCGACGACCTGGTGTCGCAGGTCGATGTCGAAAGCGTCCTGAAGGTCGCGTCGCTCTTGCGCAGACAGGCAGAAGCGATCGAGAACGAACTCCTCACCCGAGGATGGGATCTCCAGGTAGGGCTGTGCGGCAAGGACCCGATCTCTGAGGACGCTCGGCGCGCGTTTCAAACCAAGATCGATCGAATTGTCGCCACCCACTGGGCGCATTGTGTCGAACTCCATGCGGCTGTAGATGCACTCCGTCGCAACGCGGAGCAGTACGCCTTCGACGATTCGCAGCTCGAGGCGGCCTTCGGGAAGGTTGCGATCGAGTCGTGAGAGTACGGATTCGCCTCGTCGCAATCGTGGTCGGCCTGACGGGACTGGCCGGCTGCGCCACGTCCAGTGCGTTCCCAGAGCGCCCGTACGTTCTCGATGTCGATCTTGTCGACCCCTGCGCTGCCCTGACGGACACGCAGCGGGAGACGTTCGGTCTGCGGCCGGGTTCCGTGGGCACCGCCCAGGGCGGCACGTCTCGTGCGTGCGCGTGGATGGGCGTGAACGGAGTCGGCTTCACCTTCCAGACTCTCGCCTCCGAGGCCGCCGTCGCCATTGACGCCGAACCGACGTCGGCCATCGTGACGGTCGCTGGATTCGGCGGCGTACAGAGCTCACCGCCCGCGGAGGGAACCGGGCTCCCGTTCTGCCAGGTCGTCATCGACGTCGCCGACGAGGCTTCGGTGCGGACGCAGATGCAGGTCACCCCCGTCGCACCCGACGCCGACCAACGCACCGTCGAGGACACCTGCACCCAGGTCCGCGACGTCGCCGCGATGATGCTCGACACCCTCCACTCTCAGCAGAGCTGAGACCCGAGTGCTCAGAAGTTCCCCACGACCTTCACCGGCGCGACGAGCACCGCCGCCCGCCCCTGCTCGGCCATGACCCGGTCGTACTCGGCCCAGTCGTCGTGCGTCCCCCCGGCCGCGGTGAAGACGTCTCGCAGCAGCTGCGGGACGTCCACACCGCGCACCGGGTCGTCCGGCCCGATGATCTCCGACGATCCTTCGACGGCGACCCAGCGCCATCCGGACCGCCAGTGCAGCGACGTCGCGGGCCGCGCGCGCAACGCCTGCAGCTTCACCGGTCCGTAGGTCACGTACCCGGCGACCTGCTCACCACTGACCGGGTGGGTCAGCACGCCCGCGTTCACCAGGGACGTGTGCGGCGTGCCGTCTGCCCGGACGACGGCCACCGTGCACAGCCCGTTGTCCTCGGCGACGATCCGCCGGACGGGATCCAGGTCGGCGCTCATGGATCACGAGTGTGCCCGCGCCGGGCCGGTTCAGCAGGATCAGCGCCAGCCGAGATTCTCCGTGCAGGCCGGCCACGCCTTCCAGCCCTGGCCCTCCTGCACGTTCTGGGCGATGTCGATCTGCTCGTGCTTCGACGCCAGCTCGGCGCTCGACGCGTACTCCAGCCCGCCGAACTCCTCCCAGGTCGAGGGCTGGAACTGCAGCCCGCCCTTGAACCCGTTGCCGGTGTCGGCCTGCCAGTTCCCGGTGCTCTCACAGTGCGCGAGCTCGTCCCATGTGGACGTCCGCTCCACGGACGGCGCGGTCGGCGACGACGAGGACTCCGATGCCGTGGCGGTGCCGACGGTGGCCAAGGGGGCCGCGGCCAGTGCCGTCACCGCGCCGACCCCGACGAGGTGCCGGTGGGCCGTCGCCTGCCTGCGATGCCGTCCTGCCATGGTGCTCGTTCTCCTCCCGCTCGGGGATCCGGTCGAGCCCCGGACCGGAGTGATCCGGAAGCGGCGGGCATTGTGATCACGACCGGGCGGGCGTCGACAACCGGTGACGAACGCTCACCGTGCGCTACGGAGACGAGCGGTCGGTCGTGCGCGACCGACGACGACGATCATGCCCCGGACGAGGGAACCGGCGTGCCGCGCTCGTCGGGCACGGTCTCCCGCACCCGCCGGCCCAGCACGGTCGCCACGCCCGCCACCAGGACCACCACTCCCCCGTAGACCAGCGCGGTCGTGCGCAGGTCGCCGAACGTCGCGGCGACCCCGGCGATCATGGCGGGCACGCTGAAGGCGAGATAGGCCAGCGTGTAGGTCGCCGCGAACAGCGCGCCGCGCTCGTGCGGGCCGGCCATGCCGGCCAGCGTCCCGAACGTCGCGAACGCCGCCGCCCCGAACCCGACGCCCGCGATGAGCGTCCCGGCGACCGCGACGGTCAGCAGACCGCTCGCCACGCCGACGAGGGTGACCAGCGTGCCCAGCGCGAGCAGCGCGGAGGCTCCGAAGAGCTCCCGTTCCGGCGTCCGCCGCCGGACCAGGAAGGCGGTCAGCGCACCCGTCCCGCACAGCGCCGTCACCACCAGGCCGCCGACGAGGTGGCTGCCCACGCCGAACACCCGGGCGGTCAGCGACGGTCCGAGCGAGAGGTACAGCCCGGTCAACGACCAGGACGCCAGCAGGATCGGCACGAGCTCACCGAACCGCCCGCGCAGGTGTACCGGCACCGAGGCCCGCGGCCGAAGCGACGCCCACGCACCCGGCCGTCGGTCGATCGTCTCCGGGATCAGCGCCACCAGGAGCGTCGCGACCAGCATCCCGCCGAGCAGCAGCACCCACACCAGGCGCGTCGGCCCGGGCGCGTACTGGACCAGCACGCCGCACCCGAGCGCACCGAGCGCCAGCCCGGACAGCGGCGCGATGCCGTTGACCAGCCCGGCCCGCTCCGGACGCGGCGCGAGGTCGACGAGCGCGGCGGGCAGCGTCGCCGTCGCGGCACCCGTCGCGAGGCCCTGCACGATCCGGGCCGCGAGCAGCCAGCCGACCCCGTCCGCGACCAGGAACAGCACCAGGGCCACGATCTCCACGGCCAGCGCACCGAGCAGCACCGGCCTCCGTCCGATGTGGTCGGACAGCTTCCCGACCACCAACAGCGCCGCGATGAGCGCGAGCACGTAGACCGCGAACACCGCGGTCAGGGTGAACTCGGTGAAGGCGAAGCGCTCCTGGTAGACGACGTAGAGCGGGGACGGCGCCGACGACGCCGCCAGGAACCAGAGGAACGTCGCCGCCACGACGGCGAACGCGACCGGTCGGGACACTCGGAACCGGAGCCTCACGGCACTCCCTTGCGATCGAGCCGGATCGGCCGGGTCGAACGGGTCGGCCGGGTCGAACTGGTCATCCGCTCCACGCATCGATGACGCCGGGCAGATGCTGAGCGTAGGCAACGATGGGTGGAGATCCGGCATTCCCGTTGGTGATCAGCAGTTCCGGACGGCGACGCGGGCCGCCCGCTCCGCGACCGTCGATCACCCGGGCGCGGACCGGGGCCGGGCGTCGAGCAGGTGCACGCCCAGCGCGACGCCGAGCAGGACCGTCGCGAGCACCGGAACGGCGGCGGGCAGGTACACCAGCAGCACCCCACCGGCCAGCGCGCCCGCGACGATCCCGCCCAGCTGCCGCCAGGCCGACCACCGCCGTCCGGCCCCGGCGGCGAGATCGGCGAGCGCGCCGGTCAGCGTCCCGGTCATGTAGGTGCTCGACGGGCCCAGGCGCAGCGAGATGCTGCTCTGCCCGCCCATCGCGAACGCGGCCGCGACCAGCAGCGCGGTCCGCACCCCGGCCCGGTCGCCGGCGAGGGCCCAGACGACCGCCGACGCGGTCAACACCAGCAGTTCCGCCGCGAGCGGCCACCCGATGGCGTGCGGCCACCGCCGTCGTGCCGACGACCAGGCGACCGCGCCCGCCGCGAACCCGGCGACCGCGACCGCCGGCGGCAAGAGCTCGCCCCACCCGCCCGCGACGAGCGCGTGCGCGCCGGTCACCAGGTTCCCGGTGACGACGCCGGCGAAGGCACCACCCAGCGCGACGACCGCCCAGACGTCGACGACGCCGGCGCACGCCGCCAGCAGGGCCGTCACCGTCGCGCGGCCCGCCGTCGCCTCCCGCCCGGACGCCGCCGTCCGGTCCCGGTCACCCGTCGTCATCAGTCGAAATCCTGCCGTATCCGCAGCGCACGGGCTCGCTGATACCCGGACGGCCTACTCCCCGGATGATCGCGATGGTGGCAGGCTGTCCGGGTGCTCCGTGCTACGTCGTCCCGGGTGGGACTGTTCGCCGTGCGTTACGAGGTGAGCCGTGACGGCCGCCCGGTGACGGGCTGGACCGCCCGGAACCGCTACCAGCCGCACCGCGACCTGATGATCGACGGCCACCCGTATGCGCTGCGCTCGGAGGGCATCGCCCGCTTCGCGCTGGAGGGCGACCTGCGGGCCACCATCCTGCGCACGGCCGACGGGCCGGTCACCAAGCGGCACTGGAACGTGGAGCTCGGTGACCTGAAGTACCGGCTGGCGGGGTCCGGCGTCGGGAAGCGGTTCTCGCTGCTCACCACCGCCGACGCGGTCAACGAGGCCGGGCGGGTGTGGCGCAGCGGGGCGGTCCGTCCGACCTACGTCGCCGAGCTGCCGGACGCCCTCCCGCTGCCGGTCCAGGTGCTCGTGCTGTGGGCGTCGATGACGATCTGGCGGGCCAGCGTCGCCGCCGCGGGGACGGCGGCACTGACCCGCTGACGCACCGCCGCTATCGGCCCGCGTGGGTCACCAGGACCGGGATCGGCGACTCGAGGATGATCCGCTGCGCGGTGCTGCCGGTGAGCAGCTTGCCGACCGGGCTGCGCCGCTTCACGCCGACCACGAGCATCTCCCCGCCGGCCCCCACGACCAGGTCGAGGATCGCCTCGGCCGGGTCGCCGCCGTCGTCGACGATCTCGATCCGGACGTCCGGATCGCCGTCGGTGCGCAGGTCGCCCAGCTGCGACTCGAGCTCGGTCCGGAGCGCACCGCCGTCGTGGCCGTCGGCGTCGAACTTCTCCTGCCGCGCGGTCGCGACGGCGACCAGCGGGGCACCTCGCAGCCGGGACTCACGGACCGCCAGGTCCAGCGCGGCGGCACCCTCGGGCGTCGGCCCGTAGGCCACACAGATCGTCATGTCGCTCCCCATCAAGCGCGTGCGGACGGCGCAGACACTAACCAGCCGCGGCGCCGCCACGACGTCGTCGTGGGTTGAGTTCATAGTGTTCACAGAGAACACAGAGTTCCCGGCCCTGACGTGGTCATCGGACCGGTGCATGTGCTTACGTTTCGCCCCATGCCACGACGGCAGGTCATCGCAGCCCTGGGAATCTTCGTCGTCGCCGCACTCGCGGTGACCGCCTTCGCCGACGCCGCCCGGTCCGGGGAGGGTCAGGCGGCACGCTCCAACCTCACCATGATCGCTCCCGCCGCGGCGGGCGGCGGCTGGGACCTCGTCGCCCGCGAGGCGCAGCAGGCCATGCGCACCGGCAGCGTCGTCAACACCGTCCAGGTCGTGAACATCCCCGGCGCGGGCGGGACCATCGGGCTCGCCCAGCTCGCCGGACTGGCCGGCGACGAGACCACGATGATGGTCACCGGCACCGTGATGCTCGGCGGGATCAGCCAGGCCGGCTCGGCGGGCCTGGAGAACACCACGCCGATCGCCCGGCTCGCCGAGGACTTCGAGGTGATCGCGGTCCCCGCCGACTCACCGTTCACGACCTTCGACGACTTCGTGGCCGAGTGGCAGGCGAACCCCGCCGCGCTGCCCATCGGTGGCGGCTCGGCCGGCGGCATCGACCACATGGTCGCCGCGCAGATCGCGCAGGCGCGCGGGATGCCGGCCGACGACATCGTCTACACCGCACACCCCGGCGGCGGCGAGCTCACGCTGAGCCTGCTGTCCACCGCGGCCGGCACCGTCGGCGTCGGGATCTCCGGGTACAACGACTTCCGCGACCTGGTGGAGTCCGGGCAGCTGCGGGTGCTGGCCGTCGTCTCGCCGGAGCGGCTGGAGGGCGTCGACGCGCCCACGATGGACGAGCTCGGCTACCCCGAGGTCGACCTCGTCAACTGGCGCGGTCTGGTCGCCCCGGCCGGGATCACCCCCGAGGAGCGCACGGAGCTCGAGGGGATCACCCGCGAGATGATGGCCACCGAGTCCTGGGACGAGGCGGTCGACCGCAACCGCTGGGTGCGCAGCGAGATCTACGGCGACGAGTTCGAGCAGTTCCTCGTCGACGAGCAGAACCGGATCGACGACCTCCTGGAAGAGCTGGGGCTGGCATGAGCACTCCGACCGTGACCACCGGGCGCCGGCCCGTGCACCTGTCCAAGGGGGCACTCGTCGTCCCCGCGATCCTCGCCGGGCTGGGGCTGTTCCTGCTCTACGGCACGCTGACGATGGAGGTCGTCGGCGACGGCGGGCTGTTCGGCCCCACGACGATGCCGTGGATCGTCGTCGTGCTGTGCTTCGTCGTGGCGGCGTTGCTGACCTTCGACATCCTGCGCCCGCGTCCGGAGTACGACGCGGTCCCGGCCGCCACGACCGCGACCGTACCTGCCGGAACGACCACCGACACCACCCTCGACGACGGCGCGACGGGCGGTCCGTCCGCCACCGTGACCGACTCCACCGACACCGACACCGACACCGACCCCGGCACCGACCCCGGCACCGACCCCGGCACCGGCGAGGCCGGCGCCGACGCGCCGGCGCCCGAGGGCGTGAACGTCCCCGCCGTGCTCACCGCCGTCGGCGGCGTCGTCGGCTTCATCATCGTCCTGCCGTTCCTGGGCTGGATCCTCTCGGCGACCGGGCTGTTCACCGCCGTCGCCGCCGCGCTCGGCAACCGGAAGTGGCTGCCGATCGTGCTGGCCGGCCTGGCAGTGGCCTCCGCGGTCCAGGTCGTGTTCAGCGCGATGCTGGGGATCTCGCTGCCCGCCGGCTTCGTCGGAGGGTTGTAGAGATGGAACAGCTGACCAACCTGCTCGGCGGCTTCGCCGACATCCTCTCCCCCTCGGCGCTGCTGTTCGTGTTCCTCGGCGCGCTGCTGGGCACCGCGGTCGGCGTGCTGCCGGGCCTCGGGTCGGCGATGGCGGTGGCGCTGCTGCTGCCGCTGACCTTCGTGCTGGAACCGACCAGCGCGCTGATCATGTTCACCGGCATCTACTTCGGAGGGTTGTTCGGCGACTCGATCGCCGGCTTCCTGATGAACACGCCGGGCAACTCGACGGCGATCGCGAGCACCTTCGAGGGCCACCGGATGGCGCTGCGCGGCAAGGCCGCTCAGGCGCTGGCCACCGGCGCGATCGGTGCCTTCATCGGCGGCATGGTCGCCTCGACGCTGGTCGTGTTCTTCGCCCCGACGCTGGCGAGCCTCGCGACCGGGTTCGGCCCGGCCGAGTTCTTCGCGCTCGCCGTCTTCGCCTTCATCGCGATCTCCGCGGTCGTCGCCGACTCGGCGATCCGCGGGATCGCCGCGCTGGCGATCGGCCTGTCCCTGGCCCTGATCGGGATCGACCAGCCCTCCGGCACGCCGCGGTTCTCGTTCGGCGCCTCGCAGCTGCTCGACGGCGTCTCGATCGTCGTGATCACGGTGTCGCTGCTGGCGCTGGGTGAGGTGTTCGCCCAGGCGGCCAAGTACGGCCGCGCCGAGGACACCCGGGCGGTCATGCCCAAGGGGCGGTGGTGGCTGTCCAAGGCGGAGATCCGCCAGGCGATGCCGGCGTGGCTGCGCGGCACCGCGATCGGCGTCCCGTTCGGCGTCATCCCGGCCGGCGGCGCCGAGGTGCCGACGTTCCTCGCCTACGGCACCGAGCGCCGGCTCGACCGGCGCCGCGCGCAGCCGATGTTCGGCAAGGGCGCGATCCAGGGTGTCGCCGCCCCGGAGGCCGCGGGCAACGCGACCGCCGGCACCGCGATGGGTGCGCTGCTCGCGCTGGGCCTGCCGACGTCGGCGACGGCAGCGATCCTGCTGGCCGCGTTCCAGCAGTACGGTCTGCAGCCCGGACCGCTGCTGCTGGAACGCTCCGGCGACATCGTGTGGGCGCTGCTCGCCGGGTTCTTCCTGGCGATGATCGTGCTGCTGATCCTCAACCTGCCCTTCGCTCCACTGTGGGCACAGCTGCTGCGGGTGCCGAAGTCCTACCTGTACGCCAGCATCGCGGTCTTCGCGGCGTTCGGTGTCTACGCGGCCGGGGCGAGCACCGTCGACCTGGTGATCATGCTGATCCTCGGCGTGCTGGGGCTGGCGATGCGCCTCTACGACATCCCGGTCGCGCCGGTGCTGATCGCGGTGATCCTCGGCCCGCTCGCCGAGTACTCGCTGCGGGACGCGATGACCAACTCGGACAACGACCCGGCGGTGCTGGTGTCGTCGCCGATCACGATCGTGCTCTACGTGCTGCTGGTCGCCGGGCTCGTCTGGACCGCCTGGCGGCGGTTCGCGGAGAAGCGCGCCGCCGACGTGTAGGCGGCTGCGCCACCCGTGAGTACTTTTCGGGGTTCGGACCCCGAAAAGTACTCACGGGCTGTCCACAGGCTCTGAAGTCGCGGGGTCGGACGGGACGCTCCCGACGCACCGTTGTCCGTATGCGAACGACTCAGCGGTCCGTGCCCCGTGAGGTTCTCGACAACGACCGGGTGCACCGGTGGGAACAACTCCTCGACGCGCAGAGCGGGATGGTCCACACGGGCCAGCTCGCCGCGTTCGGAGTCACCTCGGAGAGCATCCGCGCTCAGGTCGAGGGCCGGCGGTGGAACGGGTACGTCCGCTCCGTGTACGCCACCTTCACCGGACCGCCGCCGAGGGAATCGCGGATCGCCGGGGCGCTCCTGTACGGCGGTTCGTCCGCGATCCTCAGCCATCGCACGGCCGCCGAGGAGTGGCGGATGCTCGTCGTGACCACGGGCCCTGTGCACATCACCGTTCCCTACACCTCGTCGGCGGTCTCCCAGCCGGACGAGATCGTCGTGCACCGCTCCCGGGCCCACCCACACATCGCCGTTCCGAGCGTGCCGCCGCGCACCACGCGTGCGGACACGGCGGTCGATCTCGCGGTCGCCGCTGTGAGCGCCCGCGAGGCGATGGTCCTGCTCCTGACGCTGATGACCGACCACCCAGTACGACCGGTCGAGGTCGAGCAGCGCATCGTCGAACGCCCTCCGCGCCGGTACCGGCGGGCGCTCCTCGACGCGGTCCGACTGGTGCGCGACGGGGTGCAGTCGGCACTCGAGGAACTCTTCGCAACCCGGGTGGAACTCGCGCACGGGCTGCCGACCGGGACACGGCAGGTCCCCGTCGTGGTCGACGGCGTGACGATGTGGGAGGACGTCACCTACGACGCCAGTGGATTCGCTCTGACGGTACGGCTCGACGGACGCACCCACATCCGCGCCGACGTCGCATTCCGCGACCGGCGTCGCGACAACGCCGCCGAGCTCGCCGGACGGGCACGGCTGGTGTTCGGATGGCGGGACCTGTCCGCGGATCCGTGTGCGGGAGCGCGGGAGGTCGCCGCCGTGCTGCGGCGGCTGGGATGGACGGGACGGCTGGCCGCGTGCACTTCGTGCCTGTGAGTACTTTTCGTGGCCCTGACCACGAAAAGTACTCACAGGCGGCGCAGCCGCCTCGCCTACTTCAGGTGGTGCCGCTCCTGGAGGCCGTAGACCGGGGTGGGGATGCCCTCCTGGCGGGCCTTGAGCTGCAGCGCCAGATACAGCGAGTAGAACCGGCTCTGGTGCAGGTTCCCGCCGTGGAACCACAGGTTCTGCTGCTGGGTCGGCTTCCACATGTTGCGCTGCTCGCCCTCCCAGGGACCGGGGTCCTTGGTGGTGTCCGACCCCAGACCCCACACCTTGCCGACCGAGTCGGCGACCTCCTGCCCGACGATGTCGGCGGCGAGGCCGTTCATCGAGCCGTAGCCGGTGGCGAACACGACCAGGTCGGCCTCGAGCTCGGTGCCGTCGGACAGGCGCACGCCCTTCTCGGTGAACTCGGAGACCTGGCCCTTGGCCAGCTTCACCTTCCCGTCGGCGACCAGCTCCGCCGCGCCGACGTCGATGTAGTAGCCCGACCCCCGGCGCAGGTACTTCATGAACAGCCCGGAGTCGTCGTCGCCGAAGTCGAGGTCGAACCCGGCGCCCTCCATCCGCCGGTAGAAGTCGGCGTCCTTCTCCCGCACGACGTCGTAGTTCGGCTTCTCGAACGTGTGCATGATCCGGTACGGCAGCGACGCGAAGATCATGTCGGCGGTGCGGGTGTCGATGCCGTTGCGCACGGCCTCCTCGGAGTACAGCGGGCCGAGGCACTGCGACATCAGCGTGTCGGACTTGATGATGTGTGTGGACGAGCGCTGCACCATCGTGACGTCCGCGCCGACCTCCCAGAGCGCCCCGCAGATGTCGAACGCCGAGTTGTTCGACCCGATCACCACGACCTTCCGGTCCCGGTAGGCGTCCGGCCCGGGGTGCTCCGACGAGTGCTGTACCTCGCCCTCGAAGTGCTGCCGGCCCGGCACGTCGGGCACGTTCGGCTTCCCGGACACCCCGAGCGCGATGACGAGCTGGCGCGGGCGCAGAGTGATCTCCTCACCGGCCCGGTCGACGACGACGTCCCACCGGCCGTCGGCGGCGTCGAAGCTCGCCGAGCGGGCCGTCGTCGAGCCCCAGTAGTTGAGCTCCATGACCCGGGTGTAGAACTCCAGCCAGTCGCCGATCTTGTCCTTCGGCGCGAACACCGGCCAGTTGTCCGGGAACTTCAGGTACGGCAGGTGGTCGTACCAGACCGGGTCGTGCAGGGCGAGGCTCTTGTAGCGCCGCCGCCACGAGTCCCCGGGCCGCTCGTTGCGCTCGACGATGATCGTGTCGATGCCGAGCTGGCGCAGCCGGGCGCCGAGCGCGATCCCGCCCTGCCCGCCACCGATGATCACGACCTCGGGGTCGCGGTCGCGACCCAGCTCCGCGAGCTCCTGCTCGCGCCGCTCCTTCCAGGTCACCCGCTCCGGGTTCGCCCCGTGCTCGGTGCCGAACGGGCGCTTCTCCCGCATCGGCTCCTCGTGGCCCTTCAGCTCGTCGAGCGTGGTGAGCAGCGTCCACGCCTTCGGCTCCCCGGAGCCGTCGGCGATCAGCCGGACGTGCCCCGACCCGCGCCCGACGGCCGTGGAGAAGTCGAACCAGGCCTGCACGACGCCGGCGTCGTCGGAGGTGGGTTCGGCGGTGATCGTCCAGCCGGACGGGTCGGTGTTCTCCAGGGTCGACGTCAACAGGTCGCGGACGCCGTCGTGGTGCTCGACCGTCTTCAGGTTCCAGGTGAAGGAGACCAGGTCACGCCAGTAGCACTCGTCGGCGAACAGCGACACGGCCCGGTCGACGTCGCGGGCGGCCAGGGCGTCCGCGAAGGACGCCAGCCAACCTTCGGCCGTCGTCCGGGCCGCGGACTTCTCCTGCGTTGCGGTCACGAGTACCTCCTGCGAGTCCTCACCGCGGGGGTGCTCGTCACCCGTGCCGCGGTCATCGGGGCAACAGCCGTGAGTGAACACCCCCATGGTGACCTGGGACACGGGTTGCGCGCACGTTGCAACCGGCGGCGGGCCCGCGATCAGGAGAGGTCGGGCCGCGGCGGCGTCCGCTCCCCCGCCTCGACCGCGACGTCGAGCCGGTTGCCGGCGGGCGGCAGCGGGCAGGTCGCGTAGGCGGTGAAGGCGCAGGGCAGGTTCAACGTCCGGTTCAGGTCGACGAGCACGGCGCCGTCGGCGTCCGGGTCGTCCGTGCGCAGGATGCGGCCGCCGCCGTAGGTCGTGTCGCCGGACGTGGCGTCGCGGAAGTGCAGCGACAGCCCACCGTCCTTGCCGGCCAGCGCGACCAGGCGCTGCGCGGTGCCGCGGTAGGTGAACGCGACCTCGCCGACGGCGGTCGGGAAGTGCTGCAACCCCGCGACGACGGCGTCGACGGCGATCCGGCGCGGCGCGTCGTAGGGGGTGAACCGCCCGGTCACGACGGCGGCCGGGTCGAAGTCCCAGGCCGGGACGCCGTCGAACGCGGTCCGGGTGACCGCGCGCGGGTCGCGGACCCGCAGGGCGTAGTCGTCGGTGCGACGGGCGATCTCGACGACCCGCTCCCCCACCGCGACCATCACGCTGGGGGCGCCGTCGGCGGGGCGCACGTCCGCGGTCCCGTCGAGCGGCTCGGTGGCCCCCGGCAGCACGACGCCGTCGGCGGCCGCCGCGGTGATCGCGACGGTGTCGGCGTCGGCGACGCGCCACGTCCCCGGCAGGTCCGGGATCGCGCCGTCGCCGCCCGACAACCAGTGCAGCGCGGTCAGGGCGAGCCAGCCGTGCGGCGCGCGCAGCGCCTCCTCGCGGTCGGCCCGCCAGGCCTTCCGGCCTGTGAGTACTTTTCGGGGTCAGGGCACCCAAAAGTACTCACAGGCACGCTAGTGCACCCGACGGCGGCGTTCCTCGGGTGCCGGGCGGGTCAGCACGATCACCCCGGCCAGCGCGACGGCCACGCCCAGGCCCGCGCCGAGCTCCCACCCGGGCCGGATCCGGTCGCCCAGCAGCGCGATCCCGACGACGCCGGGCACGACCACCTCGGTCACCGACAGCACCGCCGTCGCCGTGCCCACCGCGCCGTCCTGCAGCGCCTTGGCGAAGGCGGCCACGCCGAGCACCCCCATCACCACGACGCCGTACACCAGCGGGTCGAGCAGCAGGTCGCCGACGGTCTCCCAGCGGATCGGGCCCGGATGGATCGCGCGCACCGCCAGCGCGGTCCCGCCGAACCCGAGCCCGGCCAGGAACGCCAGCAGCATCGGCCGGCCGGCCCGCCAGACCAGCGGGGTCAGCACCAGCAGCACCACGAACGAGATCAGCAGGGCCGGGGTCGCCGCCTCGGGCATCGCCGACGGGCGTTCCGGCGCGGCACTGGCCGCGACCAGCACCAGCCCGGCCAGTACGGCCAGCACCGCGGCGCGGTCACGCAGGATCAGGTTCCACGGGCTCCAGCCGTGGTCGGCGAGCGTGGTCAGCGCGATCGCGCCGGCCAGGATCGACTGCACCGCGAACACCGGCAGGTAGCGCAGCGCGATGACGGTCAGCACCCAGGCGACGACGTCGGCGAACAGCCCGGCCAGGAACCACGGCTGCGCCCAGACCGGTCGCCCGAACTTCGCGAGCCGGCTCCCCCGGGCCTCCCACAGGGCCGCCACGGTGTTGCCGACCATCGCCAGGACGGCGATCAGCAGCGCGAACAGGGTGGTCATGACCCGGCCCATCCTGCCCGGTCGGCGCCGACCCGGCTCCGGACACGCCGATCCGACCACTGCCGCCCGCGACCGGGCACACTCTGGCGCATGCGGATGCGGTTCGGTGTGGACGAGGACGACGCGTTCCACGAGTGCGCGGCGACGCTGGTGGAGGGATTCGCCGACTGGCTCGACGAGAACCAGCTGGTCGCCGAGCCGGTGTCGGCCGAGTTGCTGCTGCAGTACCAGTGGCTCGAGGCCGGGGGCGACCTCGCCACCTGGCGTACGGAGCGGGTCGAGGAGTTCCTGGCCGCGTGGTGTCCCCGGGTGATGACCGAGCACCGGATCCCGGCGCGGCTGGTCCCGCTGACCGTCGCGGTGTTCATGGAGTACCTCGACGAGCACGGGCTGATCGCCGCCGACAGCGCGCGGCCGTCGCAGGTCCGGCGGGTGTGCACCCGCTACGCCGACACCTACGACGAGCTGGAGGCCCGTCCCGCGCACCCCGCGCTGGAGGAGTTCGACAGCCCGCCGGACCCGGTCCGGATCCCCGGGCCGGCCGAACGGGCCGGATCCGCGGCGGCCGCCCCGATCCTGCGCGACGCCCGCGCACTGGCCGGATGGTGCGGGGACAAGGGGCGCAAGCTCACCGCGACCGGGAATCTGCGGCTGGCCGACGCGCGGCACCTCGTCGAGCTGCTCGGCACCGGAGAGGAGCCGGACAAGCACGGCACGCTCGCCCGCTCCGACCAGCTGCCGATGCTGACCCTGATCCTGGAGACGGCGGTGCGGGCCGGCGCGGTACGGCGCGAGGACGGGCGGCTCGTCGCGGTCGAGCGGTTCGCCGGGCTCGACGACACCACCGCCCACGAGGACCTGGTGCTGGCCGCCCGTGACCACGGGATCCTCACCGTGCTGCACCACGGGCGGGCCGCCGAGGTGGACGACGACCTCGACCTCGAGGAGCTGTTCGGGGGCGGTGAGACACCGGGTGGCGACGCCGAGGAGCAGGCTCTCGAGATCCTCAGCGCGCAGCTCGCGGAGATGACCGGCGAGGACGACGACCTCGACGACGACGCGGACGAGGCCGAGCTGCCCGATCCCGCCGAGGATGCGACGCCGGCGTTCCTGGCCCTGCTCCGTCACCCCGCGGACGGGATGGCGTTCGACGACCTCGCCGCGCTGCTCGACCTGGTCCTCGGGTGGAACGAGGGGTACACCGAGCTCGACGTCGCGTCGCTCTACACCGGGAAGCTCCTCGAACGCCTGGAGCGGCTGGGTCTCGTCCGGTGGGACGACTGGCGGATCGAGATGTACTTCCGCGTGGAGCGCCGTGTCGGCGGCCGGGTCACGCTCACCCCCGGTGGCATCGCCTGCGCGCTGCTGGTCCTGGCCGCGGAGAACCTGGCCTTCCCCACCCGTCCGGACCCCGCGGTCGCGTCCGCCGCCGAGATCGTCGGACTCGCCGGCGAGGTCCCGCCCGACGAGTGGCGGCGCGACATCGACGCCTGGCTCGCCGCGCAGCCCGACGAGCAGCGCGCGGTCGCCGCGTTCGTGGCCGAGGCCCTCGATCCGGGCCGGCCGCTCGTCGTCGTGCTCACCTCGACCAGCGTCGCCGCCGAGCGGTTCGGCGCGGGGATCGTGGACGACCTGCTGCGCGCCCACCTCGACGGCCCGCACCGCGGCCAGGTCGCCCGCAGGCTCGTCGGCCGCGGGCTCGCCGACGCCGACGAGTTCGAACCCGAACTGTTGCAACACGCCTCGGTCGACGTCCTCGCCGTCACCATCGACACGATCGAGTCCGAGCGGTGGCCGGAGTTGTTCGCCCGCGAGTTCCCGCCGGAGACCGTCGACGTGTTCGACGAGCTGTGGCGGCTCGACAACCCGCACCTCGGCGACGTCCTCGCCGAGCTCGGCGAGCACCACCCGGACAAGGCCGTCGCGAAGGCCGCACGACGTGCCCGGTTGCGCTGGCGGAGCCGCACCGGCGGCTGAATCCCGCCCTGGCGGGGCCCGGATGTGCGAACATGTGTTCGTGCGCGGCCTGGCCACCATCCTGCATGCCGACCTGGACTCGTTCTACGCGTCGGTCGAGCAGCGTGACGACGCGCGCCTGCGCGGACGCCCGGTCGTCGTCGGCGGCGGGGTCGTGCTCGCGGCCAGCTACGAGGCCAAGGCCTACGGCGTGCGGACGGCGATGAACGGCCGCCAGGCCCGCGCGCTCTGCCCGGCCGCGGTCGTCGTCCCGCCCCGGATGGCGGCCTACTCCGAGGCCGGCGCCGCGGTGTTCGCGATCTTCCGGGACACGACGCCCGAGGTGGAGGGACTGTCGATCGACGAGGCGTTCCTCGAGGTCGGCGGACTGGCCCGGATCGCCGGCACCCCGCGGGAGATCGCCGCGCGACTGCGCGCGCGGGTGCTCGCCGAGGCCGGCCTGCCGATCACCGTCGGGGTGGCGCGGACGAAGTTCCTGGCCAAGGTCGCCAGCGGGGTCGGGAAGCCGGACGGGCTGCTCGTCGTCGAGCCGGACCGCGAGCTGGAGTTCCTGCACCCGCTGCCGGTCGAGCGGCTGTGGGGCGTCGGCGCGGTCACCGCCGCGACCCTGCACGGGCTCGGCGTGCGGACCGTCGCCGACGTCGCCGGACTGGGCGAGGCCGCACTGGTGTCCTTCCTCGGACCGGCCGCGGGACGGCACCTGCACGCGCTGGCACACGGCCGCGACACCCGCCGGGTGGACACCCACCGCACCCGGCGCTCGATCGGGTCGCAGCGCGCGCTGGGCCGGCGCCCGCGCGACCCCGAGGAGCTGGACGCGATCCTCGCCGGGACCGTCGACCGGCTGGCCCGCCGGCTGCGCGCCCCGAAGGGCGGCGACCGCGACGGCGGCACCGGGACCGGCGGCGGACGGACCTGCCGGACCGTCGTGCTGCGCCTGCGCTTCGGCGACTACGCCCGGGTGACCCGCTCGCACACGCTGCCGGTGGCGACCGCGCACACCCCGACGATCCTGGCCGCCGCCCGGCGGCTGCTGGTCGCCGCGACACCGGAGATCCGGGAGCGCGGGATCACGCTGCTCGGGCTGTCGCTGACCAACCTCGACCGCGACGACGCGCTGCAGCTGGAGCTACCCCTCGACAGGCAGGCCGGTCCCGCGCTCGACTCCGCCCTGGACGCGGTGCGGCGCCGGTTCGGCGCGGCGTCGGTCGCGCGGGCCACCCAGATCGGGCGCGACCAGGGCCTCGAGGTGCCCCTGCTGCCCGAGCACGAGTGAACACCGGGACCCCGTCAGCAGCGGGACCGGTTCCCGAAGTCCCCCGTGGTGCGCACGTAGTAGTTGGTGACCCATCCCTGCTCCGGCGACGCGATCCGGTACCAGACCGTGTCCCCGAAGATCGCCTCGCCGCGCTGCCAGCACTCGACGCGCACGGGCGTCCCGACCTCCGGGATCGTCCCGACGACGCCGTGCCCGGTCCCCGGACCGGAGCGCACCTGCAGACCCTCGATCGACGTCCGGGCGCAGCCGGTCAGGACGATGACCCCGGCGAGCACCCCGACGAGCGTGACCGTGCGTCGCGTCATCTGCCGTCCTTCACGCGTCCGAGTGAACCGGAGACAGCGGACGGTAGCGACGCCCGGTTCGCCCGGTCTAGCGTGACGCGCAGTCAACCCAGGGTTGACGACGCCCCATCGTCAACCTACTGTTGACGATATGACACCTCCGCTGCACCTCACCACCACCGTCCGGCTCGACGACCTCATCGCCGCGATCACGACGGTCCACGACGACCCGCACGACCAGCTCTCCGACGCCGTGCTGGCCGGGGACCACCTCGACGACGTCGCGGACCACCTGATCGGCCACTTCGTCGACCGGGCCCGGCGCTCCGGCGCGTCGTGGACCGACATCGGCCGGAGCATGGGCGTGTCCAAACAGGCCGCGCAGAAGCGGTTCGTCACCAAGGCCGACGGCTCCGTCGACATGCAGCAGGGCTTCGAGCGCTTCACCCCGCGCGCCCGCAACGTCGTGATCGCGAGCCAGAACGAGGCCCGGGCCGCGGGCAACGACACCATCACCCCGGCACACCTGACGCTCGGCCTGCTCGCCGAGCCCGAGTCCATCGGCCACGCGCTGCTCACCCGGCAGGGGGTGGACCCCGACGCGCTGCGCGCGGCCGCGACCGCCGCGCTGCCGGAGCCGGCGGAGTCCGTCCCCGCCCTCGTCCCGTTCGACGCCGGGGCGAAGAAGGCCCTCGAGCTCACCTTCCGCCAGGCACTACGCCTGGGGCACAACTTCATCGGCACCGAGCACGTACTGCTGGCCCTGCTGGAGCAGGAGGACGGCGACGGCGTGCTGTCCGGGCTCGGCGTCGACGCCGGGCGGACCGAGACGACGATCGTCGAGCTGCTGGCGTCGGTGACGGGCGCCCCCGGCGGAACGACGGGGGCCGGGACGCCGGAGTGAGGCCGCTCGCTACCCGCTGAGCAGACCGGCGACGATCCGGGCGGTGCCCGCGGTCCCCACCGTCGGCGACCCGCGCTCGTCGAGCACCACGCCACCACCGGCGAACGCCGCGTCCACCGCGGCACGGATCCGGTCGCCGTGCTCCCGCAGACCCACGTGGTCCAGCAGCATCGCCGCCGCGAGGATCTGCGAGACCGGGTTCGCGCGGTCGAGGCCGGCGATCGTCGGCGCGGAGCCGTGGATCGGCTCGAAGTAGGCGGCGTGGTCGCCGATGTTGCCCGACGGGCACATCCCGAGCCCGCCGACGGTCGCCGCGGCGACGTCACTGAGCAGGTCGCCGAGGAAGTTCTCGGTCACGACCACGTCGAAGTGCCCGGGGTCCGCGACGAGGTCGTGCCCGGCGGCGTCGGCGTAGCGGAAGTCGAGCTCGACGCCGGGATGCTCGGCGGCGACCTCGGAGACGATGTCGCGGAAGAAGGCGTAGCTGCGCAGCACGTTGCTCTTGTCGACGCAGGTCACCCGGCGGACACCGTCGGCCGGGGCGCCGGAGCGCTGCTCGGCCAGCCGGAACGCGAAGCGGGCGATCCGCTCCACCCCGTGCCGGGTCATCATCATCTGATCGGCGGCCGCCCGGTCGTTGCGCACGCCGAGCCCGCGCGAGAGGTAGAGGCCCTCGGTGTTCTCCCGGACGATCACGTGGTCGATCCGGCCGGTGTCCGGGTGCAGGGCGTGCCGCACACCGGGGACCGTCCGGATCGGACGGACGTTGGCGTAGGCGTCGAGCCCGCCGCGCAGCACGCCGCCGAGCAGGCCGGCCTCGGTGCCGTCGGGCCGGCGCACGCCGGGCAGGCCGACCGGGCCCTTCAGCGTGGCGTCGTACTCACCGCGGATCCGGGCCAGCGCGTCGTCCTGCAGCGCCGTGCCGTTCCGCTCGTAGGCGCGTGCGCCACCCTCCTCCTCGCGGACGTCGAGCTCGGCGACACCGGCCAGGGCCGCACCGAGCACCTGCAGCGCGGCGTCCACCAGCTCCGGACCGATGCCGTCGCCGCGGATCACCCCGAGGGTCAGCGTGCGCGTGGTCGCGGCGGTCATGAGGCCTCCAGTTCGGCGGTGGCGATCCGGCGGGCGGTGCGCTCGACGAAGACCGCGGACAGCGAGCCGTCCGGGTTCGTCTCCGAGCGGACCCCGATCACACCGGACGGGGAGAGGATGCGCAGGCCCGCGGACACGTCGGTCCCAGGTGGTGCCACACTGCCCGGCACCGAACAGGCACCGGTCACGGCCACCAGCCCGGTGATCGCCAGCGCGGGGTGGGTCCGCCCCATCGACAGCATCCGGACGGCGGCGTCGGCCACCGCCGGATCCGGCGCGGGGGCGATCCAGGCGAGCTTCGGGATCGCCCGGGAGACGGTGTCGGCGCTCGCGGCCTCCGGGGCGATGCCCATCAGCTCGGACGCCTGCGCGCGGTACTCGGCGAGGTCGGCGAGCAGCTCGGCGTCCGCGTCGACCGCCGCCGGGTCCTCGGTGCCGCTCAGGCCGATGTCCGGGCCCCACAGCAGCGCCATCGGGTTCGCCGCGTCGACGAGGGTGGCGCGCACGGTGCCGCGCCGCCCGGTCAGCTTCTCCTGCGGCCGGCCGGTCGGCAGCAGCCGCCCGGTCACCGCGCCGGACGGGTCGACGAACCCGAGCTCGATGCGCGGCCCGGGGAACGGCACGCCGATGATCATCGCGTCGCCCGCGTTGGTGGGCCGCCGGTCCGGGGTCGGGACGTCCTGCAGGATCGTCTTGCCGGTGTTCGTGTTGTAGACGACCACCCGGGTGACCTCACCGCGCGGCGCGACCCAGCCCTGCTGGACGGCGTGCAGCCCGACCACCGACGAGCAGTTGCCGCAGTTGTTGCTCCAGTCGACCTTCCCCTCGGCGATGCCGATCTGGGCGAAGGTGTAGTCGACGTCGATCCCGTCCCGCCCCGAGGGTGCGACGACGGCGGCCTTGCTCGTGGTCGAGGTCGCGCCGCCGACCCCGTCGATCTGGCGCGGGTCGGGGCTGCCGTACACGCGCAGCAGCGCGGTGTCCCGGTCGAGGCCGCACCGGTCGAGGTCGCGCTCGTCGAACACCCAGCACTTGCTTGTGCCGCCCCGCATCAGTACCGCCGGGATCTGCACGGCCACCTCCCGCGTCTCGCGTCGCGGGCCCGTGCCCCGACTGTCGGATTCACATTGCATGCTAGTTGTATCCAACGCGTACGCAACACCCGGGAGCGTGAGGTGCGTCCTGTTCGCCCGCACCGTCAGTAGAGTCGAACGGGCAGTATCCGAGCCGGATACGCGGGCAGCGGACAGGGACCGGCCAGGAGGAGGGGCAGAGCGTGAGCGTCGACGAGAACCACATGCCGTCGATCCGGGGGTACCTCTCCGGCAGGCCGACCCGGGGCCGGACCTCCGAGGCCGTGACCGACGCGCTGCGCGAGGCGATCCTGGACGGTGTGCTCGCCCCGTCGACCTGGCTGCGCGAGGACGAGATCGCCGCGACCCTCGAGGTGTCCCGGACCCCGGTGCGCGAGGCGCTGCGCCGGCTCGCCGACGAGGGCCTGGCGCAGAAGACCGCGCACCACGGCACGGTCGTCTCGCCGATGTCGGTCGAGGACGTGCTGGCCCTCTACGTGGTCCGGGAGAACCTGGAGGGCCTCGCCGCCCGGCTGGCCACCCTGCGCAACGAGCCCGGCCTGGTCGTGGCGCTGCGCGAGGTCCAGGCACAGATGGAGGCCCTGATCGGCAGCGGGGACTCGGCGGCGCTGTCCCGCCACAACATCACCTTCCACCGGTTGATCCGTGAGGCGGCCGGCAACTTCTACCTGGAGCGCTTCCTCGGCCAGGCCGAGCAGGCGGTCCGCCGGCTCGCCCCGACGACGTTCTCCTTCCCCGGTCGCGACGCCACCGGCTGTGCCGAGCACGCCGAGATCATCGAGGCGATCGCCGCGGGCGACCCGGACGCGGCCGAGGAGGCGGGCAAGCGGCACATGCGCAACGCCCGCGGGATCCGGTTCACCAAGCTCGGGGGCGGCTGACGCCGCCTGTGAGTACTTTTGGTGGCCGGGACCACGAAAAGTACTCACAGGCGCGGAGCGCCTACAGCAGGAACCCCGGCGTGAACCATCCCAGCGGCACCGCCATGTCCGCGGCGAACTTGATCGTGAGGATGAAGCCCACCACCGCGACCGTGTAGATCGCGATGCCGACCGGGCGCATCCGCGCGACGACGTGCAGGAAGACCGGCACGAACAGCAGCGCGGCCAGCACCGTGCCGAGCACCCAGGTCAGCAGCAGGTAGGCACACAGCCAGACGAACGCGGACGCGATCGCGCGGACCTCGCCCTTCCAGGCGTCGCCGGCCGGGGCGGCCCCGCGCAGGCGTCGCCACTCCGTGATCACGACGAGGAGGGCGAGCGCGAGCCCCGCGCCCCCGGCCAGCTGCGGCATGAGCCGGCCCGACTCGCTGAACCCGGTACTGGTCAGCAGCCCGAACGCGAACACCACCGCGAAGAACACCGCGGTCCCCAGTGGCCACCGGGTGCCGGTGAACGGCGACGGCTCGGCCTGCGCCGGACCCGGCGTCGCACCGTCCGGACCGTCCGCGCCACCGGTGCCGTCCGGGCCCGCCGGGGATCCGTCCCCGGTGGTCAGCGTGGACACTCCCCCGGTCCGCTCGGTCCCCTCGCGCTCGTCGCCGGTCCCGGCGTCTCCGGTCCCGCCGGTCGGCACACCGGCGCCGGCGTCGGTTCCGGACACAGGCGTCCGGCGGGCCGCCACCACCTTCTTCACCAGGCGCACGGCCAGCGGCGCCGCCAGCAGCGCGGCCATGACCAGCACCGCCGGGCGGGTCATCCACTCGGCCGGGGCGTAGAGGCTGGTGGTGAGGAAGTAGTACCGCTCCAGCGGGATACTCAGCACGAACCCGATCAGGAACGGGGCCCGCGGGTAGTCGCAGACCTTCATCAGCCAGCCGACCACCCCGAGCAGCAGCATGATCTGCAGGACGCCGAACTCCTGGGCGGCCTGGAACGCGCTGGTGAACATGAGGACGATCAGGCCGGCGGCGAGCACCGGGAACCGGACGAAGCTCAGCCGCGCCAGCGGTGAGGCCAGAAGGAAGCACAGCGCGGCGCCGAGCACCGCGGCGATCGCGAACGACCAGACGATGGTGTAGACGACGTCGAGGTCGTTGGTCAGCAGCGACGGCCCCGGCTCGACCCCGAACACCAGCAACGCGCCGAGCAGCAGCGCCGCGGCGGCGCTGCCCGGGATGCCGAACAGCAGGGTCGGGATGAGGTCACCGGCGGAGATCGAGTTCGAGGCGCCCTCCGGCGCGGCGACGCCCCGCGGGTCGCCCTTG
The DNA here is from genome assembly GCF_040105385.1 of Pseudonocardia nematodicida. Lineage (NCBI taxonomy): Bacteria > Bacillati > Actinomycetota > Actinomycetes > Pseudonocardiales > Pseudonocardiaceae > Pseudonocardia > Pseudonocardia nematodicida. The sequence continues at coordinate 89,576 of NZ_JBEDNQ010000010.1, forward strand.
CCGAAGCGCCGCTTGTCCTTCGATGTCGCGACAGCCTGCCCGTAGGCCAGCCAGGACCCGGCCGTCGCGCCGACACCGGGCAGGATGCCCGCCCAGATCCCGACCAGCGACCCGCGCAGCACGTGCGTCCAGTGCGTCATGACGTCCCGGACGCCCTGCCCCCAGCCGCTGCCCAGCGCCATCTTCTGCGCGACGCTGGTGCGCCGCGCGACCAGCGCGAGGATCTCGGCCAGGCCGAACACCCCGAGCGCGACGGCCACGATGTCCAGCCCCTCGGCCAGGAACAGCGAGCCGAAGGTGTAGCGGTACTCCGCCGAGGTCGGGGCCACCCCGATCGAGCCGAGCAGCAGCCCGAAGCAGGCCGCGACCAGGCCCTTCGCCACGTTCCCTCGGGACAGCAGCGAGGCCAGCGAGATGCCCAGCACGGTCATCATGAACAGCTCGGGCGAGCCGAACAGCAGCACCAGCGGTCCGGCGACGGCGACCGACAGGGTCAGCCCGATCGCGCCGACCAGACCACCGATCGCCGAGGAGATGAAGGCGACCGACAGCGCCCGGGACGCCTGTCCCTGTTTCGCCATCGCATGGCCGTCGAGCAGCAGCACGCTCGACGACGCCGATCCCGGGATCCCGAGCAGCACCGTGCTGATCGTGTCCGAGGTGTGGATGACGGCGGCGGCTCCGATGACCAGCGCGATCGCCTGGCCGGTGTCGAGCAGGAAGACGAAGGGCAGCAGGACGGCCATCGCGCCGGTCCCGCCGAGTCCGGGGATCAGGCCCAGCACCAGGCCGGCGAGCACGCCGGTGGCCAGGGCCAGCAACATCGAGGGTTCGGCGAGCCCGCTCAGCGCGGTCAGTGCGGCGTCGATCATCTCAGGCCCCCCGGATGACGGTGCGGTGCCGGGTGGCGAGCAGGTCCAGGACGTACGCGCGGACCTCCGGGGAGAGCGTCAGCACCGAGCGGACCTCGTCCACCTCGTCGCCGGCGTAGATCGGGTAGCCGCCGAGGACCTTCGCGCTCTCCTCCTGGAACGCCTCGTCCTGCTGCAGCCGCCGGGTCGCGTCGAAGAACGGCTGGACCACCGAGTCCGGCGTCTCCGCCGTGATCCACATGCCCTTCTGGTAGGTGACACCCGCGCCGAGGAACGCGCGGTAGGCGTCCCACGCCGGGCCGGACGGGTCCTCCCCGTAGGCGTCGCGGTAGACCTCGCGCACGGTGGGGAGGTCCGACAGCGCCGGGTCGGTGGACACCGAGCCGTCGGACTCCAGCTGGCCGAAGCTCATCAGCGGGGTGGCCCGGCCCTGCTCGGCCAGCGGCACGATCTGCGTCTTGTACGCCGAGCTGGTCTGGTAGTCGATGTTCAGCTCGCCGCGCTCGACCGCCAGCCGGGCCGGCCCGCGGCCCTCGAGCCCGAAGACCGTGGTGACGTCGAGCTTCAGCACGTCGAACGCGAGCAGCGCGGTGAGGTCCAGACCGGTCGCGCTGATCCCCCCGTAGCGCAGCCGGGTGTTCCCGGAGAACAGGTCGTCGATCCCGCGTACACCGGCCTCGGCCGACCCGTAGATCACCCCGCCGCCGGCGTTGACCAGCAACGGGCGCATCGCCGCGAAGTCGAACTCCACCTCGGGACGGCCGAGCATGTACTGGTAGTGCGTCGTCCCCGACGTGATCAGGAACGACGAGCCGTCGCTGACGTTCTCCCGGGCGTAGCGGTTGGAGCCGATGATGCTCTCGCCGCCGGGGAGGTTGTCGGGGAGGATCCGGCAGGGGACCTCCATCGCGTCGGTCAGCCGCGGCGCCAGGAAGCGGGCCCAGACGTCGGTGCCGCCGCCTTCGGCGTACGGGATCACCATCCGGACCCGCTCGGGGAGCAGGTCACCGGGCATCCCGATGTCCGCCGCCCGGTCCGGGGCCGGGGTGGCGCACCCGGACAGGGCGAACGAGGGCACGGCCACGGCCAGCGCGCCGAGCAACGAGCGGCGGCTCAGGGACATGTGGGTCGACCTCTTCGTCGTCCCCGGCATCGCGACGGGGAATTGGATACAAGCTGGATGCATCTTGCACGCACCGACCGTGGCTGTAAAGGCTGCGAGTGCCGCAGCCACCCCGGGGCGACTCAGCCGGTCGCCGCGGACCGCCCCGCCCGCCTCCCGAACACCGAGCCGGCGATCAGGCCCGACCCACCCGGGTAGTTGCCGGAGAACAGGCCGCCGGCGATCTCGCCGGCCGCGAACAGGCCCGGGATCCGCGCGCCGGCCTCGTCGAGCACCGCGGCGCTGTGCGGGTCGATCCGGATCCCGCCGAAGGTGAAGGTGATCCCGCAGGCCACCGGGTAGCCGTAGAACGGCGGCGCGGCGATCGGCGACGCCCAGTGCGACTTCACGACCGAGCCGCTGCGCGCCGAGCGGCCGTCCTTGACCGCCGGGTTGAACCCGACCTCGGCGATCGACGCGTTGAACTCCTCGACGGTGCGGACGAGACCCTCGGGGTCGACGCCGACCTGCTCCGCCAGCTCCGGCAGCGAGTCCGCGACGGCCTCGGTGACGCCCTCGACGTCGTACTCGAGGGTCCGCAGCAACGGCCGCGTCGTGGCGTCGAAGATCTGCACCGCGCGCCCGCCGGGCTGGGCGAGCACCTCGCGCCCGTACTTGGCGTAGGTGTAGTTGCGGAAGTCGGCACCCTCGTCGAGGAACCGCTCCCCCGCGCCGTTGACCACGATGCCGACCGGGTAGCTCTGCCGGGTCAGGCTGTTGGTCAGCTCGCGCTCGCCGCCGTTCGGCGGGGCCTCGGCGTCCCACTGCACGCTGTGGCAGGACGACCAGTCGCCGTGCGCGGCTGCTCCGTGCGCGAGCGCCGCGCGCAACACCTCCCCGGTGTTGGACGGCGTGCCGCGCACGATCGCCCGCTCCCAGCCGTCGCCGAGGTGCTTCCGGCGCATCTCCGGGTCGGACTCGAACCCGCCCGCGGCGAGGACCACTGCGCCGGCCCGCACGGTGCGGACCACACCGTCGACGACGACCTCGACCTCGGTGACGGCGTCGCCGTCGCGCAGCAGGTCGGTCACCGCCACCCCGTAGTGGATCTCGATCCCGGCCGCGAGCGCCGCCTCGGTGTGCTGGGCGACCAGCCCCTTGCCACCGTCGACGATGCCCAGCGCGAGGTTGCCGAAGAACACCCAGCGCTCGCCGTCCCGGTAGGTCTGGCGCGGGTAGAGCAGCTCCCAGCGGATCCCCTTGCCGGCCATCCAGCCGACGACCTCGCGGCTGTCGTCGGCCATCACCCGGGTCATCGCGTCGTCGTTCGCGCCGGCGGTCACCCGCTCCATGTCGGCGACGAACGCGTCGGCCGGGTAGGCCGGGATGTCGCTGACGTCGAGACGGGGGTCGTCGGAGTCGTCGAGCAACGGCCGGAGGTCATCCAGCCCGCCGTGTGCCAGCCGGAACGCTCCGGCGGTGAAGTAGGTGTTGCCACCGGCCTCGTCCCGGGCGGTCTTCTCCAGAACCGCGACCGAGGCGCCGGACTCCCGGGCCGCGTGCGCCGCACACAGTGCGGCATTGCCACCCCCGACGACGACGACGTCATAGCGGTCGGCCAGATCGGCGGCCATGGTGTCCCTCCAGTGTCATGTGCGTCGGTGCGACAACACTGTATCCGCGTTGGATGCAACTTGTACACGGCAGCCCGGTCATCGGGGTTCTGGCAGGGTCGCGGGCGTGGACCTGCTGCTGCTCTCCAACTCGACGAACCACGGCGAGCCCCGCCTCGCCCACGCCCGCGACGCACTGCGGGAGCTCTACGACGACCGCGAGGTCCTGTTCGTCCCCTACGCGCTCGCCGACCACGAGTCCTACACCGGCGTGACCGCGGAGGCGTTCGCCGAAGCCGGGCTGCGACTGCGCGGCGTGCACTCGTTCGCGGACCCGGCCGCGGCACTCGCGTCGGCCGAGGCGGTGTTCGTCGGCGGCGGAAACTCGTTCCGGCTGCTGCGCGCCGCGCGCCGGCTCGGCCTGCTCGACGCGATCCGCGCGGCGGTCCGCGGCGGCGCTCGCTACGGCGGCGCGAGCGCGGGCACCAACCTGGCCTGCCCGACGATCCGGACCACCAACGACATGCCGATCGTCGAGCCGGGCGGGTTCGACGCGCTCGGACTGGTGGTGTTCCAGATCAACGCGCACTACCTGGAGCACTCCCCCGGGTCGACGCACATGGGCGAGACCCGCGCCGAGCGGATCGGCGAGTTCCTGGAGGAGAACGACGTCCCGGTGCTCGGCCTGCGGGAGGGCTCCTGGCTGCGGGTCGGCCCGCAGGAGGGCGTGCACCTGTACGGCCGCGACGCGGTCCTGTTCCGCCGCGGCGCGGACCCCCGTGAGCTGCCCGCCGGCAGCGACCTCTCCGCCGATCTCTCCGGCCCGGCCCGGTTCGACGAGCCGGCCTGACCGCGACCGGCCGACCCGAGCCCGCGCCGCACAGGTTCCGGCCCCGCCGCACGAGCCACGACCTGTGCGACGCGTACGGAACCCGTGCGGCGCGGTGGATCAGTGGCGGGCGGGGGTGACGGTGCCGGTCAGGGACGGGGGCGCGCCGTCGGCGCCCGCGCCGACGGCGAGACCGTCGCCGGAGCGGGAGGCGCCGGCCCACAGGTCCGGGCCGGCGAACGCGGGCGCGGTGAGCCGGTACTCGAAGCGGCCGACCGTCGTGTCCGTGCGGTGCCGCCGGAGCACCTCCAGCCCGAGCAGGGCCAGCAGCGGGCCGTGCACGACCAGCCCCGGGTAGCCCTCGACGCCGGTGGCGTAGGGCTCGTCGTAGTGGATGCGGTGGGCGTTCGCGGTGAGCGCCGACATCCGGAACAGCAGCACCGGCCCGGTCGGCAGGGTGAGGCCCCACTCGTGCTCCGGACGCGGCGCGGGCTCCGGCGCCGCGATCCCGCGGACGCTCCCGGCCGGCTGCGAGCGGTAGACGACGTCCTGCTCCTCGACGGCGAGCAGCTCACCCCCGGATCCGGCCCGGCGGAACTCCGCGCGCGTCGTCACGAACGCCATCTCTCCGGTGCGGCCCTCGCGGATCCGCACCGCGTCGACCGCGGTGGTCCGTTCCACCGGCTCCCCGACGTGCCACGGCGCGTACCAGGACAGCCGCCCGCCGGCGAACATCCGGCGCCGGTCCGGGACGGGTGGCAGGAACCGGCCGTGGGCGGGATGGCCGTCGTCGCCGAGCGCGGACGACGGCGGCGTGTCGAGGAAGGCGAACCAGTGCCACAGCGGCGGCAGCGGGTCGCCGTCACCGGCGACCGGGTCGAGGTCGAGCAGCGCGGAGAACCCCGCCACCGCCCACGGCGACACCGCGTCCACGGTGGACACCGGCTCCGGCGTCCAGCCGTCCAGGGCGTCGGACAACACGCTCGGCGACGAGCTCATCGGATCACCTCGTATCGGGTGTGCTGCAGGATCGTCCACGCCACCAGGGCCGGGTTGTCCACCATCGGGACGTGCCCGACGCCGGGCAGCACCACCAGCTCCGCACCCGGTACGGCCTCCATCATCGGCTGCGCGTAGCGGCCGTAGGGGATGGTGCGGTCCACACCGGACCAGGCGATCCGGGTCGGGCACGGCGCCTCGTCGAACGGCTCGATCATCGTGTCCATGCTCGCCGCGGACAGCAGCGGGTCCAGCGCGGTGCAGCCGACGAGGTCGTCGAACAGCACGTCGACGTCGTCGCCGTGGTAGCGGTCCGCGTGCTCGGACACCGTGCGCAGCAGGACCCGGCGCAGCAGCCGGCAGGACGCCAGCACCCGCACCGGCGCCCACCCGGCCAGCAGCGCGCCCACCCGGAACGTCGCCAGCAGCCGGTACAGGTCCGACGGCATCGCCCACGCCCCGGCCGGGGACAGCGCCACCACCGACGCGGCCCGCCCACGCCGGGCCAGCTCCAGTGCCGCCCAGCCGCCGAGCGAGTTCCCGGCGACGTGCGGGGTCTCGGGCACGCCCAGCGCGTCGAGCCGGGCGATCAGCCCGTCCACCATGACGTCGATGGAGAACGGCTCGTCGGGCAGCGACGGGCCGCCGTAGTGGCCGGGCAGGGTCACCGCCCACACCTCGTGGTGCTGTTCGAGCATCGGCAGCAACGGCCGCCAGGCCCGCCAACTCGACGTCATGCCGTGCAGCAGCAGCAACGGAGGGCCGGAGCCGCCGCGGTGGAAGCCGGGATCGCTCATGACCGCACCTCGCTCATGCCCGCACCTCGCTCATGACAGCACCGCCGGTGGTGCGGCGCCCGGGTGCAGGGCCAGCACCTCGGCGAACCCGTCGCGCAGGCAGTCGGCGAACAGGTCCCGGTCGGTGACCGCCGCGGTGTCGAGGTTCGCCCCGACACAGCAGGTGTCGCCGTGGCTGACCGCGGAGATCATCGCGGCGCAGCCGGGCAGCGGCGCGAACGGGTAGACCCGCTCGATTCTCGCCCCGCAGAGGAACGCGTCGTGCCGCAGCCCCGGCACGGTCGACGCCTGCAGCTCGGTCCCGGCCGTCGCGCCGCCCGCGACGAGGGACAGCACGGGGCCGGGCAGCCGCGCCAGCAGCGGGGCGACGACGTCGGTGCTCTCCAGCGCGGGTTCGCCGCGCGCAGCACGCACCAGCGCGCCGACCGCGCGGACCCGCTCGGCCGGGTCGGCCACGCCCATCGGCGCGGCCAGCCGGGCCGGCGCCCACCGGTTGCCGCCCGCGGCGTCACCCGCGCGTCGCACGGACACCGGCACCGAGGTGCGCAGCGTCGCCGCCGGGTCGACCGGCCGGCCGCTGCGCTCGTGGTAGAGCCGGAACGCGCCGAGCAGGGCGGCCAGGTAGACGTCGTTGAACGAGCCGTCCACCACCTTCCCGGCCGCGCGCAGGTCGCCGACCCGGACGTCGAGGGCGACGAACCGCCAGGACAGCCCGCGCCCGCGCAGCAGGTCCGACCCGCCGCCGGGCGGCGGCGCCAGCACCCGGGCGGCCGAGGACACGTACCGGACCGTGTCGCGGGCCGCGGACCGCGGGTGCGTGCACGCCGCCAGCACCTCGCGCGCCGCCCGGGCGGCGGTCGGCAGCAGACCGGCCTCGCGCCGGACCAGCCCCTCGATCTCGGCGAGCGGGTCGGGCGCCTCGGTCGACGGCGCAGCCGGCTGCGGCTTGTCCGCGTCGTGCTCGCGGCGGCGGCTGTGCAGCTGGGACAGCAGCTGCACGACGCCCATGCCGTCGGTGAGCACATGGTGCAGCTTGAGCAGCAGCGCCGCCCGGCCCCCGGGCAGGCCCTCGACCAGCGTCGCCTCCCAGGGCGGACGCTCCCGGTCGAACGGGGTCATCGCCAGCTGCTCGGCGATCGGCGCCAGCTGCGTCCAGGTCCCCGGGCCGTCGCCGGGGACCCGCACCCGGCGCAGGTGGTAGTGCAGGTCGAACGCGCGGTCGCCGATCCAGTACGGGGTGCCGAGCCCGCCGAGCGGCTCGCGGACCCGTTCCCGGAACCGGGGCACCATCCGCGTCGCCCAGTCCACGGCCGCGACGAGCCGGTCCCAGTCCGGTGTGGAGTCGAGGAGCTCGACCACCAGTACCGGCGACCGGTGCCGCGGATCGGCCGCCTCGGCGCGCCACATCATGACCTCGAACGGCGACATCTCCCGGGCCGGTCCGAAGGCGAGCGCGGGCGCCGTCATCGGTTGTCACGGCCATCGGCGGCCACCGGGGCGGGCGCGTCGGCGAGGGCCTCCAGGAACAGCCGGCGGACCTGCTCGGCGTGCTCGCCCACGGTCTCCGGACGCCACCGCGCGGTGTCGACGGGTGGGAGCACGGTGACCCGCACCGTGCCGCCGCGCAGCGTCTGCGCGCCCCGCCACATGATCTCCCCGGCGTTGTGGATGACGAGCGGCACCACCGGGACGCCGGCCTGCATGGCGATGTGGAAGGCGCCCTTCTTGAACGAGCCCAGCCGCGGGGTCGGCGACCGGGTACCCTCCGGGGCGACGGCCAGCGAGATGCCCTCGTCGCGCAGCTTGGCCACCGCCGGTTCGAGCGCCTCCCGGGCGCGGGCGCCATTCGCGCGGTCGACGAAGGCGACGTCGGCGATGCCGAACAGCTGCCCCCAGACCGGCATCGACGCCACCTCCTTCTTCGCCACGCCGGTGAAGCTCTCCCGCACCAGCTTCATCAGGATCGGCACGTCGAACGCGGACTGGTGGTTGAACACGAACACGCACGGCCGCGCGGACACCAGGTACTCGGCCCCGGTCACCTGGACGTCGATCCCGGACAGTCCGAACGCGACGTCCGCGCCGACCCCGGCGGCCAGGTCGACGAACCTGCGCCGGGAGCCGTGCAGCAGCCCGGCGCCGGCCGCGGCGGCGATGCCGCCGGCCAGGCCGCCCGCGAACGCCGCGGTCCGGGCCAGGTCGCCGACGCCCGGGAGCAGCCCGCCGCGCGGTGCGCAGTCCAGCACCGGATAGCCCCGCTCGGCGGCGACCGCGCGCAGCGAGTCGGTGGGCGAGACCGCGACCGGGTTCCCGACGGCGGCGAGGAACTCGGCGTCCTCGGTGCCGTTGGCGTAGCCGAAGCAGTCCGCGAGGTCGACGCCGTGCGCCGCGGCGTCGGCGCGCACCGCGGCCGCCTTGCCCGCACCCCACAGCGAGACGCCCACGACCCGGCCGGTGAGCACGCCGTCGACGGCCTCCAGCTCGGTGCACAGCGCCCGGTCGGCGCCGAGCTCGTCGGCCATCGGCCGCACCTGGAACCGGGTCGCCGACGACGCCATCACCACCTGGTGGCCCCGCTCGCGGTGCGCGGCGACCAGCGCCCACACCTCGGGGTGCAGCCGGCCCGCGATCTCGTCGCGGAACAGCCGCGCGCCGAGCGCGTCCAGCTCGGCCTCGCTGCGCCCGGTCCAGGTCGCGAGGGTGATCGCGAGGAACTCCTTGAAGTCGTCGTCGGTGCGGATGCCACGCAGCCCGGCCAGGACGGTGCGCAGCATCTCGACCGGGCCGACGTCGAGCTCGCGCAGCCGCCGCCGGTAGAACGCGCCGGCCGAGTAGCCGTCGATGACGGTGCCGTCGTAGTCGAGGTAGGCGACCGTCCCGGGCCCGGGCGGCGCCGCGCGGATGGCCTCGAGCCGCGCGGCGAGCGGATCGAGCGCCTCGGCCCGCGCCGCCTCAGCTCGCGACATCACTGTCCCCCTCCACATCCGTTCGTACCGGCGCCGGCTCCTCCCCGGTACCGAGGACGACCTCCAGCCGGGCCCGCTGCAGGTCACCGAGCCGGCCCAGGTCGTCGATCACCGCGGTCACCTCGCCGAGCCAGGCCCGGCGCCGCTCACCGAGCCCGTCCGACTCCATGATCAGACCGCGGTTCTCGGCCAGCCGCAACGCGCCTCCGTAGAGCTCGCGGGACACCGAGTCGGCCCGGTCCAGCCGGTGCTGCAGCAGCATCTGCCGCCCGACGCCGAGGCAGCTCGTCAGGAACTCCTGCTCCGCCGGCACCGGGTCCTCGCCGAGTGCGGCGAGCCGGTCGGCGACGACGAGCTGGGCGTCGACGAACGACCGCAGCACGCCCGGCGCGACGAGCAACGGCGCCCGGCGCAGCGCGGCCCGGACGTCGCCCGGCGAGGTGGCCCGCTCCCGCCAGCGGGGCTCGACGAGATCGAGCTCGCGCAGGATCTCGTCGCGGAACTCCCGCCGGGTGGAGAAGAAGAACTCGAACTTGAGCAGGTCGCGCAACCGGGACAGCTCGCGCCAGGCGACCTCGACCAGGTCCTCGCCCTCTCCCGAGTCGCCGACCCGGAGCAGGGCCAGCTCCAGCAGCGCCCGCAGGAGCAGGTGGTGCAGCGCGCCGTTGCGGTAGAACGCGGCGACGTGGTGCCGCCCGGGGCTGATCGAGAAGACCGGCTCGGTGCCGCCGTCGAAGATCGTGACGACGCCCGCCTCGGCCAGCCGGTCCAGGGTCATCCGCAGGCCGTGCCGGGTGCGCAGCTCCGCGACCGGCACCGGCACCTCGCGGGCCTCCAGATGGTCGGCCAGCGGGGCGACGACCTCGCGGACCTGTTGCAGGGTCAGGGCCCGGTCGCGGGCCGAGAGCAGCGCGAAGGTCACCAGCGACGTCGCGGTGGCCGGGGTGACCCGGTTGATCCCGGCGCACACCCGGAACGCGACCTTCTCCAGCTGCGCCGGGCCGTCCCCGGCCTCGTCGAGGGCCCGGCGCAGCGGGATCGGCTCGGCGAACCGGACCCGGGCGGTCCCGATGTGCCGGCGCTGGTCGCGGAAGTACCCGTACATCCAGCCCAGGCCCTCGGCGCGCTTCTCGCCGCCGCGCTGCTCGGCGGCCATCGCGCCCACCTCGTGCAGCTGGTCGTAGACGATCGAGACCGGGACCAGGACGGCGTCGAGCCCGGGCCGTTCGGCCAGCGCGCCGGCGAGGTAGCGCAGCAGCCCGACCCGTGGCCGTCTCAGCTTGCCGGTCCGGCTGCGGCCGCCCTCGATGTACCACTCCAGGTTGAACCGCTTGGCCAGCAGGTGTCCCAGGTACTCCTGGATGGCCGCCTTGTAGACGGTGTCGGAGCCGAAGCTGCGCCGGATGAACACCACCCCGGCCCGGCGGCCGAGCGCGCCCATCGGCCAGAACGACAGGTTGTTGCCGCCGAGCACGTGGTTGCGCGGGAAGTCGCGGTCGTGCAGCACCTCGGCGAACAGCAGCGGGTCCACATAGGACCGGTGGCTGGGCAGGAAGACCAGCGCGTGCTGCCGGTTGAGCTCGCGCAGCCGCTCCAGCCCGGACTCGTCGACGACGACGTCCCAGGTCTTCTGGTGCATCGGGCCCATCATCGCCCGGAAGACGTCGATCGCCGGAGGGCTCTGCACGGCCGCCATCTCGTGCAGGCAGCTGCGCAGCCGCCGGGAGATCTCCGCGGCCGGGGACCCGGTCTCACCGGCGAGCCGCTCGACGAGCGCGGCGAACCGGGACGACGAGGTGATCTGCTCGACCATCCGGCGCGGCACCTTGTACCGGTCGCCCAGCACCTTGCGCTCGGCCCGGTCGCAGGCCAGCACGGCCTGGCGGGCGACGAACCGCGCGAACCCCGTCGAGCCGGGGCCGCCGCCGGCCTGCGCGACGAAGCGCGACACCAGGTCGGCGACGGTGGCCTGCTCGCCGGCCACGACCCGCGCGGCGTCCGGCCGGTAGTGGGCCATCGCCGGGTGCAGCGGGGACCAGGCCATCCGCATCGCCGCGGTGACGGCCAGGCCGCGCAGCCGGCGCACGGCACCGGGCTCGTCGCTCTCCGGCGTCACCCAGGTGACCCGGGCGGGCACGATCACGGTGTCGCGGGCCCCGTCGTCGGCGGTCGCGAGCACCTCGCCGAGCGCGGACGGGACCTCCGTGCCGGCCCAGACCGGGAGCACGCGCGCGCCGGGGTGGTGCTCCTCGGCCCAGGACTGCAGGATCGCGCGCTCGGTGGGCGAGCGGGGGTGGGTGAGCACGACCTCGCGGTGGCCGCCCGGCTCGTCGATCATCGTGCAACCCCCGTCCGGCCCGCCCCGCCGCGTCGCGGCACCGCCGGGACACAACCTAAGTTACCGGGGGGTTGGCCACCAACACGACGCTAGTGTCGGGCCCGTGACACCGCCCTCCGCTGTCCGGCCCGTGGTCACCTTCGACCTGTTCAGCGCGCTGACCGACACCCGGCGCGGGGCGTCGGCGACCTTCACCGGGATCGCTTCCGAGCGCGGGTGGCCGGTGTCCGGCGAGCACCTCTACGACGTCTGGGACCGGCTCAACAAGCAGGCCCAGGCCCGGGCGCTCCCCGGGACCACGTTCCGGGAGCTCTCCCGCTCCGCGCTGGCCGCCGCGTACGCCGAGCTGGGCCTCACGGCCGACCCCGCCGCGGACCTGGACCGGCTCTGGCGAGCGGCGCCGGACTGGCCGCTGTGGCCCGACGCCGAGGCCGGCGTACGGGCCGTCGCGGAGCAGGCCGAGGTCGGCATCCTGTCCAACGTGGACGACGAGCTGGTGGTCACCACCCGCGCGTACCCGCTGGTCGACCCGCGCCGGCTACTGACGTCACAGCGGCTGGGGGCGTACAAGCCGTCGCCGGAGATCTACCGCCGCGCCCGCGACGCCGCACCCGGGCTGGTGCACGTGGCCGCGTCGGCCCGCGACGTCCGCGGCGCGCTCGAGGCCGGCATCCCGACGATCCGCCTGATCCGCGACGGCCACCGCCTCGACCCCGACGGGCCGGCACCGGACGTGGAGGTCACCGACGCCCGCGACCTCCCCGACGCCGTCGCCCGGATCGGTCACAGCCGGTCGTAGATCTCACGACGGTCTCCGAGCGTCAGCACCAGTACGACCAGCGTGTCGTCGCAGTGCCTTCGTTGCCGGTGCCGACCACTCGATGCGCCACCCGGGAACGTCGCCCACGGGTCAGCGGCGCACGAACTCGGCCAGCAGCTCGTCGTGACCGACCGTCTCGCCACCCTCCGCTCGCGCCTGACGCGCCATCTGCGAGAGGCCCCGGGCCTCGAGTCGCGTCGACTCCCGGATCGGCGAGGGGCACACCAGCGCTGCGATCGCATGATCGAAAAGCCCTGCTGTACCCCTGACGTGCGTGATCACCGGTAACGATCACGTTCGGCAGCGGGTCGCGCACGAGCCGTAACACGGTGAAGATCCGGTGCGACTCGCCCCTCATGGACCTCCGACGGGTGACCGGCTACATCGCCCTCGCCGCGCTCGCGGCCTACTGGCTGTGGGTACTCACGCGGACCGCTCCCGAGCTGCGCAAGGGCTGCCGGGACCGGCGGTTGCGCGCGCAGGTGCTGCTGGTCCGGACGGCGGCGGTGGGCCTCACCGCGCTCTTCGTCGCGACCGTGCACTTCTGGGCCACCGCCGTCTGGCAGGTCCTGGTCGCGGTGCCGCTGACGCTCGCCGGAGCCCTCGTGCTGCACCGGACGCACCGGCGGCTCGTGGCGCTGCCCCGGCACCGGGTCGGGCTCGCGCAGCGGGTGGGACGGGTCGGGTACGTCCAGGTCGTGCGGGACCCGGGCACGGCACCGCCGCACCGGCACGCCGCGCACGAGGTGCCCTCCCCGCGCCGTCCGGTCCTCGACCGGCTCGGCCGGCACACCGGCGCTCCCGTCGATCCGCCCCGGCTCGTCCGTTCCCCGATCTCCGGTCAGCCCACGACGCCGGCCGGAGCCCGGTCGTCGGGCCCCGGGCCGTCCGGCTCCCCCGCCGGGTACCCGGCGACCTCGGCGTACAGCCCGGACAGCGCCTCGGCGATCCGGGACCGGTCGAACCGGGACACCGCGCGGTCCCGGCCGGCGACGCCGTAGCCGGTGCGCAGCGCGTCGTCGGCGAGCACCTCCCGGAGGGCGAGCGCCAGCTCGGCCGGGCGCCCCGGCCGGACCTGCACCCCGGTCACCCGGTCGACGACGGCGTCGCGCAGGCCACCGACGGCGGACGCGACCACCGGCCGCGCGCAGGCCATCGCCTGCAGGACCGGCGTCGCCGGCACGTCGTGGTCCGGGGCCGCGACCACGACGTCGGCCGAGCGCAGCAGGCGCGGCAGCAGGTCGTCGGGGACCGGGCCGAGGAACCGCACCCGGTCGGCGACGCCGAGCTCCCGGGCGGCCGCGAAGAGCCGGTCGCGGTCGGGATCGGCGCCGGTCGAGCCACCGGCGAGCAGCAGCTCCGCACCCCGGATCCGGGACAGCGCCCGCACGGCGGCCGCGGCGCCCCCGCCGCGGGCCAGCGACCCGTGCACGACCAGCCGCGTGCTCCCGCCGCGGCGCAGCGCCGGCCCGTCCGGTGCGAACGCATCGGTGTCGACGCAGGCGGGGACGACCCTCAGCAGCGACCGGCGGATCCCGTGGCCGAGTGCGGCGGTGTGCTGGTCCTCGCCGGCGACCAGGACCCGGGCCACGCCCACCGGCAGCTCATGGTCGGCGGCACCGGGCGCAAGGACGACCACCACCGGGACCCCGGCCCCGACGGCGGCGCGCGCGGCCGGCGCGCCGACGGCGTGCACGACGTCGGGCGGGTCGCCGGCCCACGCGGCGGTGAGATCGGGCGATCCCCCCGGGCCGGACTCCGCCACGAGGTCGAGAACCCGGTGACCGGCCTGCGCGAGGGCGGCGCCGACCCCGGGACCGGGGTCGGGAACATCCGGGGTTCGGACGATGGCGATGCGCAACGATGCCTCCACGTCGTGCTCGCTGGGCAAGCACGCGCAGGTGGCTCTACGCGTCGGTCGTGGAGGGACCGTACCCGTTCCGTCCCCCGACTGCCGCGGGAGACCGGTGTGTGCCGTCCGGACGCATCGGGTAACCGGCTGGCGGCGCGGTCCCGGCGACCCCGCCGGGCGCGGAGGGAGGTGGGCGATGAGCGGTCGATCCTGGCTGTTGCGCGTCGACCCGGTACCGGGTGCCTGCCGGTACGCCCGGACCGACCTGGAGTCGTTCCTGACCCCGCTGGTACCCGAGCCGGTCGTCGAGGACGCCGTGCTGGTGCTCCACGAGCTGGTCGCCAACGGCGTGGACCACGCCCGGACCCCGATGCTGCTCACCGCGCGGGTGCACGGCGACTCGGTGCGCCTGCGGGTCCGGGACGGCTCGCCGGTGGCCGGCCGGGCCCGGCCGTACGACCCGCGTGCCACCCGCGGGCGCGGCCTGCAGATCGTCAGCAGGCTGTCGCGGGCCTGGGGGGTGCGGCAGCACGGTTCGGGCAAGACGACCTGGGCCGAGCTCGGACCGGCGACGAGCGAGGCGCACACCCCCGACCTGCACCTGGTCGTGGGGTCCTGACCGCGGCCGGTGTCATCGGCCGCAGTGACCGGACGTCGACCGCTCACACGTCGACGACGACCTTGCCGGTGACCCCCTTCTCCACCGCCTCGTGCGCGGCGGCGACGTCGTCGAGGGCGAAGCGGTGGATCGGCAGCGGGGTGAGCGCGCCGTGCGCGACCGCCGCGCCCACCCCGCGCGCCGCATCGGCCAGCACCTCGCCCGGCACTCCGTAGAGCAGCACGAACCGCAGCTGCGCGTTGGCCGTCATCAGCGCGCGCACCGGCAGTGCCGGGTCCTGCGGCGTGGCCGCGTAAGACACGATGCGCCCGCCGCGCCGGAGCACCGCCAGGTCCTGGTCGAGGTTCTGGGCCAGCGACACCTCGACGACGTGGTCGACCGGGCCCACCGCGTCCAGGATCGCCGCCGCCGGGTCACCCTCCCGGTAGTTCACGACGTGCCGGGCACCCGCCGCGCGGGCCAGCTCCGCCTTCTCCGGTCCGGACACCGTCGTGACCACGGTGGCTCCGGCCCAGCGCGCCAGCTGGATCGCGTAGTGCCCGACCGCGCCCGCACCACCGGTGACCAGGACCGTGCGCCCGGCGATCGAGCCGTCGGCGAACAGGCAGTGGTAGGCGGTCATCGCGGGGACGCCCAGACAGGCCCCGAGGTCGTCGGAGGCGCCGTCGGGCAGCGGGGTCGCCTGCGACGCGGGCACGACGGTGTACTCGGCGGCGGTGCCCCACTCGGCCAGCGGCGCGCCGCCGTCCCCGCCCGGTGAGCCGAGCCAGAGCCAGACCCGCTGCCCGACCCGGGACGGGTCGACGCCCTCGCCGACGGCGTCGATCTCCCCGACGCCGTCCTGGTGCGGGACGCGGACGCCGTCGAACGGGCGCCCGGTGACCCCGCTGCGGGTCTTGGCGTCGGTGGGGTTGACCGCCGAGGTGCGCACCCGGACCCGGACCTGCCCCGGTCCGGGGTCGGGGGTCTCGAGGTCGCCGACGGTCAGGACGTCACGGGCCGCGCCCTCGCGGGAGTAGCTGACTGCCTTCATGCGGCCATCCTGCCGCGCCCGGCCGGGTTCAGCGCGTCTGCTCCTCGGCGAGCGTCGCGACCTTCTCGTGCGCCTCCCGCCGGCGGGCCCCGGCCCGCCGCTGCCGGACCTTCCAGGCGATCACCCCGGCGACCACGACGACGCCGAGCACCACCCAGCCCAGCAGCCCGAAGGCGTGCTCGAACTTCTCGGCCGCCTCGCGCAGCAGGAACCCGGCCGCGACGTGCACGCTCGCCCAGAGCGTCGCCCCGACCACGACCGCGGGGAGGAACCGGCGCAGCGGCAGGCCCGACGCGCCGGCCGCGGCGGGCGTCATCGTGCGCACCACCGGCAGGAACCGCGCGCCCAGCACCGCCCACGGGCCGTGCCGGCGCAGCGTGCGCGCGGCGTCGTCCCACTTGTTGCGGCCCATCCGGCCGATGATCCGGGACTCGCGCATCCGCGAGCCGAACCGGCGGCCCACCGCGTAGCCGATCGTGTCCCCGCAGGCCGCCGCCACGGCGACGACCGCGGTCACCAGCACCGCCGCCGGGAGGTTCGGCACCGCCATCGCGGCGGCGAGCAGCACGGTCTCGCCGGGCAGCACCAGGCCGACACCGATCGTCGTCTCCCCCAGCGTGATCAGCCCGGCGACCAGGACGACCACCCACAGCGGGACGGAGTCGAGCAACGCCATGATCTCGGTGACGGAGGGGATGTCGATGAGCTCGAAGATGGGGGGCTCCTCGGCAGGAGCGCGCCGGAGCGGGTCAATCCACGCAGGGCACGCCGTCGGCGGTCAGGTCGGGCGGGGGCACGGCCGCGGGGGCCCCGGCCGGAACCGGGTCACCGCGGGGGGCACCGGTGCCCCCGTCCCCCGGGCCGGCCTCGTCGCCGTCGCCCGATCGGGTCTCTCGGTCCTCCACCATGCCGTCATGTTCCGGTGGCGCGGCGGGCGGGTCCGGCTCGGCCAGCCCGGCGAAGAACGCCGACACCTCGTCGCGATCCACCTCGACGGCGACGCCCTCGCCGCCGGTGGGCAGGTCCGGGCGTCCGGTCGGGACGGTGCGGAACTCGACGCGGTCGCCGCGCAGCCCGCTCGCGTGCGCGATCATCGAGGTCAGGTCCCAGCCCTGGTCGAGCACCACGGCGCCGTTGACGGCGCGGAGCAGCGCGGTGACCGCGGCCGGGTCGGCGAGTGTCCCGGCCGACAGCAGCCGGTGGGTGAGCCCGGCCAGGAACGCCTGCTGCCGGCGGACCCGGTCGAGGTCGCCCCCGGGCAGGCCGTGCCGCTGCCGGACGAACGCCAGTGCGGTCGCGCCCTCGACGGTCTGCGGTCCCGCGGCGAAGTCCGCACCGGAGTAGCGGTCCTGCACCGGCGCCCGCAGGCAGACCGGGACCCCGCCGAGCGCGCGGGTGATCTCGGCGAACCCGGCCAGGTTGACCTGGGCGTAGTGGTCGACGGCGACGCCGGTCAGCCGCTCCACGGTCTGCACCAGCGTCCGGCTGCCGGCCTCGTTCAGCGCCCGTTCCAGCTCCGGGCCGGTCAGCCCGTCGCGGACGAGGCCCGGCCGGGCCGCCGCGGCCCCGCGGGCGAGCGCCGAATTGATCTTGTGGGTGCCGATGCCGGGGACCTCGACCCAGGCGTCGCGCGGGACGGAGACCGCCGACGCGCCCAGCTCGGGGTCGTCCGGGATCCGGACGAGCATCAGGGTGTCGGTGTTCTGCTGGCCGTCGGCGTCGCCGGCGTCCAGCGCGTCGAGCACGTCGCGGGGCAGCGGGTTGCCCCGCGCATCGACCCGGGAGTCGCTGCCGACCAGCAGGATGTCGGTGGCCCCGTCGGCGACCGGGTCGCCGGTCACGTCCGCGGTCACCAGACCGCCGTCGCCGCCCAGGACGGCCCAGCCGGCGCCGGTGGCGAGGAACACCGCGGCCGACAGCGCCACCGCCCAGGCTCGGGCGCCACGACGGCCGCGGCCGGGCGGCACGCGCTCGGTCGCGCGGGGCCACGACGGGACCGTGGGCGCATCGGTCGCCGGCCGGGCCGGGGGCGGCGCGACGGCCCGGGTGGCCCGGGCGGACGGGCGGGCGGGCCGCGGCCGGAGCGGCACCGTCCGCTCCCCCGGGCCGCCGCGGTCGTCGGGTGGGGTCACGCGGTGCCCCGATCCCGGTGCGCCCCGGCACGGCCACCGCCCGACGCGTGGCCCCGCACGACGGCACGGACCACCTCGACGACGACCGGGTCGTCGATCACGTAGATCTGGTGCCGCCCGTCGCGGCGGGACCGTACGAGACCGGCGAGCTTGAGCTTGGCGAGGTGCTGGCTGACCGCGGCGACCGGCTGGCCGAGCGCCGCGGCCAGCGACCCGACGTCCCGCGGGCCCCCGGCGAGCAGCCACACGATCTGCAGTCGCGAGGTCGCGCTCAGGATCCCGAACGAGGCCGCCACGTCGGCGAGCAGCTCGGGATCGAGCGGTTCCTGCTCGTCCACCGCACCTCCACAACACTTGCGTCACTTACGCAACTGTTACGGTACCGGGCGGGTTCCCGGGACCGGGACCGGGAGGTCGGGTGATCAGGACCGGCCGGGCGGCGAGGAGCGAGATGGACCGGACGCACGAGGCCGGCACGGCCGCGTCCGGGACCCGGGGTACGGCCGGGAGACGCCCCGTTCCGCCGGCGGCCCCGGGTGAACCGGCCCTGCGCGCGCACGCCGACGCCGACGCGTTCGCCCTGCTGCGCGGGCTGGAGACCTCGCGGCGGGGGCTCACCGAGTCCGCGGCCGCGCTGCGCCTCTCCGCGCACGGCGAGAACGTCCCGGCCGCCGACCGCCGCCGCACCGCCGGTACCCGGTTGCGCCAGGCCCTGGCCAGCCCGTTCACCGGGCTGATGACCGTGCTCGGCGCGCTGCTCGCCGTCGCCGGCAGCCCGGCGAGCGCGGCGCTGGTGCTCCTCGTCGCCGCGCTCGGGATCGGCCTGCGGTTGTGGCACGAGGTCCGCACCGAGCGCCACGCGCGGGTGCTGCGGGCCCGGGTCGGGAGCACCGTCACGGTGCGCCGGCGCCCGGCGCCCGGATCGGCGCCGCGGGAGAGCGAGGTCCCGCCCGCGGACCTCGTGCCCGGTGACGTCGTGCTGCTGCGGGCCGGGGACCCGGTGCCCGCCGACGCCCGGCTGCTGCGCTCGCGGGACCTGCTGGTCGACCAGTCGTCGCTGTCCGGGGAGCTGCTGCCCGCACGGAAGTGCCCGCCCGCGCCGCGCACCGTCCCGGCGCCGCGGCGGGCCCGCCACCGGGGCGGCGGCGCCGCGCCGGTCACCGCGCCGCCGGTCACCGCGCTCGGATCGGTGCTGCTGGCCGGCAGCACGGTGACCCGGGGTGAGGCCACCGCCGTCGTGCTCGCCACCGGGGTCCGCACGCACGCCGAGGAGCTGGGACGGCGCGCACACCGGCCCCGCCCGGCCAGCGCGGTCGACCGCGGGGTGCGGTCGGTGAGCTGGACGCTGGTGCGCTGCATGCTCGTCGCCGCCCCGCTGGTCCTGGTGGTCAACGGGACGGTCTCCGGGGACACGCAGCAGGCGCTGCTGTTCGCGGTCGCGGTGACGGTCGGGCTGACCCCGGAGCTGCTGCCGCTGATCGTCGGGACGACGCTGCTGCGCGGCGCCGCGCGGCTGCGCGAGACCGGCGTGCTCGTCACCCGCCCGGACGCGATCCACGACCTCGGCGCGATCGACGTCGCCTGCCTGGACAAGACCGGGACGCTGACCGAGGACCGGGTGGTGTTCACGCACTCGGTCGACCTGGACGGCCGTCCCGACCCGGGTCCCGGCGACGCCGCCGCGGTGGCCGTGCGGTTCCAGTCCGTCCCGCGCGACGGCATCGACGACGCGCTGGCCGGCGCGGGCCGCGACGACTCGGCGATGCTGGCCGGCGCCCTGCTCAGCCCGGTCGACGAGCTGCCCTTCGACCACGAGCGCCGCCGCGCCGCCGTCGTGCTGCGGGACGCGCACGAACCGGGCGAGCTGGTGATCGTGCGCGGGGACCCGGACACCGTGCTGCCCCGGTGCACCCGGGTGCTGCGCGACGGCGAGCGGGTGGAGCTGACGCGGTCGCTGCGCGCGATCGCCGCCGACACCGCCGACGGGCACCGGGCGCGCGGGATGCGGGTGGTCGCCGTCGCGACCCGGCGGGTCCCCGCCCGCCCCGGCCCGCGACGCGCACTCACCGTCCTCGGCTCCGCCCCCGACCCGGAACCCGAGCGGGACCTGGTGCTGCTCGGGTTCGTCGGCCTCGTCGACCCGGTGCGCGCCTCGGCGGCCGCCGCGGTGGAGCGGTTCGCCGGCCAGGGCGTCGCGGTGAAGGTCCTCACCGGCGACGACCCGCGGGTCGCCGAACAGGTGTGCGCGCGGGCCGGCATCGCCGTCGACGGGCTGCTGGACGGTCCGGCGCTCGACGCCCTGGACGACGTCGCGCTCGCCCGGGCGGTGGACCGCACGACCGTGTTCGCGCGCCTCGGGCCGCTGCAGAAGGAGCGTGTGGTCACCGCGCTGCAGGCACGCGGGCACACCGTCGGGTTCCTCGGCGACGGCGTCAACGACGTCGGCGCGCTGCGCACCGCCGACGTCGGGATCGGTGTCGACGGTGCGGTCCCCGCGGCCCGGGCGGCGGCCGACATCGTGCTCACCGAGCGCGGTCCGGACGTCCTGGTGGGCGCCGTCGAGGAGGGCCGGCGCACGCTCGGCCGGGCCACCCGCTACCTGACGGTGACCGCGGCGCTGAACGTCGGCAACGCGCTGTCGGTGGTGGTCGCCTCGGCGGTCCTGCCGTTCCTGCCGCTGCTGCCGTCCCAGCTCGTGCTGCAGAGCGTGCTGTTCAGCGTGGCGGCGCTGTCCCTGTCGTTCGACCGGGTCGAACCGGGTTGGACGGCGCGGCCGCGGCGCTGGGACACCCGCGGGATGCTGCGGTTCATGGCGGTGTTCGGGCCGCTGTCGTCGGCGTTCGACCTGCTCACGTTCTGGGCGGTGTGGCGCTGGCTGGGCCTGGACACCCCGCAGGAGCAGGCCGTGTTCCAGGCCGTCTGGTTCATGGAGGGCGTGTTGTCCCAGGTGCTGGTGCTGCTCCTGCTGCGCACCCGCGCCGGGCGACCGGCGCGGGCGGTGGTGGTGACGGTCGCCCTCGTCGTGGCGGTGGGTGTGGCGTTACCCTTCACTCCCCTGGCTCCGATCTTCGGGATGGCCGTGCCACCTCCGACCGTGTGGCCGCTGCTGGCGGCAGTGGTGCCGCCGTTCCTGCTGTGCGCGGCCGCGACCCGGTCGCTCTACCTCCACCATGTGCTGGGCGTCGAGCGCCCGGCGGACAGGAGTTCGACATGACCCCTCCCGGCCCCACCCAGTTGCTGATCATCCTGCTGGTCGTCGTGCTGCTCTTCGGCGCGAAGAAGCTGCCCGACCTGGCCCGGTCCGTGGGCCGCTCCAGCCGGATCCTCAAGTCCGAGCTGAGCGCGGAGGACCAGGAGAAGCAGGACCGCGAGCGGCGGGAGCTGCCCGAGGCCGACGGCACCGGCGCCCCGACGCCCGACCGGCAGGCCTCGTCGTCCCGCGACGACATCCGCTGACCCGGGACGACGCCGCACCCCCGCCGCCGACCCCGCACCCCGCGAGGGGTGCGGGACGGGAGCTCAGAGCAGCGAGGACCAGTAGGTCCAGAACCGCTGCAGCGCCAGCCCGATGATCACCACGAACCACAGCACCACCGGCACGGCGTGGTAGCGGGCGAGGCCGGCGTACAGCGGCCGCACCGCGGCCCCGGCCCGGTCCAGCACCGCCAGCGCGACGTAGGCGAAGATCGGGATCGTCACCGCCCAGACGACCATGCAGTACGGGCAGAGCGCCCCGATCCGGTACAGGCTCTGAAAGATCAGCCAGTGCACGAACACCGTGCCCGCGCCCGCCCCGGCCAGCAGCCCGCCCCAGTACCAGAGGGGCAGCCGCGCGCCGGCCAGCAGCACGACGCCGCTGGTCAGCACGACCGCGAACCCGGCGATGCCGAGCAGCGGGTTCGGGAACCCGAACAGCGCGGCCTGCTCGGTCGTCATCACCGACCCGCAGGACAGCACCGGGTTGATGCTGCAGCTCGGCGTGTAGCTCGGGTCGACGAGCAGCTCGAACCGCTCGACGGTCAGCGTGAACGCGGCCAGCAGTCCGATCGCGCCACCGAGGGTGAGCAGCCACGGCAGCGTCCGCGGGACGGGCCCCGGGACCGCCGGCGAGTCGGCGGTCCCCGCCGGGACGGCCCGCGAGGTGGCCGGGCCGGTCACCGGCCCTGCTCTCCGAGCGCGCGGTCGAGGGCGTCGGTGATGTCCTGCACCGACTCCGGCCGGAGCTGCTCACCGTCGACGAAGAACGTCGGGGTGCCGCCGACGCCGGCGTCGACGCCGGCCTGCTCGTCGGCGTTCACCCGCTCCAGCGTCGCCGGGGCGGCGACCGCGGCGTCGTAGGCGGCCATGTCGAGGCCGAGCTCCTCGGCGTAGCCGCGGAACACCCCGGCGGCGTCGTCCTGCTCGGCCCACTGCGGCTGGGTCTGGAAGATCCGCTCGTACATCGGGACGAACTGCCCCTGCTGGTGCGCGGCCTCGGCGGCGACGGCGGCCGGCTCGGCGTTCTGGTGGCTCGGCAGCGGGAAGTAGCGGATGACGAAGTCGACGCGGTCGCCGTACTGGTCGGCGATCTGGCTCATCACCGGCTGCAGCTGCGCGCAGCCGGGGCACTGGAAGTCGAGGAACTCGACCATCGTGACCTGGGCGTCCGGGGCGTCGTTCAGCCGCGGTGCCTCGGGCACGGCGTACGTCTCGCCGGCGGCGGCGGGCTGCGCGGCATCGGGCCGGGTGGCGAACAGCAGCCCGGCCAGGATCAGGGCGAAGCCGCCGAGCACGGCGAGGGAGATGGTGACGTTGCGGGACATGGGGAGTCCTCCACGGGGGGCCGGTCAGGGGATCGGGCGGGGCGCGTGAGGCGCCGACGATCAGTTCCGGTCCACGCAGAGCTGCTCGACCGGTGACGGGCCGACCCGGGCCCGCTCCGGCACCTCCGGAGGTGCGACGTCCGCGTGCCCGGCGGCGACGACGGCCACGGTCTCGGGTGGGGTCACGGACGGGCCGGTGGGGTCGCCGCCGGCGCGGCGCGGTACCTGGTCGCCGTGCCCGGAGACCAGCATCGACGACGGGTGGGAGCAGTCCGCCCCGGCCGTCACGACGGGGCCGGTCTCCGGCGCGTTCGCCGAGGCGACCGCCGCGGGGCCGGTGCAGAGCAGCACGGTGAGCACCGCGAGCAGCAGCGGGGCGAGCGCGCGCACGGCTCCACCTCGCTCCCTGACATCATGTGAGATCGTTCCGCCAACCCCTTGACGAACCCGGGTCGACCGTGCTCACGCACGATACCGCCGAGGCCACCACCGACCCTCCTCGCCCCCGCGCAGCCCGTCCCGGTGCGGGCCGGGTCAGGTGCGGGAGACGATCAGCCAGGTCAGGTAGGCCAGGTAGACGAGGACCAGCACGCCGCCCTCGGTCCGGGTGAGCCGCCGGCCCGTCCGCATCGCGACCGCGGTCCCGACGGTCGCGACCGCGAGCAGCACCAGGTCGGCGTCGACGACGTCCGGCGGGACCGCGATCGAGGCGCCCGGCGCCGCGAGCACGGTGACCCCGAGGACCAGCGCGATGTTGTAGACGCTCGACCCGACCAGGTTCCCGACCGCCAGCCCGGTCTCGCCACGCACGATCGCGACGATCATCGTCACCAGCTCCGGCGCGGACGTCCCGATGGCGACGACGGTCAGCCCGATCACGGCCTCGTCGACGCCGAACGCCCGCGCCCCTTGCACCGCACCGTCGACGAGCAGCTCGGCGCCGACCACCACGAGCACGATCGACGCCACCAGGATCAGCAGCTGCACCGCCACACCGCCGCGGGACGCCCCGGCGTCGGCCTCGGCGGCGACGTCCTCCCGCCGGCTGGTCCGGAAGATCACCAGGGTGTAGCCGACAGCGGCGGCGAGCAGGATCGCGCCGTCGAGCGGGCGCAGCGTCCCGTCCCGTGCGATGAGGAAGAACAGCAGCGTCACGGCGACCATGACCGGCGCGTCGACCCGCAGCGTGCGGCGGTCGAACAGCACCGGACGCAGCAGCGCACCCAGCCCGAGCACGAACAGCAGGTTGACCAGGTTCGTCCCGACGATGTTCCCGGTGGCCAGGCCCGCGCTGCCGCTGCGCGCGGCGTCGATGCCGATCGCCAGCTCGGGCAGCGAGGTACCGACCGAGACCACGGTCAGACCGATGATCATCGGCGACATCCCGAGCCGGGCCGCCAGCCGGCAACCGGCGCGCACCAGCAGCTCGGCTCCGGCCAGCAGCAGGGCGAGGCCGCCCACGCCGAGCAGGATCGCCGTCACCGGGCGCCTCCCCGGGGCGCGGTACCGGGAGTACTCATAGGACACGAGTACCACGCGTGCACCGGTACCGTCGGTCCGGTGAGCTTCCCCGAGCCGACGGCGGTGTGGCGGCCCGCCGCGGACACCGAACGGGCCGTCACCTCCCGCACCGGGTCGTGGACCCGGTTCGCCGCGCCCGGTGACGCGGTCGGCGGCGGCTTCGGGCTCTTCGAGTCCTGGATCCCGCCGGACTCACCGGGCGCGATGCCGCACTACCACTCCGGATTCACCGAGAGCTTCTACGTGCTCGGCGGCCGGTTACGGATCATGACCGGCACGGCGTGGACCGAGGCCGGCCCGGGCGACCTGGTGCACGTCCCGCACCGCGGGGTGCACGCGTTCCGCACCGGGCCGGGCTCGGACGCCCGGTTCCTCATCCTGTTCGTGCCCGGCGCCCCGCGGGAGCGCTACTTCCGCGGGCTCGCGGAGTTCGCCGCCCGCGCGGAGCCGCCGGCTCCCGGGGAGATCGACGCGTTCGCGCTGAGCTGTGACCAGGTGAACCTGCGCGATCACCCGTTCTGAGCGGGCTCGGCCTCCCGGGAGCGGAAGTCGCGCGGCTCCAGCACCGCCGAGGCGACGACACCGGCCACCAGCGCCCAGAACGGGCTCGAGATCCCCAGCGGCGCGATCCCGCTCATCGCCACGACCAGCGCCGTCAGTGCCCCGACCCGGAACCGGCCGGCGCCGAACGCCCCGTGGAACGACGACACCAGCACGCCGATCATCGCCAGGCCCGCGACCGCCGCGATCAGCTCGGACGGCAGCGCGGTCACGGCCGTGACGGCGAACCCGGCCAGCAGACCGAAGGCGATGAACAGCAACCCGTTCACGACGCTCGCGGCGTACCGGTCCCCGGGGTCCGCCCCCGCCTGCGGACTCGAACAGATCGCGGTCATGGGCCCCGCGATGTTGGCGTTGTGGCCGCCGGTCAGCGGCGCGAGCAGGCCGCCGATCCCGCTGGCGACCGTCATCGCGTTGATCGGCGGGCGGTAGCCCTGGCTGAGCAGCACCCCGTACGCCTGCGCGTTCTCGGCGGCGACCACCAGCGCCGCGAGCGGGATGCCGACGGCCAGGATCGCGCCGAGGTCGAAGGTCGGCACGACCAGCACGGGCAGGGTCCAGCCGGCCACCGCGGTGTCCTGTGCCGCGAAGCCCGACGTCCACGCGGCGGCGACGAGCCCCGCGACCAGCGCACCCAGCGGCGCCGGCACCGCCGGGACGAACCGGGACAGCACCAGGAACCCGGCGACCGCCGCGGCGACGATCCAGGGCGCCGACCCGGCCGCGTCGACGACGCCGATGCCGAACCGGATCAGCGCACCGGCGATCATCGCCATGACGATGGGCTGCGGCAGCCACCGCGACACGGTGCCGATCAGGCCGGTGAGCCCCAGGACCAGCACGAGCAGCCCGGCGGCGAGGAACGCTCCCACCACGTCGGAGAACGGGAACGTCGCCAGCGCCCCGACCACCAGCACCGCGCCGGGGATGGAGAACGCCCCGACGACGGGCACCCGGTAGCGCAGCGCGAGCACCAGCGAGATCAGCCCGCCGAACACGTAGATCCCGAAGATCCACGACGAGATCAGCTCACCGGGCAGCCCGTTCGCGGCGGCGCCGTCGATCACGATCAGCGCGGGGCCGGTGCAGCCGAACACCGCCGCGACGACGGCGGCACCGATCGTCGCCGGGTTCAGCCGGCGGGGCAGTCCGCGCAGTCCGGACCGGATGCCGGGGCCCGGCTCGATCCGGCGCGACGACGCCTGTCCGGCCGGTCGCGGTGGATCCGCGACGGTGTCCTCGGTCGGGTCGTCGGCGGGTGCCGTCATCGTGTCGCCTCCTTGCGATCACGCACCGGGTGGGTGCACGGGGGGTCCCGGGGCCGGCGGCGGCGCCGTCGGCGGGTGGTCGGCGGGGTGGTCAGCGGCGGCGCAGCCGGGCGCGGACCCGACCGAGCCCGCGGCGGGCGAGCGCGGCGGCGGTGTCGCGGGCGGTGCCGACCAGCAGGCGCAACTGCGCGCCCCGGCCGGGGGCCGTGACCGAGCCGGTCTCCGCGGCCTCGTCGACGCTCGCGGCGAACTGCTCGAACATCCGCCGCGAGACGTCCCCGGCCAGCGCCCGGCCGAACTGGGCGACCCGGCCGGTCAGATGGACGTCGGCGTGTGCGGTCAGGACCGTTCCGCCGTCCGGACCCGCCTCCGCGGAGAGCACGACGTCGGCCTGGGTCGCGCTGCCGCCGGTGTCGGCGCCCTGGGCGTGGAAGCGGAGCCGGTGGGCGTCCGGGTCGCGTTCGACGACCTGGGCCAGGCCGTCGAAGGAGAGCTTCACCGGTCCGAGCGCGACGACGGCCCGGCCGCGGTACCGGTCGCCGTCGAGGACCTCGGTCAGCCGGGCGCCGGGCAGGCAGCGGGCCAGCAGGTCGAAGTCGTCGAGCACCGCCCAGACCCGGTCGACCGGCGAGCGCAGGGCGCTGGTCACCTCCACCACCGCGGACGGCGGGCCGGACGGCAGCCGCACCTGCTCGGGCGCCGCGGCCGCCGGGACGTCCTCGGCCGGGACACCCGCGCCGGACCCGCCGCCGGTGCCGCGGCCGACCAGGGTGCGGTGCCCGCACGCCTTCGGCCCGGGGACCCCGTCCGGGTAGGTCGTCGCGACGTCGTCGACGGCGGCCAGGATCCCCCGGTAGCCGGTGCACCGGCAGAGCACGCCGGACATCTGCTCGGGCAGCTCCCCGGCCGTGACGTCCGGTGTGGAGCGGAGCAGGTCGTAGCTGCTCATGAGCATGCCGGGGGTGCAGAAGCCGCACTGCAGGCCGTGGTGGGCGGAGAACGCCTGCTGCAGCGGGTGCTGGTCGTCGGGCGTGCCGAGCCCCTCGACGGTGACGATCTCGGCGCCCTCGCACTGCACGGCGAACAGCAGGCAGGCCCGGGCCGCCTGCCCGTCGACCATGATCGTGCACATCCCGCAGACGCCGTGTTCGCAGCCCAGGTGGGTGCCGGTCAGGCCGAGCTGCTCGCGCAGCACGTCGGCGAGGTGCGCGCGCGGCGGCACCGCGACCGTCGCCTCGGTGCCGTTGACCGTCATCGCGATCTCGACGGTCTCGTCGGCGGCGACCCGGTCGCGGGGCGCCGGGTGTGCGCGCGAGGACGTCATGTGGTCTCCCTCCGTTCCCGGGCGCGGCGCAGCGCGCGGGACAGCTCTCGTGCGGCGAGCACGCCGAACAGCCGCCGCCGGTACCCGGTGGAGCCGTGCGTGTCGCCGCCGGTGTCGACGACCTCCCCGGCGAGTGCGGCGGTGGCCGGGCGGAGGTCGTGCTCGGTGTCCCCGGACGACCGCAGCAGCGCGGTGACGTCCCGGGTGACCGGGCTGTCGGAGATCCCGAAGCCGGTGAGGCGGGCGGCGGACACCGCGCCGCCGGCGTCGACCCGGACCCGGGTGACGACGCCGGCGAGCGCGAAGTCGCCGTGCCGGCGAGCGATCTCGGCGAACCCGTAGCCCTCCCCCGCCACGGCGGCCGGGAAGGTCACGGACACGACGAGGTCCTCCG
Organism: Pseudonocardia nematodicida; assembly: GCF_040105385.1. Classification (NCBI taxonomy): domain Bacteria; kingdom Bacillati; phylum Actinomycetota; class Actinomycetes; order Pseudonocardiales; family Pseudonocardiaceae; genus Pseudonocardia; species Pseudonocardia nematodicida. Next base: position 117,418 of record NZ_JBEDNQ010000010.1, read on the forward strand.
GCCCGGCCGCGGTGGTCATCGCACCGGTGACGAACTCGGTGGCCGGGACCGTCCGCCGTCCGGCCGGGCCGGCCAGCTCGACCCGCGCGTCCAGGCAGCACGCGACGGCGGGCAGCTCGGCGGCCGGGTCGGCGTGCGCGAGGCTGCCGCAGACGGTGCCGCGGCTGCGCAGCTCGCGATGCCCGACGAACGGCATCGCCATCCCGATCAGCGGGACGGCGCGGGCCGCCGGGTCGTGCTCGACCGCGCGCTGGCGCACCGCCGCGCCGACCCGGTAGCCGTCCTCCGCCACGGTGGCCGAGACGAGCGCGGGCACGGCGGTGATGTCGACGAGCGTGCCCGGCCGGCCCAGCCGCATGGCCAGGACCGGCACCAGCGACTGCCCGCCGGCCAGCACCTTGCCGTCCCCGCCGGCGAGCTCGCCGAGCACGTCGTCGAGCGTCGGGGGGCGGACGTAGGCGAACGGTGCGGCTTTCATCAGCGGCCCGTGAACTCCGCGGCGCGCTTCTCACCGAACGCCTTGACGCCCTCGGCGAAGTCCTCGGTGGCGCGCAGCATCGAGTAGGCCTTCCGCTCCAGCTCGATGCCGGTGTACAGCGGGCCGTCGACGCCGCGGTCGAGCACCTCCTTCGCGGTGCGCAGCGCGGCCGGGGAGAAGTTCGCCATCTTCAGGGCCAGCTCGTCGACGGCGGCGTAGAGGGCGTCGCGGTCGTCGTGCAGCTCGCCGGAGAGGATCCCCCAGTCCAGCGCCTGCCGGGCCTGGATGCGGGTGGCGGTCATGATGTGGAACTTCGCCCGGGACAGCCCGATCAGCCGGGCCAGGCGCTGGGTGCCGCCGGAGCCGGGGATCATGCCGAGGTTCATCTCGGGCAGCGCCAGCTGGGTGCGCCCGGTGCCGAGCCGGATGTCGCAGGACAGCACCATCTCCAGACCGACGCCGAAGCAGTAGCCGTCGATCGCGGCGATCACCGGCTTGGTGCTGCGGGCCGGCGCGGTGACGTCGTGCCCGAGGTCGGTGAGGTCGATCGGGTCGACCTCCATGAACCCGGCGATGTCGCCGCCGGAGGTGAAGTGCTGCCCGTCCGAGCGGACCACCACGACCTTCACCGCCGGATCCTTGTCGATCTCGGCGAAGCGCTCGGCGACCAGCCGCCGCATCTCCATCGTGACGACCGTGTACTTCCCGTGGGACAGGGTCAGGTACGCGACCCGGCCGTCGTGCCCGCGCTCGAGGACGACGTCGCCGCCGGTGAGTGCCATGTCAGGAACGCTCCTTCTCGGTGAACTTCTGGTGCAGGACCTCGCCGTGCAGGGGCAGCGAGGTGATGGCGATCCCGTGCGGGGCCAGCGCGTCGGCGACGGCGTTGGCGTAGGCCACCGGGAAGCTCATGGACGACCCCTCGCCGCAGCCCTTGGCGCCGAGCGGGGTCAGCGGTGACGGCGTCACCACGTGGTCGGTGCGCAGCTCGAACCCGGCCTCGGCGCTGGTCGGGCACAGGTAGTCGAGGAACGTCGCCGACGTCGGCTGGCCGGACGGGGCGTGCGTGAACTCCTCGTAGCCGGCGCCGCCGAGCCCGTGCACCAGGGCGCCGTACACCTGCCCGTCGAGCAGGGTCTGGTCGAGCACCGTGCCGGCGTCGTGCACCGAGGAGACCCGGTCTATCGCGATCTCCAGGGTGTCCGGGTCGATCGACACGGCGACGATCTCGGCGACGAAGCCGTAGCAGAGCGAGGAGTTGATCCGGTCGTCCGCGGTGGCGGCCCGGGTCTCGCGCGGCGAGAACTCGGCCTCGGCGTAGAGCCGGGCGGGTACGCCCTCGGGCAGCCCGGCCGGGTCCCAGTGCACGACGCCCGCCGCGTGCCGGAACGCGACCCCGCGCCCGTCGGGGTGCACGACCTGCCCGTCGGCCAGCGAGAGCACCGCCGGATCCGCGCCCTCGAGCATGGTCGAGGCGGCGGCCTTCACCGTCGTCGCGATGGTGTCCGCGGCCGCGACGACCGCGCTGGTCACCAGCGGCGCGAACCGCGAGGAGTAGGAGCCGGAGGTGACCGTCCACGGCGTCGTCGCGGTGTCCATGTCGATCACGACCCGGACCTGGGACAGCGGCAGCCCCAGCCGCTGGGCCGCGACCTTGCGGACCACCGTGGCGTGCCCCTGGCCCTGCGGGACCGAGCCGAGCAGGACCGTCACGACACCCTGCAGGTCCACCGACATCCGGACGTGCTCGGTGGAGCCGGACTTGTCCCGGCCCGGCTTGCGCTGCTCGGACGGGGTGGCCAGGCCGACGTAGCCGATGTTGGTGCCGGACGGGTCGACGACCAGCGCGGTCCCGATCCCGTAGAAGCCGCCGCGCGCCCGTGCCTCGTCGCGCCGCTTCTCCAGCTCGGACAGGTCGGCGTTCTTCACCGCCAGGTCCAGCGCCGCGGTGTAGTCGCCGGAGTCGTAGACCCCGCCGGTGGCCGTCTCGTGGGGGAACGCGGTGACCAGGTTCCGCCGCCGCACTTCGACGACGTCGAGCCCGGTCGCGTCGGCGACGGCGTCCATCAGCCGCTCGAGTCCGAAGTAGAGCTGCTGGCCGCCGAACCCGCGGTTCAGCCCGGTCGGCATGGAGTTCGTGACGACCGCGCGGGCCCGGATCTCGACCGCGTCGATCGTGTACGGGCCGGTGATGTTGCCGTAGCAGCGGTACAACGTGGACGGTTCCGGCGGGCGCAGGTAGGCACCGACGTTGTCGACCAGGTCGGTGCGCATCGCGGTCACCAGGCCCTCGGCGTCGACCGCGGCGGAGAACGTCATCGCCCGGTCCGCGCCGGTGGAGCTGGCCATCAGGTGCTCGACCCGGTCCTCGGTCCAGCGCACCGGGGTGCCGGCGTGCTTCGAGGCCAGCGCCATCAGCACCACGTAGGGGTAGATACCGGCCTTGATCCCGAAGCTGCCGCCGATGTCGGCGGGCACGTGCAGCCGCACCGCGGAGGTCGGCAGGCCGAGCGCGCCGGCCATCACCGGCACCATCGAGAACGGCCCGTGGAAGTTCGCCCACGCCTCGACCGAGGGCCCGTCGGCGCCGCCGGTCCAGTGCGCGATGACCGAGTAGCACTCCATCGGCACCGAGGAGTAGCGCGGGAAGTCGTAGGTGCCGGTGACCACGTGGGTAGCCGCGGCGAAGCGCTCCTCGACCGGGCCGAACGAGAACGTGCGGTCGGTGGCGACGTTCGACCCGGCGGCCTCGTGCAGCAGCGGGGCGTCCGGCTCCAGCGACGCGCGGCCGGCGGTGACCGCGTCCAGGTCGTCGTAGTCGACCGCGACGAGCTCGGCGGCGTCCTCGGCGACGTAGCGGTCCGCGGCGACGACGACGGCGATCGGCTCCCCGACGAAGCGCACCTTGTCCACCCCGGTGGGCAGGTACGGCATCGGTGCACCGGTGGAGAGCGGGAACGGCCGCAGCGCCGCGCGCACCTCCTCGGGGCCGATCACCGCGGCCACCCCCGGGTACGCCCGGGCCCTGCTGAGGTCGACCGAGCGCAGCCGGGCGTGCGGCCGGGTGGACCGCACGACGGCCGCGACCAGCGTGCCGGGGAGCGGGTCCAGGTCGTCGAGGAACGCGCCGCGGCCGGTGACCAGCGCGGCGTCCTCGTCGCGGCTCGGGGTCCAGCGGGAGGTCGGATCAGACACGCAGCTCACCCCTGGACTCGTAGTCCCCCGCGACCAGTGTGCGACGCAGCGTCTTGCCGACCCCGGAGCGCGGGACGGCGTCGACCGCGATCATCCGCTTCGGCCGCTTCAGCGACGGCAGGTGCGCGCGGGCGAAGGCCATCGCCCGCTCGACGGCGTCCAGCGGGTCGGCGCCGCGGACCGGGACGACGAACGCGCTGACCGCATGGCCCCAGCGCTCGTCGGGCAGGCCGACCACGCAGACGTCGTCGACCTCGGGACAGCGGGCCAGCACGGACTCGATCTCGTCCGGGTAGATGTTCTCGCCGCCGGAATTGATCATGTCGTCGGTGCGGCCGGCGACCCACAGGTCCCCGTCCTCGTCCGCGGTCGCCAGGTCACCGGTGTGGTACCAGCCGTCCCGGATCGCCTTCGCGTTCGCGTCCGGGCGCTGCCAGTAGCCGCCGAAGGCCTCCGACGAGGCCATCGAGACGATCACCTGACCCTGCTCGCCCGGCTTCACCTGCTCGTCGACCGGGGCTCCCGCGTCCGGGGCGATCAGCCGGACCCGGGAGAACAGCCCGGCCCGGCCGGCGCAGCCCGGCTTCGCGGCGACGTCCGGGCCGATCGTGAAGGTGTAGATCTCGGTCGACCCGAAGTGGTTGACGAACGAGGCCGGGCGGACCTCGTCGACGAGCTTCTCGGCCAGCGACGGGGTCATCGCCGCGCCGGCGTAGGCGAGGTTGTCCAGCGTGCGCGCCTCGCCGAGCCGTCCGGTGCGCAGCAGCGCCCAGTAGATCGTCGGGACGAGGTAGAGCGAGCCGATCCGCTCGTCGAGGATCAGTTGCATCGACTCGTCGGCGTCGAAGCCGGACTGGCCGACCCAGGTGCCGCCGACGACGATCGAGCCCAGCAGCGTGCGCAGGCCCATCGTGTGGAACAGCGGCATCACGCCCAGGGCCGCCACACCCTGGCGCTGCCGGGTCTGCATGACGTGCGCGACGGCCGCGGAGTGCTCGGCACCGTGGCTGCGGGGCACGCCCTTCGGTTTCCCGGTGGTACCGGAGGTGTAGAGCATGACGCTGGGGTCGGATCCGGCGGGGACCACGTCGGCCGCGCCGTCGGACCGCTCGGCGAGCGCGTCGATCTCGGCCACACCGCGCAGCCGGTCGACGGCGCCCGCGGCCGCGGCCCGGTCGGCGTGCGCGGGATCGGCGACCACCAGCCGGACGTCGGCGTCACCGAGGCAGTAACCCAGCTCCTCGGACCCGAACCGGGTGGACAGCGGGACCGAGACCGCCCCGAGCTTCTGCGCGGCGAGGTGCAGGCTCGCGAGCTGCTCGCCGCCGTGCATCACCATCGCCACGCGGTCACCCGGGCCGACCCCGCTGCGCCGCAGCGCGCCGGCCAGGCGGTCGGTGCGCTCGTCCCACTCGCGGTAGGTGAGCCGGCGCCCCGTCCCGGCGACCGCGGTCCGGTCGGGGTTGCGGTCGGCCGCCCATCGCAGCGTCGTCACCAGGTCCATCCGCCGACTCCCTCGTCGTTAGTCTGTTTCAGACCATACGATCCAGATCATGATGCGGCAAGCTGCTCGTGAGTGACTGTCGTGGCCCCGACCACGACAACCACTCACGGGTAAGGTCTGGCCGACGACCCAGCGTGAGGAGGCCGGATGCGACTGTCGACGACGTCGTACCTGGTCATGGGCATGATCGCGCTGCGCGGACCGTCCACGCCCTACGACCTCAAGCGGGCGGTCAGCCGGTCGGTCGGCTACTTCTGGAACTTCCCGCACGCGCAGCTCTACTCGGAGCCGGACCGGCTCGCCGCCGCCGGACTACTGGCCCTCGACACCGAGGACACCGGCCGGCGTCGCAAGACGTACTCGCTGACCGGCGCGGGCCGGAGCGCGCTGCGGGAGTGGCTGGCGGCGCCCACGCCCGAGCACTTCGAGATGCGCGACGTGGCCGAGCTCAAGCTGTTCTTCAACGAGGCGGGCTCACCGGACGACGTCCCGAAGCTCGCCCAGGAGCAGATCCGCCAGCACGAGGAGCGGATCGCCGTCTACGAGGACATGATCGCCCGGCACGGCGGCGACGAGTGGGCCGAGCCCCGCATGATCACCGTCGAGCTGGGGCTGGAGATGGAACACGCCGCCCTGCGGTTCTGGACCGCACTCGCCGACGGCGACCTGGACCGGCTGCGGCGCGAACGCACCGATCGGGATCCCCGCGGCCGGGTGTGACGCGATCGACCCCGCCCTGCGCGCGATCTTGACGTGCGGGACAATTGCGTCACACGTACAACTGTTGCCGTACGCAACTCACATCGGGCCGGAGCACCGCGACGCCGCGGAGCCCGGCCCGCCGTGCTGCAGGGAGGTGGACGATGGACGCGACGACCACGACGCGCACGCAGGCCGAGCGGGCCGCCCGGGACGGGATCCCGGATCACGACCTCACCGCCCTGCTGTCCTCCCTGCAGGACGGGGACCTGCCCGCGGTCGCGGAGCGGATCGCCGACCTGTCCGCCCGCGACCTCGCCGAGGTACTGGCCCGCTGCGACGAGACCGACGCCGGCGTGCTGTTCCGGCTGCTCGCCAAGGACGTCGCCGCCGACGTGTTCGAGGAGCTCGACGCGGTGACGGCCCAGCGGGTGCTGGACGGGATGCGGGTCGACACGGGTCAGGAGCTTGCGGAAGGCCCCAGCCACACCGTGCTGGAGCTGGTCGACGGGCTCGACCCGGACGACCGGGCCCGATTGATCGGTGAGATGCCGGCCTCGGTGGCGGCCCGGGTACTCGCCGGGCTCTCCCCCGCCCGCCGCCGGGCGACCGCGGCCCTGCTCGGCTACCCGGCCGGCTCGGCCGGTCGGCTGATGACGCCCGAGGTGGTGAGCCTGCACGCCGGCGGCACCGTCGCCGAGGCGCTCGCCCGGGTGCGCCGGGTCGGCGGAGCCGCCGAGACCGTCTACACGCTGCCGGTGGTCGGGCCGGGCCGCCGGCTCGAGGGCGTCGTGACGCTGCGCGAGCTCGTGCTGAGCCCGCCGGACACCCCGCTCGACGACATCGTCGACACCGAGCCCGAGTGGGTACGCGCGATCGACACCGGTGAGGAGGCCGCCCGCCGGCTCGGCGACTCGGACCGGATCGCGCTGCCGGTGGTCGACGGCGAGCGCCGGCTGCTCGGCCTGCTGACGATCGACGACGCCGTCGAGGAGCTGGAGCGGGCCGAGTCCGAGGACGTCGCCCGGCAGTCCGGTGCCGAGCCGTGGACGGGCCACTACATGACCGCCGGGGTGTTCGGGCTGGCCCGGTCCCGGATCGTCTGGCTGCTCCTGCTGCTCGTCGCCGCGACCCTGACCGTCAACGTCCTGCAGTACTTCGAGGACACCCTGGCCCAGGTCACGGCGCTGGCGCTGTTCGTGCCGCTGCTCATCGGTACCGGCGGGAACGCCGGCGCGCAGGCCGCGACGGCCAGCGTGCGCGCGCTCGCGGTCGGCGAGGTGCGCCCGTCGGACGTGCTGCGGGTGATGTGGCGGGAGGCCCGGGTCGGGGCCGCGCTCGGCTCGATGCTGGCGCTGGCAGCGCTGGCGATCGGCACCGCGCTGGTCGGGTCCTCGATCGCCCTGGTCGTCGGCATCTCGCTGGTCGCGATCTGCGCCTGGGCGGCGACGATCGGGGCGACGATGCCGCTGCTGGCCCGCAAGGCCGGCATCGACCCGGCCGTGGTGTCGGCGCCCGCGGTGACGACGCTGGTGGACGCGACCGGGCTGGTCATCTACTTCAGCGTGGCGCACCTGGTGCTGGCGCTGTAGCGCTCAGGCCACCAGGCCCGCGCGGAAGGCCAGCGCGACCAGCTGCACCCGGTCCCGCGACCCGGTCTTGGCCAGCAGGTGTCCCACGTGCGTCTTCACCGTCGCCGCGGAGACGAACAGCTCGGCCTGGATCTCGGAGTTGGACCGCCCCTGCCCCACCAGCTCCAGCACCTCGCGCTCGCGCGGGGTCAGGTCGGCCAGCGCGGCCTGCGCGTCCGGGGCGGCCTCCGGCCGTTCGGGGACGGTGAGCAGCGGCGCCGTGGCCCGCAGCAGCCGGCGGGTGGAGACCGGGTCGACCACCGAGTCACCGCTGTGCACGGTCCGGACGGCGTCGATGAGGTCGTCGGGCTTCACGTCCTTCAGCAGGAAGCCGCTGGCGCCGGCCCCGATCGCGGCGGTGACGGACTCGTCGAGGTCGAACGTGGTCAGCACCACCACCCGCAGCCCGGGGTGCGCGGCGATCGCCCGCCGGGTGGCCTCGATGCCGTCCAGCTTCGGCATCCGGACGTCCATCAGCACGACGTCCACCGGCGTCCGGTCCAGCTCGGCGAGCGCCTGCTCGCCGTCGCCGGCCTGGGCGACGACGGTCAGGTCGTCGCAGGAGTCGAGCACCATCGCGAAACCGGCGCGGACGAGCTCCTGGTCGTCGACGAGCATCAGGCGGACGGGGTCGGTCATCGGGTTCCTTCCGGCATTCAGGGAGTCAGGGAGTCAGCGGCAGGCGCAGGCGGACCGCGTACCCGCCGTCGGGATGCGGTCCGGTCTCGACGGAGCCGCCGTGCAGGGCGGCCCGCTCGCGCATACCGATCAGGCCGTGCCCGCCACGCGGCGGCACCGGGACGGGAACGCGGGCGCCCTCGTCGCGGACCCGGACGGTCAGCTCGTCGGCGGTCCACTGCAGACCGACCTGCGTCGGCGTGCCCGGACCGGCGTGCTTGATCACGTTGGTGAGCGCCTCCTGGACCACCCGGTAGGCGGTGAGCCCGCTCCCGGTGGCGATCGGCCGGGGCTCACCGGTGACGGCGAGGAGGACCGGCAGGCCGCCGGCGCGGACCTGCTCGACCAGCGCCGGGACGTCGTCGGTGCCGGGCTGCGGCCGGCCTGCCCCGTCAGGGCCGTCGGCGTCGTCGTCCGGGGCGGTGTCGCGCAGCATCTCCAGCAGGCCCCGGACCTCGCCGAGCGCCTCCCGGCCGGTGGTGGCGATGCCGTCGAGCACCTCGACGGCCTTCTGCGGGTCGCGCTTCGCGGCGAACTGGCCCCCGTCGGCCTGCGCGATGATCCCGGACAGCGAGTGCGCGACGACGTCGTGCACCTCCCGGGAGATCCGGGAGCGCTCGGCCAGCAGCTCGAGCCGGACCTCCTGGCGGCGGCCGTCCTCGAGCAGCCGGGCCCGTTCCCGCAGCTGCTCGGTGTTGCGCACGGAGGCGCGGCGCAGCGCGCCGGCCAGCCAGATGCACGCCGCGACGAGCACCACCACGCCGATGATGACGAGCGTGCCGAGCGGCCCCGGCGCGTTCGGGTCGACCGGCTCGGTGAACGCGCCGGACCGGATCATCGTGATCAGCGCCGGGCCGATCATCCCGGTCGCCAGGGCCGCCGCCGCGACCGGACCGGCCCATCGGGGGCCATAGGCCACGGCCGAGTACCCCATCACGATCGCCGGGAGGACGTACGCGCCGCTGGTCCCGGAGAAGCTGAAGCTCGCGACGGCGGCGACGACCGCGGTGACGACGGCGGCGGGCAGCGGGTACCGGCGGCGCAGCACGACCGGTCCGTGGGCGAACACCGCGACGACGACCGCGAGGCCCTTGGCGTCGGAGAAGACGCCCCTGCCCTCGAACGTCCACTGCAGAGCGATCGCGAAGAGGACGGCGGCGAACACCGCGTCGACGACGATCGGGTTCCGCCGGGCAGCTGCGGCGAAGCGCTCCACCACGGTCGACCGTTCCACGCCGTTCACCGGGCACCCCCGCCGGCCCGGCGGACCGCGGCCACCCCGGCCACGAGCAGGCCGGTCCCGAGCGCGACGACGCCGTGCGACGTGTACGACGCCCCGAGCAGCTCCACGGCGAGCCATGATCCCCCGTAGCCGGCCACGGCACCGGCCAGGCCCCCGCCGGCCAGCCGTTCGGCGTACCGCGGTCGACCGGATCGAGCGGACCGACCGGCGTCCCGGGCGTGTCCGTCACGGGGAGCCGGAACGGCCGGGAACACCCCGGCCGCGGTGAGACTGTCGGGGCCGGCCGTACCGACCCTGCTGGAGGTGGTCATGGCACGAGCGTCTCGTGCGTGGTGGTCCGCGGGCGTCGGAGCGCGGGCGGATCTCCCGTCTCCGACCGGAGGATGACCCGGCTACGATCGGCCGCCGTGACCGGCTCCTTCGCCGTCCAGGACGCCGACGAGCTCACCCAGCTCACGGCCTTCCTCGACGAGTACCGCACCGCGATCGACGCCACGCTGGACGGGCTGACCGAGGAACAGGCCCGCCGCCGCCTCGTCCCGTCCGCGACCACCCTGCTCGGCCTGCTGTGCCACGTCGCGTTCGTCGAGACGGTCTGGTTCGGACAGACCGTGACCGGGACGTCCCGCGCCGAGCTGGGCATCCCCGAGTCCGTCGAGGAGTCCTTCCGGCCGTCCGACGACGACACGGTGGCGAGCGTGCGGGCCCGCTACCGCGAGGTGTGCGCGCGCTCCCGGCGGGCGATCGCCGGCCTGGGCCCCGACGACGTCGTGCGCGGCCGGGGGCGGCCGGTGACGGTGCGCTGGCTGCACCTGCAGGTGCTCAAGGAGCTGGCGCACCACAGTGGACACGCCGACATCCTGCGCGAGCAGATCCTCGCGACGGGCTGAGCGCCGGCGTCACATGTCCTCGAGCTGCTTGTTCCGCGTCTCGGGCACGAAGCGGACCACGAACACCAGCGAGGCCAGCGCGAACGCGGTGTAGAGCCCGTAGGCCACCGCCAGCCCGAGGTCGGCCAGCACCGGGAAGGTGGTGGAGACGACGAAGTTCGCGATCCACTGCACCGCGGCCCCGAGCCCCAGCGCCGCGGCCCGGATCCGGTTGTCGAACATCTCCCCCAGCAGCACCCACACCGCCGGACCCCAGGACATCCCGAAGAACACGACGAATCCGTTGGCCGCGATCAGCGCGACGATCCCGGCGGTGTCCCCCAGCACCGGCGCCAGCTCGCCGTCCTCGCCCGGGACCAGGTCGGCCCCGGCGAAGGTCACGGCGAGCACGCCGAGGGTGACGGTCATGCCCACCGAGCCGATCGTGAGCAGCCGGCGCCGGCCGATCCGGTCGATCAGCGCGATCGCCACGATCGTCACCACGATGTTGGTGACCGAGGTGATCACGGTCTGGGTGAGCGCGTCGGCCTCGGTGAACCCGACCGACTGCCACAGCGTCGACGAGTAGTAGAAGATCACGTTGATGCCCACGAACTGCTGGAACATCGACAGCAGGATGCCGACCCAGACGATCGGCAGCAGCCCGGCGGCGGGCCCGCGCAGGTCGGCGAACGACGGCCGGTGCTCGGTGCGCAGCGTCCGCCGGATCTCGGCCAGCCGGTCGTCCACACCGGACGCGAGCACCTGGGCCAGCACGGTCCGGGCGCGCTCGTGCTCGCCCCGCTTCACCAGGTAGCGCGGTGACTCGGGGATCGTGAGGGCGAGGATCCCGTACGCGACGGCCGGCACCGCCTCCACGATGAACATCCACCGCCACGCGGCGAGCCCGCCCCACAGCGGCTCCCCGGCGCCGCCGGCGAGCGCGGCGAGCCAGGCGTCGGAGAGCAGCGCGACGAAGATGCCGGTGACGATCGCGAGCTGCTGCAGCGAGCCGAGCCGCCCGCGGATCGAGGCCGGGGAGATCTCGGCGATGTAGGCGGGCGCGATCACCGACGCGGCCCCGACGCCCAGACCGCCCAGCACCCGCCAGCCGATCAGGTCCCAGGGCCCGACCGCCAGCCCGCTGCCGACCGCGCTGATCAGGAACAGCGCGGCGGCGAGCACCATCACCCGGATCCGGCCGACCCGGTCGGCGAGCCGCCCCGCCACGAAGGCACCGACGACACAGCCGAGCAGCGCCGAGGAGACGACGAAACCGATCAGGCCGGCGCCCAGGCCGAACTGCTCGCGCACCGCCGTGACGGTCCCGTTGATCACCGCGGTGTCGAAGCCGAACAGGAAGCCACCGAGCGCGGCGACGCTCGCGAGCAGGATCGCCCGCCCGGTGTGGAACTCCTCGCGAACCCGTCCGACCTCGGTCATCCCATGCCTCCGCGCTCGGTGCGGGGCGTCACCGCCGCGCTCCGGTCCCGGGGCCGCGACGACGCCGTCGCCGGTGCCGGCGGCGCGCGCCGGAACCGCATCGGAACGGACGATAATCGCCGGACCGGGCATTCGCACACGGACCGGGCAGTCCGGCCTGCAGACCTGCGCGAGGGTCACGGAAAGTCACCGCAAGCCTAGGCCGGACGGCGGAATTCCGGATGAATCCCCCCTGAAGGGGTCGCATGCCCGGGTCCATGGGTACGGTGGGTGACAATCGTTGATCTTGTTCACCGGCCGGGACCGCGCCGGTGCGCCGACCCCTGCGAGGAGGCCCCGAGTGAGCACGGGCGAGAGCGTCGCCACCGGCTCCGCGTTCCCGCGGCCGGGTCCGGCCGCCGCACAGCCGGGGGACGGCGCGCGTGCGGTGCTGCGCGAGCGGCACGACCGGGCCGCGGCCGCCGTCCGGGACGCCGCGCACACCGATCCCGCCGGTGCACCGGCCGGCGCCGCGCTCCGGGAGGCGACCCGCCGGCTGGAGCAGGTACTCACCGCGGCCCGCCGCGACCTCGGCCCGCGGGACACCGACACGCTCGTCGTCGAGGGCAGCCTGGCCGTGGCCTACCTGCTCGGCGACGCCGAGACCCGCGGGCTCGAACTGGCCGGCCACAACCTCGCGGCGCGCGAGTACGTGCTCGGACCCGACCATCCGGCGTCGCTGGCGGCCGCGGACGCGCTCGCCGCGGCGTTCCGGCTCGTCGGACGGCCGGACGAGGCGGTGCGCCGGCACGACGACGTCGTCACCCGCCGCCGGCGGGTGCTCGGCGACGCCCACCCCGACACGCTCGCCGCGCGGGCCGCGCTGGCACTGGCCCAGGCCGACACCGGTGACCTGCACGGTGCGGCCAACCGGCTCGTCGCGGCGGCCGGCACGGCCGAGCGGGCGCTCGGGCCGGAGCACCCCCTGACCGCCCGGCTGCGGGACCTGCTGGACGAGCTCAGGGAGGCCGTCGCGGCGGAACCCGCACCGCTCCCGACTGGCCGGCCGCACCCCGGACCGGCCCCGGCCGCCGGCGCCGACGACCGCACCGCCCTGATCCCGCCCGTCGTGCCCGCCCCGCCGGAGGAGACCCGGCTGCTGTTCCTCGACCGGCCCTCCGGCCCGCTCCCGGTGATCCGGTAGGCCGTCCAGCCGCGCGTCCACTCCCCCGGACGGGTGGACCGCCGGGCACATGTCACTCTCCGGCGCTACGTGCTCGATCACGAACTTGCGCACGATCCGTCGAAAGGGCACAGAATGGGACGGCGCGCGCCGGTCGCAGTGACCGGCGCACCTGTCGAGGGAGAGCCGTGAGCGCAGCGAGCACCACGTCGACGACGAGTGCCGTGATGGCCGTCGTCCGGGTGGAGACGCCGGCCGGGGTCGAGGCCCAGACCGTCGAGGCCGAGCTGACCCGCGCGCTGCACCAGCACGAGAAGCGCCCGATGACCGTGGAGCTGTCCCTGGCCGACGGCACCGGGCCGTGGCCGCGCCGGGGTCCGGCCCGCTACGCGTTCGTCGCCGTCCTCACCCTGGCCGGCCGGGCCCCGGAGCGCCTCGCGCACCGGGTGGAGAAGATCGCGCGCAAGGCGATCCGGCGGCGGTTCGGCCGCCCGGCGTCGGCCGAGGTGCGCACCGAGATCACCGACGCCGAGGCCGGCGCGTACTGGTACAGCGTGCGCGGGACCCCGCACCGCCCGGCCTGACTCTGCCCCGGCCACCCCTTCGCGGTACACACTCGCTCTTCGGGCCCCGGCGGAGCACCATGGGTGCACGCCGCTCCGCCGCGGCCGGGGGGACCGAGGACGACCATGAACGCCGCCACCCGCATCCTGCTCGTCGAGGACGACCGGACGATCGGTGACGTCCTGCTGTGCAGTCTCGCCGAGAACGGCTACGAGGTCCGCTGGGAGCGCACCGGGGCGGCCGCGCTGGAGGCCGCCGACCGCGAGCCCTGCGACCTGGTGCTGCTCGACCTCGGCCTGCCCGACCTGGACGGCGTCGCGGTGTGCCGGCGGATCCGCGGCGTGCGCCCGGACGCCATCGTCGTGATCCTCACCGCCCGCGCCGGTGAGATGGACGTGGTGCTCGGCCTGGAGGCGGGCGCGGACGACTACCTCACCAAGCCGGTGCGGCTGACCGAGCTGCTCGCCCGCGTCCGGGCCCACCTGCGGCGAGCCGGCGGTGACCGGCCGGAGGCGTCGACCGTGCTGGAGGTCGGTGACCTGCGGGTCGACACCGCGAGCCGGCGGGCCACCGTCGCCGGGCGGGAGGTCCCGCTGCGGACCAAGGAGTTCGACCTGCTCGCCCGGCTGGCCCGCGAACCGGACGCGGCACTGAGCCGGGACGTGCTGATGGCCGACGTGTGGGACGAGCACTGGCACGGCCCGACCAAGACCCTCGACGTGCACGTGGCCGCGGTCCGCCGCCGGCTCGCCGGGCACCCGGACGGCCGGGTCCCGGTGATCACCACGCTGCGCGGTCACGGGTACCGGCTCGAACTGCCCGGCGACCGGAGCGCCTGATGCGGACGCGGATCGTCGGGCTGGCACTCGTCGCCGCGTCGGTCGCGCTCGTGCTGTTCGGCATCCCGCTGGCCTTCGGCGTCGGCCAGTACGCGCTGGCCGAGGAGCGGACCTCGCTGCAGCGCCTCGCCGACATCACCGCCGTGTCGGTGTACGACGACGTCGACCACGACCGGGTCCCCCGCCGGCTGCCCCAGGACCCGAAGGACGCCGCCGACGTCGCGCTCTACGACGACGACGGCGACCGCATCATCGGCGACGGCCCGGTGCGCGGCGACGACCCGGTGGAGAAGGTGCTCGACCGCGGGATCGCCGCGGCCCCACCCGACGACCTGATCGCCGTCGCGCCGGTGTCCGACGGCGACGACGTGCTCGCCGTCGTCCGCGTGGCGAGCTCCCCGCCGGCCGTCGCCGCCGGCCTGGTGCCGCTCTGGCTCGGGATGCTGGCCCTGGCCGGGCTGGTGCTGCTCGCGGTCTGGTTCCTCGCCGACCGCCTCGCGCGCCGGCTGTCCCGGCCGCTGGAGCACCTCGCCGTCGACGCGGGACGGCTCGGCGAGGGCGACTTCGGGGTGCGGCCGGTGCCGTCGGGGATGTCCGAGGTCGACCGGGTGGGCACCGCGCTGGGCGGCACCGCCGAGCGCCTGGACGACCTGCTCGCCCGCGAGCGGGCGTTCTCCGCGGAGGCCTCGCACCAGCTCCGGACCCCGCTGGCCGGACTGCGGCTACGGCTGGAGGCGGTGCTGGAGAACCCCGGGCGGCTGACCCGGGCGACCGTCGAGGACGGCCTGGCCTCGATCGACCGGCTGGAACGGACGATCGACGAGCTTCTCCTGCTGTCCCGGGAGCGGCGGCACGGGGCGGTGGCCGTCGACCTCCAGCGGCTGCTGAAGGAGGCCGAGGACGAGTGGAGCGACCGGCTGGCGCGCGACGGCCGCTCCTTCGGCACGTCACGGTCCGCGGGGCTGCCGGACCCGCCGGCGTCGGCCGCGGCCGTCCGCCAGATCGTGGGGGTACTGCTGGACAACGCGTCCCAGCACGGCTGCGGCGCGGTCGCGCTGACCGCGCGGGAGGCCGGCCCGGACGCCGTCGCACTCGACGTGTCCGACGAGGGCGCCGGCATCGACGACACGGCGCTCGCCGGCCCGCGGACCGGCCCCGGTCTCGGGGTCGCGCTGGCCCGGCGGCTGGCCGAGGCCGAGGGCGGGCGGCTCACCGCGCGGCGGTCGCCGTCGGTGGTGACCCTGCTGCTGCCCCTCGAACCCCTCGAGCCCCACGAGCCCGCCACCGAGCAGGGCACGTCCTAGCTTTTTGCCTTCCCCTTACCTTCGGCTGCCCCACCGCTGGACCCCGTCGCCCTACGGTGACTGTCACGCGACGACAGCGGAGGCACCATGCCCATCCCGGACCATGACCGGCCCGACGCCGCCGAACACGCCCGCGACCTCCTCTTCCTCGCGGTCGCCGGAGACGACGAGCTGGGTGGGCTCGGGTACGGGTTCGCCTCGGTCGTCGCGGCGGTGCCCGGCGCCGCGGAGCCGGATCCGGACGACGACCGGGACCTGCTGGTGCTGCAGTGGTCCGCGCCGATGCCCCGCGACCGGGGTCGGCGGTGCGTCCAGCGGGTGTGCCTGTCGATCGCCGGCCCCGCGGCCCGGCGCTCCCCCGCACTGGTCGCGTCGGCGCTGGGCCGGGCCGGCGAGGTGCTGCGCGAGTTCCCGGCACCCTCCCCGCTGATCCTCGGTGTCGGTCCGTCGCGGCCGCGGCTCTACCTCGGCGTCGAGGGGCGTCCGGTCACGACCGGCTTCGACGTCCTCACCCAGGGTTCCCCGGTCCCGGTCGCCTGACCGCGCCCCGCTGCCCACCCCGCAGGTCGCGCGCTCCCCACGCGGCCGCGACCCCGGCGACCAGCAGCACCCCGATCGCCCCGAGCACGACGAGCAGCGGGGCGGTCCAGCCGCCGGTGGCGCCGTACGCCGCTCCGAGCACGAACGGTCCGGCCGAGGCGACGGCGTACCCGCCGCCCTGCACGAGCGCGGACATCCGCCGGTTCTCGGTCAGGTCCCGGGCCCGCCGCACGACGAGCGTGAAGATCACCGTGAGCCCGCCGCCCTGTGCCGCGCCGCTCAGCACGCACCAGACCGCCCACCACTCGGGGGCCAGGAGCAGTCCCAGCGGCAACGGCGTCCAGGCCGCCGCGACCACCGCGACCGGCACCCACTCGGTGCGGCACCAGCGCAGCAGCAGCGGGACCCCGAGCGCCCCGCCGATCGCCGCGATCTGGAAGACCGACGCGCCCGCCCCGGCGGCCACCGCGGTCATCCCGAGCCGGTCGGCGAGCAGGGTCGGGAGCCACGCCGTCACGCCGTAGTAGGAGAAGGCCTGACCCGCGAAGGCGATCGTCAGTCCCCAGGTGACGGGCCGCCGCCACCACGTCCCGGCCGGGGACGGGCCGTGCGTCCCGTCGGTGCGCGCGGTACCGGGCAGCGTACGGGTCGCCCACCACCAGACGACGCCCGTGACGAGGACGAACCCGCTCCAGGCCGCCAGCGCGAGCC
Source organism: Pseudonocardia nematodicida (assembly GCF_040105385.1). Lineage (NCBI taxonomy): Bacteria > Bacillati > Actinomycetota > Actinomycetes > Pseudonocardiales > Pseudonocardiaceae > Pseudonocardia > Pseudonocardia nematodicida. The sequence goes on from NZ_JBEDNQ010000010.1 coordinate 134,278, forward strand.
GCCAGTCGGTGGCCCCGGCGAGTGGCACGGTGGCCGACAGCGTGATCATCGATCCGACGTTCAGCGCGGCGGTGTACATCCCGAGCACCGGCCCGGCGCGCTCCGGGAGGTCGCGGCCGACGATCACCGGCACCGCGACGTTGCCCACGGTCACCGCCGCGCCGATCAGCAGGGTCCCGGCCAGCGCCACCCCGAACCCGCCGGCGGACCGCAGGAGGACCCCCGCCGCGAGCACCGCCAGCGCCACCAGCACGCCCCGCCCGAGGCCGAGGCGGTCCAGCCACACCGACGCCAGCGGCGTCGCGAGGCCGAAGCACAGCACCGGCAGGCTGGTGAGCAGCCCGACGGTCGCCGCGTCGACACCGAGGTCGGCCCGCACCTGCTCGGTCACCGCGGACACGGCGACGATCGGACCGCGCAGGTTCAGCGCGAGCAGCAGGATCGCGCCGACGAGCAACGCCGGGGCGACGGCGGCGGCCCGGCCGGGCGGCGCGTGCGTGGTGGACACCGCGCCCATCATGCGCCGCTCACCCCGGACACGGGCGGGTTCGTGAGCAATGACAACCCGGGCCTCCGTGGGTGCCGGAACGCCGCCACCGCGGGACGATCCACGACACGCCGGCGCCGCCGGCCCGGAAGGAGCCCGACCGTGCCCCTCGACCCGTCGAACTACCAGCAGCTGCTCTTCGACCGCCGTGACGACGGCGTCCTGCTGATCACCATCAACAACCCGGAGCGGTACAACGCCGCCGACGAGGTGCTGCACGGCGAGCTGGCCCGGGTCTGGCGGGACGTCTCCGCCGACGAGACGACCCGGGTCGCGGTGATCACCGGCGCCGGGAAGGCGTTCTCCGCGGGCGGTGACCTGGGCATGGTCGAGCGGATGGCCGGTGACCACGACCGGGTCTCGGCGATGCTGACCGAGATGTCCGACCTGGTCTACAACATGATCGACTGCACGAAGCCGGTCGTGTCGGCGATCAACGGGGTCGCCGTCGGCGCCGGGGTCGTGGTCGGGCTGCTGGCCGACATCGCGATCTGCGCCGAGGACGCGCGGATCGGCGACGGGCACGTGAAGCTCGGCGTCGCCGCCGGCGACCACGCGGCGATCATCTGGCCGCTGCTGGCCGGGATGGCGAGGTCGCGCTACTACCTGCTCACCGGCGAGATGCTCACCGGCGCCGAGGCCGAGCGGATCGGGATGGTCGCGAAGGCCCTCCCCAGCGACCAGGTCCTGGACGAGGCGCTCCGGGTCGCGCACGCACTCGGCACCGGTTCCCAGCAGGCGATCCGGCTGACCAAGCGGGCGCTGAACTCCTGGCTGCGCAGCGCCGGACCGGCCTTCGACCAGTCCGCCGCCTACGAGATGCTCACCTTCATGGGCCCGGACGTCCTCGAGGGCGTCGCGGCACTCCGGGAGAAGCGGCCACCGCGGTTCCCGTCGGCGCAGGCCTGACGCCCCGCGCCTCCGCCTCCGGCGCTCCCGTCCGGTCCTCCCGCCGAGGTGTGCCTCGGAGCGAGTCGCCGATCGTGCGACGCCCCGGTCGGCGCCGCCCGGCCGAGCCCCCGCCGAGATACGTCCGAGCGGGAATCGTCGATCTCCAGAACCCGCTGACGCGTATCTCGGCGGTTCTCCCGCGCTCGGCCGGGCGCACCGTGCCGGCCCCGGGTCAGACCGCCGCGCCCAGGCCGGCCGCGTGGCGCGCCACGAGGTAGCCGAAGGTCAGCCCGGCACCGACCTGGCACCCGGCGCCCGGGTACTCCGACGCGGTCGGCGAGTGCGCGTCGCCGCCGCAGGCGTAGAGACCGGGGACGGGTGAGCCGCCGGCGTCGAGAGCCCGGCCGGTGGCGTCCGTCCGCACGCCGAGGGTGGTGGCCAACGGGGTGGGAACGACCGCGACGGCATGGAACGGCGCCGTCTCGATCGGGCCCAGGTTCGGGTTCGGGGTGTTGCGCGGGTCGCCGTACTGGTGCCCGAACGGGCTCTGTCCCTTCCCGAACTCGGAGTCGACGCCGCTGCGCGCGGCCCGTCCGGCCGCGGCGACGGTGCGCTCCAGACCGTCCGGGTCGACGCCGATCGACGCGGCCAGCGCGGAGATCGTCGGCGCGGTGTGCAGGTAGCCCGCGCGCTCGTAGCGGCGCCGCAGCACCGCGGGCAGGTGCGGCCGGATCATCCCGAGGCCGTAGCGGTGCAGGGTGGCCGAGTCGAGCACCAGCCAGGCCGGCACCGTCGGGACGGACTTGTGCGAGTCGTACATCGCGCGGGTGAACCGGTGGTAGGACACCGACTCGTCGACGAACCGGTGCCCGTCCGCGTTCACCGCGGCGATGCCCGGCTTCGCCCGGTCCCAGATGTGCGGGAACACCGCGGTGGAACCGTCCCGGCGACGCGCGATCGAGCTCGGGAACCACATCGCGTTGTCGTCGCGCGGCTCACCGACCGCCGCACCCGCGGCACGGGCGAGCGCGAGGGTGTCGCCGGTGGCACCGTCGGCGGCCCGGGTGAACTGCGCGGTCGGCGACGGCAGGTGCTCGGCCCGCAGCGCGGCGTCGGCCGGGAACCCGCCGGCGGCCAGCACGACTCCGCGGCGGGCGCCGATCCGGACCGGGCGCCCCTCCCGGGCGGCGACGACGCCGGTGACCCGGCCGTCGGCGTCGGTGATCAGTTCGGTGGCGGGGCTGAGGAACCACACCTGCCCGGACCGGCGGCGCAGCTGGTGCCACAGGTTCGCGACCAGCGCGTTGCCCATCGCCAGCCGGGTGCCGCGGGGCCACCCGGCCGTCCGGTCCCGGGCCCAGCGCGCGCCGAGCCGCAGGGCGGTGGGGACCGCGCGGGGGGAGCCGTCGAGGAGGGTGAGCAGCTGGTTCACCTCGGGGCGGCGCACCATCATCGTCCCGCCGAACAGCGCGAACTCCGGCACCGGCGGGCGGATCCGGGCGAACCCGTCGCGGCCGAGCAGCCGGCCGTCGAAGGTGTGCGGTTCCAGGGCGCGCCCGACCCCGGAGCCGGCGACCTCGGGGTGGTAGTCGACCACGGTCTTCGAGTGCCAGAACCCGACGCCGAGCCGTTCCAGGTGGTCGATCGCCGCGGCCGCGTGGTCCAGATAGGACCGTCGCAGCGCCGGGTCGGCGCGGTCGCCGATGAGCGCGTCCATGTACCCGGCGGCGGCCTCACGGTCGGCCGCCGGGTCCTCCTGGTGCCGGTGCCCGGGCGCCCAGCAGGTGCCGGCCGAGTACGCCGTGGTCCCGCCGAGCCACCCGGTCTTCTCCAGCACCAGCACCGACAGCCCCTCGGCCGCCGCGACGACGGCGGCGCCGAGGCCCGCGGCGCCGGTGCCGACCACCACCAGGTCGGCCTCGTGGTCCCAGGTCTCGGTCATCGGTTCCCCTTCAACAGCGCGGCGAGGTGCCGCCGCATCCGGTCCGGGTCCGGTGTGGACCCGGTGAGCAGCGCGATCGTGTCGGCGGCCTGGGCGACGAGCATCGCGCCGCCGTCGAGCACCCGGCAGCCGCGCGCGCGGGCCGCGGCGAGCAGGCCGGTCTCCAGCGGCCGGTAGACGACGTCGGCCACCCAGTGCCGCGCGGTCAGCGCGGCCGGGTCGAGTGGCAGGCCCCCAGGGTGTCCGGGCACGCCGTGTCCGGTCGTACCGTGCCCGGTCATGCCGATCGGGGTGGCGTTGACGATCCCGTCGGCCTCCGTGGCCGCGTCCGCGACCCGGTCGACCGGGCCACCGCGCACCTCCGCACCGGGCAGCGCGGTGGACAGCCGTGCGGCGAGCGCGGCGGCGCGGTCCGGATCGGCGTCGACCACCTCGACCCGGGCTCCGGCGCCGGCCAGCGCGTAGGCGACCGCCGAGCCGGCGCCGCCCGCGCCGACCACGAGCACCCGGCGCAGCGCTACCCCGGGCAGCCCGTGCCGCAGCCCGGCCAGGAACCCGGAGTGGTCGGTGTTGTGCCCGGTCAGCCGTCCGTCGTGGACGGTGACGGTGTTGACCGCCCCCAGGCCGGCCGCGTCCGGGGACAGGTCGTCGAGCTGGGCGATCACGGCCTGTTTGGCCGGGTGCGTGACGTTGAACCCGGTGATCCCGGCGGCGTCGCGCAGGGTCCAGCCGTCGGGCAGGTCGTGGAGGTCGAGCAGCGTGTAGCGGTAGTCGAGTCCCAGTGCCGCGGCCTCGGTCTCGTGCAGCGCCGGGGACAGCGAGCCCCCGATGCCCGCCCCGACCAGCGCGATCCGGTGCGCGACCGCGGTCGCGGGACCGGCCGTCACGGCGTCCCCCCGATCAGCGTCCGCACGGCGGCGAGCTGGTGCCGGGCCACCTCGAGGTCGCTCGTCCGGGCCTGCAGCACCGCGTCCGGGACCTCGACGCTCAGCGGTGTCCCCGGTGGCGCCGCGCCGACCAGCTCGGCGAGCGGCAGCTCGCCCTCCCCCACCGCGCGTCGCCGGGCCCGGGCCTCGATCTGGAGCACCGAGCCGTCGGCGGTCATGCCGAGCGGCAGCTCGGCGGGCAGGTCGAGGTGTTCGGGCGCCTCCCACGGGCCGTCGCAGAGCTGCAGGCAGGGCACCAGCGCCGGGTCGAGGGCGGCGACGTCGGCGACGGTGCTGCCGCCGCGCCGCACGTGCAGCGCGTCGACCAGCACGGCGATCCCGGCGGCGGTCGCGACCTCGGCGGCGTCGGCGACGGTGCGCACCGGCTGGTAGCTGATCGGCTCCAGGGTGGGCAGGATGCCGTACGGGCGGGCGTCGGCGGCCAGCGCGGAGAGCGTGTCGACCAGCCGGGCCGGGTCGGTGTCGGTGCCGACGACGCTGAACGTGCGGGCGCCGAGCGCGGCCCCGGCGTCGAGCGCGGGCTTCCAGTCCGCCGGTCCGGTGTCCGGGCCGACGGTGAGGAACTCGATGTCGCGCACCTCGAGGCCGGTGTCGTCGAGCCGGCGCAGGGTCTCGGCCGACATCGGGGAGCCGGGCTGCATCGGGTACTGGTGCTCGCCGGCCGTCACCGCCTTCACCCGGACGCCGACGAAGTCGTACCCGGCCTCGGCGGCGACGGACACCAGGTCCGGCGGTGCCAGCCGGAGCAGGGTCAGGTGGGCGAGCCCGATCGGGGTCATGCGGTGATCTCCTCCTGCACGGTCTCAGACCGGTTCGGGGCGGCCGGAGGCCGCCGAGGCGTAGAGCGCGGTGAGCATCGCCAGTGAGCGGGTCGCCTCCCGGCCGGTGACGGCGGGGTCGCGCCCGTCCCGGACGGCGGCGACGAAGTCGGCGACCTGCAGCGCGTGGAACGGGGCGAGCGCACCGTTGATCGCGGCCAGCTCGACGTCGGGCTCCAGGCCCTCGCCGTAGGGCGAGCCGGCCGCGGCCGCCCCGGGTACCGCCCACACGTCGAGCCGGGCCTCGGTGCCCTCCGGGTACTCCGAGAGCCCGACGGTGGCACCGTTCGATCCGGTGACCCGGATCCGGCAGCCGAGTCCCGGCGTCAGCCCGGTCGACATCGAGACCGTCGCCAACCCGCCGCCGGCGAACCGGACGGTCGCCACCGCGGTGTCCTCGACCTCGATCGCGTCGGCGTGCTTGAACGTGGTGTGGGAGCAGGAGACCTCCACCGGGTCACCCATGAACCACTGCAGCAGGTCCAGGTAGTGCACGCCCTGGGTGGTCAGGACGCCGCCGCCGTCGGCGGCCCAGGTGCCGCGCCACGGGTCGGCGGTGTAGTACGACGAGTCGCGGTGCAGCAGGACGGCGACCTCTCCGAGCACCGGACGGCCCAGCGTGCCGTCGTCGATCGCCCGGCGGATCCGCTGCGCGGCCGGCCAGAACCGGCGCTGGAACAGCACGCCGAGCCGGATCCCGGCGTCGTCGCAGGCGCGGACCATCCGCTGCGCGGCGGCCGGGTCGATCGCGATCGGCTTCTCGCACAGGACGTGCAGCCCGCGAGCGGCGGCCGCGGTCACGACCGCCTCGTGGGTGGGGTGCGGGGTGCAGACGCTGACCAGGTCGAGATCGAGGTCGAGCACGTCGTCGGCGCCGGCCGGGTCGGCCCCGAACCGGGCAGCGAGGGCGGCGGCCCGGCCGGGGTCGACGTCGGCGCAGGCGACCAGCTCGACGCCGGGGTGCCGGGCGTAGGCGGCGGCGTGGTTGCCGGCGACGTTGCCGCAGCCGATGACCGCCGCCCGCAGCGGACGGTTCACCGGTCCGCCGGGGCCGGGCGCGGCGCGCCGAGCTCGGCGGTCGGGGTCCGGTAGGTCTCCGGGCCGAACAGCGTCGAGACCGCCGCGGCCAGCACGAACCCGCCGCAGAGCCAGGCCACCGGGACCCAGTTGGACGGGTCGCCCTGGGTCATGATCGAGGCGATCGCCGGGGTGAAGCCGGCGGCGAGCAGGCCGACCATCAGGCCGATCGCCATGCCGCTGTAGCGCACCGGGGCGGGGAACTGCTCCGGGAAGTAGGCCGGGTAGACGCCGTTCGGCGCCGCGTAGCAGATCCCGATCAGGATCACGCCGGACACGTAGATCCACGGCACGTTCCCGCTGCTGATCGCCTGGAAGAACACCGGCACCATGACGCCGACCCCGACCAGGCCGGTGATGAAGACCGGCTTGCGGCCGACCCGGTCGGCGATCATCCCGTAGACCGGCTGGCTGAGCACCGCGGCCATGTTCGCGACCGTGATCACCGCCAGCATGGTGGGCCGGGCGATGCCCGCGACGTTCGTGGCGAAGGCCAGCGCGAACACGTTGACGATCGTGTTGACCATGGCGAACGAGGCGCACACGGCGATCCGGATGACGGTGCCGGTGTGGTTGCGGAACAGCTCGACGATCGGGGCCTTGACCACCTCGTCGGACTCCTTGGCCTCCTCGAAGACCTCGGGCTCCTGCAGCGAGCGGCGCAGGAAGTACGCGACCAGGGTGACGACGATGCTCAGCCAGAACGGGATCCGCCAGCCCCAGGCCAGCAGCTGCTCCTCGGGGAGCGAGGCGATCGGGATGAAGACAAGGCTGGACAGCACGATCCCGAACATGATCCCGCTCATGACCCAGCTGGAGTAGAACGAGCGCTGGTTCTCCGGGGCGTGTTCCATGGTCAGCGAGCTGGCGCCGGGCGACTCGCCGCCGGCCGACAGGCCCTGCAGGAGTCGCAGCACGACCAGCAGGATCGGCGCGGCGATGCCGATCGAGTCGTAGGACGGCAGGCAGCCGATCAGGAACGTCGCGACGCCCATCAGGATCAGCGTCGCCATCAGCGCGTTGCGCCGTCCGAACTTGTCCCCGAAGTGACCGAACAGGACCGCGCCGAGCGGACGGGCCACGTAGGCGACGCCGAGGGTGCTGATCGAGAGCAGCACGCCGGTCGCACCGGCGCCGGGGAAGAACACGGTGCCGAACACGAGCGCCGCGGCGGCGCCGTAGATGAAGAAGTCGTAGTACTCGAGAGCGCTGCCGAGGAAGCCGGAGATGGCGGCCTTCCTCGGCACGCTCCGGGAGTCCCCCGACGCACCCTTCGCGTCCCCGGGGTCCCCGACCTGCGGTGCCGATGCCGTGGCAGACATGGCGCTCCTTTCGAACCGGCGTCGTCGACGGCGCTCCGCCGTGGCCGGACGGCCGGTGGGGAGCGAACTCGGAGGAGCATGACGGCCGGGACTCTGCATCGTCCAATACTTGGTCGAACTCAGACCATGTACTACCCGCACTCAATGCGGCGCCGGTCACTCCGGGGTGGGGAGTACCTCCTCGGCGACGTCGAGCACGGCCCGCAGCACCTGCGACGGGTCGTCGGCCCGCCAGGCGATCGCGTGCTGCATGTGCACCGACTCGTCGCGCAGCGGCCGGTAGACCGCCCCCGGCGGCACGACCATCTCGATGCTCGAGGTCATCAGCGCGACCCCGACGCCGGCCGACACCAGGGTCAGGATGAGGAACGGGTCGCTGGTCTCCTGCACGACCTCCGGCCGGAACCCGGCCCGGGCGCAGGCCTCCACGGCGAGCCGCTGCAGCGCCGACCCGGCCGAGACCGGGGTCGAGACGAACGGATCACCGGACAGGTCGGCCAGATCGATCTCCGGCCGCCCGGCGAGCGGGTGGTCGACCGGCAGCACGACCCCGAGGGGCTCCCGGGCGACCAGCCGGCTCGCCAGCGGCGACGGGTCGATCGGCAGCCCGACGAAGGCGATGTCCAGCTCGCCCCGCTCGACCTGCACGACACCGCCGTCGGTCATCACCCGGCCGGTCAGCGCCAGCGTGATGCCGGGGTAGCGGGCCCGCACCGCGCGGGTGAGCGGCGAGAGGGTGTGGTGGTTCAGCGCGCCGGAGAAGCCGATCGCGACCGTGCCGTGCACCAGGCCGTCGACGGCCCGGGCCGCCTCGCGCCCCAGCTCCAGCTCGCCGAACGCGCGGCGGACGTGCGGCAGCAGCGCGTGGCCGGCGGGAGTGAGCGCGACGCTGCGGGTGCTGCGGTCGAACAGCGACGTGTCGAGCTCGCGCTCCAGCCGGCGGACCGTCTGGCTCAGCGGCGACTGCGCGATGCCGAGCCGGTCGGCCGCGCGGCCGAAGTGCAGTTCCTCGGCGACGGCGACGAACGCCTCCAGCCAGCGGAGCTCCACGACGATCTCCCCTCCGGCACGCGGGACTTGCGCGACCCCCGGCCGTCATATAGTCATTGCTGACACTCATTGAGGAACTGATTGTCCATCGATTCTTACACAGTCAGAGCGTGCGCGACACACAGTGCGCGTGCCGGGGTCAGGGAGGACCAGCGTCGTGACCATCCCGAGGGACGAGGGCCCGGACGTCGTCGTGGTCGGCGCCGGAGCGGGCGGCCTGTCCGCTGCCGTCACCGCCGCGCACCGCGGGCTGCGGGTGACGGTGCTGGAACGTGCCGACGTGTGCGGCGGTGCGACCGCCTGGTCCGGCGGCTGGATGTGGGCACCGGGCAACCCGCTGGCCCGTACCGACGGCGTCGACGAGGACCCGGCCGGGTTCCGCGCCTACCTCGCGGCGGTCTGCGGCGGCGACCTCGACGACGGCCGGGTCGACGCCTTCCTGGACGCGGCGCCGCGCATGGTCCGGTTCTTCCACCAGAACACCGCCCTGACCTTCACCCCCGGCGCCCGGATCAACGACGTCTACGGCGACCTGCCCGGCGCCGGGACCGGACACCGGTCGGTCGCGCCGGACCCCGCCGACCTGCGCGCGCTCGGCCCGGACGTGGCCGCGCTGCTGCGCCGCCAGCTCTACGAGACCTCGTTCCTCGGGATGGGGATCATGGCCGGGCCGGACCTGGCCGGGTTCCTCTCCGCCTCGCGCGGCGACGTCCGCGGGCTGGCCCACGCGACCCGCCGGGTCACCCGGCACGTCGCCGACCTGGTCCGCTACCGCCGCGGACAGCAGCTGGTGAACGGCACCGCGCTGGTCGGCCGGCTGCTGCGCTCGGCACTGGACCTCGGCGTCGTCATCCGGACCGGCACCCCGGTCACCGGCCTGCTGCGCGACGGCGGCCGGATCACCGGCGTCGAGACCCCGTCCGGCAGCGTCACCGCCGGCCGCGGCGTCGTGCTGGCCGCCGGCGGGTTCCCGCACGACCGCGACCGCCGCGCCGCGCACTTCCCGACCGGCGCGGAGCACCACACACTCGCCCCGCCGTCCGCGGACGGCGCCGGGATCACCCTCGGGGAGTCCGCGGGCGGGCGGCTGCGCACCGACCTCGCCTCGCCCGCCGCCTGGTGCCCGGTGTCGCTGGTCCCCTACCGCGGCGGCCGCACCGGCGTCTTCCCGCACATCATGGACCGCGCCAAGCCGGGCTCGATCGGCGTGCTGAGCTCCGGGCGGCGGTTCGTCAACGAGGCGAACGGCTACCACGACTACGTCTCGGCGATGATCGCCGCGACCCCGGACGGCGAGCCGGTGCAGGCCTGGCAGATCGCCGACGCCCGGTTCGTCCGGCGCTACCCGCTCGGCATGGCCAAGCCCCGGCCGGTCCCGCTGGCGCCCTACCTGCGCAGCGGCTACCTGACGCGCGGGGCGACACTCGCCGAGCTGGCCCGGAACTGCGGCATCGACCCGGGCGGGCTCGAGTCGGCGGTCGCGACGTTCAACGAGGGTGCCCGCCGCGGCGAGGACCCCGAGTTCGGTCGCGGGACCACCCCGTTCAACCGCTCCGGCGGCGACCCGGCGGCCGGGTACCCGAACCCGTCACTGGCCCCGCTGGAGCGCGGCCCCTTCTACGCGGTCCGGGTCCTCCCCGGCAGCTTCGGCACGTTCGCCGGGCTGGCCACCGACGCCCGCGCCCGGGTGCTCGACGACGCCGGCGAGCCGGTTCCCGGGCTCTACGCGGCGGGCTGCGACCAGGCGAGCGTCTTCGGCGGGCACTACCCGGCGGGCGGGATCAACCTCGGCCCCGCCATGACCTTCGGCTGGATCGCGGCCCGCGACCTGGCCGGTATCGACACGGAGGTGGCAGCGTGAACGGACCCGGGAAGCTCGACCAGGTCGGCATCGTCGTCCGCGACCTGGACGCGGCCGCCGAGGGCATGCGCGCGGTGTTCGGGGCGGAGCCGCACACCCGCGTGGAGAACACCTACCGGCGCACCCGCTACCGCGGCCGCGAGATCGACGCGTCCGTCGGTGTCATGCTCTACGACGTCGGCGGGTGCGAGCTGGAGTTCCTCGCCCCGCGGACCACCGGCAACATCTGGTCCGACCACCTCGAGTCCACCGGTGAGGGACTGCACCACATCCGGTTCGCCGTCGACGACCACGCGGCCGTGCGCGAGGACCTGCTCGCCCGCGGCGTCGAGCCCTACCAGGAGGGCGAGTCGATGCGCGGCGGCGGCGTGCGCTACGCCTACTACGACACGCTCGCCCAGCTCGGGTTCCTGATCGAGACCCTGAACCCCGGCGGCGACCGGGTGAGCGACTGACCGCACACGACGAGGTGGAGGGCCCGACATGGAGATCCGGTGGATCGAGGCCTTCCTCGCCGTCGCCGAGGAGCTGCATTTCGGCCGGGCCGCCCAGCGGCTGCACATGGCGCAGTCGCCGCTGTCCCAGACGATCAAGAAACTGGAGAAGGACGTCGGTACGCCGCTGTTCGAGCGGACCACCCGGGCGGTGACACTGACCTCGGCCGGGCACGCCTTCCTGCCGCACGCGCGGCGGATCGTGGGCGAGGTCGACCTGGCGCGACGTGCCACGTGCGCCGGCACCGACGACGTCTACGGCCGGGTCCGGCTCGGGTTCTCCGGGGCGCTGAACCACCTGACGCTGCCCCCGCTGACCCGGGCGCTGCGCACCCGGCACCCGCACCTGGCGCTGCAGCTGGTGGACCGGGTGACCACCGAGGACGCCGTCGACCTGGTCGAGCACGGCTCCCTGGACATGGCCTTCGTCGGCCTGCCCTCGCCCGGTGAGCTGCCCACCCGGGTGATCACCGTCGAGGAGCTGGGCGCCGCGGTGCCGACCGGGCACCGGCTGGCGGGGCGGGAGAGCGTGCGCATCACCGAGCTCGCCGAGGAGGACTGGGTGCTCATGCCGGGCCAGTCCGCGCTCCGGGCGGTGATCATCACGGCCTGCCACAACGCCGGCTTCCGGCCGCGGCTCGCGCAGGAGGTCAAGGACCCCTACGTCGTGCTGTCGCTGGTCGCGGCCGGCCTCGGGGTGTCGCTCGCCCCCACCTGCGTGCGGCCGATCATGCCCGCGCAGGCGGTCTGGATCCCGCTGAGCGACCCCGTCCCGGAGCTGCACAGCGCCCTGCTCTGGCACCCGGAACGCAACGTCGCGGCGGTCCGGGCCCTGCTCGACGTCGCCGGGGCGGTGCTGCCCGGCCCGCGATAGTGCTGCTTGTGCACACAATCCGTGCCGAACCGTGTATTGGACACGCTCGGTACACGGCCAGCAGCCTGGTCCTGCCCGCCCGCACTCCGCGGGCGCAGTCGACGACGACGAAGGGGGACCACCATGGCGACGTTCGCCGTGACCTACACCTACGCGGAGGGCTCGGACGCCGCGCGGGACACCCACCGCCCCGCGCACAAGGACTTCCTGGCCACGCTGCACGAGAAGGGCCTGCTGCGGGTCTCCGGTCCCCTCGACGGCGGCACCGGCGCGCTGCTGGTGTTCGAGGGCGGCTCGGCCGGGGAGGTCGGCGCGCTGCTCGACGGCGACCCGTTCGCCGTCGAGGGGCTGATCGGCGAGCGCACGATCCGCGAGTGGTCGATCTTCTTCGGCGGTCTGCGGTGAGGGTCGCCCGCACGCTGCGTCGCGAGCACGTGGTGCTCGACGAGGCCGCGGCGCCGGTACCGGGACCGGGCGAGGCCCTCGTCCGGGTGCACACGGTCACCCTGTGCGGCACCGACCTGCACATCTGGGAGGACGACTACGCCAGCGAGCTCCCGCTGGTGCAGGGGCACGAGATCGCCGGCGTGGTCGAGACCGCCCCGGCCGGGTCGGGGTTCGCCGCCGGGGACCGGGTCGTGGTCTCGCCGATGCGCTGGTGCGGTGACTGCCACGCCTGCCGGATCGGGCGGATCAACGCCTGCTCCTCGTCGTCCTGCCTGGGGGTCTACGAGGACGGCGCGCTCGCCGACCTGATCGCGGTACCCGCCACCGATCTGCACCGGGTGCCGGACGCGCTGCCGCTCGGGCTCGCCGCGCTCGCCGAACCGGCCAGCATCGCGATGCAGGCGGTACTGCGCGGACGTCCCGAGCCGGGTGAGCGGGCGCTGGTGCTGGGCTGCGGCCCGATCGGGCTGCTCGCGACACTGCACCTGACCTCGCTCGGGGTCGCGGTGTCCTGTGTGGACGTCGACGCCGGGCGGGCGGAGTTCGCACGCGGGTTCGGTGCCGTCCATATCGGAGCCGACGGTCCGGAGCCCTCGCTGGTGATCGAGGCGAGCGGCTCCCCCGCCGCGTTCGAGGCCGGGCTCGACGCGGTCGCCACCGCGGGACGGGTGGTGCTGGTCGGCATCTCCGACCGGCCGGTCACGCTGTCGATGCGGACCCTGCCGGTGAAGGACGTCGACCTGCTCGGCAGCCGCAACAGCCGGCGCCGGATGGGCGAGGCCCTCGACCTGCTCGCCGCCCATCCGGAGGCCGCGTCCGCACTGGTCACCCACCGGGTGCCGCTGGAACGGCTCGGCGAGGCGTTCACCCTGCTCCGCGACGCCGGCGGGCTGGTCGGCAAGGTGGCGATCGACCTGGTGCCGCAGGCCGCGCCCTCCGGCGACACGGCCTGCGCCGGCGCGCCCCGCGGCGACGCGGCCGGCGGAGGCACGGCCGACGGTGGCGCGGCCGGCGGAGGCACGGCCGACGGTGGCGCGGCCGGCGGAGACACGGCCGACGGCGGCGCGGTCGGCGCTGACGGCGCGCGTGGCGCCGGGAGCGCTCCGCGTCCGGGGGTGCCCGCATGAGTGTTCTCGTGACGCGGCCGCGGGAGCGGTACGACGTCGTCGTCGCCGGGAGCGGTGCGGCCGGGCTGACCACGGCGGTCGCCGCGGCGTCCGCGGGGCTGTCGGTGCTGGTCGTGGAGAAGGCCGAACGGCTCGGCGGGACCTCGGCCGTCGGCGGCGGGGTGATCTGGGCCCCGGGCAACCACCTGATGGCCGACGCCGGGTTCACCGACAGCGCCGACGACGCCCGCGCCTACCTCGCCGCGGGCAGCGACGGCCGGATGAGCGGGGCCGAGATCGACGGCTACGTGCGCGCGGCCCCGGAGGCGGTGCGCTTCCTGACCCGCGCCGGGGTGCGGATGCGGACGCTGGCCCGGCCGGACTACCACCCGGAGTGGGCGGGCGCGGCGCGCGGGCGCGGCCTGGACCAGGACGCGTTCGACCCGCGTCCCTGGCCTGGCCTGGCCGAACTGCTGCGGCCGCCGACCTACTTCCCGCCGATCACGATGTCCGAACGCGACCTGCTCGCCGGCGCGGCACCGGATCCCGCACTGCTCGCGCAGCGGCGGGCCGACGGCGTCCGGACGATGGGTGGCGCGCTGGTCGGCCGGCTGGTCGTCGCGGCGCTCGGGGCCGGTGTGGAGATCGTCGCGGGCAGCCCGGTCACCGGCCTCGACCGCGACGGTCCGGGGTGGACGGTCACGGTCGGGGACGCTCCGGTGGCGGCGCGTTCGGTGGTGCTGGCCTCCGGCGGGTTCGAGTGGGACCCGGCGCTGCGCGCGGAGCACCTGGCCTACCCGGTCACCCCGATCAGCGCACCGTCGAACACCGGCGACGGGCTGCGGCTCGGGCTGGCCGCGGGCGCCGCCGTCGACGAGATGACCGCGGTCTGGGGCGTCCCGGTCATCACCCCGCCGGACGCGGTGTACGACGGGATGCCGTCCGGAAGGATGGGCAACGTCGAGATGACGATGCCCGGCTCGATCACGGTCGACGCCGCCGGACGCCGCTTCGTCAACGAGGCGACGAACTACCACGACCTCAACCGCGCCTTCGACGGCGTCGCGCACCCGACGTTCCTGGTGTTCGACCGCAGCTACGCCGAGCGCTACCCGGTGGCCGGGGCGGTCGCGGGCGAGGCCCCGTGGATCACCCGCGCCGACGACCTCGCGTCCCTGGCCCGGGCCGTCGGCGTCGACCCGGACGGGCTGGCCGGCACGGTCGCCGAGTTCAACCGGCACGCCCGCGACGGCGAGGACCCGGAGTTCGGCCGCGGCGCGAGCCCGCAGGACCGGCACCTCGGCGATCCGGCGGTGACGCCGAACCCGTGCCTGGCGCCGCTGGAGACCCCGCTGTTCCACGCGGTGCCGGTACACGCCGGGGTCCTCGGGACCGCGGGCGGTCTCGCGACCGACGCCGACGGCCGGGTGCTCGGCCGCGACGGCGCGCCGCTGGAGGGGCTGTTCGCCGCCGGGAACTGCGCGGCGACACTGTTCAGGGACCTGTACCCGGGCGGCGGCGCGACGCTGGGGTCCGCGGTCGTCCGCGCGCACCGCGCCGGGACCCGGATCGCCCGGGACCTGACCCCGGCCCGCACCTGACCCACCGCCCCACCCCGCACCGCGTCGCCGGCTGCCGCACCCGTCGCGTGCGGTGCGGCGGCGGGCGACGGGTCGCGCCGACCGGTAGCCGGCGGCGGCTCGGGCCGGTCCCGGCCGGCGGATCGGGGCCGGGCCGGGCCGACGCCGGGTCAGGGCCGGTCGCCGAGCGTGTCCAGCACGACGAGCGCGAGCGCCGCGTCCCGCGGGCGTGCCGGGTCGAGGCCGGTGAGCCGGGTGAACCGGCGCAACCGGTTCAGCACGGTGTTGCGGTGGCAGTAGAGCGCCGCCGCCACGCCCGACACGCTGCCGGAGTCCAGGAAGGCCAGCACCGTCCGGACGAGCAGCTCGCGCTCCTCCGGCGGTGCCGGGTCGAGCCGTTCCCGCAGCCGGGCGGGAAGGCCGCCGTGCTCGTCGAGCGCCCGCCGGGCCACCAGCGGCCACATCTCGAGCGGACCGGCCCGGACATGGCTCTCCGGCGGGAGCACCTGCGCCATCCGGTACGTCGAGGCGGCGACGACGGGCACGGCCCCGAGCCCGGTGACGTCCGGGGTCACGACGCAGCCGATCCCGGTGGTGAGCCGGTCGAGGAGACGGTCGCCGTCGGCGTCGTCCCGGCGCGCCGGCCAGAACGCGACGACACCGAACTCGACGTCCCGCAGGAACACCCGGGTGAGGCCGCCGTCGAGCCGGGCCGCGCGGCCGCGCAACGCCGCGGCGTGGTCGGCTAGCGCGACGCCGACGGTGAAGGTGTCGTCGGCGCCGACCCGCAGTCCGGCGGCGAGCCGGGCGATCTGGTGCGCGGGCAGTGGTCCGGGCGCGAACAGGAGGTCGAGGAGCTGGCGCTGCTCGTCGCGGTGCTGCTCGGCGAGCAGGGACTGCTCGGCCAGGAACGCGAAGTGCACCTGGCGGGCGTAGGCGTCGACGACCGCCCACAGCCGGTCGGCCTTGCGGGCGAGCACCGGGGTGTCCGCCTCGCCGGCCCGCTCCAGCAGCGCCGACCAGATCACCGGGAAGTCGAGCCGGACGGCGCGCACCAGCTGGTCGAGGTCGACGCCCTGCTGCGCCCGGCGGCGGCCGAGCCGGTCCGGGAGCTCCCCCAGATCGACCCGGCCGTCCGGGCGGGCGAGCTGGTCGAGCAGCAGGGTCAGTGACTCGCCGGCGGTCGCGCGGAGGTCGTCCTCGGACACCGGCTGGTCGTCGTAGTGGCCGCCGCCGGCGAGCCGGGCGAGGAACCGTTCGGTGAGCTCGGCGAGGTCGGCGCGGACCGCGCCGACCATGCGGGTCCACCGCCGGTCCTGGTCCTCGTCCTGGCCCGCCGCCGTCATGGGTGCAGCCTGCCAGGACGCCGGCCCGGGCCCCGGAGGGCGCCGCACGGGGTGTGACCGCGCCGCACCAGCCACGACCTGTGCGACGGTGCCGCAACCGGTGCGGCGCCGCGAACCCACCGCCGGGGGCCGTGTCACCGCACGGGATCTCCGGCGGCGAGCCGGTCCAGGACCGCCGTCAGGAGGTCGACACCCGCGCACACGTCGTCGTCCGCGGTGGACTCCCGCTCGTTGTGGCTGATCCCCTGCTCGCTGGGCACGAACAGCATGATCGTCGGGACGTGGGCGTTCAGGTTCACCGAGTCGTGCCCGGCGATGGTCAGCATCGTGCGGTGCGACAGGCCCAGGTCCTCGGCGCAGCGGCGGGCCAGCGCCACTCCCGCGGCGGGGAACGGCCGCACTCCCCACGCGTGCGAGCCGGACACGCCGACCTCGACCCGGGCGTGCTCGGAGATCGCCGGGATCCGCTCGTGCAGCAGGGTGTCGGCCCGCTCCAGCAGGTCCTCGTCCGGCGAGCGCAGGTCCAGGTTCATCCGGACCTCGCGGGCCACGGTGACCGGGCTGTTCGGCGCGACGGTCAGCCGGGAGACCGAGGTGTGCAGCGGTGAGTCCGCAGTGGACAAACGCTCGGTGAGCTCCCGGGCCAGCACCACGAGCTCGGACGCGCCGAGCAGCGCGTCACGGCGGTCGGCCATGACGGTGGACCCGGTGTGCGACTGCTCGCCGGTGACCGTCAGGTCGTACTTGCGCGCCGCCCAGGTCGCCTCGACCAGGCCGACGGTCCTGCCGGCGTCCTCCAGCTCACGGCCCTGCTCGATATGGATCTCGGCGTAGCCG
Organism: Pseudonocardia nematodicida; assembly: GCF_040105385.1. Classification (NCBI taxonomy): domain Bacteria; kingdom Bacillati; phylum Actinomycetota; class Actinomycetes; order Pseudonocardiales; family Pseudonocardiaceae; genus Pseudonocardia; species Pseudonocardia nematodicida. The sequence goes on from NZ_JBEDNQ010000010.1 coordinate 151,417, forward strand.
GCGACGTCGTCGAGGGTGAGCACGTCGTCGTCGCCGAGCTGGCCGAGTTCGGCGAGCCGGTCCCCCAGCCGTACCCCGGCCCCGTCCCGGGTGTCCAGCGCCGCTTCCCGGTCGAGTCCACCGGCGAACACGGCACTGCCCATCATCGACGGCTCGAAACGCGACCCCTCCTCGTTGAGCCAGTTGACGACGGCCAGGTTGGCCCCCGTCCCGCGGCGGCGCGCGAGGCGGTCGGCCGCGTGCGCCGCGGCCAGCACGCCGTAGGCGCCGTCGAACCGGCCGGCGAACGGCTGACTGTCCAGATGCGACCCCACCAGCACCCACGGCGCGCCCGGCGTCCGCTCCAGGAGGCCGAACTGGTTGCCGACCCGGTCGTAGGCGACGGCGAAGCCACGGTCGGCGAGCCACCGGCCGAACCAGGCGCGCTGGGCGGCGTCGGCGTCGGTCGCGGTCTCCCGGTGCACCCCGCCGCGGTCCGTCACCCCGAACGCCGACAGGGCGGCGAAGTCGGTCAGGAACGCGACATCGGATCCGGCGGTCCGGCCGGGCCCGCTCGTGGAGCCGACCTCGGTCGCCTCGGTCATGGAGTTGCTCCTTCCGCCGCTGTTGGGGACCGCCGGAGCGGTCCCCGACCATCGGAGCACGGGCCGCTCCCGCTCGCCCCGGGCCGATGTCTCCGATTCGCCGCGCCCTCGTGTGCAGACGCACAGCGTCGCCGTCGACAGCCCGTTACGGCGAGGTTTCGTTGTGCATTCGCACAGCACATCGCGAGAAGTCGCGGCAATCGACCGTTCCGGTCCGCACCGGACACGACGATGCTGGACGGATCATCCGTCCGGCAGCGCCGCGGACCGCACGAGCGACCCGGGAGGCGGGCATGACCGAACCGGCAGGACCGGCGACCCCGACGGTGACCGACAAGGACGCGCGCAAGGTCGCGTTCGGCGCGTTCGTCGGCACCGCGCTGGAGTGGTACGACTTCTTCCTGTTCGGCACCGCGGCGTCGCTGGTGTTCAACCGGCTGTACTTCGCGACCGACGACGCCGTCGTCGCCACCCTCGCCGCCTTCGCCTCGTTCGCGGTCGGCTTCGCCGCGCGCCCGCTCGGCGCGGTGGTGTTCGGTCACCTCGGCGACCGGATCGGGCGCAAGCGGTGCCTGATCATCACCGTGACGATGATCGGGATCGTCACCGGTCTCATCGGACTGTTGCCCGACTTCGCCGCGATCGGCGTGGCGGCGCCGGTGCTGCTGACGTTGCTGCGCCTGTTGCAGGGCGTCGCCGTCGGCGGCGAGTGGGGCGGCGCGGTGACCCTCGCCGTCGAGCACGCCCCGCCGGAGCGGCGTGGCCGCTACGCCGCGATGCCGCAGATCGGTTCGCCGGTCGGGACGCTGCTGTCGTCGGGTGCGTTCCTGGCCGTCTCGATGCTGCCGCCGGAGAGCTTCGACTCGTGGGGCTGGCGGCTGCCGTTCCTCGCCGCGTTCCCGCTGCTCGCCGTGGCGGTCTGGCTGCGCCGGCGGGTCGAGGAGTCGCCGCTGTTCGAGAAGCTGCTCGAGGAGGACGAGCGCGCCTCCTCCCCCGTGCGCGACGTCGTCGCCCGCGCCTGGCCCCAGCTGCTGGTCGGGGCCGGATCGGCGCTGCTCGGCGTGGGTGGCTTCTACCTGATCACCACGTTCGCGATCAGCTACGGCACCACCACGCTCGGTCTGCCCCGCTCGCTGCTGCTCACCGCGACGCTCGTCGCGGCGGCCGTCGAGATCGGGGTACTGATCGCGGGCGGCCGGCTGGCCGAACGCTTCGGCGCGGCGGCCGTCACCGTCGGTGGTGGGATCGCCTCGGCGCTGGTGGCGTTCCCCGCGTTCTGGCTGATCGACACCCGGTCGGCGGCCGCGGTGATCGTCGGCATCACCGTCGCCACCGCGCTGCTGTCGATCCCCTACGCGGTGTCCGGGGCCCTGCTCACCGAGCTCTTCCCGCCCCGGCTGCGCTACAGCGGGCTCGCACTCTCGGCCAACCTGGCCGGCGTCGTGAGCGGGTTCGTGCCGCTGGCCGCGACCGCGTTGCTCGCCGCGGGAGGTGGGACGTCGACCCTGCCGGCGCTGCTGCTGGTCGGGATCTCGCTGGTCACCATGGTGAGCGGCCTGGTGGCACCGCGGTTCTTCGTCTCCCGTGACAAGGTCGTCTCGGCACCCGCATGACCGACACGAGGAGGCGGCCGTGAGCCTCGACGCCCCGACCGACACCCGATCCCCCGCGCCCGGCCCCGGCTCTGGCGCCGGTCCCGGCGGCGAGGAGCGCCGGCTGCGCGAGGAGCTCGCCGCCGTCTACCGGCTCGTCGCGCACTTCCGCATGACGGACCTGATCTTCACGCACATCTCGCAGCGGCTGCCTGGCGGCGACACGTTCCTGATCAACCCGTACGGGCTGCTGTTCTCCGAGATCACCGCGTCGTCGCTGGTTGTCGTCGGGCACGACGGCGAACCGGTCGTCCCGACGCCGTACCGGGTCAACCCCGCCGGGTTCGTGATCCACAGTGCGATCCACGAGAGCCGGCCGGACGCGCACGCCGTACTGCACACCCACACCCGGGCCGGGTGCGCGGTCGCCGCGCAGCGCGACGGGCTGCTGCCGGTGAACCAGTTCTCGATGGAGTTCCACGACCGGATCGGCTACCACGACTACGAGGGCGTCGCCCTCAACGACGCCGAGAAGTCCCGGCTGGTCGCCGACCTCGGCCCGCACCACGCGCTGGTCCTGCGCAACCACGGGCTGCTCACCGTCGGCGACACCGCGGGGAAGGCGTTCCTGCGGATGTACTACCTGGAGCGGGCGTGCGAGGTGCAGATCGCCGCCCAGTCCACCGGGGCGCCGCTGCAGCTCCCGCCACCGGACGTCGTGGAGCACGCCGCCCGCCAGCTCACCGGCGGGACGACGGGCGACGACCACGACATGAGCGACAGCGACGACCTCGCCTGGGTCGCGATGCTGCGCCTCGCCGAGCGGATCGCCCCCGACTTCCGCGACTGACGCCCTCGCCCAGCCCGCTGCCGCACCCCGATGCCCGCGGCACCGGCCGATCGGCGCGGGCGTGGTTGGTCCGCGCTTCCGGCCGTCAGGACCCGGCGGCGCTCTCGCTGCGGTAGCGGCCGGCGAAGCGGACGTGCGAGACCATGAGCTGCTCCGCCGCCTCGCTGTCGCCGGCCTCGATCGCCGCGAGCATCCGCTCGTGCACCGCGAGGTGGTCGCGGGCCTGCTCCGGGCTGAGCCAGAAGGACGCGGCCGCCGGCACCGGGAAGCTGTTGCGGACCGCGCGGGCGTGCGCGCCGAGGAACGACGGGCCGCCGATGTCGGTGATCGCCAGGTGCAGCTCCCGGCTCAGCTCACCGAGCAGCTCGTAGCGGCCCGCGGCCGCCTCCTCCAGCATCCGGGAGTGGATGCCGCGCAGCATCGCCTTCTGCGCGTCGGTGATCCGCTCCGCGGCCAGCCGGGCGCCGAGGCCCTCGACGGCGGCGCGCACCTCGTAGTACTCGAGCAACGCGCTCGGCGACAGGTCGACGACCGTGGCCCCGTGGTGCTGCTCGTAGCGGATCAGCCGGTCGTTCTCCAGCCGGCGCAGCGCCTCGCGGACCGGGGTGATCGACACCCCGAGACGCTCGGCGATCTCGGTGGCACGCAGGGGCGTCCCGCCCGGGATGCGGGCGTTGCGCAGGTCGTCGAGCAGGCTCAGGTAGACGTAGTCGGCCTTGCTGCGCGGAGGCCCCGGGCGATCGGCCGGCGTCGCGCGCATGAGCCGCCTCCTGCCGGGTGTGGGCGCCCCGTGGTCGACGGCGCGATGACGACCAGACGGTACCGGCCCGCCCGTCCGCGACGGCTCGCCGACACATCGACCGGCGGCGAGCCGACCTGCCGGACTGGTCGACGGCGGTCCTGTCGCCCCGGCCCGGCTCGTCGGCACGGCGCCGGGTTGGACCCGGCGCGACGCTCCACCGCCCGGTTTCACGTTCATGACTTATGTCTTATAACTTATCACCATGACCCCGCTGTCCTCGCTCCGCGTCGTCGACGCGGCCACCCTGTTCGCCGGCCCGTCCGCGGCGGCGATGCTGGGCGACTTCGGCGCCGACGTCGTCAAGATCGAGCACCCCACCCGCGACGACCCCGCCCGCGGCCACGGCCCGTCGGTCGACGGGGTCGGGCTCTGGTGGAAGTCGCTGGCCCGTAACAAGCGCACCGCCGCCGTCGACCTGTCCACTCCGGACGGACAGCGGATCCTGCGCGATCTGGTGGCGGAGAGCGACGTGCTCGTCGAGAACTTCCGGCCGGGCACCCTGGAACGCTGGAACCTCGGCCCCGACGTGCTGCAGGAGATCAACCCCGGACTGATCGTGGCCCGGATGACCGGGTTCGGCCAGTTCGGGCCGATGGCGAGCCGTCCGGGGTTCGGCACCCTGGCCGAGGCGATGACCGGCTTCGCCTCCTCCACCGGCGAGCCGGACGGTCCCCCCGTGCTGCCCCCACTGGCACTCGCCGACGGCGTCGCCGGGATCACCATGGCCTACGCGATCATGGTCGCGGCGCACTCCCGCGCCGAGACCGGTCGCGGCCAGGTCATCGACATGGCGATCATCGAGCCGCTGCTCGGCCTGCTCGGCCCGCAGGTCACCGCGTATCAGGCCCTCGGGGTGCTCCCGCAGCGCACCGGCAACCGGACCAGCAACAACGCACCGCGCAACACCTACCGCACCCGCGACGGCCGCTGGGTCGCCGTCTCCACCAGCGCCCAGTCCGTCGCCGAACGCGTGATGCGGCTGGTCGGGCGCCCGGACGTCGTCGACGAGCCGTGGTTCGCCACCGGCCAGGGCCGCGTGGCGCACGTCGAGGAGCTGGACTCCGCCGTCGCGGACTGGGTCGCCGCCCGCGACGCCGACGAGGTCGTCGCCGAGTTCGAGCGGGCGCAGGCGGCGATCGCGCTGGTCTACGACGCCTCGGACATCGTGAAGGACCCGCAGTACGCCGCGCTGGGCACCTTCGTCCCGCTGCCCGACGAGGAGCTGGGCGAGGTCACCGTGCAGAACGTGGCGTTCCGGCTGTCCGAGACCCCCGGCGAGGTCCGCTGGGCGGGCCCGGCGAAGGGCCGGCACACCGACGAGATCCTCGCCGGGCTCGGCTACGACGCCGACCGGATCGAGGGGCTGCGCACGGCCGGGGTGATCGCGTGATGCAGCCGCTGACCTGGCTCTACGTGCCCGGCGACCGCCCGGAGCGGTTCGCCAAGGCCGCGGCGAGCGGGGCCGACGTCGTGCTCGTCGATCTGGAGGACGCCGTCGCGCCTGCTGACAAGGACCGGGCCCGGGACGCCGTCGCCGAGTACCTGGCCGGGCCCCTCGACGGTCCCCCGGTGCACGTCCGGGTCAACGCCGGCGACCGCCTCGCGGCCGACGTCCACGCGCTGGCCGGGCTGCCCGGTCTGGCCGGTCTGCGGCTGCCGAAGGTCGAGTCCACCGACGAGCTGGACGCCCTCGTACCGCTGCTGCCCGACGGACTGCGGCTCTGGCCGCTCCTCGAGTCCGCCCGTGGACTGTCCGAGATGGACCGGATCGCCGCGCACCCGCGGGTCGGCGGGATCGGGCTCGGTGAGCAGGACCTGATCTCGGCGCTCGGGATCACCAGCGTCCCGGCGCTGGACCACCTGCGGCTGCGTGCCGTGCTCGCCGCAGCGACCGCGGGCCTGCCGGCCCCGCCGATGTCGGTCCACCCCGACGTCCGCGACGACGACGGCCTCCGCGACACCACCCGGCACGGCCGCGGGCTGGGCATGTTCGGCCGCTCGGTGATCCACCCGCGGCAGATCCCGGTGGTGCGCGAGGCGTTCGCGCCGACCGCGGCGGAGCGGGACCGGGCACGGGCCATCGTCGACGCCGCCGGTGCGACGACGTCCGGCGCGATCGCGCTGGACGACGGCACCTTCGTCGACGCCCCGATCGTCGAGCGCGCCCTCCGGGTCCTCGACCTGGACGCCCGCCTCGCCGGCTGACCCGCGTGCGCGGCGGCGAGGGGTACGTGAGAGCTGCCACCTCAAGATCGAGCAGCTCTCCGGTACCCCTCGCCCGGGAGTGATCAGCTGTCAGTCCTCGTCGAGGCGGTCGCCGGTCCCGGGGTGGAACGTGTGCACGGTCCCGCCCTCGGCGACCCCGACGTGCACCGTCTCGCCCAGCCGGGGCGGCAGGTGCGCCGCGGTGCGCACGACGATCCGGTGATCGATCTCCCCGGTTCGCACCGAGCCGTGCACGAACGCGTCCGCGCCCAGCTCCTCGACCAGCTCGACGGTCAGCTCCGCCCCCTCGCCCGGCCCGGTCAGGCACAGCGCCTCGGGGCGCACGCCGAGGGTGACCTCGCCGGAGCCGGTTCCGGTGCCGGAGCCGGCTGCGGACCGGACCGACCGCGGCAGCGGGACGGTCAGCCCGCCGAGCCGGGCGCCGTCGTCGGACAGCGGGACGGTCGCCAGGTTCATCCCGGGCGACCCGATGAACCCGGCGACGAAGGCGTTGCGCGGCCGGTCGTAGAGGGCGCGCGGGGTGTCGCACTGCTGCAGCACCCCGCCGCGCAGGACCGCGACCCGGTGCCCCAGCGTCATCGCCTCGACCTGGTCGTGGGTGACGTAGACGGTCGTCGTCGCCAGCCGCTGCTGCAGCGCGGCGATGTTGGCGCGGGTCTCCACCCGCAGCTTGGCGTCCAGGTTGGACAGCGGCTCGTCCATGAGGAACGCGGCGGGCTCGCGGACGATCGCCCGGCCCATCGCGACCCGCTGCCGCTGCCCGCCGGAGAGCGCCTTCGGCTTGCGCTCCAGGTACGGGGTGAGGTCGAGCATGTCCGCCGCCTGGCGGACCCGGGTCGCGATGTCCGCCTTCGACAGCCGCTGCAGGGTCAGCGCGAAGCCCATGTTCTCGGCGACGGTCATGTGCGGGTACAGCGCGTACGACTGGAAGATCATCGCGATGTCCCGGTCCTTGGCCTGCACCCCGGTGACGTCGCGCCCACCGATGTGGATCGCGCCCTCGTCGGCGTCCTCCAGTCCGGCCAGCATCCGCAGCGCGGTCGACTTCCCCGAGCCGGACGGGCCGACCAGGACGAGGAACTCGCCGTCGGCGATCTCCAGGTCCAGGGCGTCCACGGCGCGGACCGGCGGGGTGCCGGAGTAGAGCCGGGAGGCCTTGCGGAAACTGACGTCAGCCATGGTCGTCGCCCTTCGTCATCGGAGTGCGGTCGGTCGGGGAAGGAGAGGCCGAGGCGGGACGCAGGTCCCAGGCGCAGCGGAACCCGACGGTGGATCCGCGGGCCAGGCCGAGGCCGGGGAGCAGGAACTTCACCGCGTACTCGGGTGAACGGCGGCCGGACTCGATGTACCAGTCCGAGCCCTCGGCGCGGAAGTCGCTGCCGCCCTTGAGCATCACGAACCGGGTGCGGCCGTCGGAGTGCTCGGACCCGGTCCAGTTCCAGACGGCCGGTTCGCCGCGGCCGGAGCCGCCGGTCGAGCCGGCCAGCTGCCACTCGTCCTCGGTCGGCAGGCGCCCGCCCCGCCAGGCGCAGTAGGCGCGGGCGTCGTCGAGGTCGACGAACGTCACCGGCGCATCGGAGTCCGCCGGGGCGGGACGGCCGCCGGTCCAGTGGGTCAGGAACCGGTGCGGCTGGGCGGGCGCATAGCCGGTCGCGTCGAGGAACTCCGCGAACTCGGCGTTGGTCACCTCGGTCGCACCGACCGCGACGGGGCCCGGGAGCTCGCCGGTGCGCTGCAGGGTGCGGGCGTCGTGCAGGCGGGGCGGCAGCGGCTTCCACTCGTCGACGTACGGGGCGCCCTGGTACATCCCGGTCTCCCGGGCGCGGTGCCGGACGGTGAGCACGTACGGCCCGGCCGGGACGACGACGGCGTCGGGATCGGGTCCGGGCCGCCCTGCGGCCGCGGAGGCGGACGACGCGGAGCTGGGGAGCCTGGGCAGGGGCGGGCCGGAGAGGGCCGACGGCGTCGGGCCTGCCGGGTCGAGGCGCACCGCGAGCCGGTGCGGGAACCGGGCGTCCGGATCGTGCGGCATCCCCGGCAGCGTCGCCAGCAGCTCCGGCAGCCACCCGGGCTCCGGGGCCCCGGGCGCCACGTGCAGCAGCGCCGCGATCCCCCGCCCCGGAACCGTGACCGGATCACCGGCGACGCCGCCCGCGAACAGGTCGTACAGCGTTCCCGCGGCCGGGCGCCCGGACAGTACCGGTCCGATGTGGTCGTCGTCGCCGCGGTTGACAACCGTCCACAGTGTCACGCCACCGGCCGCCCAGCGGGAGGCGTACACGCCGCCGTCCTCCGCGGTCGCGTCGAGCTCGTCGAGCGGGGTCCACTCCCCCGCCTGCAGCAGCTCGGCGGCGGCGCGCTGCACGGTCGTCATCCGGCGCACGGTCGCGGCGTCGCGGGCCGACCAGCCCACCCAGACGCCGAACACCACCTCCCACACCATCACCCCGACGCCGTTCAGCCACGCGGACTGCAGCTCGCCGGAGTGGTCGCGGTGCCAGCGGCGGATGTGGTGCTGCATGTGCCGGCGCTCGTACCAGTGCGCGCGCAGCACTCCGGGCACGTGCGAGTCGGCGAAGAACTGCGCCCAGGACGACGAGTGGTCCTCGATCCGCTCGGTCGCCAGCTTCGACTCGCCCTCCAGCACCAGGCCCGGGCGCGCGGCCTCGAGCCGCTCGACGAGCTCGGGCTCGGCCTTCTTGAGGGTGTCGAGGAAGACGCCGTCCGCGTCGAGCTCGGCGACCAGCGACGCCAGCTCGGTGACGTCGTCGGCGCCGCGGCGGGTGCCGGTGTCCCACGGGTTGTAGTCGACGAACACCCGCACGCCCTCGGCGTGCAGCGTCGCGACCAGGTCCGCCAGTCCGGGGACGTCGCGGTAGAAGTCCCACTGGTTGCGCTCGTCGATCCCGATCACCGGGTAGGCGTGCCACAGCACGACCGCGTCGAGGCCGCCGAACCGGGCGCGGGCGTCGTCGAGCAGGCGGTGCGGGGTGAACCGGTGCTCGGCGAACGAGTACAGCAGCTCGTCCCACAGCCACACCTGCGCGACGGTGTGGCAGCTCGCGGCCCAGGCCGCCCCGGGGCGGTCGTAGGCGGCGCCGGAGTAACCGTGCCGGGCGCGCGCGTCGTCGCGCCACTGCGCGAGCCGGGCCCGCCAGGCCGGCCGGTCGGCCGGCGACGCCGGGGCGGCGAAGATCTTCGCCTCGTCGAGGGCGACCGACTGCTCGGCGGTCAGCTCGCCGTCCAGCGGGACGTCGGCCGGTCCGTCGATCGGGCGCGGGACGAGCGGGTCGAAGGCGTAGGTCATCGCGTCTCCGGGGGACGGTGGCCGCGGCGTGCGCGGCGACGGCGGCGGCGGCGGCGGTCGGCACAGCGGTCTGCGCGCCGGGTGCGGTGACGGCGAGCGTCCCGGCCGACAGCGCGGGCCGGGCGGCGTCGGCGAGGGATTCCCCGCGGGCCAGCGCGGCGGCGAGCACCCCGCAGAACGTGTCCCCCGCCCCGGTGGTGTCGACGACCTCGACCCGGGCGGCCGCGAGCTCCACCGGCCCGCGCCCCCGCTCGGCGACCAGGCAGCCGCGCGCCCCGAGGGTGACGACCACGGCGCCCACCCGCTCCAGCAGCGCGGTCACCGCGGCCCCGGTCTCCGCCCGCCCGGACAGCTCGGCGGCCTCGTGCTCGTTGACCACCAGCACGTCGATCTCGTCCCACAGCGCGTCGGGCAGCTCGCGGGCCGGGGCCGCGTTGAGCACCGCGACCGCACCGGTCCGTCGGGCCGCGAACGCCTCGCGCACCGCGTCGAGCGGGATCTCCAGCTGGGCGAGCACGACGTCGGCACCGGACAGGCACCCGGCCTGCTCCGGTCCGATCCGGACGTCGTCGTTCGCCTCCGGGGCGACCACGATGGAGTTCTCGCCGTCCGGGGTGACGGTGATGATCGCCGTCCCGCTGACCGGGCAGGAACGGTCGACGAGATCGGTACCGACCCCGGCCGTGCGCAGCGAGGCGAGCAGGATCCCGCCCGGTTCGTCGTCGCCGACGGCCCCGAGGAACGTGGTGTCCGCACCCCCGGCGACGGCGGCGGCGACGGCCTGGTTCGCGCCCTTGCCGCCCGGGCTGCGCCGCAGCCCGCCGCCGAGGATCGTCTCGCCGGCACCCGGCCTGCGCGGCACGTCGACGACGAGGTCGAGGTTGGCCGACCCGACGACCACGACCCCGCTCACGCGCGCGCTCCGTCCACGCGGGCGGCCACCCGGTCGGCGACGCCGGCGGCCCCGTCCACGAGGTGCACCGTCCGGTCCACGAAGGACGCCGTCCGCGCCGCGAGGTCGTCGATCCGCCGGTCCCCGCCGGGCAGCGAGGACGCGATCGTGCCGCGCAACGGCCCGGTCCACTGTGCACCGATGCCGTCCACCCCGCGCAGCGCGCCCACGACGCCGCCGACGGTGGCGCCCGCGGAGTCGGTGTCCCAGCCGGCGGTCACCGCGATCGAGACGCTCGGCCCGAACTCACCCCGGCCCGCGGCCAGCGCGTAGGCGATGACCGCGGCGTTGTTGAGCACGTGCACCCAGTGCAGGTCGCCGTAGGCGGCGTGCAGCCGGTCCAGCCCGGCCCGCACGGCGGCCTCGCCGGTGCCGGGGTGCTCGGCGGCGACGGTGCGGCCGAGCGCGATCGCGGCGGCGAGCCGGCTGTGCGGGGGGACCACGGTGCCCGCCGCGTCGAGCACGTCGTCGACGGTGTCGCAGACCATCGCCGCCGACGCCAGCCCGGCCGCCCACATCGCGCCGTAGATCCCGTTGCGGGTGTGGCTCAGCCGGGCGTCGGTCCAGGCGAGCCGGGCCGCGGCCCGCGGACAGCCCGGGGTGACCCAGCCGAACACGTCGGTGCGGATCAGCGCGCCGATCCACTCCCGGAACGGGTTGTGGTGCGTCGCGGTCTCCGGGACCGGCCGCGCGTCGAGGATGTTGCGGTACGCGGCGCGCTCGGCGGTGAACACCCGCCCGGCGGGCAGGTCGTCGAGCCAGAGCTGCGCGACGTCGTCGGTGCTGAACCCGCGGCCGTGCCGGTCGAGCAGGGCGAGGGCGAGGATCGGGTAGTTGAGGTCGTCGTCCTCGGGCATCCCGTCGATGTTCTCCGCCAGCGACGTCGGCGCCGACCGGCGGTTCCAGGGCCACCGGCGCGCGACGTCGTCGGGCAGGCCCTCGGCGGTGAACCAGCGGTCCAGCGGCCAGCGGCCGGTGGCGCGCAGGATCTCCTCGATCCCCTCCCGCGGGATCTTCTCGACCGGCTTGCCGAGCAGGCACCCGGCGGCCCGGCCGGTCCACGCGCCGCGGAAGCGGTCGTGCCCGGCCGGCGGGACGCGGCGCAGCTCCGGGGCCGGCGGGAGGGTCGCGACGATCGCGCCCCAGCCGTCCGGCTCGGCCGCGTCGAGCGGCGTGGGCAGCGCGTCGAGCTCGTCGAGCAGCTCGCGGGCCAGCGCGCGGACCGCCGGCGACGCCGGCCGGGGACCGGCCCCGGCGGCGGCCGGGACGGGGTCGCCACCGGCGGCGACCCAGCGCTCCCGCACGTCGGAGACGCACGAGCCCTCGGCGGCGGACTGCACGAGCTCGTGTGCGACCAGGTCCTCGGGCCGGGCCCAGGTCAACCTCACGCCGACCACCTGCTGGGCGCCGGGACCGACAGCGCGTCGACGACGTCGAGCCGGGCCCGTGCCCGCTCCCGGTCGGCACGCAGGATGTCCGCCGCCGCCGACGCCATCAGCTCTCCGGTCTCGCGCAGGTCCATCCGGCTGGCCTCGCCGACGGTGTCGACCCACTCCCGCGGGACGGCGGCGGCCCCGCCGACCCCGGCGCAGAGTGCGGCGGCCATCGTCGCGATCGAGTCGGCGTCCCGGCCGTAGTTGACGGCGGCGAGCACGGCGCCACGGAAGTCACCGCGGTGGGCCAGGAACAGCCCGATCGCCACGGGCAGTTCCTCGATCGACTTGGTCCGCGAGGGCCTGCGGGCGTCCATCGACATGTTGCGGTACTCGGGCCCGACGCTGTCGTACGGTGCGACCGCCCGCCGCACCCGGCGGATGAGCTCGCGCTGCGCGTCGTCGGTCGCCGGAACGTCCATCCCGGACACCTCGGCGACGACGGCGCGGATCGCCTCCGCGGTCCCGTCGTGCGCGACGTCCAGCGCGGCCGCGACGACGTCGTCCACGGTGGATCGCGGTGCGACCGCGGCGGCGACGGCGGCGGCGAACACCCCGGCCGCCTCGCGGCCGTAGCTCGACTGGTGCGCGCCGGTGAGGTCGATCGCCTCGGCGTAGGCGCCGCACGGGTCGCCAGCGTTCGCGATCCCGACCGGCGCGACGTACATCGCCGCCCCGCAGTTGACGACGTTGCCGACGCCGGCCTCCCGCGGGTCCACGTGTCCGTAGTGCAGCCGGGCGACGATCCACTTCTCGGCCAGGAACACCCGCTGCAGCAGCAGCGCGGTCGACTCCAGCTCGGGCACCCAGCGCGGCTCCCCGATCATCAGCGGGACCAGGTCCTCGGCGACCGCGTAGGCGTCGAGGTGGGTGCGCCGCTTGGCGTAGACCTCGACCAGCGCGCGGGTCATGAGGGTGTCGTCGGTGATGTGCCCGTCGCCCTTGTGGTACGGCGCGATCGGCCGGGCGTCCCGCCAGTTCTCGAACCACGGGCCGACGACGCCGGTCACCAGGCCGCCGTGGCGCTCCTCGATCTGCGCGGGCGTCCAGCCCTCGGTGGCGCCGCCCAGCGCGTCGCCGACCGCGGCGCCGGTGATCACCGCGAGCGCGCGGTCCTCCAACCAGGTCACGGGATCCGTCTCCTCCGTAGTGCTGCGGTCCGGGTTACTGCCGTCCGGGGTGCTGCGGTCAGTACGCCGCGATGTCGTTCCAGCCGAGCTCGAGCTCGCGGGCGAGCTCGTCGGCATCGGTCTGTCCGGCGAGGAATCGCTGGTAGGCGGGGGTGGCAACCGTTTCCTTCCATTGCTGGTAGCGGTCGGCGAACAGGAACGGGGCCGCGGTGAGGTGCCGGCCGCCGGCCAGGACGACGTCCCAGCCGTCGCGGGAGCCGAGGCGTCCCGCCAGTTCGTCGCGGGCGGAGACGGTGGCCGGGATCAGGCCGTCGGCCTCGTTCAGCGCGGCCAGGTTCCCGGTGCGGGTGAAGAACTCGAGGAACTCCGCGGCCTCGGCCACGTGCGGCGAGTCCTTCGCGATCGAGAGCGTCTGCGGGTTGGCCGCCTGCGCCGCACCGGCCGGGCCGGCGAGCGGGGGCAGCACGACCCAGTCGAGGTCCTCCGGGGCGTCGGCGGCGATGTTCGCGGTCTGGAACGAGCCCTGGACCGTCATCGCGACCTGGCCCTCGTAGAACGGGGCCAGCGCCTTGCTGCCGGACTGGGTCAGCGACACCGGAAGGATCGATCCGTCCTGATAGGTCATGTCCGCGACCAGCTCGGGCAGCGCCGTCTCCGCCGCGCCGACGGTGATCTGCGGGCTCGCCGGGTCGGGGCCGCCGAAGAAGAGCCCCCCGAAGCCCGGGGACAGCGACATGAACGCGGCCGTCGGATCCTTGAGGCCCCAGGCCAGGCCGTACCGGTCGTCGCCGGTGGTGGCCTTCGCGATCGCGCGCAGCTCGTCCCAGCTCGTCGTCGGACCGGTGGGGATCTCGACGCCCGCCTCCCGCAGCATCGTGCGGTTCGCATAGACCACATAGGACTGCATCGCGGTCGGGTAGGCGACCACCTCGCCGTCGACGGTGACCGAGTCGAGGACGCCCGCGGGGATGTCCGCGCGTCGCTCCTCGGACAGGTACGGCGTGAGGTCGGCGAGGTAACCGTCCGCGGCGAAGGGCAGGATCCCGCTCGCCTCGTAGTGCACGACGTCCGGCGCGGCGAGCGCGTTGAACTGGGTGATGAGCTTGTCGTGCACGCCGTCCCAGCCGGCCTGGACGACCTCCACCTGCACGTCCGGGTGGGTGCGGTTCCACTCGGCGACGATCCGGTCCGAGGTCTCGATGGCCGCGGGCTGGTCGGACAGCGACTGGAAGCGCAGGACGACCCGGCCGTCGTCGTCCCCGGTCGTGGCTCCGCAGGACGCCAGCAGCAGGACGGCCAGCACGAGGACGGCTGCTCGGAGGTTCCGCACGGCGCTCATCCCTTCACCGCCCCGGCCATCAGGCCGCTGGTCAGCTTCCGTCGCATGAGGGTGAAGAAGACGATGCTCGGGATCGCCGCGAGCACCGCGCCGGCCGCGAGCGGGCCGAGCGCGACCTTGCCCTCGCCGCCGACGAACATCTTCAGCGTGATCGGCAGGGTGTAGTTCTCCGGCGACTGCAGCAGCACCAGCGCGAAGAAGAACTCGTTCCAGGAGGACACGAAGCTGAACATCGCCGTCGCCGCGACGCCCGGCGCCAGCAGCGGCAGCACGATCCGGCGCAGCACGACGAGCCGGTTGCCGCCGTCCATCGCGCCGGCCTCCTCGAGGTCGATCGGGACGGCGGCGACGTAGCCCTGCAGCAGCCACAGCGCGAACGGCAGCATGTACGTCGTGTGCACCAGGGTCAGGCCGAACAGGCTGTCGGTGAGCCCGATCGTCCTCAAGACCAGGAACAGCGGCAGGATCACCAACACGACCGGGAAGACCTGACTGACCAGGATCCAGCCGACGCCGGCGGCGCGCAGCCGCCCGCGCATCCGGGCCAGCACGTAGGCGGCGGGCAGCGCGATCAGCAGCACCAGCGCGGTCGAGGCGAGCGCGACCGTCAGGCTGTTCCACGCCGAGGAGATCAGGCCCTGCCGCTCCAGGGCCTGGGCGTAGTTGTCCCAGTGCCACTCCTGCGGCAGCAGGCTCACGTTCAGCGAGTTCAGCTCGGCCGACGACTTCACCGACGCCGAGATCAGCCAGAGCAGCGGGAACCCCAGGAACAGCAGGTAGGCCGCCAGGGCGAGGTACTGGGCCGGTCGGGCGAGGACACGCATCGGGCTCACCGGTTCCCCTCGGCGTCGTCGCGGAACTGGGCCCGCAGGTAGAGGGCGAGGATCACCACGATCACCAGGACGAGCACGACGCCCATCGCCGCGGCGTAGCCGACGTTGCGGTTGCGGAACGCCTCCAGGTAGACGAACAGCACCGGGACGAGCGTCCGGCCGCCGGGGCCGCCGCCGGTGAGCACGTAGATCAGCGCGAACGAGTTGAAGTTCCAGATGAAGTTCAGCGAGGTGATCGAGGCGACGACCGGGCGCAGCCTGGGCCAGGTCACCGCCCGGAACCGGCGCCAGGCACCGGCGCCGTCGACCGACGCGGCCTCGTGCAGGTCGGCCGGGATCTGCTGCAGCCCGGCGAGCAGCGCCACCGTGGTCTGCGGCATGCCGACCCAGACGCCGACCAGGATCACCGCGGGCAGCGCGGTGGCGAAGCTGCCGAGCCAGTTGGTGTCGTCGGGCAGGCCGAGGGTGCCGAGCAGCGCGTTGAGCGGGCCGCCGTTCGGCGAGTAGATCATCTCCCACATGATCGCCACGACGACCGGGGGCATCGCCCACGGAACCAGGGCGAGCACCCGGGTCAATCCCTGGCAGCGGAGCCCGGAGTTCAGCAGCAGCGCCAGCCCCATCCCGGCGGCGAGCTGCAGCGTGGTCACCCCGAACGTCCACACCAGACCGATCCGGAACGACTCCCAGAACAGCGAGTTCCCGGCGAGCCGGACGAAGTTGTCGACGCCGACGAAGCCGTACTCCGGGTCCCGGATCAGCCGGGCGTCGGTGAAGGCCAGCCCGACGGCGATCGCCAGCGGCGCGACGCTGAGCACCAGGATCGGCAGCAGCGAGGGCATCACCAGCGCGGCCGCCTCGCGGCGGCGGGCGCGGTCGGTGCCGCGGCGGGGTCTCCGCCCGCCGGCGTCCGGGACGGGCGGCGGCCGCTCGGCGACCTCGGACGCGGTCATCGGGCGCCTCCGCCCGTGGAGTCGCCGCGGCTCGCGGGCGTGTCCGGGCGTGCCGGGGCCGGGCCGCTCCGGTCGCCGGCTGGCCCGGGCCCGCCGGATACGGGGGCGTCGGGGGCCGCGGCCTCGCCGGGCGCAAGGAAGTAGGGGTCGGCGGCGGCCGGGTCGGTGGACTCCCGCACCGCCAGGGAGGAACCGACGGTGACCTGGCGGGCCGGGTGCTCCGGGTCCTCGGCGACCTCGAGCATCAGCCGGGCCGCGGCCCGCCCGCGCTCGGCCGCGCCGAGCGAGACGCTGGTCAGGCTGGGCTGGAACACCCGGCCGATCTCGGTGTCGTCGATCCCGGTCACCGCGACGTCGCCGGGGACCGAGAGCCCCAGCTCACGCACCGCGCGGATCGCGCCGATGGCCAGCAGGTCGTTCGCCGCAGCGATCGCGTCCAGCCGCTCGGTCCGGTGCCGGGCGAGGAGCCGCCGGGCCGCGACGACCCCCGCGGTCACGGTGAAGTCGTCGGCGACCTCGGCGTCGGTCGCGCCCCCGAGGTCGTCGGCGAGCTCGGCGGCCGCGGCGTCGAATCCGCGCTGCCGGACCGCGCCGGGAGTGGTGTCGAGCGGGCCGTTGAGGAACCCGATCCGCCGCCGTCCGAGGTCGTGCAGGTGCCGCACCGCCGCGCCGATGCCGGTCGCCGAGTCGGTGGAGACCGAGCTGACGCCGGCCTCGGCCATCGAGCGGCCGATCACCACGACGGGTACCGGCGCCTCGCGGATCGCCTCGACCAGCCGGTCGTCGGTCCTCAAGGGACTGACGATCAGACCGTCGACGAACCCGCCGTTCATGCTGCGGACGAGGTCGATCGTCGACGTCGACGAGTCACCGGTGGTCATGACCAGCGTCCGGTAGCCCTCCGGGTCGAGCACCTCGTGGATCGCCCGCATCATCTCGACGTAGACCGGGTTGCCGATGTCGGCGACGGCGAACGCGATCTGGAAGGTCCTCCCCATCCGCAGCGAGCGCCCGATGGCGTCCGCGCGGTAGCCGAGCTCGGCGGCCGCGGCGCGGACGCGCTCGACCATCTCCGGACTGGCCCCCGAGCCGTGCAGGGCCCGGGACGTCGACGCCAGCGACGCACCGGCCCGTTCGGCCACCTGCGTCAGCGTCGTGCGTGACGACATCGTTGTCTCACCTCGCAGCGGGCAGGCGGGCGATGCCTGCACTGGAAACGTTTCCGGCTTGTCGACGCGGAAACGTTTCCACCATCCTGGAAACGTTTCCGTCGACTCGGGGCGCAACGTACCCATCCGGCGCTCCAGGTGTCAAACCCCCTCGTCCACGCCGGCGATCGCGCGCACCCGCGGCGATCCCCACCTCCTGAAGAGGCCTGCGAGGTCGCGCGCCGGCGCTCCGGCCCCGGTCCGCCGCAGCTTCCGGATCTAGGGTCGGCCCATGGGATTCCTCGACGGTGTCATGGGCAACGCCTCTCGCATCGACCCGAACGCAGCCGCCCAGGAGTTCGGCCGGCTGCTGGCCCAGGGCGAGCGGGTACACGCGGCCTACCAGCTGATCCGGGACTCGTTCCTGTTCACCGACCGCCGGCTGATCATGGTCGACAAGCAGGGCATGACGGGCCGCAAGGTCGAGTACCACTCGATCCCCTACCGCAGCATCACGCACTTCTCGGTCGAGACGGCCGGCACCTTCGACCTCGACGCGGAACTGAAGATCTGGCTGTCCGGGTCGCCCGCGCCGATCCAGAAGCAGTTCGGCAAGGGCGTCGACGTCTACGAGGTACAGGCGCTGCTGAGCAATTTCGTGGCGCGCTGAGGGGCCGCCGCGGCGGTCTTCGCCCACGAGGATCGCGGAGGACGCGAGCTGCGGCGACGCCGGCGACCCGTCGTTCGCACCGGTGCTCGCCGGTTCCGCCGCATCGACGAGCCGCCGGATGCCGACCGCCGACGAGCTGGTCGAGCGCTCCACCGCGACCTCCGGGCGAGCTGCAGGACCGGGCGCTCCACCGGGGCCTCGCCTACCTCACGATCGCGTTGATCGCCGACGGCATCCACGCGCGCCGCGTCCGCGGGGACACCCGCGGCAACGGCTTCGCGAACGTCGGTGAGGCGACCGCACCGCTCGCTGCGCCCTCCGCGGCGGGTGCGGCGGCAGGTCACAGGTCGCGGCAGCTCCCGAACGGGTGCGACGACGCTGCCCGCCGTCCCGGCCCGCGCGAACTCCAGCCCTCCGGGGCCGGGATCACCGCGCGGGGCCGGGATCCAGGGCGCTCATCGGCTCAACAGCCCGAGGCTCAGTGCCGGGACGAAGGCGACCAGCACGCAGACGCCGATGAGCAGTGCGAAGCCGGGGAGGACCGCGACGAACAGCTTCTCGTTGGCCACACCGGCCGTCTTCGCCGCGACGAAGATGTTCGGCCCCAGGGGCGGTGAGACGAAGCCGAGCGCCAGGAACATCACCAGCAGGATCCCGATCTGCACCGGGTCCATATCGGTCTCGCCCAGCAGGATGATCAGGATGGGAGCGGTGATGGTGATCGCCGCGATGGTCTCCATGAAGGTGCCGAGGAGCAGCAGGAAGACCATCACGATGCAGATGACGACGACCGGGTCGGTCGAGATCGCGCCCACCAGGTTCAGGACCTGACCGGGTGCCTCGGCGACGGCGAGGAACAGGGCGAACGGAGCCGCCGCGGCGACGATGAGCATGATGGCGCTGCAGATCGTCGCGGCGGAGACCATCGCCCGGAACAGCCCGGAGAGGTCGAGCTCGCGGTAGATCAGCGTCGAGAAGACGCCTGCGTAGACGACCGCGACCACCGCGGCCTCGGTGGGGGTGAACACACCGCCGTAGATGCCACCGAGGATCAGCACGGGCAGGAACAGCGCGCCCTTCGCCTGGTTCAGCGACCTGAGGCGAGCGGAGAGCGGCGCCTTCTCGGTGCCCTGGATGCCGCGACGCCGGGCGTGGGTGACCGCCCACACGATCAGCGCCCCGCTCATCAGGAGTCCCGGGATGATGCCGGCGAGGAACAGGTCGCCGATGCTGGTCCCCGTCGTCACGCCGTAGATCACCAGCGGGATCGACGGCGGGATGATCACGCCCATGGTGCCCGCGGCCGCGATGAGCGCGCCGGAGAACGTCCGGGAGTAGCCGCGCTTCACCATCTGCGGGATCATCATCCCGCCGACCGCGGCCACCGTGCCCGGCCCCGAACCCGAGATGGCCGAGAAGAACAGCGCGGTGAGCACGGCCGCCACGCCGAAGCCTCCCCGCACGTGGCCGACCCATGCGGTCGCCACGTTGAACAGGCGCCTGGAGATCCCGCCCTTGCCCATGATCATCCCGGCCAGGATGAAGAACGGCACGGCCAGGATGGGGAAGGAGTCGTTGGCGATCGTGAAGCTGTGCACGAGCATGCCGAGCCCGACCCCGTGGTCGAAGAACACGGCGAACGCCAGTGCGGCCAGGACCAGCGAGTAGGCGATCGGGATGCCGGCCAGGATCGCGGCCAGCAGGACGATCAGCAGCAGCGCGATGTCCACCTCAGATCCCCTTCTCGTGAGTGGTGCCGCTCGGCTCGGTCGTCCACAGGCGGACGCTCGACTGGATCAGGCGCGCGCTGGCGATGAGGAGCCCCAGCGGCACCGCGACGTAGACCAGCCACATGGGGATCTCGGTGGCCGGGGCGAACTGCCCAAGGTCCTGGACCGTCCAGACCAGCCGCGTCGCGGCCACCATCAGCGCGGCGTTGACGGCGAACAGGATCACGTACGTGACCTGGCCGGCGACGCGCCTGCCGCGGAGGCTCAGCTTGTCCAGCAGCGCCTCGACGGCGATGTGCTCGCCGCGCAGCGTCACCGCGCCGAGACCGATGAAGATCATCCAGATGAAGAGGTAGCGCGCGATCTCCTCGCTCCACACCAGCGACTGGCCGAAGACGAAGCGAGCGACCACCTGGCTGAAGAGGATCAGCAGCATCGCCCCGAGGACCGATCCGATGACCCACTCCTCGATGCTGAGCCGGCCCCGGACCTCCTCCTCGCGGATCTCGGCCGCTTCCGTCTCGGTCGTCATGCGTGCTCCCTCACCACGTCGTGGAGCTCGTCGATGAGCTCCTGTCCCACCACGCCGCGCAGGTACGCCTCGGCGCCCTCCTGCATCGGCTCCGCGAACTCGGCGCGCTGCTCCGGGGGCAGCTCGACGACCTCGCTCCCGGACTCGGAGATGGTGCGCGTGGCCTGCTCGTCGGCACCCTTCGACTGGTCCCTGCAGAACTGCCGGGCGTCGATCTCGGAGCTGACGACCACGTCCTGCAGGTCCTCGGGCAGGCTCTCGAAGAAGTCGGTGTTGATGTAGAACGGCTGTGGCCCGTAGATGTGCTGGGTGAGCAGCACGTACTGCTGCACCTCGTAGAACCTCGCCGTCTCGATGTTCGGCAGCGGGTTCTCCTGGGCGTCGATCGTGCCCTGCTGCAGCCCGACGTAGACCTCGCCGAACGCCATCGGGGTCGGGTTCGCCCCGACGCTGCGCCAGGCCCTGATGTGCACCGGGTTCTCCAGGACCCGCACCGAGAGCCCCCGTAGGTCGGCGGGGCTCTCGACCTTCGTCGTCCTGGTCGTCAGGTGCCGGAAGCCGTTGTCCCAGTAGCCCAGCCCCAGCATGTTGAACTCCCGGGTGCCGGCGAGGATCCGCTGGCCGAACGGGCTGTCCACCGTCGCGTACGCGTGCTCCAGGGAGTCGAAGAGGAACGGCACGTCCCAGATCGACATCCGCGGGACGAAGGCGGCGACGGCCGAGGACGGGCTGAAGCCGAGCTGCAGGTAGCGCAGCTGCACCGACTCGATCGTCTCGCGGTCACCGCCGAAGATGCCGTCCGGGTAGAAGCGGACCGCGATCCTGCCCGAGGACCGCTCCTCGACCAGGTCCTTGAAGTGGTTGAACGACGCCACGTGGAAGTGGTCGTTCTGGGAGGGGTGCCCCACCGTGATCGTGTACTCCGACTGCCCGGCGAGCGGGGCGGCGGAGGAGCACGCGGTCAACCCGCCGACGGCAGCGATGGCCCCCATACCCCGGAGGAAGGACCGCCGGTTCAATGGCGGGACTCTGCGGGATCCGCTCATGGTGTCTCCGTAGGTGTGCTGAAAAGGTTCTCGAGGGCGCCGATCGGCCGGTGCCGGCGAGGAGACCGATGGTCGAGGCGTGCACGGCCGGCCCCGGTCCGGGCGGAGCCGGTGGGTCCGCCCGGGGTCGCGGACACCGCTCGCGCCCACCCTCGGCACGTCCCGGCCGTGGACGAGGTCCGGGCCGTGCAGGGACCGGACGGCGACGACCGGCTCGGCGGCGTTCCGCGGACGGCCGGGCCGTGTCTCCGGCGGGTCCCGGAGGCGCGGACCGGGAGCCGCACGGCGCGCCGGCCGGGGCAGCCGGCGCCCGTGGCCCCGGTCCCGGCATGCTGCGCGCGTGCCGTCCGCGGTCCGGGCCCGCGACCACCGACGGGCCGACGACCACGGCGCCGGAGGGTGCCGAGCGGTCCGCTACCGGCACCCGGGAGCGGCGCACGCACCGTGTCGATGACCGGCCGCTGCCGGCACGGCGTGGCCGTCCACCCGGCCGCCGTGACGGAACCGGCGGCACGCACGCGCACCGCCGAACCGATCGTCACCGGACCGGTGCAGCCACCACCCTCACCGCGCCGGCGGACGTCCCGGGCTCAGGACTCGCTCTCAGGCGGTGACGGGCCCGACGCCGGACGCGAGGAGCCCGGCCGCGTCCAGCGCGGCGGCCAGCTTCGCGCTGACCTCGGGGCTCACCGGGTCGACCGGGCGCCGGTGGTGACCGCCGTCGCGGCCCTGCAGGCGCAGCGCCTCCT
Organism: Pseudonocardia nematodicida; assembly: GCF_040105385.1. Classification (NCBI taxonomy): domain Bacteria; kingdom Bacillati; phylum Actinomycetota; class Actinomycetes; order Pseudonocardiales; family Pseudonocardiaceae; genus Pseudonocardia; species Pseudonocardia nematodicida. The sequence continues at coordinate 173,293 of NZ_JBEDNQ010000010.1, forward strand.
TGATCGTCGCAGGCTGGTTGGGGCCGTCGATCGCCCGCCAGATCGGCAGGATCTGCGCGTGCAGCTTCTTCGCGAGCGTGAGGTCGCCGTCCTGGACGGCGTCCCACAGCGCGGTGGACAGGAACGGGGTGACGGTCGGGATCGCGGCGAGCGCGCCCTGCGCGCCGAGCACGAACGCCGGGAGGTGCAGGTCGTCGACCGCGGCGAGCACCGAGATCCGGTCGGAGACCAGCTCGATCAGGTCGGCGAGCTTGTGCATGTCGCCGCCGGACTGCTTGATGCCGACGACGTGCGGCAGGTCGGCCAGCCGGGACACGATCGCGGGCTCGATCAGCGCCCACGGCACGACGTTGTAGATGATGACCGGCAGGCCGGTCGCCTCGCCGATCTCGGTGTAGTAGTCGACCGTCGAGTCCGCGCTCGGCGACCACAGGTAGTGGATCGGGGTGACCTGCAGCGCGTCGACCCCGGCCTCCTTCAACGCCTTCCCGTAGCGGACGACGGCGTGCGTGGAGTTCTGGATGATCCCGCCGACGACCGGAACCCGGCCGGCCACCTCGTCGACGACGACCGCGCAGACCCGGGCGCTCTCCTCCGCGGACAGCGTGTAGCCCTCACCGGTGGTCCCACAGGCGCAGATGCCGCTGACGTTCGCACCGAGCAGGTACCGGACCTCGGCGCGGAGCTTCTCCTCGACGATCTCGCCGTCGGCGTCGAACGGCGTGACGACGGTCGCGATGATCCCGGTGAAGCGGGGGTCGGGCGTGCTCGACACTGGGCAGCTCCCTTGATGCAATCGCCGACGAGCGGCGGTACTGAGATCTGAAACTTCAGATCTGGCCGACCGGATGTCTAGCAGACCCGGTGCCCGTGGTGCAATACTTCGGACATCAGGACACGGGACGGGCAAGGTGGTGATCGGCGTGACGGTGTCGCGACTCATCACGGAGTCACTGGCGGACCGGGTCTACCGGGTGCTGCGCGACGAGATCACGCACGGGCGGTTGGCCCAGGGCGAGCGCCTGGACGTCACGGCGATCAGCGAGTCGATGGGGGTCTCGAAGACCCCGCTGCGCGAGGCGCTGAGCCGGCTCGAGGGTGACCAGCTCGTCGTGACCCGGCCGCGGTCGGGCACCTACGTCGCCCACATCACCGCCGACGACATCGACGAGATGTGCGGCATGCGGAAGGCGATCGAGTGGTTCGCCACCCACGAGGCCACCCTGCGGATGCCGGACCGGGTCAAGCACGAGCTGCGCGAGGAGATCGTGGCGGCGGACGAGGCGATGGCCCGTGGTGACCACGAGCCGTTCTTCGCCTCGGACATGAACCTGCACCGCACGATCATCGAGCACGCCGGCAACGCGCGGATGCTGGCCGTACGCGACAGCATCGAGGCCTACCTCGAGTGGCTGCGGATCGCCGGGGCCAACGGGACCCACCGCAGCGGCGGCGCCGCCGCCCGCCACCACGAGATCATCGACGCGATGATCGACGGCGACGCCGACCGGGCCCAGTCGGCCGCCGCCGTGCACGTCGACGAGGTCCGGGCGTGGACCCTCGAGGACTTCCACGCCGCGACCCGGCCGATCGCCACCTGACGACTCCCCCGCCCCGGGGCCGGCTCACGCCCTACCAGCCCCATCAGCCCCACCCACCCCTCCCCTGTCCCCACTCATGACGCTTCAGTTCGGCATCGCCGAACCAAAGCGTCATGAGTCGGCCCTTGGAGGGGTGGCGCTTCCGCGGGGAGGCGCGAGCGGATGGGTCAGGGAGCCGGGGTGCCGTTGCGGCGGTGCGGGACGGCCGTGTCGTCGCGCAGCTCGGCCGGGAGCAGGTCGGCCGGCACGCTCTGGAACGCCACCGGGCGCAGGAAGCGCTCGGCGGCCGCGGTGCCGACCGAGGTGTGCAGCGGCGCGGTCGAGGCCGGGTACGGGCCGCCGTGGTGCTGGGCGTCGCTCACGGTGACGCCGGTGGGCCACCCGTTCCAGACGACGCGGCCGGCGTGCTCGGCCAGCCGGGCGATCACCTCGGCGGCGTCCGGGTCGCCCGCCACGCCCTGGACGGTGCCGGTGAGCTGGCCCCCGACGGCGTCGAGCACCGCGAGCGCCTGGTCCACACCGGAGTAGCCGACCACCAGCGCGGCCGGGCCGAAGACCTCCTGCTCGAGCAGGTCCGGGTCGGCCAGCACCGCCTCGGCGTCGGCCCGGAACAGCACCGGCCCGCCGTCGGCGACGTCGCCGCGCACGACCTGCGTCGCCCCGGCCATCTGCTCGGCCGCCGCCCGGTAGCCGGACTCGATGCGCTCGTTGAGCATCGGGCCCGCCGACAGCTCCGGGACCGCCGCGAGGAACGCGTCGGCGTCCGGGACCAGCAGCACGCCGGGCTTGGTGCAGAACTGCCCGCTGCCCAGCAGCATCGACCCGGTGAACCCGGTGACGATCTCCTCGGGCCGCTCGGCCCAGGCCGCCGGCGTCACGACGACCGGGTTGGTCGAGCCGAGCTCGCCGTAGAACGGGATCGGGTCCGGACGGCGCGCGGCGAGGTCGAACAGCGCCCGCCCGCCGCGGGTGGAGCCGGTGAAGCCGACGGCGCGGATGCGCGCGTCCTGCACCGCGTCGGCTCCCTCCTTCTCCCCCTCGATCAGGGCGAACACCCCCTCCGGGAACGCCTTGCCGACCAGCTCGGCGGTGCGCCGGGACAGCTCGGGGTGCCCGGGGTGCGCCTTCACGACGACCGGGCAGCCCGCGGCCAGCGCGGAGACCGTGTCCCCGCCGAACACCGAGAACGCGAACGGGAAGTTGCTCGCGGCGAACACCAGCACGGGCCCGATCGGGACCTGGGTGCGCCGCACGTCCGGGCGCGGGCCCATCGGCCAGTCCGGGTCGGCGTCGTCGATCCGCACGTCGTGCAGCAGCCCGGCCTCGAGCCGGTCGGCGAAGAGCCGGGCCTGGAACGTGGTGCGGGCGAGCTCGCCGGTCAGCCGTGCCTCGGGCAGGTGGGACTCGCTCATCGCGAGCGGGACGAGGTCGCCGGCGGCGGCGTCGAGGGCGTCGGCGGCCGAGCGCAGCCAGGCGGCCCGCTCCCCCGGCGCGGTGCGTGCGGTGGGGCGGGCGGCGGCGGCCGCGCCGGCCAGGGCCTGCTCGACGGGCGTCGGAGTATCGGTCACGCGTGTCCTTCCGGCGTCCCCGGTGGCGGGGGCGCATGTGCGGTGGTGTCGTTCCCCGGCCCCGGAGGGCCGAGCCGTTCTCGGTCGATCATGCGGGCTCCGCGCCCGTCGTCGTGCCGTCCAGCACTACCCGGCGCGCGGCGCCGGTGAATCCCCCGAGACGCTCGAGGAACATCTCCGCGGCGCGGACCCCGAGCTCACGGGGCCGCAGCGGCACCTGCACCAGTCCGGAGACGTCGGTGGTCGCGTACGGCAGGTCGCCGATCACGGCGACCTCGGGCCGGGGCTCGTCACCGGGCGAGGCCGCGAGCGCCTGCAGCGCCCCGATGCCGACCATGTTGTTGGTCGCCAGCACGGCCTCGGGCCACGGCGTGACACCGAGCAGCCCCTCGGTCGCGCGCCGGCCGCCGTCGACCCGGAAGTTGGCGTGCCGCAGGTACTCCGGCGGCACCTCGAGCCCGGCCTCCGCCAGCGCCGCGCGCCAGCCGAGCTCCCGGTCGCGGGCGGTACCCATGCCGCTCGGGCCGGAGATGCAGGCGATCCGGCGGCACCCCCGGTCGATCAGCAGCCGGGTGGCCTCCCGCCCCAGGGCGACGTTGTCGAAGCCGACCTGGTCGACGTCGGCCTCGACCGACCGGTCGATCACCACGACGGTGGCGCCCTTGCGGGCGAGCCCGCCCACCGGCAGGTCGCCGGCCGCGGGGGCGACGATCGCGCCGGCCATGTTCTCGCTGGCGGCGATCGCCAGGTAGCGGCGCTCCTTGTCGGGGTCGTCGTCGCTGTTGCACAGCACGACCGACAGCCCGGCCCGCCGGGCGGTGTCCTCGACACCCCGCGCGACCGCGGTGAAGAAGGGGTTCTCGACGTCGGGCACGACGAGTGCGAGCAGGTCGCTGTAGCGCCGGCGCAGCGAGCGCGCGGTCCGGTCGAGCTCGTAGTCGAGCTCCGTGGCCGCCGCCCGGACCGCCTCGGCGGAGTCCGGCCGGACCGGCTTGCCGGCCAGGACCCGCGACACCGTGGCCGTCGAGACCCCGGCGCGCGCCGCGACCTCGGCCATCGTCGCCATCGTCCACCTCCGCGCCGCCGCCACCGTCGAGCGTATCCCCGCCGAAGTCCACAGCGGACGCTGCGCTCGAGAGGGGCCGATTGACCGACTGTAATCGATTGCAGTAGCTTCCCGATCGCCTGACCCCCGAAAGGACTGCTCGATGACGCGCACCGTACGAACCGCAGCCGTGGGCCTGCTCGCAGCCCTCACGCTCTCCCTCAGCGCCTGCGCCCAGACCCCCGGCTCGGGCGGCGGCGCCGCCGACGGCGACTACCCGGGCCAGCCGGTCTCGATGGTCGTGGCCTGGAGCGCCGGCGGCGGCACCGACATCATGACCAGGGCGTTCGCGCAGTCCGCACCCGACCACCTCGGGCAGCAGATCAACGTCGTGAACAAGCCCGGCAGCTCCGGCGCGATCGGCTGGGGCGAGATCGCGCGCTCGACCGAGCCCGACGGCTACACCCTCACGATCGTCTCCCCCGAGATCTCCTTCCTGCGCGAGCAGGGGCTCTACGACTTCGGGCTCGAGGACTTCACGCTCATCACGATGATCAACCAGGACCCCGCGGCCCTGGCCGTACGCGCGGACGCCCCGTGGAACACCGTCGAGGAGTTCGTCGTCGCCGCGCAGGCCGAACCGGGCGGGCTGTCGATCGGCAACTCCGGGCCGGGCCTGGCCTGGGACCTGGCCACGGCGGCCATCGAACGCGAGGCCGGCATCGAGGTCACCCGGGTTCCCTACGACGGCGCGGCGGCCGCCGCCCAGGCCGTCCTCGGCGGCGACCTGGACGCGATGTCGTTCTCGATCGGCGAGGTGGCCGCGCAGGTCGCCGCCGGTGAGATGAAGGTCCTCGGCCTGGCCGCGCCCGAGCGGCTCGACACGCTGCCCGACGTCCCGACCTTCACCGAGCAGGGCTACGACGTGGAGATCGGCACCTTCCGGGGTCTGGCCGGACCGGCCGGGATGGACCCGGCGACCGTCGCGACCCTGAACGACGCCTTCGTCGCCATGGCCGACGAGCCGGGCTTCACCGAGGTCATGAACTCCAACAGCTTCGGCATCGACGTGCGGCCGACCGAGGAGTTCCAGAGCTTCTTCACCGAGTCCTCGGAGCTCTACGTCGACCTCCTGGACGACACGGACGGATCCGGTGGCACGTCCTGACGAGCTCCCCGGCGAGGCCTCGGTGACCGCGGCGGACGATCAGCCGGCCGGGCAGCGTGTGCCGGTCCTCGTCGTCGCCGGGATCCTGCTCCTCGCCGCGGTCCTGATCGGACTCGAGGCCCCCGGCTACCGGGACGGTGCCGGTGGGGAGCCGGGTCCGGCTGCGGTGCCGCTGCTCATCGCGGTGCTGATGGTCGTCGTCGCCGTCCTGCTGGTGATCACCGAGCTGCGCACCGCCCGCCCGGCCGGACCGGGCGGGTGGGTGCCGCCCACACCGGTGCTGCTCACCGTCGGCGCGCTGCTGGCCGCGTACGTGCTGCTGCCGCTGCTCGGCTTCTTCCTCGTCTTCACCGGGCTGCTCACGGTGCTCGGGTTCCTCGGTGGCGCCCGCACCTGGTGGAGCCCGGTCGTGGTCGGGGCCGTGTCCAGCTGGCTGGCGCTGCTGCTGTTCAGCCGGGTGTTCGCCGTCCCGCTGCCGGTGGGGCCGATCGACCTGCTGCTGGGGGGATGATGGACGTCCTCACGCCGCTGTTCGGCGGCTTCGCCACGCTGTTCACCTCGCCGGCCGTGTTCGGGGCGCTCGCCGCCGCCGTCACCGCGGGTCTGGTCGTCGGCGCTTTGCCGGGCCTCACCGCCACCATGGGCATGGCGCTGTTCCTGCCCTTCACCTTCCTGATGCCCCCGGAGGTCGGGCTCTCGGCGATGGTCGGGATCTTCGCCGGCGGCATCGCCGGTGGTGCCATCCCGGCGATCCTGCTCAATGTCCCGGGGACCCCGGCGTCGGCGGCGACCGCGCTGGAGGGCTACCCGATGTCGCGCGCCGGCCACGGCCGCGAGGCGCTGAGCATCGCGATGCTGGCCGGTGCCGTCGGCGGCGTGGTGTCCGGCCTGCTGATGGCGGTGCTCGCACCGACCATCGCCCGGTTCGCGCTCAACTTCCAGGCGCCGGAGTTCTTCGTCCTGGCGATCTACGGCCTGACGATCATCTCCGCGGTGTCCGGCCGGTCGCTGGTCAAGGGCTACGCCGCCGGGCTGCTCGGGCTCACCCTGGGCGTGGTCGGGCTCGACCCGGTCTCCGGCCAGCTCCGGCTGACGATGGGGTCCGACACGCTCTACGGCGGGGTCTCGCTGATCCCGGTACTGATCGGTGTCTTCGGGATCACCCAGGTGCTGGTGATGATCGCCGACCGGGCCGGGTCGCAGCGCCCACCCGAGCTCCGAGGCCCCCGCTGGATCTCGCGGGCGAACCTGCGCGACACCACCCCCACGATGGCCCGTGGCTCGGTGATCGGCTCGTTCGTCGGCGCCATCCCGGGCACCGGCACGGACATCGGCGCCTTCCTGGCCTACTCCGACGCCCGGCGTCGCAACCGCGGCCGGGTCCCGTTCGGGAAGGGGAACCCGACCGGCGTCGCCGGGCCGGAGGCGGCGAACAACGGCGTCGTCGGCGGCGCGATGATCCCGACCTTCACCCTCGGCATCCCGGGCGAGGCCGGCACGGCCGTGCTGCTCGGCGGGCTGCTCGTGCACGGCCTGACCCCGGGCCCGGACCTGTTCACCGGGCCGCAGTCCGGGATCGTCTACACGATCTTCGCGAGCTTCATCGTGTCCGCGCTGCTGGTGCTGGTGATCGGGACGACGGCGGTCCGGGCCTTCTCGCACGTCGTGCGGGTCCCGCCGCACGTGCTCATCCCGGTGATCTCGCTGCTGTGCCTGGTCGGCGCCTATGCGATCAACAACCGGTTCGCCGACGTGCTCGTCGCGATCCTGTTCGGAGTCCTCGGCTACCTGATGGTGCGCAACGACTTCCCGGTCTCACCGCTGATCCTCGGCCTCATCCTCGGCCCGATGGCCGAGGTCAACTTCCGCCGGGCCATGACGATCACCCACGGGGACTGGACGGTGTTCTTCACCCGGCCGGCGTCGCTGCTGTTCTGGGCGCTGATCGTGCTGACGCTGTTCTGGGTCTGGCGGTCCGGGCGCAAGGACCGCGCCGCGGAGAAGGACACCGCCGGACGCGCGTGAGCCCGGTCCCCGACCACCACCCGTCCCTCGACCCCTGAAGGAGAAACGCCGGATGAGCCTGCCCTTCCACCCGCACGACGGGGACCCGGTCCCACCCGCCCTGCGCGGGTTCGCCCGGGCGCACGCCGATCTCGTCGAGCTGCGCGAGTCGCCGCCGCACATCGTCGCCCGGCACCGCCACCCCGCCCGCCGGGTCGGCCTCGTCTCCGGCGGCGGATCGGGCCACGAACCGCTGCACGCGGGGTTCCTCGGCGTCGGGATGCTCGACGCCGTCGCCCCCGGGAAGGTCTTCGCCTCCCCGCACAACCGGCAGGTCCTCGAGGCCTCGCGGGCCGCCGCCGGACCGGACGGCGTCGTGCACGTCGTCAAGAACTACACCGGGGACCGGATCAACTTCGGGATCGCCGCCGAACGGCTGCGGATGGAGGGCGTCGACGTCCGCCGGGTGCTGGTCGACGACGACCTCGCCACCGAGTCCGACGAGACCGCGACCGGCCGGCGCGGGACCGGCGCGACCGTCGTCGTGGAGAAGATCCTCGGCGGGGCCGCGGACTCCGGGCTCGGGCTGGACGAGCTCGCCGAGCTCGGCACCGCGGTCGCCGGCGCCTCGCGCAGCCTCGCGGTCGCCTCCCGCGCGCAGACCTCGATGCACACCGGGCGCCCGTCGTTCGAGCTGGCGGACGGCGAGCTCGAGTACGGCGTCGGCATCCACGGCGAGCGGGCCCAGAAGTCGATCGAGCGCCCGTCGACGGAGGACCTCGTCGACCGGATGCTCGACGAGCTGGTCGCAGCGCTGCCCGGCACCGGCGACGACGTGATCACGGTCGTCAACGGTCTCGGCGGCAGCACGCTGCTGGAGCTCTACGGCCTCTACGACCTGGTCGCCGACGGGCTGGACCGGCGCGGTCTGTCCGTCGCCGGCCGGCTGGTCGGCACGCTGGTCCCGGCGCTGGACATGACCGGGTTCTCGCTCAGCCTCACCCGCACGGTCCCGGAGTGGCTCCCGTTCTGGAGCGCCCCGTCCGACACCCCCGCGTTCCCGCACCAGCGTCCGGAGGAGACCTCGTGACATTCGACCAGGAGGCGGTGCTGCGCGCGTTCGCCCGGGCCGCCGAGGACGGCCACGCCGAGCTCACCGCCCTCGACCAGCGCAGCGGCGACGGCGACTTCGGCGACAACCTGCGCGGCGGGCTGCGCGACGCCGTCGGCCGCTTCGAGAGCAACGGCGGGACCGCGTTCGGCGCGCTCGGATCGGTGTTCCTCGACGACGTCGGCGGGACCAGCGGGCCGCTGCTCGGGCTGCTGTTCACCGAGATCGCCCGCGCGCTCGACGGCGACGACGACCCGGTCTCGGCGTTCGGCGCGGGGGCGCGGTCGGGCCTGGAGGCGATCCAGCGCGTCGGGGAGGCACAGGTCGGCGACCGCACGCTGGTCGACGCGCTGACGCCCGCCGTCGAGGCGATGCCCGGCGGGTTCGCCGCCGCGGCCCGCGCGGCCGCCGACGGGGCCCGGCACACCGCGGAGCTGCGGGCCCGGATGGGGCGCGCCAGCTACGTCGGCGACCGCGCGGTCGGGGAACCGGACCCGGGTGCGGTCGGGATCGCGCTGCTGTTCGCCGCCGCGGCCGGGGTCGCCGAGCCGGACGCGGAGGTGCCGGCGGTGCTGTGACACCGGCAGTCCTCCGGTCCCGTGTCGTCCGGCGCGCGCGTCCGCCGGGGGCCGCCGCCGCGGTGATCATCGGCCGGGTTCCGGTAGGTGCCGCGGACGGCACCGGCCGGCACCCGAACGGCGATCACCGGGGTCAGGCGGCGTCGGTGGGCAGGCGTCGTCGGTGGGCAGGCGTCGTCGGTGGGCAGGCGTCGTCGGTGGGCAGGTCCAGGCACCGTGATCAGCAGCCGGGTTCCGGTCCGTGCCATCCGTGGCACCTCCCGGAACCCGGCCGGCGATCGCCGAGCGGGACGACCCGCCCCTCGCCCGGCGACGGCGTGGCTACGATCGTGCCGCCGGCGGGAGGGGGCGAGCAGCGGTGGCGAGCATTCGCGACGTGGCCCGGGCGGCGGGCGTCTCGACTGCGACCGTCGTACGCGTCCTCAACGGCGGCGCGACCGTGAGCCCGGACCGCACGGAGCGGGTGCTGCGCGCGGTCAAGGAGCTCGACTACGTCGTGAACGGCGTGGCCGCCAGCCTCTCCCGCGGCCGGACCCGGCTGCTGGGCCTGCTCGTCTCCGACATCGCCAACCCCTTCACCGGCCAGGTCGCCCGCGGTCTGGAGGACGAGGCGGTCCGGCACGGCTACCAGGTGCTGATCTCCAGCTCGGACTTCGACCCGCACCGCGAGGCGCAGATCCTGGAGTCGTTCGCCCGCCGGACCGTCGACGCCGCCGCGCTGCTGTCCACCGGCGACACCGCCGACGGGGTGCACCGGTTGCTGCGCAACGAGATCCCGACCGTCCTCATCGACCGTCGTCCGCCAGACCTGCCCACCGTCCCGCTGGTGCGCACAGACAGCCTCTCGGCGGCCCGGGACGCCGTCCGGCACCTCATCGGGCTCGGGCACACCGACCTGGGCATGATCTCCGGCCCGGCCGGGATGGCGACGGCGTCGCAGCGACTGGCCGGGTTCCGTGCCGCGTGCACCGAGGCCGGCCTGCGGGTGCGCCCGGAGTGCGTGCGGGAGGGCTTCCTCGGTGTCGACGGCGGGCACCGAGCGATGCTGGAGGTGCTCGACCTGCCGGTCCGGCCGACGGCGGTGTTCTCGTTCAACAACATGCTCGCCATCGGCGCGCTCGGTGCGCTGCGCGACCGCGGCCTGCGCCTGCCCGACGACCTGTCGCTGATCACGTTCGACGACACCGACCTGTTCCCGTTCGTCGACCCGCCGCTCACCGCGATCGCCCAGCCCGCCTACGAGATCGGGGCCGCGGCGGGCCGGATCCTGTTCGCCGAGCTCGACCGGTCCGGCGACGGGACCGCTGCCGACGTCCCCGACGTCGTGCTGCCCACCGAGCTGCGCATCCGCGCGTCGTGCGCCGCGATCGCAGCAGTGAGCTGACCGACCTTGACACGTCCCGGGAGGACCGGTCAGGCTCTTCGATGTTACCGGTTACATTTCTGACCGGACGTCCCCGGATCCGCTCTTGAGAGCCCCGGACCGCGATCACTCCCGCACGTCACCCGACCGAGAGGCAACTCGACGATGACCCTCGACATCCACGGCATCATCCCCCCGCTGGTCAGCCCGTTCACCGCCGACGAGCAGCCGGACCTGGACGCGCTGCGCGCCGAGGTCCGCTACCACCTCGACCTCGGAGCGCACGGCCTGTGCGTCACCGGCAGCACCGGCGACGGCCAGATGCTGTCGCTGGAGGACTCGGTCGCGATCGCGCGTACCGCCGTCGAGGAGACCAAGGGCCAGGTCCCGGTCATCGCCGGCATCATCCAGGACAGCACCAAGGAGGTGATCCGCTACGGCAAGGCGATCGCCGAGACTGGTGTGGACGCCCTGCAGGTCACCCCGGTGCACTACCTGTTCCAGCCGGACGAGGACACCACCGTCGAGTACTACCGGCGGATCGCCGACGAGACCGGTCTGCCGATCGTCATCTACAACGTCATCCCCTACGCGCTGATCCCGGCCACCACGGTCGCCCGGGTCATGAACGAGATCCCGAGCGTGATCGGCGTCAAGCAGTCCGGTGGCAACATCCACCAGCTCGCCGACCTGCTGCACATGAACCCGGAGGGCGGCAAGGTCTTCACCGCCGTCGACGACCTGCTGTTCCCGAGCTACCTGATGGGTGCCGAGGGCGCGATCTCGGCGACGCTGACCGTCGTCCCCGAGCTGTGCCTGGCGCAGTGGGACGCCGTGCAGCGCGGTGATCTCGAGACCGCCAAGGAGCTGCACAACAAGCAGCTGCCGGTGTGGCGGGCCATCGACGGTCCGAACATGACCGCCCGGATCAAGGTCGCGCTGGAGCTCCAGGGCCGCAACGGCGGGACGAGCCTGTCCCCGCTGACCCCGGTCAGCGACGCCGAGCGCGAGACGCTGCGCGCCGCCCTCGTGGCGGCAGACGTCAAGCTCGCTTCCTGAGATCATCCGGGGCGGGCGGGATGCCCCCCGCCCGCCCCGGGCCCTGCCGGTCCGATCTGCCCGACAACGACGTCCTCGGAGTGCCACCGTGACCACCTCCGGCAACGCCGCCGCCGTCCTCGCCGAGCTCACCGACCTGCGCGACGGGCTCGTCGTCACCGATCCCGACGTGGTCGCCTCGCACGAACGCGACAGCGCACCGTTCTGCCCGAACGGCCGCGCCGCCGCCCTGGTGCGGCCGCGCAGCGTCGAGGAGGTCTCGGCGGTGCTGCGGTTCGCGCACCGGCACGGCGTACCCGTCGTCCCGCAGGGCGCCCGTACTGGGCTGGCCGGCGGCGCGAACGCGATCGAGGGCTGCCTGCTGCTCTCGCTGGAGCGGATGAACCGCATCCTGTCGATCGACGAGACCAACGCCGTCGCGGTGGTCGAACCGGGTGTGGTGAACGCGGTGCTGTCCCGGGCGGTCGCCGAGAAGGGGCTGTTCTACCCGCCGGACCCGTCGTCGTGGGAGTCCTCGACGATCGGCGGCAACGTCGCGACCAACGCGGGCGGGCTGTGCTGCGTGAAGTACGGGGTGACCGCCGAGTACGTCCGCGGGCTGGAGGTCGTGCTCGCCGACGGCCGGGTGGTGCGGACCGGCCGGTCCACCGCGAAGGGCGTCGCGGGCTACGACCTGACCCGGCTGTTCGTCGGGTCCGAGGGGACGCTGGGCGTCGTCACGAAGGTGACGCTGGCGCTGCGCCCCGCCGCCGAGACCGCCCTGACCGCGGTCGCGTTCTTCCCGGACGCCGCGTCGGCGTGCGCGACGGTGTGCGACTACCTGGCCGGCGGCGGGCAGCCGGCGCTGCTGGAGCTGATGGACCGGTTGTCGATGGAGGTCGTGCGCCGCCACAAGGACCTCGGGTTCCCCGACGACGCCGGCGCGATGCTGCTCATGCAGTCCGACCGCGGCGCGCTCGCGGCGCAGGACCTGGTCGAGTTCGAGAAGGTCGCAACGGCCCACGGCGGTGACGTCGTCCTGGCCGAGGACGCCGCGGAGTCCGCGATGCTGCTGGAGGCCCGGCGCAGCGTCGGTGTCGCGACCGAGCTGCTCGGAGCGTTCCTGTCGGAGGACGCCTGCGTGCCCCGATCGGTGCTCGTCGACCTCGTCGTGGGCGTCGAGAAGATCAGCCGCGACAACGACGTCCTGATCACCTGCACCGGGCACGCCGGCGACGGCAACATGCACCCCTCGGTGGTCTTCGACCCGGCCGACCCCGAGCAGGTCCGCCGCGCGATGATCGCTTTCGACCAGGTCATGCAGCTCACCCTCGATCTGGGCGGGACGATCACCGGTGAGCACGGGGTCGGGGTGCTGAAGGCCGAGTGGCTGGAGACCGAGCTCGGGCCCGACGGGCTGGGCCTGCAGCGGGACATCAAGCGCACCCTCGATCCGACCGGGATCCTCAACCCGGGCAAGGTCCTACGGGTCTGAGATCCGAGCCCTTGCTCCGGCACGTCCACACGAGACGGTGGGACAGTGTCGTGGGTTGCGGCGGAGGGGGCAGCGGTGGTGCGGGACCGCCTGGGCGGCACGGACGGGGACACGACGTGACGGACCCGTCCCCGGAAGGAGCAACCGACGCCCGATGTGAGCGTGCGACCCGGCATCAGCGACCCCAGCTCCCGAGCTCGGCTCGCGTACTGGCGACGCGCTCACTGATCATCGGCGGACTCGCCGCGGCGGTGGTCGTATCGGTGTGGCTGATCGATGCCGCCGAAGACGACGGCGCCGCGCTGCACCGGGGCGTGCTGTGCGCGGTGGGCCTGCTGTGTGCACTGGCGCTGGCGGCGGTGGGCTGGGCGAACGCGGCCGCTCCGTACCCGCACGACCGCACCATGCTGGTGCTGTCCCGCGCGCTGACGCCGACCGAACGCGCGGCGGTCGCCACCGCACTGCGCCGCGGCGGATCGATCCCGACGGCGCACCGGAGCTACGCGCAGGCCTGGACCATCCAGCAACGGCGGAGACTCGTGACTCCGGGAGCGACCGGCCCGTTCTACTGGGCCTACGCCCTGTACTTCTCCGACCTCGCTGCCGGCTCGCTCTACTCCTGGGTGACCACCCTGGCAATGCCCGCGCTGGCCGTGTTCGCCCTCGGCGGCGTCGTGCTACAGCGCACGCGCGAACGCACGCTGGCGCGGCTGGCCCCGAGCACTGAGTCTCACTGGTCACCTCTCGACCACCCGCGGGCGTGACCAGGCGCGTGCCGCACAGGTTGTGGTCCCGCCGCACCAGCCACGACCTGTGCGGTGGAGCCGGAACCTGTGCGGCGCCACCTGTGGCCGCCGAGGCAGTCTCGATCTCATGTGCCTTGACGAGTATATGCCTGATCCGACATATTCCCTGAGTGCGCGATGTGTTCGACGTCCTCGCCGATCCGACGAGGCGAGACGTCCTGGACCAGCTGCGCCGGCCACGGGGCTGCCTGGTCGGTGAGCTCGCGGCGGCACTCTCGGTGAGCCAACCGACGGTGTCGAAGCACCTGCGCGTGTTGCGCGAGATGGGCATGGTCGACGTCGTCGTCGAGTCCCAGCAGCGTCGCTACCTGCTACGTCCGGATGCGCTGTCCGGGCTCGAGGCGTGGCTGGCACCGCACCGGGCGTTCTGGGAGGAGCGACTCGACGACCTGGGCACACACCTCGACTCCCTGAACGATCCCGACGGAGGAGACCCGCGATGAGTACGCACGTCACGTTCGACGACGCCGACGGCCCCGTCCTGCACTTCGCGCGCCGCTACCCGCACCCGGTCGACCGGGTGTGGGCCGCGCTGACCGAGCCGGGGCAGATGAGCCGGTGGTTCCCCTGCGAGGTCGAGATCGACCTGCGGGTCGGCGGGGTCATCACGCTGACCTTCCCCGGGGGCGAGCAGGACACCGCCGAGATCACCGAGCTCGACCCGCCGGCGACGCTGGCCTTCACCTGGGCCGGTGAACGGCTGCGCTGGACGCTGCAGCCCGAGGGGGACGGCTGCGTGCTGCGGCTGGACAACACCGTCCTCGACCGCGACACCACCGGCGGCACCGCCGCCGGATGGGACCGCTGCTTCGAGGCCCTCGCCACGCACCTCGACGGCGCCGACGTCAGCTCGCACGCGGGCCCCGACGAGGCGCTGATCGCGCACTACCGCACGGTGCTGTCCGCCGGTCCGGACACCTGACCCGGTTCCGCACCCGGGCCCGGGAGCCGGGGACGGCGGCACTGCGCCACCCGGGTGCGACCACGTGTCACCGGACCGGGTGCGGGTAGCCCACCACCATGAACGCGCCCACCGAGACGGTCGGCCTGCTCGTGGTGGGCGGCGGTCCCGCCGCCCACGCCGCGGCGGCCGCGTACCGCGAACACGGCGGGGACGGCCCGGTCCTGCTGGTCTCCGACGACGACACCCCGCCCTACTTCCGCCTGTCGCTGTCGAAGGACTTCCTGCGCGGCGAGAGCGAGGCCGACGACCTGCCGATCGGTGATCTCGGTGCCGACGTCCGCCTCGGGCGCACCGTCACCGCGCTGCTGCCGCACGACCGGCTGGCCCGGCTCGACGACGGCCGCACCGTGGGCTACCGGCGGTGCGTGCTCGCGACCGGCGCCGCGCCCGTCCGGCCGTCGTTCCCGGGCGCCGACCTCGGCCTCTACCTGCGCACCCTCGACGACGCCCGCCGGCTGCGCGACCGGGCCGCCGGCGCCCGCTCGGCGGTCGTCGTCGGATCGGGGTTCATCGGGTGCGAGGCGGCGGTGTCGCTGGCCCGCCGCGGTCTCGAGGTCACGATCTGCAGCGCGGAGCCACTGCCCCAGTCGGTCCGGCTCGGCGACGGGGTCGGCGCCCGCCTCGCCGACTGGCTGACCGGCGACGGCGTCCGGTTCCGCGGCGGCGCCGAGGTCTCCGGCATCGAGACGCCCGGCCACGGGCTGCCCGGTGACCGGCAGATCGTCCACCTCCGCGACGGCGACCCGGTCGCGGCCGACCTCGTCCTCGTCGCGGCCGGCATCACGCCCCGCGCCGGCCTCGCCGCCGCGGCCGGGCTCGCGATCGAGCGGGACCGGATCGTCGTCGACGAGTGGATGCGCACCACCGCCGACCACGTGCTCGCCGCCGGGGACGCGGTGCTGGCCCGCAATGCCGCCGCGGGCCGGCACCTCGCCGTCGAGCACTGGGACGACGCCGAGACCATGGGCCGGATCGCCGGCGCGACCGCAGCGGGGCAGGACGCGGTCTGGGACTCCCTGCCCGGGTTCTGGACCGACATCGGCGACCGGACCCTGCAGTACACCGCCTGGGGCGACGGGTACGACGAGGCCGCCGTCACTACGCACTCCGGGGGCGGCTTCACCGCCTGGTACCGCAAGGAGCACACGGTCGTCGGCGTCGCCACCCACCTGGCCGACGAGGACTACGAGCGCGGCGCCGAGCTCGTGCGCACCGGTGCGCGCTCCGCCGGCCTCCCGTAGGGAGCCTCAGCGCCCGAGCACATCGGTCTCCAGCCCGGGCCCGCTGATCTCCGCACGCAGCCGGTTGAGCCGGTGCCGGGTCGCGACCGAGCCCGTCCCGTCCCGGGTCGCCAGCTCCAGCACCAGGCTGTGCGCGATCACCCAGGACGCGAAGTTCTCCCCCACCGCCGCGCTGGTCGACGGCGGTGTCGCGATCACGACGTCGACCCGGTCCCGCAGGGCCGGCCCGAGCGCCTCGGTGACGACGACGACCGGCACGCCCTCCTCGCGGGCGTGCGCGACCAGCACCTCGATCTCGCGGAACAGCCGCAGCGGGGCGAAGACCACGATCGCGTCGCCGGGGCCGATGCCGAGCAGGTCGTCGGCGAGCCGGAACCCGGTCGTCTCGATCACCGCGGCGCGCCGGCCGAGCCGGGGCAGCTCGGTGGCGAGGTAGCGGGCGGTGCTCGCGGCCGGTCCGATCCCGTAGGCCACCACCCGCTGCGCCCGCACGACGACGTCGACGGCCCGGTCGACGTCCGCCGCGTCGATCGCCTCGGGCATGCGCCGCAGCAGGTCCGCGCCGTCGGCGAGCACCCGGTCGAGCACCCGCCCGGACCCGATGTTCTTGAGCCGGCGGTCCAGGGCCTGCGCGGGGTCACGGCGCTCGGTGAGCATCTCCAGGACCGCCCGCTTGAGCTCGCGAAAGCCCCGGTAGCCGAGTGCCTGCGCGGTGCGCACGACGGTGGCGTCGCTGGTGCCGACCAGGGCCGCGAGCTCGACGGCCGACGCCGTGACCGCCTCGGTGGGCCGGTTCAGCAGGAACTCCGTGACCGCCCGCTCACGCGCCGACAGCTCACCTGCGGTGGCTGTGACGCGCTCGTAAAACGTCGCCGTCGATTCCACTTCAGCATTGACCTTTCCGTGTAGTGCTTCCTACATTATTGCAGTCCGACATGATCGTCGAAGGATCTCTACTCGATGAAGCACCAGTTCGTGATTATCGGCGGTGGCGTATACGGGTGCGCCGCCGCGTGGAACCTCGCCGACGCCGGCCACGACGTCGTGTTGCTCGAAGCGCGCGGGCTCGCCTCCGGTGCGTCCGGTGGGTTCGGCCGGCGCGGCGTGCGCGCCAACCGGCGTGACCTGCGGGAGCTGCCGGCGATGCGGGCCGCCTACCGGCTCTGGCCCGAGCTCGACGACCGGCTCGGTGTACCGACCGGCTACCGGCGCACCGGCGGGCTGTACCTGATCGAGCAGGACACCACCGGGACCCGCGGCGGGTTGCTCGCCGCCGCCGCGCACGCCGGCGTGCAGTCCGCGCTCGGGATCCCGACCGAGGCCGTCGGCCGGGACCGGGTGTTCGAGCTGGAGCCCGCGGTCTCCCCGGACGTGCGGGGGGCGCTGTACTGCCCGCTCGACGGGACCGCCGACCACGCCGCGACCACCCGGGCGTTCGCCGAGGCCGCGGAGAAGCGGGGCGCGACGCTGCGGGAGGACCAGGAGGTCGTCGCCGTCGAGCGGGACGGCGACCGGGCCGTCGCCGTCCGGACCGCGACCGGCGACCGGTTCGAGGTGGGGACCGCGCTGCTGGTGCTCGCCAACACCGGCGCCGCCGGGCTGGTCCGGGACGCGGCGGGCGTCGAGCTGCCGGTCTGGCCGGTCCTGCCGCAGGCGCTGCGGATCGCCCCGGACGACGGCCCGCCGATGACCCACCTGGTCGGGCACGACCACCGGCCGGTCTCGCTGAAGCCGCTCACCGACGGGTCGGTGATGGTCAGCGGCGGCTGGCGGGGCCGGCGGAACCCGGAGACCGGTCAGGGGGAACCCACCGAGGAGGGGGTGCGGGGGAACCTGCGCGCCGCCGCGGAGGTGTTCCCCGCCCTGGCCGGTGCCGAGCCACTGGAGGCGGTCGCGAACGCACCGGAGTCCTGCAGCGCCGACGAGATCCCGATCGTCGACCTGGTCCCCGGCCTCGCCAACGCCTGGGTCGGCACCGGCTGGACCGCGCACGGCTTCGCCCTCGCCCCGGCCGTCGCCGAGTCCCTCACGTCCTGGGTGACCACCGGGACCCGCCCCGACGACCTCGCCCCGTTCGCGCTCTCCCGGTTCGGTCCGCTCCCCCGCAACGACTGACCCTCCCCCGAAGGAGCCCCCATGTTCCCGACCGACGAGGTGGGCAGTGACGCCGTCACCGCCCTCCTGTTCGCCGTGGCCGTCCTCGGCCTGCTCGTGCTCGCCGGCGTCGTGCTGCGCCTGCTCGTTCCGGCCCTGCGCCGGCTGTTCGTCCCGGCCGCGCTGATCGGCGGGATCCTCGGGGCCGCGCTCGGGCCGTACGGCGCCGGACTGTTCCCGGAGGGGCTGGTCGACACCTGGTCGGCCCTGCCGGGTGTCCTGATCACTGTGGTGTTCGCGCCGATGCTGATCGGGGTCGCGCTGCCGAGCGGCCGCGCGTCGTACCGGCTGATCGCACCGCAGCTGTTCCTCGGCTACATGTACGACTTCCTGATGATCGGCCTGCCGATGGTGCTGTGCGCCGCGGTGCTGATCCCGGTCTTCGGTCTCGACCCGCTGTTCGGGCTCGTGATCGAGATCGGCTGGCCGGGCGGGCACGGGACCGCGGCCGGGATGGAGCCGGTGCTGAGCGACCTCGGCTGGTCCGACGGCGGGTCGCTGGCGCTGGCCTCGGCGACCGCCGGGCTGCTGTTCGGGATCGTCGGCGGGATGATCATGATCAACGTCGCGGCCCGACGCGGCCACATCGCCGCGGCGGCCGGCGCCTCCGCCGACGCGCCCGAGATCCTCTCCGAGGAGAACCGCCCGTCGATGGGCCGGGTCACGCTGAACAAGGACCTGGTCGACGGTCTCGCCTTCCACGGCACGTTGATCGCGGTCGCGATCCTGATCGGCTGGGTGCTGCAGTACCTGGTCGAACTGGTCCTGCCCGGGATGCCGCTGTTCCCGCTGGCGATGATCGGCGGTGGGATCGTGCAAGCGGTGGTGAGCCGGACCCGGCTCGGCGACGCGGTCGACGTCGGCAGCCTGCGGGCGATCCAGGGCCTGGCGCTGGACCTGCTCGTGGTCTCCGCGGTCGCCTCGATCGCACTGCCGGCGGTGCTGGCCAACATCGTCCCGCTGATGATCCTGTTCGTCCTGGCCGCGGTGATCGCGGTGGGCTTCTTCTACTGGGCCGGGCCCCGGCTGTTCCGTGAGAACTGGGTCGAGATGAGCATCGCCACCTTCGGCACCATGACGGCCAGCGGGTCGGTCGGGCTGATGCTGCTGCGGACCGTCGACCCGGACTTCCGGACCGACGCCGCCCGTGCCTACGCCCTGCGCGCCCCGTTCCTGAGCCCCTTCGTCGGGGGCGGCCTGCTGACCGCGGTGCTCCCGCTGATCGTGATCAGCTACGGCCCGATGGCACTGGGAGTGGGCGCGCTCGTCGCGACGGTGGTGCTCTACGTACTCGCCCGCGTCCTCGGTTTCTGGCGGAGCCCGGCGTCCCGGAATGCCGCCGTGACCACCGGATGAGCCGATCCCAGGCCGTCTTTCGCATTCATCCTCCAACCGGTTTTCACTCCATCGAGTGTCATGTGCCGAGCGGTCGTCCGTCCGCCGACGCGCAGGTGGTCCGATACCGCCGGATCCACGATCTCCGCAGCTCAGGAGCATGGGAATGGCCCGGGCTTCGGATACAGTGCCGGAGCGTTCACCTCGATCGGGAGCAATTGCTCACCACCCGCGCGCACTACCGGGTGATCACCGCGGGATACGTTCGGGGCAGCTCCGCCGGAGTGATCGACGGAGCGTGACAGCAGATTCGACAGGAGAGGAAACTCCGACTCATGCGTAAGTCCGTGCGCACTCTCGCCGCGACCGCCCTCGCCGTCCCGATGACCCTCGGGGTGGCCGGAACCGCGCTGGCCCAGGACGGCGACGTCGACGTCAACGAGGAGCGGACCCAGACCCAGAGCACCACCGGCACGGCGTCGAACGAGCAGAGCGCGCTGACCGACCAGGCCAACGACAGCATCTCCCCGGTCACCCAGGCCAACCCCGCCTTCAACGTCTCCGACGTGCTGGGCCTGGGCAACTTCGCCAACGAGGACTCGGTGTCCGCCTCGGAGCAGTCGATCGTGCAGGACAACGGGATCGACTCGACCACCGAGCAGGGCAACGTGTCGGAGACCGACCAGGCCCAGAAGAGCCTCGTCGAGCAGCTGACCAGCCTCGCCGGCTGACTCCTCGTACGACCGCCGTCCGGGCCGGTCCACCCTCCGTGGGTGGGCCGGCCCGTCGTCGTGGCGGGTGAACCGGGCCCGGGGCTAGCCGGCCGGCTCGACGTCGGCGCCGATCAGCAGGTCGTCGCCCACCGTCCGCACGCACATCCGGCGCAGGGCGATGCCGTCGGCGATCCGGCGGTGCCCCAGGTCGCCGACGGCCTCGACACCCGAGCCGAGGATCCGCGGGGCGACCGCGACCACGACCCGGTCGACCACCCCGGCAGCCAGCATCGCGGTGAGCACCTTGGCCCCGCCCTCGACCAGCACGCTGCGGACCCCGGCCGCGCGCAGGTCGCGCAGCGCACCGGGCAGGTCGATCCCGTCCGGACCCGCGGCGACCCGGTGCACCTCCACCCCCGGACGCTCCAGGTGGGTCGCGCCGTCGGACGCCGAGGTGAGCACGATGGTGCCGGGGTCGCCGTCGAGCAGCGCCGCGTCCGGCGGGGTGCGCAGCCGGGAGTCGAGCACCACCCGGCGCGGCGACGGGCCGGGCACCATCCGCACGGTGAGCAGCGGGTCGTCGCTCAGCACCGTCCCGATCCCGACCATGATCGCGTCGCAGCGGGCGCGCAGCGCGTGCGTGACGCAGCGCTCGGCGTCGCTGGAGATCCACTTGGAGTCTCCACCGGTGGCTGCGATCCGGCCGTCCAGGGTCTGGGCGTACTTGAGCAGCACGAAGGGCCGGTCGGCCGGTGTGCGTACCGGGCCGAGCAACTCGTCGGCGACCGTCGCGGGTGAGCAGGCGGTCATGTGCTTCTCCTTCCGCCGGCGACGACGGGGTCGCGGTGGCGCCCCCGGTCGAGCACCAGCACGGCGGCACCGGGCAGGCACGACACCAGCCCGAGCGCGCCGAAGACGACGGCGGCGGCGAGGCCGCCGGCCGGATCCAGGCCCGCGGCGACGAACGCGGCCGCGGTGACGCCCTCGCGCGGGCCCCAGCCACCGACGCCGATCGGCACCATCATCGCGAGCAGGCCGGCGGTCAGCAGCGGGAGCAGGGTAACCAGCGGAGCATCCACCCCGGCGGTGCGCGCGGCCAGCAGGAACAGCCCCAGATGGCAGGCCAGTGCCGCCAGCGACAGCACGACGACGGCGGGTCCGGTCGTGCGCGAGGCAAGCACCCGGCGGGCGTCGGCCAGCCAGGCCCGCACCGCGGTCTCGACTGCGTCGCGGTCCGGCAGCCACCGCCGCAGCCCACCCGACGCCGGCTCCTCGCCGGTCGCCGCGGGCGGCTCGTCCGGCTCCGCGGCGGGCCTCGGTTCCGGAATCGGGTCCGGCAGCTGTTCCGCCGCCGGCCCCCTCGACCGGGCGGCCGTCGTCCGCGCCGGAGGTCCGTCCGGCGCCGGGCCGTGCGGCTCGTCCAGGAACCGCCGCAGGGACCGGTCCGACACCCGCCCCGGCGAGCGGCTCCACGCCACCGCCGCGGCACCGAGCACGACGGCCACCGCCGCACCGGTCGGCAGCGGCGCGACCGGGGCCGCGACCAGCGCGGCGCAGGCCAGCACCACCACGGTCTGCCCGGACACCCGTTCCAGGACGACCGCGCGCAGGCCGGCCGGTCCCCCGCGGCCGGCGTGCCGGACGGCGCGGTGCACGTCGCCGAGCAGCCCGGCGGGCAGCACCGCGTTGAGCAGGTTGGCGCGGTAGACGTCGGCGACCGCGCCGCGCGGGGAGAGCGGCGCCTCGACGGTGCGGGCGACCAGGACCCAGCGGGCTGCGGTCACCAGCGTGCCGAGCAGGCCGAGTCCGAGCGCGGCCAGGACCGTGCCCGGGCCGACCGCGCGGAGCCCGTCGAGCACCGCGTCGCTGCCGAGCTGCCAGACCAGCAACCCGAGGATCGCCAGGGCCGCCGGGACCCGCAGCACCGACGCCGCCGCCCTCACGACCCGCCCCCGGGCGGCACGAAGAGCAGGTCGAGGTGCCCGACCTCGGCGGTCAGCGTGCCGGTGAGGAGCGCGCGGGTCCGCCGATCGAGGTGTGCCGCCGCGTCCGGGGCCAGGTCGGGGACCTCCTCCACCGCGGCGGCGAAGCGCCCGCGCAGCCACTCCGCGGTCAGCTCCGGGCGCTCGGGACCGAGCCGCCACGGGGTCGCCCGGGTCAGGACGGTGCCGTACGCGGCGAACGCCGTCGCGGCGCGCTCGGCGGCCTCCGGGCCGAGCCGGTCGTCGCGGCACTGGTGGGCGTCGAAGGCGGCGGCGACGGCGTCGTCGAGCGGGTCCGGCGGGGCCAGGGCCACCCGCCCGGTGACGCTCAGTGTGAGCAGCGCGGGGACGCCCGCGTCGCCGCAGGCCGCGGCCAGCGTGCCGATCTCGTCGGCGGTGAGCAGGTCGAGCAGCGCCGAGCAGGTGACCAGCGAGGTCCCGGCCAGGTCGTCGGCACGGAGCGCGCCGACCCCGGCCTGCACCGTCGCCTCGACCCCGGCCACCCCCGCGCGGGCCCGCTCGAGCACGTCGGCTTCGGAGTCCTGCAGCACCCAGCGGGTACCGGCGGGCAGCCGCGGGGACAGCCAGCGCGGCATCGATCCGGTGCCACAGCCGAGGTCGCGCACGAGCGGCGCGTCCTGGCCGGCGAGCAGGGCGGCGGCCCAGCCGGCGAGCTCGGCGGAGCGGGCGTCGGCGTCCACGGGCTCGCGCAGGGTGAGCCAGTCGGCGTAGGTGAACTGCGCCCCGGGCCCGCTCACGACCGGACCGCCGACGCCGTGAGGACCTCGTCGAGGGTCCGGGCGGTGACGTCCCAGCCCGGCGGTGTCGCGGTGCGGGCGCGATCGCGGGCGCGGGCGCGCAGCGCGGGGTCGCCGAGCCAGCGCCGCAGCGCGCCGGCCAGCGCGCCGGCGTCGCCGGGCGGGACGAGCAGCTCGTCGACCGCGGCGTCACCGAGCGCGGACCGGACGCCGCCGACGTCGGAGGCCAGTACCGGGATCCCGCGGGCGAGCGCCTCGGTGACCACCATGCCGTAGGGCTCGGCCCGCGACGGCAGCACGAGCAGGTCCGCGGCCGCGTACTCGGCCTCCAGCTCGGCGCCGTGCCGCGCCCCGGTGAACCGCACCCGCTCACCCGCCGCCGTCCGGACGGCGTCGGCGTGCTCGGGGGCGCGCCCACCGGGGCCGACGATCGTGGCGGTCCAGTCCAGGTCGGTGAGCTCGGCCAGGGCGGCGACCAGGACGTCATGGCCCTTGCGCGGGGTCAGCGACCCGACGCTGAGCAGGCCGCCGGCGCCGCCGGTGCCCGGCGCGGCCGGCGCCGGATCGGTCCCGGGGACCGCGAGTGCGACGCGCTCCGGGGCGATGCCGTGCCGCCCGGTCAGCACCGACACGGTCCACGTGCTGGTCGCGACGACCGCGCGGGCGGCGTGCAGCACCGCGCGCTCGGCGTCGTCGAGGGCCGGGTCGGCGCCGGTCTCGTCGGCCAGCGGCAGGTGCAGCAGCACGACCAGGTCGAGCCGCTCCGCGTGCGGGACGACGGGCTCCGGCAGAGCGCACACGACGAGGCCGTCGGCCAGCACCGTCGTCCCGTCCGGGGTCCCGGCGAGCGCCCGGTCCAGCGCGTCGACGCCGGCCGGTTCCGGACGCGGCCAGGCGCCCGGCAGCGGGGTCCACTCCACCGCCCGCCCGAGTGCGGCGAGCTCGTCGCGGACCCGGCGGTCGTAGTGGTTGCCCCCGCTCGGCGACGCGGGGTCGTCGACGTCGCCCGGAACCAGCAGGACGGTCACAGGTCGCGCTCGTATCCGGCTCGCGCGATGTCCGACTCGTGCAGCTCGACCGCGATCCCGGTCAGGCCGCGGGCGCCCTCGCCGAGCCGGCCGTCGTGCACCCGCTCGGCGAGCCGGTCGGCGATCACCCTCGCCAGGTACTCGGTGGAGGTGTTGACGCCGGCGAAGGCCGGTTCGTCGTCGAGGTTGCGATAGTCCATCTCGCCGAGGACCTCCTTCAGTTCCTCGGTCGCCCGCCCGATGTCGACGGTGATGCCGTCGGCGTCCAGCTCACGGCGACGGAACGTGGCGTCGACGACGAACGTCGCGCCGTGCAACCGCTGCGCGGGCCCGAACACCTCCCCGCGGAAGCTGTGGGCGATCATGAAACGGTCCCGCACGGTGACGTGGAACACGGTCCTCCTTGATCATCGGTTCTCGTACTGCACACGCACGGCGAGGCCGTTCCGTTCACCGGCGGAGATCCGGTCGAACTCCTCCGGCAGGCGATCGAACCCCACCTCCCGGGTGATCAGCGCGTCGAACACCGGATCCGCGAGCAGTTCCAGTGCCAGCCCGAGCCGGTCGGTGTGCGTCCACCGGCCCCGGCGGGCCCGGGCGACGGCACCGACCTGGCTGCCGACCACCCCCAGCCTGCGCGAGTGGAAGTCCCCGCCCAGGCCGACCGTGACCCTACGGTCGCCGTACCAGCTGAGTTCCAGCACCCGTCCGTCGTCGGCCAGAAGGTCCAACGCGCATGCCAACCCGGCCTCGGTCGCGCTGGTGTGCACCACGTGGTCGCGATCGGTGGCGGCGTCGGCGGGCCGGGCGAAGCTCACCCCGAGCGCCGCGGCGACTCCTGCCCGGGACGGCTCGACGTCGACCAGCTCGACCCGCACCCCCGGGATCCGCGCGCACAGGGCGGCCACACAGCAGCCGACCGGTCCGGCGCCGACGACGGAGATCCGGTCCCCGATCAACGGGGCCAGGTCCCACAGCGCGTTGACCGCGGTCTCCACCGAGCCGGCGAGAATCGCGCGCTCCGGCGGGACGCCGTCCGGCACCGGCACCACGGCGGTGGCGGGCACGACGTAGCGGGTCTGGTGCGGGTACAGGCAGAACACTGCGCGGCCGCGCAGCGCGTCCGGCCCGTCCTCGACGACACCGACATTGAGGTAGCCGTACTTGACCGGGCCACCGAACTCGCCGTCCTGGAACGGGGCGCGCATCACCGCGTGCTGGTCCTCCGGGACGCCCCCGCGGTGCACGAGCGCCTCGGTGCCACGGCTGATGCCCGAGAACAGGGTCCGGACCAGCACCTCGTCCGGACCGGGCACCGGTACCTCGACCTGCCGGATCTCGCCCCTCCCGGGAGCAACCACCCAGTACGCGCGTTCGTGCGCGGAGCCCGGCGGGGCCGCCGCCGCGACCGTATCCCCCGGCCGGCCCGGCCGGGGTTCGGTCCCGGGACCGTCCCGGCCGTCACCGGCGCCGGGCAGGTCCTGCTGCTCGGCGTCCTGGCCGCGGCCGGCGGGCTGGAGTGGGTCGGTGTGGTCGTCGGGCTCGTGCACGGTGCGGTACTCCTCCTGCTCCTCGGCCGGGCCGCCCGGTGGGCGGGGATCGTGGGTCCGGGGCCGGCCGATCCGGTCACGGTAGGCCGCGCCGTGCTGGGCGGCGCCGTGGTGGGGTTCGTAACGGACGGGCTGTTCGGATCATTTGTCTTGTTTCCGCTGTTCGCCGGACTCGAGACGTCGGCGTTGCTGCTCGACGCCGTCGACGGCCGGGGGGTGTGGCCGCGGCTGCGCGCACCGCTGCCGCCGTCGTCGCTCGCGAGGGTGGTCGCCGCGCCCCAGGGCGTGGCGCCGCCGGCGGTGAGCGCCGACGTGCTCCCCCACCCGATGGCCGAGGGCCTGACCACGGCCTCGCTGACGTTCCTGCTGTGCTCCTCCGGCCGCGGCGTCGCCGTCCGGTGGGCCGGCGCGGCGCCGAGGGGCACAGGAGGGTGCGATCTCGCGCCCGCTGCGCTGGTGTACCCCTCGGCGGGGTCGCCCCGGGAATGGGCTGGAGGTCGACCGGGTAGTCCGTGGGGCCGGCCGGCGGTGGTCGCCGCGGCGGGGAGGTGTCGGACGATGACCCGGTCCGATCGTCAGTCCGATTCCCGGAACCCCGAGGATCGTCACGTCCCGGGGATCGGGGGTCCCGGCGCCACCGACACCGGCGCCGACGGCCGCGCCGCACTGCGGCTGCACATGGGCATCTGCGTGATCGGCGGCGTGCTGTCGGCGTTCGTGACGGTGCTGTTCGCCCTCGTGCTGGACGCGCCGGTGCCGGCGGTGCTGCTGGGGCTGGTCACGCTCGCCTGTATCGCCTGGTGGTTCCGGGCCCGGCAGCGGTTGCACGCGGGAGACGCCGACCGTTCGGGCTGACCTCTTCCCCGAGTCGTTGCACCGCGGGACGATGCCCGTCGGCGCGGCACCGGACCAGGGAGGGACGACCATGAAGATCCAGACCGTCGCGAGCGTCGCCGCGATCACCGCCGACCCGGCGGCGAGCCGGGCGCTCTACGTCGACACCCTCGGCCTGCCGCTCGAGCGAGCCGCCGAGGACGACGACTACCTGCTCAGCGAGCGGCTTCCGGGCACCAACCACTTCGGTGTCTGGCCGCTGACCCAGGCCGCCCAGGCCTGCTTCGGACGGCCCGACTGGCCGTCGGACGTCCCGGTCCCGCAGGCGTGCGTGGAGTTCGAGGTCGCCGACGTCGACGCCATCCGCACGGCGGCGCAGGAGCTGCGCGACGCCGGGTACGAGATGCTGCACGACGCCCGGGAGGAGCCGTGGGGGCAGGTGGTCGCACGGCTGCTCTCGCCCGAGCACCTGGTCGTGGGGATCTCGTACATGCCGTGGAAGCACGGCTGACGTCGCGCGCCAACCGGACGAACCGGTCGACGCCGGTCCGCGCCCGCGTGCACGCGGCCGGCCGCGGCAGCGGCGGTCCCGAGCGGTACCTGATCCGGCTGTGGGAGGCCGGGCCGGCCGACGACGTCGTCCTGCGCGACCGCCCGACCCGGCCGTCGCTGCCGGCCGTCGGCGGCACGGCGCTGATCCGCACCGACTTCTCCGACGACGACGCCTGGGAGGCCGCCCGCACCCGGCTCACCGTGCCGGACGTGTCCGGCTTCTCGGCCGATCTGGGCGTCATCGACGAGCTCCGGTTCGCCGAGGCGACCGCGACCGCCCTGCTGGAGCTGGCCACCCCGGCATGGGCCCGGGGCCGGTCGTGCCTGTTCGTCGTCGATGCCGTCACCCTGTCCTCATCGGAGCTTCCGGTCCTCGTCCTCGGACTGCGCGATGACGACCGGGGGCGAACGTTCCGCGCAGCCGGCGACCAGGTCGCACAGCTGGAGATCAACCTGGCCTTGTCCAACATGGACTTCTCCGAGTTCGCGCGCGCCACCGAGGACGGTGTTCACCGGGGCTTCTAGTGGAACTGGGCGACCCGTGGTGGTGGTCGTTGTGCCGGGATCCGCCCGACCAGGTCCGGGCGCTGCAGCATGGTGCGCCGCGGCCCACCCGGCACCCACAGCGGGGGATGGAACCACGGGAACCCGCCCTCCATCGTGATCACCCAGTCCCCCTTGTGGATCAAGGTGTGGTGCTGGGAGCACAGCAGCACCAGGTTGTCGAGGTCGGTGCAGCCGCCGTGGGCCCAGTGCCGCACGTGGTGGGCGACACACCACTGCGGCGGGGCGTCGCAGCCGGGGAACGCGCAGCCGCCGTCGCGCTGGGCCAGTGCCCGGCGCTGGGCCCGGTTCGCGAAGCGCTTGTCCCGGCCCACGAACAGCGGCTCCCCGGTCGAGGCGAGCACGATCGGCACCATCCGGGCATCACAGGCCAGCCGCAACGCCGCCTCGGCATCGATCGCCGCCCGCAGCGTCCCGTCCCCGAACCCGATCAGCGCCCCACCCTCGCCCGTCACGAGGGTCTCCAGCGGGACGGTGACCGTGACCTGCACCGCCTGACCGGCCTCGGTCCCGAGCGCGCCGGTGGCGAGCATCCGCCGGGCCAGCTCGACCAGCCCGTCCGCGGTGCGCTCCGCCGTCGAGCGGGGGTCGCGTTCGCCGGGCTCGTGCCCGGTGTGCTCGCCGTCGGCGCAGCAGTCGGTGTCGGCCGGGACGGTGGGGCACGGCGCGCTCAGCGGCGAGAGCGCGCTGCGGAGGATCGCGGCGGACTCGCGGTCGAAGAAGCCGCGTGCCTCGAATCCCTCCCCCAGCGAGCGTAGGGTCAGCGCGTTGCGGGTGGGCCTGGGCTCGCGCGGGTGGGCGCCGTCCGGATCGAGCAGCGCCAGGGCGTGCTTACCCAGCCGGCGCACCGCGTCGGGGTCCAGGCTCCGGGCGTGCTCGGTCAGGTCGGCCTCGAGCGGGGCGCGGTGCGCGTCGAGATGCGGCGGCAACGCAGCCAGCACGGCCTGGATCTCGCGCACGTGCTCCGGGGTCAACGCGCCCTCGGCGACCGCGGCGGCCAGCACCGCCAGATCCGGCTCCACCGCCTCACCGGTCACCTGCCGGCGCGGAGCCAGATCCTCGGCGGCCCGGACCCGGGCTCGTGCGGTGGAGCGGGACACGTTCTGCACCGACCGCAGCAGATCCGTCAGATCCTTGTGACCCGTGGCCTCGGCCAGCCCGCGGGAACGGGCCTCGCCGATCAGCTCCACCATCTGCGCGAACGCCTCGTTCACATCCTCCTGGGCAACGCGCAGCCCGAGGAGGAGGTCCTCGTCGGTGGCCTGCCAGGCGGTGGTCATGTGTCCGATTCTCTGATCGAACATACGTTCCCCGCTAGTAAGAAGCGACCACCGGTCACATATCAGCGACGAGTGGAGGCCGGGCACGTAGCGGTCGATCGGACGGGTGGTCAATCAGTGGCCGGAGATCTCGTCAAAGCTGATGATCACCGGTAACGGCGGGTGGGAGAACTGCGGTGAAGGGGACGAATGCCGCACTCCTCACGAAAGAGACCGATGGCTGACCGCAGCGGACCCGTCAACGTCAATGTCAACGTCAGCCAGACGAATGCTCCGGTCGCGCAGTCGTCGAGCTCGTCCAACGGCTGCCTCGGCTGCCTGGGCGTGTTCGGTGTGCTGGCGGCGATCGGCACGGTCGCGAACATCGCCGAGGCCTCGCCGGCGGCCGGCGCATTCCTGATCCTCGGTGTCGTCGGCATCGCGGCCTGGGTGATCGTCAGCAAGGTCAAGGCGAGCCAGGCCAAGCAGCGGGCCCTCGAAGCGGTTCAGCTCGCCGAGGCCAACGCCGCGGCGGTGCGCGCGGACATCGAGTCCCGGGCCACCGTCGACGCCGCCGGTGGGTGCATGTGGTGCGGTCAGCGCGCGCCGCACCGCGCAGAGAACGGACACCCGGTCCACCCCCGCGACTGGCACGCCCTGGAGGTCGAGGAGGCCGTGCGGCTCGCGGTCGGCGCCCCTGCCGGCCCGTCCGCGGTCCACGGACTGTCGGCACCGGCCGTCGCACCACCGTCCTCGTCGCAGTGGATGGTTCCGCCCCAGCCGGCTCCGCAGCCGTGGTCACCGACCCAGCCGCCCGCTCCGCAGGCCTGGTCACCGCAGCAGCAGCCTCAGCCGGCCCCGGCGGCGCCCGCTGCCGGGGCCGGGCGCGACGCCGGACTGCTCGCCCAGCTCCGCTACTCCGACACCGGCGAGTGCCTCTGGTGCGGATCGCCGGTCGAACACCGCACCGAGACGGGACGCGTCATCCACCCCGCCCGGTTCCACCAGGCCGAGTACGAGGCCGAGCGCGGCAAGGACTGACGGCTCGCGCCGAACCGGATCGTTCATCGAACTTGTGCGGCACGGGCGGTCGGAACGCCTGATGGCTGCGCTTCTGGCGAAGGAGACCCATGGCTGACCACATCCATGTCAACGTCAACGTCAGCCAGACGAACGCGGCCGGCTCGGAGCCGCCGGCCGAACCGCCGAACCTTTCCTTCGGCCGCTATCTCCTGATCGTCATCGGCGTATTGATCGCAATCGGCGTCGTCGCGGAGCTCGGCGAGAACTCACCGGCTGCAGGGGCCCTCGTGGTCCTCGGCGCCATCGGGGCGGCCTTCTACCTGATGCTCGGGAGGATCAGGGCGCACAAGGACGAGCAACGAGCGCTGGCCGACGCCCGGCTCGCCGTGGCCCACGCCACCGCTACACGGACGGACATCGAGTCCCGGGCCACGGCGGACGCCGCAGGCGGCTGCATGTGGTGCGGCCTGCGCGACGCCCATCGCGCCGAGAACGGACACCCCGTCCACCCCCGCGACTGGCACGCCCTTGAGGTCGAGGAGGCCGTACGCGCCGCTACCGGCGCCGCCCCCGCAGCGCGGTCGTCGGGCCTGCCGGCCGTCCCGCCGCAGATGACCGAGTCGTCGTCGACGTTGCCGTCGCGATCCACCCCGCCCGGATCGCCCGCCGACGCCGGACTGCTCGCCCAGCTCCGCTACTCCGACACCGGCGAGTGCCTCTGGTGCGGATCGCCGGTCGAACACCGCACCGAGACCGGACGCGTCATCCACCCCGCCCGGTTCCACCAGGCCGAGTACGAGGCCGAGCGCGACCGTCACTGACCCGCGACCGCTCGGTCGCCGTGTCGGCAGGGCAGCCTCAGGTGAACCGGACGGCGAACGCGACGACGTCGTCGGGCATCTCCGCGACCGGCGTGTCGACGAGCGCGTCGACGATCTCCTGCGGCTCACGGTCCCGCAGCTCGTGCAGCGCCTTCCGCAGCCGGTCGGTGCCGGCGTCGAGGTCGCTGTCGCGGCGCTCGACCAGACCGTCGGTGTAGAGGAACAGCAGCGATCCCCGCGCGATCTCCCGCCGGTGGTCGTGCCGGTCCCCCGGCCGGGTCAGGTCGAAGCCGAAGAGGATGTCGTGCTCGCCGAGCAGCTCGTCGGTCCCGTCCGGGTGCAGCAGGATCGGCGGCGGGTGACCGGCGTTGGTCCAGGTCATCGACCATCCGCCGCGGGCGAGCCGTTGGATCCGCGCGAGGATCGTCGTGCCGTTGGCACCGATGTCGAAGCGGCTGTCGGCGGCCTCGAACGCCTCCAGGATCCGCGACGGCGGCAGGTCGTGGTGGTCGGACGCGGACTGGCGCAGCATCGACCGGGCCTGCCCCATGATCGTCGCGGCGCGCAGCGAGTGCCCGATGACGTCGCCGACCGAGATCAGCACCGCCCGCTCGCCGGGCCGGTCGGGATCGTCGAGGACGACCGCGTCGTACCAGTCACCGCCGACGGTCTCGCGCGAGTCGGCCGGCGCGTACCGGGCCGCCATCGGCAGCGCGTCGATCCGCGGGAGCGTCGTGAGCATGGCGACCTGGAGGTCGTGGGCGACGCTCGTGCGGCTCGACAGGTGCCGGGCGCGCCCGAGGGCCTGGGCGGCGTAGCCGGCGAGGGTGGCGATGGTGAGCAGATCGGCCGGGTCGATCGCGTGCGGTCGCCGCCAGCCGAGGATCACCGCGCCGGCGGCGCCGGTGGACGCGGGCAACGGCGCGACGACGACGGTGTGCAGTTCCCGCTCGCGCAGCTGGGCCCCGGCCGCCCCGGGGTACGCCTGGTCGATCGCCGACCGGTCCGGGTGGTGCAGGATCCGGTTGCCGGCGATCGCCCGGGCTCCGGGCGACCCTGCTCCGAGGGCGGTGCGGGTCGACCCCGCCGGTTCGGTCTCGCCCAGCTGCCGCAGCTGGTCCCGGTCGTCGACCACGACGACGTCGACGTGGTCGGGAGCCAGCGACGCGGCCAGCAGCTCGCTGATCCGCGCCCGGACGTCGCCGACGGTCTCGGTGTCGGTGAAGGCCTGGGAGGCACCGAGCAGGATCTGGCTACGGTCGAACGCGCGCTGCTGCCCGGCCTCGAACGCGTCCCGGCGGTGCTCCTCGTGGGCGGCGACGCGGTCGGCCAGGCGCAGCTGCAACGAGGTCGAACAGGCACGCGCGATCCTGCCGAGCATGTCCACCTCGCGCGGCGACCATCGCCTCGGCGCCCGGTCGGTCACGGCGAGTGCCCCGAGAACGCGACCGGCGCGGTCGTGCAGCGGGAACCCGGCGTAGGAGACCGAGCCGAGGTCCGGGGCCCACCCGAGCGGGTCGGCGCGCGTGTCGGCGACCACGACGGGGGCCGCCGACGCGACGACGTGCCGGCACAGCGGGTGCGCTGCGGCGAGGGACCGGCCGGCGGCGTCCTCGCCCGCCGCGCCCGGGAGCACCACCCGGTCGGCGTGCGCGAGAGCGACCCAGGCGCTCGGTGCGGCGACGGCCTCGCGGGCCCAGGCGGCGAAGGAGTCCATCTCGGAGTCCGGTGCGGCATCCAATCCGATGCGCCGCAGCACCCCGAGCGTCTCCTGGTCGTGCTCGGTCACGCCCGGCCCCGGGCCGTCGTGATCGCCGCCGGCGCACGTAGGCACGCGGTCCGCCCTCCGCTACGGATCCCCACTGTCCGTGGATCGGCCCATTGTGCCGAATCGTGCGTCCCGGGGTGCCCTCCGTACCGACGGGCGGGCCGGCCGCGGGCCGTCAGGAGTACTCGTCCGGCCGCCCCCACCAGCCGTAGGCGGGGCCCTGCGGTCGTCCGCCGGCGGGGTCCTCCCAGCTCTCCTGACGTCCGAACGGGGTCCGGTCCAGGATCGTCCAGGTGGGTGTGAAGGCCTCGATCCCCCGCCCGTTGACGAAGTAGGTCCGGTACACGCGGTCTCCGCGGTCGCATCGCGCGGGTACCGGTACAGCGCGTCCGAAACGGGTAGACCGCACCATGCCCAGCACCTACGCCGTCGTCGGCGCCACCGGCCAGCAGGGCGGCGCCACCGCCCGCGCGCTGCTCGATGCGGGTTTCAAGGTCCGCGCGCTGGTCCGCGACCCCGGCGCCGACCGCGCGGCCGGCCTGCGCTCCGCCGGCGCCGACGTGGTGCAGGCGGACCTCACCGACCCCGCCTCGCTGCGCCCGGCCTTCGCCGGCCTCGACGGTGTCTTCGCCATGACGACGTCGTTCACCCCGCGCGGCACCGACGGCGAGGTCGAGGACGGCTTCCGCATCGCCGACGCCGCGTGGGCGGCCGGCGTCGGCCACCTCGTCTACAGCTCGGTCGGCGGCGCCGAGCGGGAGACCGGCGTCCCGCACTTCGAGAGCAAGCGCCGCGTCGAGGAGCACATCGCGGAGCTGGGCGTCCCGGCGACGATCGTCCGGCCGGTGTTCTTCATGGAGAACCTGTCCCCCACCACCGAGGACGGCGAGGTCGTGCTGCGTCTCCCGCTGCCCGGCGGGGTGTCACTGCAGATGATCGCGGTCGAGGACATCGGCAGGGTCGCCGCGGCCGTCCTGCGCGACCCCTCGCGGGTGCCCGGCGGGGCGGTCGAGATCGGCGGCGACGAGCTCGTCTGCGAGCAGATGGCCGAGGTGTTCGGCGGGCGCTACGAGGAGCTGCCCGTCGACGTCCTCGACTCCGACGACCTGCGCGCGATGTTCACCTGGCTGGCCGAGGCATCGCCGGCGTACACGGCGGACTTCGCGTCGACCCGGGAGCTCGATCCGGAGGTACGGGACCTGCGCGCCTGGGCCGCATCGCGGTGAGCGGGCTGCACGGACCGATCCGAGCGGGCATGATCGTCCGATGACCGACGAACGGATCGAGGTGTCCCGGATCATCGAGGCGCCCCCGGAGGCCGTGTTCGCGGTGCTGCGCGACCCGCGTGGACACGTGGCGATCGACAGCTCCGGGATGCTGATGTCCGCCGAGGGCGAGGCGGTGTCCGCGGTCGGGGACACCTTCGTCGTCCACATGGACCGCGAGGCGCTCGGCGACCGGCCGATGGGCCGCTACGACGTCACCGTCGTGATCACCGCCTACGGACCGGAGACCGAGATCGCCTGGACGATCCAGGGCAACCTGCAACCACCGGTCGGGCACGTCTACGGGTACCGCCTCGAACCGGCCGACGACGGCGCCACCCGCGTCGTGTCCTACTGCGACTGGTCCGGCATCCACGAGCGGTACCGCGGTCTCGGATTCCCGCTGGTCCCCGAGGCCTCGCTCAAGGCGACCCTCGGGATCCTCGCCCGGACCGTGCAACGCTCCTGACAGGCACCTGTCCTGACCTTCACCAAAGCTGACGATCCCCGCGCGCCGCTGTTCACAGGCACCCGCCCGGATGCGACGGACGGACCAGTCGTCTACAGCGCCCGGGGGTCGTCATGTCTGCGCCGCACCAGCACACGGTCATCTGGTCGAAGCCCGCCCCGCGCCGGCACGCCCGTCCGGCGCCGACGCGCGCCGGGCTCCGGGCCATCGCCGGGACCGCTGTGCTCGTGGTGCTGCTCGGGTCGACGGCGCAACTCGGCTACGAGGCCGGACGACGGGATGCCGTCGCCTCGACGCCCGTCGCCGCCACGGCCCTGGTCCAGCGTCCCGGCGGTGCAGCCGGTGGGGACGACGGCACCGTCGGCGCGCACGGGCTGAAGCCCTGCCCCTACGGCACCGAGATCCCCGCCGACCCCGGCGAGCCGACCCGCAACGCCGCCACCGGCGAGATCTGTGGGTGGGACGGCTGACCCGGGGCACGCCGGATCACGGTGGGGATACTCGACGTGTGGAGCACTCCCTCGTCCCAACGGTCCTCGAGCGGGCCGGTCAGATCGGCGGATGGACGCTGATCGTGTGCGGGGCGGTGCTGCTGACCCTGACCGTCGTGGACCAGGCGAAGACGACCCGCGCCGGGGCGCAACCCCCGGGACGCTTCGTGCTGTCCCTCCTCCTCGGCGCAGGGTTCGTCCTGTTCGGACTCGCCGGCACGACGGAGGGGACCCCCTGGCCGATGCTCGCGGCGGGTCTGCTGCTCTGGACGCCGCCCGCCACCTACACCGTGATCCACCTGAGACGGCGTCGCGAGACGCGGTCCTGACCCGCGCTCATCCGGCCGGTCCCACCAGCCGGTCGGCGTCGTCCGCGGTCACCCCGGTGTGCCACGTACCGCCGTCGACGACCAGCGGCCCCAGGTTGCACGGCCCGAGACACCCGCACGGCGTCACCTGGGTCGTGGTGCCCTTCGCCGCCGCCGCCAGCGCCCGGTGCGTCTCCCCCGCCCCGTAGACCAGGCAGCGCGGTCCCCGGCAGACGAACAGGTGCCGGTCCGGGATCTCCAGCTCCGAGTACGCCGGGCTCGCGAAGGCGGCTCCCGAGACGGTGATCGGCCTGCCCTCGCCGCGCGCCAGGTCGACGACGGCGTCGGCGACGAGCTCGGTCAGCTCCGGCGCCATCCGCAGCTCCGGCCCGCTCCCGGTCCCGCTGCGCCGGTGCGTGACCGCCCGCGCGATCCAGGACGTGAGGTATCGGTCGGCGGGCACGGCGAGCGGCACCAGCAGTACCGAGTCGACGCCGTCGGCCGCGAGCTCGTCCAGCACCGCGGGGACCGACGGGTCCTGCTGGTCGAGGTGGGCGATCCGCACCGGTTCGGCGACCCGCTCGGCGACGGCACGGGCGAGGCCCGCCAGCGACCGGCCATCCACTCCGGACGGGGTCGGGCGGGCGATGAGCACCAGCGCACGTCCGGTCATGGGTGTCCTCCTCGGTGCTCGACGACGGCGGTGTCGGCGCGACCGGCCCGCATCGTCACGACGCGGTCGGCCCAGGTCTCCAGGCGTGCCCGGTCGTGGCTGACGACCAGGATCGCCGTCCCGTCCGACGCCGTGTCGCGCAACAGTTCGGTGATCGTCGCGGCGCTCGCGACGTCCAGGCTCGCGGTGGGTTCGTCGGCGACCAGCAGCGCGGGCTCCGCGG
Source organism: Pseudonocardia nematodicida (assembly GCF_040105385.1). NCBI lineage: Bacteria > Bacillati > Actinomycetota > Actinomycetes > Pseudonocardiales > Pseudonocardiaceae > Pseudonocardia > Pseudonocardia nematodicida. The sequence goes on from NZ_JBEDNQ010000010.1 coordinate 209,045, forward strand.
CGAGCGCGCGGGCGATCGCGACCCGCTGGGCCTGGCCGACCGACAGGCTCGCCGGGCGGCGGCCGGGATCGAGGCCGGCCAGTCCGACCCGCTCCAGCATCTCCGCCGCGGCGGTGCGGGCCGACGCACGGGTGAGCCGCCGCCCGCGGGCACGGAGCGGTTCGACGAGCGAGCGCCATAGCGGCCAGCGCCGGTCCAGCGAGGCGACCGGATCCTGGAAGATCGGCATGACGTACCCGGGACGCCGGCGGGCCCCGGACCCGTGCACGACCGTGCCGGTGTCGGGTCGTTCCATCCCCGCGACCAACCGGGCGAGCGTCGACTTGCCGGAGCCGGACCGGCCGACCAGCCCGACCACCTCGCCCGAGCGCAGCTCGAGCGACACGTCGTCGACCGCGGTCACCGGGCCGTAGGTCCGGCTGACCCGATCGGCGCGGACGACGACGTCGCCGATGGGGGCGGTCCTCGGGGCCGGCCGTCCGTAGGGGACGGAGGCCTCGACCAGCGTCCGGGTCGCGGGTGCCGACGGCGCGGACAGCAGCCGCGCGGCCGGGCCGTGCTCGACCCCGCGGCCGCCGTCGAGCACGAGCACGTGATCGGCATGCCGGGCGACGAGCGCGAGGTCGTGGCTGACCAGCAGCAGCGCCCCACTGCGCGCGCGGACCAGCTGCAGGACGTCGTCGGCGAGCTCGGCGTCGAGCGCGCTGGTGGGTTCGTCGGCGAGTGTCAACGGCGGGTCGTGTGCGGTCCCGGCGACGATCGTCGCCCGCTGCAGCATCCCGCCGGACCAGGTGTGCGGGTGCCGGGCCGCGCTCGTCGCCGCGTCGTCGATCCCGACCGCGGTGAGGCCGGCGTCGACCCGGCCGGGCGGTGGGACGAGCCGGTGCGCCCGCCACGCGGAGGCGACGTGGTACCCGACCGTCCGCAGTGGATCGCACGCGGCGAACGGGTCCTGCGGGACGTAGCCGGCGACGCGGCCGCGCAGTGCCCGCAGGTCCGGTTCGGACGCGCCGATGACCTCGCGACCGCCGACCCGGATGCTCCCGGTGACCCGCGCGCCGGGCGGGAGCAGGCCGAGGACCGCGCGGAGCAGCGTCGTCTTGCCGCAGCCGGACCTGCCGACGACCGCCCAGCTCTCGCCGTCGCCGATCTCGAGGTCGACGCCGTCGAGGGCGCGGTGGCCGTCGGCGTAGGTGACGACGAGGTCGCGGACCACCAGCGCGGTCACTGCCGGCTCCGCGGGTCGGTGACGTCGCGCAGCGCGTCGGCGATCAGGGTGGCCGCGGCGACGGCGAGTACCAGGCCGAGCCCGGGCCCGAGGAGCTGCCAGGGGGCAGCGGCGAAGGTCTCCCGCCCGTCGGCCAGCATCGTGCCCCACTCGGCGGTCGGCGGCTGGGCGCCGAGCCCGAGGAACGACAGCGCGCCCAGCGCCAGCACCGCCTCACCGAGCCCGAGGGTCGCGGCGACCGACACCTGCGCGGTGACCCCGGGGACGACGTGGGTGAGCACCGTCCGGACCGGGCCGACGCCGGCCATCCGAGCGGCGACGACGTCGGGCCGGTCCCGGGCCCCGCGGGCGACGCTGCGGGCCAGCCGGGCGATGCCGGCCCACATCGTCAGCGCCATCGCGACGACGAGGTTGAGGTGGCCGGGGCCGAGCATCCCGACCACGGCCAGGGTCAGCACCAGTGTCGGCAGGCCGAGCAGCACGTCGGTGATCCGGGTCAGGACGGTGTCCACGACGCCCCCGACCGCGCCGGAGAAGGTGCCGACCACCAGCCCGATCAGCGCCGACAGCAGGGTCACCGTCACGGCGGCGCCGAGCGAGCTGCGGGCGCCGGCGACGCTGCGCGCCAGCAGGTCGCGCCCGGCCTGGTCGGTGCCGAGCAGGTTCTGCGCCGACGGCGGGGTGAGCTGGCGGGTGTAGTCGGGCAGGTTCGGGTCGGGCAGCAGCCACGGCCCGGCGACGGCGGCGAGCAGCAGGACCGCGGCCATCCCGATCCCGGCGCGCGCGGCCGGGCGGGCGAGCAGCGCGCGTGCCGACGACCGGTCCACCGCCCGCGGCGCGGGTGCCGCCGACGGGGCGACGAGCCCGATCACCGCGCACCGCGCAGCCGCGGGTCGATCCACGCGCACACCAGGTCGATCACCAGGCTCGCGAGGACGTAGGCGACGACCGCGACCAGCGTGAACCCGACGATCACCGGCATGTCCCGGGCGTTGATCGCCTCGACGGTGAACCGGCCGACCCCGGGCCAGGTGAACACGCTCTCCACGACGGCGGCGCCGCCGATCAGCGCCGCCGTGCCGAGCCCGATCATGGTCAGGAACGGGGCGAGCGCGTTCGGCAGCCGGTGCACCAGCAGCAGCCGGATCCGGCCGGCCCCGCGGGCCTCGGCGACCCGCAGGTACGGCGCCGACCCCGTTTCGAGCAGCCCGGTCCGCAGCACCCGGGACCACACCGGTACCGACCCGGTGGCCAGGACGAGGGCGGGCAGGAAGACCGTGGCCCAGCTGCCGTCGGCGATCACCCGGCCGAGGCCGGCCCGCACCACCAGCAGGTCGAGCAGCACCACCCCCAGCACGAACCCCGGGACGACCAGCAGCCCCAGTGCCACCACCCGGGACAGCGTGTCCGGCCAGCGCCCGGCGCCGAGAGCGGCGGTCGTCCCGAGCAGCACCGAGGCCCCGACGGCGATCCCGAGCGCTGCGACGGTCAGTCGCAGGGTCGCGGGGAGCCGGTCGGTGAACTCGTCCGCGACCGGGCGCCCGGTCCGCCACGAGACCCCGAGATCACCGCGTGCCGCGTCCGCCGCCCACCGTCCGAAGCGGATCGGGACCGGGTCGTCGAGCCGCAGCTCGTCGCGCACCGCGGCCACCGCGACCGGGGTCGGTTCGGTGATGCCGCGCGCCTGCAGCACCCGCTGCGCGGGATCCCCCGGGGTGACCGCGAGCATCCCGAACACCAGGGCGGCGGCCCCGGCGAGGGTGAGCAGCGCCTGCGCGAGACGCCGGAGGACGGCGCTCGCCACGTCAGCTCGTGGAGGGGGCGGTGTCGTGGGCGACCCAGAGGTTGGAGCCCTCGATCGCGTAGCCGCTCCATTCCGGCGAGGTGACGACGGCGGGCTTGCGGAGCCCGACGTAGCCGAAGTGGCCGCGGTCGGCGATCCGCTGCTGGATGCGCCGCATCAGGTCGTCGCGGGTCGTGGTGTCCAGCTCGGCGGCGACCTGGTCGACGAGCGCGTCGAGCTCGGGGTCGTCGATGCCGCTGAAGTTGCGGGCGCCGTCGCTGCGGACGATCCGCTGCAGCGGGAGGACGTAGTCGCCACCGAAGGACAGGAAGCCGGTGGCGCTGATCCCGGAGTTCCAGCCGGTCCCGGTCTCCAGCACGCTGTCGATATCGGGCACCTGCCGGATGTCGACGCCGACGCCGAGCTCGGCCAGCTGGGCCTGCAGCGCGAGCGCGAGGGCGTCCGAGTCGGGCTGCTCGGGGTAGGTGAGCATCGAGAACCGCAGCTCCGCACCCTCACGGGAACGGGGGCCGTCGCCGGTGCGGGTCCAGCCGGCCTCGTCGAGCAGGTGCTCCGCCGTCGCGGTGTCGGTGACCTGGGTCTTCTCCGCCCACGGCCGGGTCTCCACGTAGAGGCCGGTGGCCGGCAGGAACCGGCCTTGCATGACCTCGTTCGCGATCGCGTCGTAGTCGATCGCGGCGTAGACGGCGCGGCGGACCCGCTCGTCGTCGAACGGGGCGCGGTGGTTCAGGTACAGCGGCAGGTTCGGCCCGGTCGGCTCGTCGGTGACCACGGCGACGTCCTCGCGTCCCTCCAACGTGGACAGTGTCGCCCGCGCCGGGTAGAGCGCGATGTCGGCCTCGCCGGCCTGGACCGCCTGGATCCGGGCCGAACCCTCGGGCACGAACCGCACGGTCAGCGCGCTCAGCGCGGGCGGGCCGTCCCAGTGGTCGGTGCGCGGGGCGAGCCGGGCCTCGGCGCCGTCGAGGAACTGGACGACGTAGGGCCCGGTGTAGATGCCGGCGTCGATCAGCTCGACCGCGGGGGCGCCGGACTCGCGGTGCGCCCGGTAGGCGGCCGGGTCGTACACCGGCAGGATCGACTCGTCGGCCAGCAGCGCGGGGACGTTCGGCGCCGGGCCCGCCGTGGTGAGCGTGACCTCGTGCGGGCCGGTCGCCTCGGCGGTGACGTCGGGCAGCGCGGCGGCGAACGAGGGGTGCTCGGCGTACTGGAACGCGATCAGCTCGGCGAGCGCCTCGCCGTCGAGCGTGCGTCCGTTCACGAACGACGCGCCCTCGGGCAGCGTGAGCCGCCAGGTCGTCGGGCCGGTGGCGGTCAGTCCCTCGAGCACCCACGGCGTGGGCTCACCGGCACGGTCGGGGCGCATCAGCAGCTCGGCGTAGCCGAACTCGACGCCCCAGATGCCGTTCTCCAGCGGGTCCAGGTCGTCGATGGTGAAGCTGGTGGCGAAGGTCAGGGTCGGGTCGCCGCCCGCGCCGTCGGCGTCGGACCCGCCGGTGGTCTGCACGCATCCCGCGGTCATCAGGAGGGCGAGCGCCGCGGCGACGAGGCCGCCCAGGCTGTGTCTCGGGCTCATGGGACGGGTCCTCCCTCGACGCCGGCCAGGACGTCATGGCTTCCTCGGGCGACCGCAGTGATCACCCTGGGTACACCTGATCATATGAATGGCCGATCAGTCTTCGTGACGTCGATCGCCGTGGGCGCCACCGGACCTCGGACGGCCTGGTCGCCGGTCCGTCCCTCGGGCAGAGTCGTCGCGGTGCGGGTCTTGTTCGACGGCGGGACGTTCGCCCATTACGGCCAGTTCTACCTCGGCACCGGCCCCGACCCCGGTGTCGGATGGGAGAGGAACGACTGCTTCGCCGGCCAGCGCAACGGCCTGTGCGGCGCGGGTGAGCCGGGCGGACTGTTCCTGATGGCGGGCCTGCACACCGGCGACGTCCCGGTGACCGTCGAGTGCCACGACGACGAGCCCGGCCTCCCGGACGTCGGCGACGCCGAGGACGTCGTGGAGGTGCCGTTCCTCCTCACCCGTGGCCCGGCCGCGCTGTTCGGCTGGGGAGACGAGGGTCGGTCCGAACTGGACCTGCCACCCGACGCCTACCGCGTTCGCTACTGCGCTGCCGGCATGGACGCCGCCAGGGCGGCCGACACCCGACGCTCCGATGAGGCGATCCTCGACCGCTACCGCCTGCAGTTCTGGCCCGCACCAGCCGAGGCCGACCGCGTCGTGCGGGTCGGCAGCGATTCGGCCCGCTACTGGCACGACTACGCCATCGGCCTGCCCGCCCCGGCCCGGTCGCCCACCGAGCGCGCCAGGGACCGCGCCCGGGATCCGGAACTGGCGCGCGAGCGCGCCATGTACCTCAACCTGCTCTGGGCCGGGCAGCGACCACCGGGACCACTGGGGACGGTCGAGCTCGCGCGGACCGTCGTCCTGCTCGACCGAAAACTCGCCGACGCCCTCGTCGAGCTCCCACCGGACCGGCAGCGAGGCCTCGCCCACTGGACCGCGCGCCGGGCCGTCACCGACGCCGACCTCGACCGCATCGACTGGATCGCCGAGGCGTGCGGCTGGCTCGGTGTGCAGCCACTTCCCGCCGAGCTCCTCGACGACAGCCGGGCACTGACCCGGCTCTACGCGGTCCCCGGCGCACCACGTCGCGTGGTTACCTCATCGGACGAGCACCGGGCACCGCTGCTGCAGCAGGCCATGGCGCTACCGGCCATCGCCGCGGCTGACCATCCGGACCCGGCCGTCGCGCTCCTCGAGACGGTGCACCACGCCGCGACCGCCGCCGGTGATCCCGGATACCAGGAGCTCTTCGCGGACCTGCGTCGTGCGATGACCGGGTAGCCCCGCGTGCCCGATGCGCGGACACGATTGCACCGACGGCCGCGGCGGCGGCGAGAGCGACGGTCCTGGCCGACCCGTCAGAACGGGGGTGGCAGGTTCGGGTCCGCGGCTTGATCGACGTCCGTCGGTGTCTCGTTCGGAGTGTCCATGGGTGGGGCCGGCGGTTCGGGGAGTGGGTCGGTGAAGGGTGTGTAGTCCTTCGGGTAGGTGGTGCGCGACCATCCGCACGGGCTGATCCAGGTCAGCCCGCCGTCGGGCAGCGAGATCGCGTGCCAGCCGGGTGCGTCTTTCAGCTTGTGGGTGCCGGTGCAGAACCCGTGCAGGTTCTCGGCGCTGGTGTGTCCGTTGTGGCCGCCGCCGAAGGGGATGTGGTGGTCGAGCTCGCGGATGTCGCGGGTGCAGAGGGCGCCGCGGCAGTGTCCGTCGCGGGCGCGGACGTGGTCGTCGAGGTTGGCCGGTGGGGCGTAGGTGCTGCGCCCGTAGTCCAGGCACTGTCCGGTGACGGGGTCGGTGACGATCCGGGCGAGCGATCCGCCGGCGGCCAGGGCGCGGGCCGTCACCGCGGGGATGGGTCCGTGGCCGGCGAGTTCAGCGGGGCGCTCGGAACCGAGCAGGGTGTCGAGGCCGACCACGACCTGGATCAGGGGTTTGCGCCCGATCACGGTGTTCGGGTCGAGCTTGGTCGCGAGCACCTCCCGGACTGCGGCGGCGACGACGTCGGAGGAGACAGCCACCGAGGTGACGGCGGGGTTGGCGTCGGTGTCGGTGTCGGTCCGGTCGGTGCTCTCCGGTGTTGCCGGGGCGCCGTGCGCGGCGGCGAGCACGCTCGCGACCGCGGATTCGACCGCGCCGAGGTTTGTGACCGACATGGTGCCCTGGAGCAGGTGGTGGGCGATGTCGACCCGGCGCTGATCGAGGGTGCGGGTGTCCTGCGTACCCAGGGAGCGGGCCATGCGGTCCACGCACCGCCAGGAGGCTTCGGTCTGTTCGGCGGTCCCGGAGATCCACAGCGATCCCATGCCCTCCTCGCCGCGGCTGATCGACATCCGCCGGTCGGCCTTCGCGACGGCATGCCGGCGCTGCGCGCCGTCGGGGTCGCCCCGGGCGATGGCGCGCCGGATCCGGTCGTAGAGCTGGCGGCGGGTGGCGTCTGCGGCGCCGGGCAGCACGGCCGCTTCGACCTCGCGGGCCAGGTCGTCGGAGAGCACGGTGGTGGCGTTGGCGATCTGGTCGGCGCGGCGTTCGTCGATCCGTCCGGCCTCCCACGCGGCCAACGTGGCGGGCAGGACGTCGGTGAACCGGCGGGCGCGCGCGATCATCGACAGGGCTTCCTCGCGGGAGACCGAGAACACGAAGCCGATCTGGTCGGGCAGCCAGCGCGAGACCGGGGAGATCGCACGGGGTTCGGCGTCGGGCGGGGCGGCGCTGCTGCCGGGTGGGTGGCGGGCGGCGAAGACCCCGACCATCCGCATCGTCACCGCCGAGAAACACTCCCGGAGCCGGGCCGCGCTCTCGGCGAGGGTGAGCAGGTCGGTATCGGTGCACAGCCCCGCGGTGGCGGCGGCGGTGTGGACCTGCAGCGCCAGGCCGGGCCCGACCGGGGTGTCGGGCAGCGCCGCGAGCCCCCACGGCTCGTCGTGCTCATCGAGCTGGTCGCAGAGTTCCCGGCACACCGACGGCGGCCAGCCGTGCGCACACAGCTCGACCGCGAGTAGCGGCCCGTCGACATCGCTCATGTGTTCGATTATAGGGGCCCGGCCAGGGCGCTGATGGTCGCTGGGCGCACGAAACCGACCACTTGGCGACCGGCCATCGCAAGCAGCGCTCGACCCCGATGGAGGGGTGCCACGGCTCTTCCGTGAGGGGTACAGGAGAGCTCCCGGCACATGATCGAAATACCCTCAGGTACCCCTCGCCGGCACCTGAGCGCGGGCGGAGCGAGTAGGCGTCGACCGCACGAGACACACACCTCCGTCGACCGCAACGAGGCAGGCACGCCAGACGGAGGCCGACCTCGAGCGACGGGTCGGCAGGCACGCCGGGCGGGCTCTCGCGAGCTCCGCTGATCCGGACATTTCGGGTAACGAAACGGGACGCATCGACGATCATCCCCACGTGACCGAGGCTCCCGCGATCACCATCCGGCTGCCCGCGCGGCTCTGGGCCGGCATCGACGCGAACCTCGACAACGCGGTCGATCTGGCGATCATGGACGGCGACGACGCGACGGCCGATCTCGGCACCGCCATCCGCGAGACCGGCTCCGGTCAGGTCCCATGGGTCGACGGCCGGTGGCCGCCGCGTGAGCAGGAGCTGCGCATCACGCTGGACGAGGCCCACTGGTCGTTCGTCCTCGACCATCTCCAGCGGAGCCGGGCGAGCTACGAGCGCCTCGGCGACCACGAGTCGCTCCAGCTCGGACAGGACACGATCGAGGCCGTGCGCCGTCAGCTGTCCTGACGCCCGCCGCCGTCGCCCGGCACGAGGACGGCAGCTCCGGTGACCCGGTCGGCCGCGAGATCGGCGAGGACATCGGCGGCGTCGGCCAGCTCGTGCGCGGTCGTCCTGGGCCGGACCCGCAGCGCGTGGGCGAGCCGCAGGAACTCCTCGCCGTCGGCACGGGTGTTCGCGGTGACGCTGCGCAGCGTGCGCTCGCGGAGCAGGTCGCGGTCGTCGTCCAGCGAGGGCACGTCGGACAGGTGGATGCCCGCCACGGCGAGCGTCCCGCCGGCGTCGAGCGCGCGCAGTGCCACCGGTACCAGTTCGCCGGCCGGTGCGAAGATGATCGCCGAGTCGAGGAGCTCGGGCGGACCGTCGCCGGCCGAGGCCGCCCCGAGCTCGAGCGCGAGACGCCGGGCCGGCTCGGCCCGGGTGACCACGTGCACCCGGGCGCCCTGCGCGATCGCGACCTGGGCCACGACGTGCGCGGACGCACCGAAGCCGTAGATCCCGAGCCGTCCGTCCGGCGGCAGCTCCGCCAGGCGCAGGGCCCGGTAACCGACGATGCCGGCACACAGCAGCGGCGCCGCCGCGACCGGATCGGCATCGGCCGGCAGCCGGTGGGCGAAGTCCTCGGCGACGACGGCGTGCTCGGCGTACCCGCCGTCGTCGTCCCAGCCGGTGAACCTCGCGCGCGGGCAGAGGTTCTCCCGGCCGGAACGGCAGAACCGGCAGGAGCCGCGGGTCCCCCGCAGCCATGCGACGCCGATCCGGTCCCCCGGCGCGAACCGCGAGGACCCCGGGCCCAGCCGGGTCACCTCGCCGACGATCTCGTGCCCCGGCGTCGTGCGGCCGCGACGCGGCGCGAGGTCGCCCTCGGCCAGGTGCAGGTCGGTCCGGCACACCCCGCACGCCAGCACACGCAGGCCGACCTCGCCGGGGCCGGGCTCCGGCACCGGGCGCTCCACCGCGACGAACGGGCCCCCGGCGGCCGGTCCGGGGTGGTCCACGATCCATGTACGCACGAGAACCTCCTCCGGCCGGCGGGTGCCGGTTCCCGGCCAGGTGGGTGACGTGCCCCGAGCCGGCTCCGCCCGACAGCCTGCTCCCCGGGGACCGTCGGTGTACCCGCGCGGGACCGGACCGGGACACCGGACCCAGGGCGTCCGCGCCGGGGCGTGGAATGGGTCCATGACCGACGCACACACCGCATTCGGCTGGCAGACGGCACTGGCCGTGGTCGCACTGACCACGATCGCCGCCGTCGCCGCACGGGTCGGCTCCACCGGCACGGCGCGGATGTCGGTGACCGCCGCCGTCCGCGCCGTCGTCCAGCTGTCGGCGGTCGCCGCGATCATCGTCTTCGTCGTCCAGCGCTGGTGGGCCACCGTCGCGTTCGTGCTGCTCATGCTCGCGGCGGCGACCGTCACCTCGGCCCGGCGGATGACCCGTCGCCGGTCGGGCCTGCTGGCCGGCGTCGCCATCGCCGCCGGCACCGCGCCGGTGCTGGCCGCGGTGCTCGCCACCGGCGCGATCCCACTCACCGGGGTCGCGGTCGTGCCGATCGCGGGCATCGTCATCGGCGGCGCGATGTCCGCGACGTCGCTGGCCGGCCGGCGGGCGCTCGCCCAGCTCGCCGACCGGCACGGCGAGTACGAGGCCGCGCTCGCGCTGGGCCTCATGCCCCGCGACGCGGCCAGGCTGGTGATCCACGACGCCGCGCACGACGCTCTGGTGCCCGCGCTGGACCAGACCCGCACGGTCGGCCTGGTCACGCTGCCCGGGGCGTTCGTCGGCGTCCTGCTCGGGAGCGGCGACCCGGTCCGCGCCGCGGCCGCGCAGATCCTGGTGCTGGTCGGCCTGCTCGCCGCGGAGACCATCGCGTCGCTGGTGACCGTCGAGCTGGTGGCCGGGCAGAGGATCGCCCGGAGCAATTCTTGACATCTCATATCCAGGTTGTACGGTTCCGGTCGTGCGGATGGGTCAGGGAGTCGAGTGGGCGCTGCACGTCCTGCTCACCCTCTCCTGGCTGGACGACGACGAACCGGTCGCCGTCAAGCAGCTGGCCGCCGGCCACGACCTCCCGCCCGCATACCTGAACAAGCAGCTCCAGGCGCTGACCAGGGCGGAGATCCTCGAGTCGACCCCGGGCGTGCGCGGCGGTTTCCGCCTGGCCCGGCCGGCCTCGCGGATCACCCTGATGGACGTGGTGGCCGCGATTGAGGGGCGGCAGCCGGCGTTCCGTTGCGCCGAGGTGCGGACGCGCGGGGTGGGCGCCGACCTGCCCCCGTCCAGTTTCGACACCCCGTGCGCGATCAGCACCGCGATGCAGCGGGCCGAGCTCGCCTGGCGTCGTGAGCTGGCCGCACGCACGATCGCCGACATCCGGGACGAGGTCTCGGAGCGCACCCCGCTGGCCGGGAAGCAGACCCGCGACGCGTACGGCCGCCCTCCGGCCGGCTGAGCACTTTCTCCACGAAGCCCCTCGTGGACAGCAACAGAAGGAGAATCTGGATGTCCGATGTCCTGGTTATCGGTGGCGGGTTCGCCGGCGTCTGGGCGGCGGTGGGCGCGGTCCGCGCCCGCGAGCAGGCCGGCGCCGCCGAGAACGCCGTGCGGGTCACGCTCGTCTCCGCCGGCGACGACCTGGTGATCCGGCCGCGGCTCTACGAGGCCGGCGCGGAGGGCATGCGGGTCGCCCTCGACCGCGTGCTCGGGCCGGTCGGCGTCCGGCGGGTCGCCGCCACGGTCACCGGGATCGACACCGACGCACGGAGGGTGACCGCGCTCGGCCGGGACGGCGGCGAGCTCGAGCTCGGCTACGACCGGCTCGTCCTCGCCGCGGGCAGCCGGGTGGTGTCCCCGCCGGTCGACGGCGCGGAGCACCTGTTCGATGTGGACACCCTGGGCGCCGCAGCCGGGCTGGAGTCCCACCTCGGACGCCTGGCGGACCTGCCGGGCGGCGACGAGCGGTTCACCGCGGTCGTCGTCGGCGCGGGCTTCAGCGGCATCGAGGTCGCGACCGAGCTCCCCGACCGGCTGCGCACGGCCACCGGCGTCGACGACGTGCGCGTCGTGCTCGTGGAGCGCGCCGGCGCCGTCGGGCCCGAGCTCGGTCCCGGACCGCGACCGGAGATCGTCGCGGCACTGGCGCAGGCCGGCGTCGAGGTGCGGCTGTCCACCGAGCTGAGCTCGCTCGACCCGCAGCAGGCGGTCCTCTCGGACGGCACCGTGATCCCCACCCGCACGGTGATCTGGACCGCGGGCATGCGCGCCAGCGCCCTGACCGGGCAGGTCGCCGGAACGCGCGACGCCGTCGGCCGGCTCGAGGTCGACGAGCACCTGCGCGTGATCGGCGTCGACGGTGTCTACGCCGCCGGTGACACCGCCGCGGCCGTCGCCGAGAACGGGCACGTGGTGATGCAGAGCTGCCAGCACGCCGTGCCGCAGGGCAAGCTCGCGGGCGCGAACGTCGGTGCCGACGTGCTCGGGCTGCCGCTCGTCCCCTTCGCCCCGAACCCCTACGTGACCTGCCTCGACCTCGGTCCGCCGGCGCGGTGCTCACGACCGGCTGGGACCGCGAGGTCGCCGACACCGGAGCGAGCGCCAAGCAGCTCAAGCAGTCGATCAACACCGAGTGGATCTACCCTCCGGTGGACGACGCCCGGGCGATCCTCGACCTCGCCGACCACCGCGTCACCTGGCCGACCGAGGCGGTGGAGGCCGGGGCCTGACCCGTGCGCGGCTCAGTCGCGCAGGACGCGCCGGACGAGATCGCCCACCGCGGGACGGGCGTCGTCGATCCGGAAGGACGGGTCCTCCAGCGCCGCGGCGACGACGGCGTCGACGACCCCGAGGAACATGACCGCGGTCGTGCGCGGGTCGACGTCCGCCCGGACGAGGCCCCGGTCGCGAGCGTCGGAGAGCAGCCCGGCCAGGGACTCCCACCTGCGCGGGCTGCTCGGCCGGTCGTCGGTGACGCCGTGCTCGTCGGGCAGCGCCTCGGCGATCAGCCGGATGTGGCCGGGCCGGACGGCCAGGTGCGCCAGCAGCGTGTCCAGATAGGTCTGCACCGCGGTCGCCGGGTCCGGCGCGGCCTCGACCGCGGCACCGACGACGGCCACCAGCTCGCCCAGGACCTGCTCGTAGGCCGCCGCGACCACCGCGTCCTTCGACGCGAAGTGGTACAGCACGGCCGCCTTGGAGATCTCCGCGGCGTCCGCGATCCGCTGCAGCGAGGTGCCCCGGTAGCCGTGCTCGGCGACCAGGTCGACGGTGAGCGAGATCAGCTGCTCGCGGCGGGCGCGCTCGGTGAACGTGGACCGTCGGCGGGGTGGCATCGGGGAGATCCTACGAGCCGGTCCGCGCCAGAAAGGCCCCGATGTCGGCGGCGATCCGGTCCGGCACCTCCCCGTTCAGCGCGTGCGTGGCGTCCGGGTAGACGCGGACGTTCTCCGCGCCGAACACGCGCTCCGCGGCGCGGGCCGCCTCGTCCGGGTCGTGCATCACCGACCGCCCGGCGACGATCGCCAGCACCGGGACCCCGATCGAGGCCAGCCGTTCCTCGGCGATGCGGGACGGAGCCGGCTGCCGCATGGAGTAGGTGCTCATCCCCGTCTCGATCATGTCCGCGACCGGGACGTCCTGCACCGGAGCGCCACCGGCGGTGTAGGAGCTGAACGAGTCCCGCCAGCTGCGCGGCATCCAGGGGAACGCCGCCGGGATCGACCGGACGACGGTCTCGAGCGGGATGTCGCCGTAGACCTGCACGGGGTCGAGCAGGGTGAGGCTCGCCAGGGGCGCATCCGGCGCGTTCAGCGCGAGGTTCGCGGCGGTCCAGCCCCCGATGGACAGCCCGACGACGTGGAACCGCGCCGGCGGCAGCGCCCGCAGCGCCTGGTCGAGCCAGGCCGCCTGGTCCCGCTCCGTCGTGATCGGACGGTCCTGGACGCTCCACCCCGGCTCCCCGAGCAGGTCGAGCACCCACACGTCGCGCAGCGCCGTCAGCGACGGCAGGTTGTCGGCGAAGACCGGCGCCCCGGACGCGGTGCCGGGCAGCAGCACCAGCGGGTGCGCCGAGGGGTCCGCGCCGGCGAAGCGGTAGGCGCGCACGACGCCGAACCCGGTCCGCACGTCGCGCGTCTCGGCCGGGTCCGGGAGGTCGGCCATCGCCCGGGCGTACGCGGCCCGGTAGCGGTCGACGCCATCCTGCGACGTGAAGTGGCCGACCGGCGCGCTGTCGCGCAGCAGGAGATGGCCCAGCACCGCGGCCAGCACCAGGACGACGAGTACGAGCGCGACCTGCCGACGGCGGCGACGTGCCGGTCGCACACCCGGCGACTCCTGAACCATGGTCAGTAAACTAACCGAGCGGTCAGTTACGGGCAACGCCGGTCCGTCAGGGGACCTCCGTCCGCAGGTCGGCGAGCAGGCCGGCCAGCCCGCCCGTCGCCCGGCCCACCGTGCGTGCGCTGGTGCGCACCGCGGCGTCGTCCGCCCACACGACCGCGAAGCCGGCCGCCCGCAGGCGGGCCAGCAGCGCGTGCTCCTCCCCGACCGGCACCGCGGGGAACCCGCCGACGGCGCGCAGTGCCGAGGCCCGGACACCGAGGGCGGCGGCGTAGGCGTGTCCCGTCCCGGTCCGGCTCGGTGCCCGCAGGACGCGGTCGTACCGCTCCCGCACGATCTCCGGCAGGGTCCCCGGATCGTCCAGTTCGACCGCTCCGGCGACCGCGTCGGCCCCGGCCGCCGCGTGTCGCAGGTGGTCGGCGACCCAGGACCGGGGCACGACGGAGTCGGCGTCGGTGGACAGGATCCACGCCGCGCCCGGCAGCCGGCCCAGCAGACGGCGGGCACCGAGGTCGCGCACCGCACCGATCGGGCGCGGCCGTGTCGTACCGACCACCTCGGCACGACCGGCCGCGACGTCGGCGGTCCGGTCGGTGCACCGGTCGGCGACCACGCACACCAGGCCGGGGACGCCGGCGTGCCGCAGGGCCCGGTGCACCGCGTCCAGGCAGCGGCCGATGCGCTGCTCCTCGTCCCGGGCCGGGACCAGCACGCCGACCGCCTCGATCGTCCCCCTCACCGGCGGCGCAGCACGTCGAGCCGGAACTCCTCGTCCCGGTGTTCGACGAGCGGCCGGAGACGGTCGTCCCCGCGGAAGGCCCGCCCGACGTCGTCGGCGCTCATCGGCGCCTCGGCCGGTCGCCCGAGCCAGTTCACGACGACGACGTCGCCGCCGGGGCGCAGCGCCCCGGCCACCCGGTCGAGGACGCGGCCCACCGTCTCCGGAGCCAGGTAGTAGAGCACCTCGCTCAGCACCACCAGGTCCACTCCGGACGGCACTGTGACCGGGTCGGGCAGCCCCGCACCCCGCAGCACGACGCCGGGCCGGCCGGCCAGGACCGTCCGCGCGGCGGCGAGCGCGGCCGGGTCCGGTTCGGACGCGGTGACCGCGTCGCACCGGGCGGCCAGCTCGACGGTGAGCGACCCGTTGCCGCACCCGGGCTCCGCGGCGTGCGCGTAGTGCTCGCGTGGCAGGCAGGCCGTCAGGACCGCACGCTTGCGGCGCTCGTACCAGCGGGTGCGGGTACCCCAGGGGTCGGGATCGGCCGCGTAGAGCTCGGCGAACCGTGCGGCGGGAGCGTCGGTGCGCGGTGGCATGTGGACGAAGAGCTCGCGCCCGGCGGAGAAGTGGGCGAGGACGTCGTCGGAGAGGATCGGCGGCCCGCCGTCGGGGGCGGGGGCGAGCTAGGACGCGAACCGCTCGATCGCCCGCCGTTTCGCGCGGGCCGCGTCCGGGCCGAGCCGGTGGGTCGCGACCTGCGGCCAGGGCAGTGCCGCCTTCTCGGGGGTGCTCCACGGCGTCGTCCAGATCGGGAACCCGACGCAGTGCGCGGTGACGGGCGCGGCCGCGCGCACCGCCCGGCCCACCGCGGCGTGGTCGGGATGCGGGTCCTCGCTCCAGGTGGTCAGGCACGTCGTGGCGGTGCGCAGCAGCCCCCGGAGGATCTCGGTGAGCGCATCGGTGTGGCCGGCAACCGCGGAGTCCGGGAACCCGAGCCAGGTGACCGGCGCGTCGGCGAGCCCGAGCTCCTTCCACGCCGCCTCGAGCTCGCCGCGCCGGACCGTGGCCAGCGCGGCACGGTCGGGCTCCGGGGCGCCGGGGACCGCGGCCTCCCCGTCGGTGACGACGACGAGCTCGACCTCTCCCCCGGCGGCACGCGTGGCGTGCAGCAGACCGGCCGCGCCGAGGGTCTCGTCGTCCGGGTGCGCGACGACGACCACCGTCCGTCCGGTGTCGACCTCGATCCCGGGCACCCGCTGCGCCTCGAGGGCCCGGCTCCACAGCGCCGGATCGACGACGCTCATCGGCCGTCCCCCGTCCCGAGCAGGTCCGCGCCGAGGGCCGCGAGGTCGCGCTCGCCGTGGTGCTGCCGGATGTAGATCGCCAGGTCCGCGACCCGGTCGGCCAGGCCGCCGGCGAGCGCGGCGACCCCCGCCGCCCGGGGCACGACGTCGACCACCGTGCGGCAGACGCGTTCGGCCGCGGTCCGGGCGGTCGCCACCGGGACCCGGTGGGCCGACCGCGGATCGGCGTCGATCTGCGCGGCGGTGCGCTCCAGCAGCGCCTCCACCGCCGCGAGTCCGGTGTGGACCTCGGCCAGCTGCGCCAGCCGGTGCGGGTCGCCGGTCCCGCGCAACAGGACCCGCAGCTCGTCGACCAGGCCGGCCGCGCCGCCCAGCCACACCGCGGCGACCCCGCCGCCGCCCCAGACGAAACCCGGACGGTCGGTGTAGGCGCCCGGCTCCCCCAGCACGTCGGCGACCGGGACACCGCGCAGCTCGACGTCGGCGGTGTCGCTCGCGCGCATGGCCGCGGCCCGCCACGCCCCGGGATCACGGCGGATGCCCGGCACGGTCAGGTCGAGATCGACGACGCGGGTACCGCCCGGCGCGTCGGCCACCAGCAGTGCCCGGTCGAGAACGGACGCGCCCGAGCAGAACCGCACGATCCCGTCGACCCGCCATCCGCCCGCCGCCGGGCGGAGCGTCGCCCCCGTCCCGCCGGCCCGCGAGGCCCACACGCCGTAGGCCGCGTCCGGCACCGGCGCGGCCCCGAGCTCGGCCAGGATCGCGAGGGCGTCGGTGTGTCCCTCGCGCAGCCGGGCGGTGGGCAGGCACTCGCGCCCCCAGGCGGTCAGCTGCCGCCATCTCGTCGCGGTGTCGCCCCGGCCGGGCAGCGGGAGGTCGGACAGCCCCGACGCCCACCCGGGCGCCCCCGTGCCCGGCCGGTCCGACACACCGGGATCCTGACGCAGCGACACACGCACCCCTCGCCCTCGTGACACTCCACCGGCCACGGGCGCGCTGCTGGACCCGTCCTGCTCACCGACCGCCTACCCGTTCGGGGCGGGGCCATGCGCCGCTACGGGCTCGCCACGCGCAGCGAGACCACTCCCTCGCGGTCCTCGACGGCGCCGACCGGCGTCCCGCCGCGGCGTGCCCGGCCGGCCGCGCGGGTCGCACCGAGCACCGCGAGCAGGCGGCCGTCCGGCCCGGTCAGCTCGACGCGGCCCAGGTCGTGGGCCGTCAGCAGGTCCATCGCGCGGGCGAGCGCGTCCGGCGGCAACGGCGCGCACACCCGCAGCCGGGCCCGCGCCCGGCACAGCCGGTCGGTGCTCCACACCTCGCTGTCGGCCACCCCGCGGAACAGATCGTCGAGACGCGGGTCACCGCCGGGCAGCCGGACCCGCACGTCGCGGTGGGTCTGGCGCAGCACGGTGTGCACCAGCTCGGCCAGCGCCCAGCCGTCGACCGGTGCGTCCACCTCGGCGAGCACGTCGGGCACCGCTCCCGGCAGCGGCACCCGGCGGACACCGGGGTCCGGGACGAGCGCGCCGAGCCGCATGCGCTCGCCCTCCTTGCCCTCGGCCGCCTCGGGGCGTCCGGCCCAGTCGGGACCGTCGTGCCAGGCCACCGCCGCGGGCTCGTGCACGAGCAGCGCGCCGTTGTTCCAGGCCCGGTAGGCCAGGTCCCAGTCCTCGCCGCCGTAGCCGACGTAGCGCTCGTCGAAACCGCCGAGGTCGTCGAACAGGCGTCGGTGCATCCCCAGCACCGCGCTGATGACCAGCCGCCAGTCGCCCGGTCCGGCGTCGAGCAGGTCGCGGGTCCGCCGGTACCCGTCGGCGAGCCACACCGGCTCCGGCAGCCGGGGCGCGGCCGCCGGGTCGGCGCCCGGTGCGGAGCCGGACAGGTCCGCGTGCCGGCGTCGTCCGACGGCGAGGACGTCCGGGCAGGCGGCGATCCGTGCGGTCAGCGCCGCGACGAACCCGGGCTCGGGGACGGTGTCCGCGTCGAGGAACACCAGCACGTCGCCGTCGGCGGCCGCCGCGCCGCGGTTGCGTGCGGCGGCGGCGCGGAACCCGCGGTCGGGCTGGGTCACCACCGAGACCGGGACCGGGCCGGCGAGCGCCGCCGCGTCCGGTGGCTCCGGCGAGCCGTCGTCGGCGACGACGACCGACACCGGCCGCAGCGTCTGCCGGTGCAGCGCCGCGACGGTGCGGGCCAGCGCGTCGGGCTGCCGGTAGTGGCAGACCACGACCCCGACCCGTGGAGGCGGGCCGGCGTGCGGCACGAGCAGGTCCCACCGGTTGCCGGACACGGTCACCGGCGGACCACCCGCCGGTAGAGCGCGGCGTGGGCGACGCCGGCGTCGGGCCAGGCCGGCACCGGCCCGCGGGTGCTCGCCGGCCGGGCCAGTGCCCCGGCGACGAGCGCGTCGCGGCCGGCGGTGTCGTCGTAGAGGCGCAGTGCCCCCGGGGCCGCCGCGTGCACCTCGGCCGCGTAGGCGCCGGACGCGGCCAGCGGGACCCGGCCGTGGGCGAGCCAGGCCAGCAGCGACCCGCCGGCACTGACCGAGCGACCCGGTGCGACGGGAACGGTGACGGCCGCCGCGGCGGCGGCGAGCGACGGCGGATCCAGGTGCCCGGTGAGGATCCAGGCGACCCCGTGCGCGCGGGCCCGCGCCGCCAGCGACCGGGCCAGGTCGGCGTGCCCGTCGGCGACGGCGCCCGCGGCGACGACCGCGGGCCGCTCCGGGTGCGCACCGGCGGCGTCGATCACCGCCTCGTGCCCCTTGCCCGGGTAGACGAACCCGAGCACGCCGAGGGTGGTGCGCCCGGCCCAGCCCGGCGCGGGCCCGGCCGGCACCGTGACCGGCAGCGGCAGCGGCAGGCGCACCGGGTCGGCCGCACCGAGCGCGCGGGCCTTGCCGAGCTCGTGCTCCGCGGACACGACGACGGCGTCCGCGGCGGCGACCACGCGGCGGTACCCGGCGCCGCGACGGGCGTCGCGGGCCGGGTCCGGATCGGCGCCGGGCAGGTCGTGCAGCGTCAGCACCAGGGGCCGGGGCACTCCCCGGACGGCCTCGGCGAACGCTTCGGCCGCGGACACGATGTCGGGGCCCCACAGCGCGTCGGTGAACTGGGCGTGGGTGAGGTCCGCCGGGCCCGACCCGACCGGCAGCACACCCTCGGCCGCCACCGCGGTGGCGACGGCGGCGGCGTGCCGGACCACGCCGTGCCCGGACGCCCCCGGCGCGAGCACCCGCACGGTGGGGATCATCCGGCCACCCCGGTGAGGGCGCGCCGGTACTCGCCCGCGTAGGCGTCCGCGATCTCGGCCCGCCGGCGCGCGCGTCGTGCCGGGTCGGCCCGCCACACCGGACGGGTGCGGTGGGCGAGCGCCAGCACCGCGCCCAGCGACTCGGGGTCCGGGCCGTCGTCGGCCAGCGCGTAGGTCAGGCAGGGTGCCTGTTCGCGGAGGTACCCGATCTCCGGCACCAGCGCGGTGGTCCCCAGGTCGTGGCAGGCCTCCAGCCAGCCGGAGTGCGTCCCCCACCGGTGGGGCAGCACCGACACGTCGAGCTCCTGCAGGTAGGTGTAGAGCTCGTCGTCGTCGAACGGCGGGTGCACCCGCAGGTCCAGGGCGCCGGTGCCCGGCGCCTCGCGGAGTGCGCGGGCGACGGCGCGGCCGCGCTCGTCGTCGTGGGTGTCGACCCGCAGCGTCGCCCCGTCCGGCAGACATCCGGCGAGCGCACGGGCCACTCCGAGCGGGTCGGCGTTGGTGCGGTGGCTCTTCGCGTGCAGGCCGACGACGAAGCCGTCCCGCTCGGGCCGGGGCCGGCCCGCCCACTCCGGCCCGACGACGGCCGGATGCTCCAGCACCCGCGCCTCCCGGCCCCACCGCCGGCGGATCCGTGCGGCCGCGCCCGGGGTCAGGGTGACGAGCACGGCCGCGGCGGGGACGAGCACGTCGAGCGCGGCCTCGTGCGGTCCCGGGTCGGCGTGGTGCGGGTTGCGCAGGTCGTGCACGGTCAGCACGAGTGGCCGGCCCGCCGCGCGCAGGGCGGCCACCAGGGCACGCAGCTCGGCCGGGGTCCGGTCGTCGAACCCGAAGTGCAGGTGCAGCAGGTCGAACTCACCGGCACGGGCCCGGACGACGTCGGCGTCCAGCCAGGGCGAGGGCCACCAGCGCCCCGGTGGTGCCCCGGGGACCGGCGGGTCGGGCAGGCGGCTCACGTCGGGGTGGTGCAGCGACCGCACGAACGGATGAGCGGTGGGTACGGACGCCACGCGCACGCGGGGGCTCCTCTCGTCGCCGATACCGCCGGTGTGCCCGCCGCCGGGCGGTTCAACCCTGCGGGGACCGGGCGCCGTGCCCACGATGGGCGGGTGATCGATCCCCGCCGTCGTCACTACGGCGTCCTGTACGGCCTCGAGGCCCCACCGCCGGGTCCGCTGGCGCTGGTGTGGGGCAACTGCCAGGCCGAGTCGGTCCGAGTGCTGCTCTCCGGTGTCCCGGACCTGCCGGTGACCCCGGTGCGCCTGCCACCCGTGCACGAGCTCACCGCCGACGACCTCCCCCGGCTGCGACCGCTGCTCGCGCGGACCCGGCTGCTGGTCTCCCAGCCGGTCCGCGACGGCTACCGGGACCTGCCGCTGGGGACCGCGGAGGTGGCGGCCGCGCTGCCGGGCGGCGCGGCCGTGGTGCGGTTCCCGGTGATCCGGCACCCGGCCCTGCACCCGTGGTCGGTGATCGTGCGGCACCCGAGCGACCCGGCGGCCGTCCCGCCGGGGGTGCCCTACCACGACCTGCGGGCGCTGGCCGCCGCCGCGGGGCGCCCACCCGGCCCGCCGCCGTCGCCGGGCGCCCTGCGCGAGGTCGGCGACCGCGGGATCGCCGAGCTCGCCCGCCGCGAGGCCCGGGACACCGACGCCGGGGTGTCCGATGCGATCGCCTCGTTCGGTGCCGCGGCCGCCCACACCCTCAACCACCCCGGCAACGGGGTGCTGCGGCTGCTCACCGGTCGGGTCCTCGACGTCGCCGGGATGTCCGGGCCGGTCCCCGACCCGGGCCGGGAGCTGCTCGGCGGGATCCGTGCCCCGCTGCGCCGCGACGTCCTCGACGCCCTGGGACTCGACGCGCCGGGACCCGACTGCGTCCCGCGCGAGGACTGGTGCGACGGAGACCGTGTGATCGGTGAGGACGAGGTACGGGCACGCCAGCTCGCCTGGTACGCGACGCACCCCGGATGGGTGACGGCCGGGCTCGACCGGCACGGCGACACGCTGGAGATCCTCCGTCTGTGACCGGCCCGGCGCCGAGATCGAGTTGTGGGGCGACACCGGACGCCGCATGATCGGTGGGCGTCCGGGTTCAGCACACAGCTCGCGCGGTCTCCTCGTCCTCGAGCCCCGGAGTGTCGCCCGTGACCCGTTCCGTCCCGACCCGGTGAGCGCGCGGATCGCGTTGATCGCCTCGGCCCGCTACCCGATCCGGGAGCCGTTCCCCGGCGGGCTGGAGGCGCACACCGCCGGGCTGGCGTCCCGGCTCCGCGACCGCGGCCACGACGTGACCGTGTTCGGCGCCCCCGGCTCCGATCCGGACCTGCGGGTCCGCGAGATGGCGCCGCTGCCCGCGATCTCCGGGGCCGCCCGCAGCGACGTCGGCATGCCGCCGGAGTGGTTCCTCGCCGAGCACCACTCGTACCTGGAGCTGCTGCTCGGCCTGTCCCGCGAGCACGGCCGGTACGACGTGGTGCACAACAACTCGCTGCACTACCTGCCACTCGCCCTGGCTGACGTGCTCGACGCACCCGTGCTGACCACGCTGCACACCCCGCCCACCCCGTGGCTGGAGTCCGCCGTGCGCCTCGGCGACCCGCGCCGGCTGCGGTTCGCCGCGGTCAGCGACCACACCGCCCGGGCGTGGGCGCCGACCGGCGCCCGGGCCACGGTGGTCCGGAACGGGGTCGACACCGCCACCTGGGGCTACGGCGCCGGCGGCGGGGTCCCGGTGTGGTCGGGGCGGATCGTGCCGGAGAAGGGGCCGGTGGAGGCGATCCGGGCGGCCCGGCTGGCCGGGACGGGCCTGCGGCTGGCGGGTCCCTGTCCGGACCGGGCGTTCTTCTCCTCACAGGTCGCGCCCCTGCTCGGCGACGGCATCAGCTACCTCGGCCATCTCGACCACCGGACACTGGCCGGCCTGGTCGGCGACGCGAGCGTCGCGGTCGTCTCCCCGTGCTGGGACGAGCCGTACGGGCTGGTCGTGGCCGAGGCGCTGGCCTGCGGCACCCCGATCGCCGGGTTCGCCCGCGGCGCGCTGCCCGAGATCGTCGACCCGTGCTGCGGGGTGCTCGCCACCCCCGGTGACGTGCACGGGCTCGCCGATGCGATCCGCGCCGCCTCCCGCCTCTCACGCACCGACGCCCGCCGGCACGCCGAGACCACCTGCTCGGTCGAGGTCATGCTCGACGGCTACGAGCGGCTCTACCGTGCCCCGGCGGCGGCGTGAGCGGCACGATCGTCTACTACGTCCATCACCACGGCAGCGGGCACGCCCACCGCGCCGCCGCCGTCGCCCGGTACTGCCGTACCCCGGTCGTCGGGGTGGGCAGCCGCCCGGCCCCGGACGGCTGGCCCGGCGCCTGGCACGAGCTGCCCCCGGACGCCGGTGGACCTCCGGCCGACCAGCACGACGTCACCGCGGGCGGAACCCTGCACTGGGCGCCCCGGCACCACCCCGGTCTGCGGGCGCGCGCGGCGACGGTGTCGGCGCTGCTCGACGCCGGACCCGCCCGGGTCCTCGTCGCCGACGTCTCGGTCGAGATGGCGCTGCTCGCCCGGCTGCACGGCGTGCCGGTCGCGGTGGTCGCGCAGCCAGGGGACCGTCTCGACCGTCCACACCGGACCGCCTACGACCTGGCCGAGGTGCTGCTGGCGCCCTGGCCGGCAGATCCGCCGCGGGCCTGGCGACCGGAGCTGGCGTCGAGGACGGTGCATCTCGGTGGGCTGTCGCGCTACGACGGCCGGGCGACCGTCCCCGCACCGGGGCACCGGCAGGTGCTCGTGCTGACCGGCAGCGGCGACGCCGGGGCCGGGCCCGGGGCACTGACCGGGGCAGCCGCGTCCACACCGGACTGGACGTGGCGCGTCGCCGGTGCCGTGGCCGGGTCGCTCGGCGCCGATGCGCCCCCCAACCTCGCCGCCGGTGGCTGGACCGACGACGTGTGGTCGGCCTTGCAGGCTGCTGACGTCGTGGTCGGGCACGCCGGGCAGAACGTCGTCGCGGAGATCGCCGCGGCCCGGCGCCCCGCGGTGATCCTGCCCGCGCCCCGTCCGCACGACGAGCAGGTCGCGACCGGGGCCGTTCTGCACGACGCCGGTCTCGCGGTCGTCCCGGACCACTGGCCCACGCCGGCCGCCTGGCCCGGGGTGCTCGCGGACGCACTGGCGCTCGGCGGTACGGGCTGGGCGCGCTGGTCGGACGGTCGTGCCGCGGCCCGGGCCGCCGCCGTCCTCGACGGCATCGTCGACGCCGCGGCCGAGGGTCCGGTCCGATGAGGACCCGGGCGGCGGTCGTCACGGTGGTGCGCGGACGCGCGGACCATCTGGCCCGGCAGCGACGGCTGCTCGCCGCCGGACCGCCGGTGACCCACGTCGTGGTCGGGATGGGTGCACCACCGGCACTCGACGGGGACGGGCCGGTTACCCGGTCGCTGACCGTCCCGGCACCGGGCCCGCTCCCGCTCGCGCACGCCCGCAACGCCGGCGCGGCCGCCGCCCTCGACGGCGGGGCGACGCTGCTCGTGTTCCTCGACGTCGACTGCTTGCCGGGACCGCACCTGCTCGGGCGGTACGCCGGGGCCGCCGCCCGGATGCCGGACGCGCTGCTCGCCGGGCCGGTGACCTACCTGCCCGCGGGGGTGCTGCCCGAGCGCGACCTGCACGACCACACCGCGCCGCACCCCGCCCGGCCGTCCCCCGACGACGACGTCCTGCTCGCCGAACCACGCCGGGAGCTGTTCTGGTCGCTGTCGTTCGCGATCACCGCGCGAGCGTGGACCGCCACCGGCGGGTTCTGCGAGGACTACACCGGCTACGGGGCGGAGGACACGGACTTCGCGCTGGCGTCCGGCCTGCCGTTGTATTGGGTCGGCGGAGCGCACGCCTACCACCAGCACCACCCGCAGGCCCGGACCGACCCGGCCCGGATCGCGGAGATCATCGGCAACGCGCGGACGTTCCACCGGCGCTGGGGGTGGTGGCCGATGACCGGCTGGCTGCGGGAGCTCGCGGACGCGGGCGCGATCGAGTTCGACCCCGGCCGGGAGCTGCTGCGGCTCCGGTGAGACGCCGGCCGACGCCGCGGTCAGCGTCCGAGCAGGCGACGGCGGTTGGCCCGCACCCGCCGGTGGACCGGGGCGACCGCCGCGCGGCACAGCCACCGGGGCGACGACCACGAGCCCGCCACCGCGCGGGCCACCTCCGGCACCACGTCGACCTTCTCGGTCACCATCCGGCGCAGCTCCCGGCGGGCCCGGCCGCCGCCCCGTGCGACGACACCGATCCGGGCGGCCACGACCAGTGGAGCCGACCACGCGATCTCGGTGATCTCGCCGATCACCGGCTGCGCCGCTCTCGTGCGCCCGCCACCGGGCCGTGCCCGGTGCGACCGAGGCGGCTGGCGGAGCTCAACCGCCTCGGTCTGGCCCAGACGTCGACCCGGGTCGATGAAGTGGGTTGCGCACGGCATGCCCGTCCCCGGCCGGGCGAAACGTGCGACGGCGCGAGAGATCCGGATCCTGTGGCCCGCGCGGTCACCGGACCCGGTCCGGGCTCTCGACCACGGTGCGGGCCAGGTGAGCCAGCTTGACGTTGACGTCCTGGGAGGTCCGCCGCAGCACGTCGAACGCCTCGTCGGCGCTCAGCCCCCGCCGGGCCATGAGGATGCCCTTGGCCTGACCGATGACGTCGCGGCTCTCGATGGCCTCGCGCAGCTGCGCCTCGCGCAGTGCGGCGGCCGACACCGCGGAGCACTTCGCCAGCGCCAGCGAGGCGTAGCCGGCCAGGAGCGTCAGCCGGTCCCGGTCGGCCGGTCCGAAGACCGCGGAACCGGTCGCGTAGACGTTGAGTGCACCCGGCAGCCGCGGCGGGTGCGCGTCCGGCAGCAGCTCGACGGCGAGCACCGACCGGTAGCCCCGCGCCGCGACCTCCTCGGCGAACTCCGGCCACTGCGTCTCCCCACGGAGGTCGTCCGACCATGCCGCGGCCGGGCCGTCGGGCTGCGCCGCGTCGACGCAGGGACCGCGGCCACTGCGGTACTGCACCTGGTCGAACGCGGTCGCCAGGGAGTCGGTCTCCACCGGGGTGTGGAACTCCCCCGAGTCGTCGCGGAGCGTCACGCTGACCAGACCGGCGGCCGGGACGACCCGGCCCACGGCGTCGACGACCCGCTTCAGGACCTCCTCGACGGTGTCGCAGTCGACGAGGGCCGCGGTCAGCTGCGTGAGTTCCTGGACGAGGAGATCGTCCCGCTGCGCATCGGACGGGCTGTCGCCGGACCCCGGCGACTCGGGTGCGGGGCCGGGGTGCACGGGCCGGGTGTCACCGTCGTCGTGCCCGGGAGCTGACTGATCCACGTAGCGACATTGCCCATAAACCTCGCCGGTAAACGGTGCCGTACGTCCTGATCTGATCCGGCCCGACGGGCGGGGAGCGGCGGGACCCGGTCCCCGCGATCATGCGGCGTGCACGGGGGCGCCGGTGACCGCCCACGTCCGGATGCTGACCTCTTCCGGCTCACCCGCACCCCGGATCGCCGCGGGCATCGCGGGCACCGGGCGAAACGTCAGTCCGTGACCCTGCTGGCCGCCCGGTACTCGAGGTGGGCGAGCTCCGGATGGCGTGCCAGCCAGCCGGCGATGAACGGGCAGACCGCGAGCACCCGGAGCCCCTCCGCCTGTACCGACTCGACCCCCGCGCGCGCCAGCGCCGACCCCACCCCGCGCCCCTCGAAGGCCGGGTCGACCTCGGTGTGCACGAACGCGACGAGCTCCGAGGTGCGGACGTAGGCGGCGAACCCGGCCAGGGTGTCGCCGTCGTGGGCCTCGAATCGGTTCGCGGAGCGGTTGTCGGTCACGGCGATCATGCAGGGGTCCCCTCGGTGGCGTACTCGACCGGGATTGTCGGGCGCCGCGGCCCGGACCGAATCGGTCGGTCGATCCGTCGCCCGGTCGGATCGTCGCGTCCGTGGGACGGTCGGCGACGACAATCGGACCCGGCCGCACCACGCCGGCCCGGCGGGAGAGGCTGCGGTGACGATGGAGCTGTTCGGGCGGGACGCGGAGACCGCGACGCTGCACCGCCTGATCGCCCGGGCGGCGGACGGCGCCGGCTCCGGGCTGGTGCTGTGGGGTGAGCCGGGGATCGGCAAGACCGCCCTGCTCGACCACGCCGTGGAGGCGGCTGCGGGCTGCACTGTGCTGCGGTGCCGGGGCACCCGGATGGAGGCGGGGCTCGCGTTCGCGGCGCTGCACGAGCTGCTGTGGCCGGTGATCGACCGGCTGGACGCCCTGCCCGGCCCGCAGGCCGCGGCGCTGCGCGGCGCCCTGGGCCTGAGCCGGGACGCGGCCAACCGGTTCCTCATCGGCGCGGCGGTATTGTCGATGGTCTCCGAGCTGGCCCGGGAACGGCCGGTGCTCGTCGTGGTCGACGACGCCCAGTGGATCGACGAGGCGACCGCGCACTGCCTGGGCTTCCTGGCCCGGCGGGTGGGAGGGGACCCGGTCCTCGTCCTGCTCACCGGGCACTCCGACCCCGCCTCGGGGCCCTGGGAGGGGTTGCCCGCGCTGGAGGTCGGCGGCCTCACCGACGACGACGCCCGCGCGCTCGTCGCCACCGCGGTACCGGGCGCCCGGCAGGCACTGATCGACGACGTGACCCGCGAGGCCGGTGGCAACCCACTGGCGTTGCACGAGCTGCCCACCCTCGACCGGGCGCCCGACGCCGACACTCCGTTGCCGCTGCTCGGGGACCTGGTGCCGATCGGTCCGCGGTTGCGTCAGGCGTTCCGCGCCCGGGTCGCCGCGCTCGACCCGCCGGTACGGGCGTTGCTGCTGCTGGCCGCGGCCGAGGACCGGGGTGACCGGCTCGTCGTACAGCGGGCCGGGGCCGGACACGGCGTCGATCCGTCCACATGGGACGACGCCGTGCGCTCGGGTCTGCTCCGCACCTCGGGATCCCGGGTGGAGTTCCGGCACCCCCTGATACCCGCCGCGATCTACGACGGCGCCGCGTTCGGTGAACGGCAGGCGGCGCACCGGGCGCTGGCCGCGTCGCTGCCCACGGACGCCGTCGAGGAGCGCGCCTGGCACCTGGCGGCCGCCGCCGACACGGCGGACGAGGACGTCGCCGCGTTGCTCGAGCTCGCGGCCGAGAAGTCCCTGCGGTGTGGCGCCGGCCCGACGGCCGTCCGCACTCTGCGGCGGGCGGCCGAGCTGTCCCCGGCGCCGGCCGACGGCGCGCGCCGGCTGGCTGCAGCCGCCCGCGCGGCGTGGGACGCCGGGCAGGCCGAGACGGCCGGGCAGTTGCTCGACGAGGCCGAGCGCCTGGGCGACGAGGCCGCCGTCGCCCGGGCCGGCGGTGGACTGCGCGGGATCCTCGAGTTCACCACCGGCCTGCCGGAGCGCGCCCACCACTACCTGGTCCGCGACATGCGGGTCGCCCCCAGCAGCCGCTGCCTCGTACAGCTGGGTTCGGTGGCGGTCCGCGCCGCGTGGTCGGCCGGCCGGACCGACCTGCAGCAGGAGGCGCTGCAGCGGCTGCTGGCCGCGGACACCGGCGACGACCCCTCCCTGACCGAGCAGCTGCCGGCGTTGCGGATCTGGTGGGCGTGCTACGACGAGACCGGCGCGCTCACCCCGATCGCCCCGGACGGGACCGGTGACCTGATCGGCCGGCTCGTCACCGCCGCCTGGGAGCTGCTGCCGCCCGCGCCGCTGGCCCAGGCCTGGGGGATCGAGAGCCTGCTGCACGACGTGCTGCGGGTGCAGGCCGCCGCACTGCGGCGCCGTCACGAGCTCGCCGCACTCGCGGTGGTGCTGTCCCAGACCGCCGTCCTCGACCTGGCCACAGGCCGGTGGGGTGCCGCCGAGACCGCGGGGACCGACGGCCTGGCGCTCGCCGAGGAGGTCGGCGCGGACCACGTGGCCACCCAGTGCCGCGGCACCCTGGGCAACCTGGCCGCGGGCCGTGGCGACGAACCGGCCGTCGACGAGCACACCACCCGGGCCCTGCAGGTGTCGGTCCCGCAGGGGGTGCGGGCCCTCACCGGGTCGGCGTACTGGCCGCGTGGCCGGGCGGCGCTGTTCGCCGGCCGTCCGCAGGAGGCGCTGGGCCACCTGGTGCCGTTGACCGAACCCGGCCACGACGCCGCCCACCCCACCTTTGCGCTGCTCGCCGCCGTGGACACCGCCGAGGCCGCGATGCAGGTCGGGCACCTCGACCTCGCCGAGTCCCGGCTCGCGGCGGTGACCGCGTGGGCGCAGCGTTCGGGCGCACCCTGGGCCCGCAGCGCCGTCCACCGGCTGCACGCCCTGATCCGGGGCGGGCCGGCGGCCGAGAGCTCCTACCGGGCGGCCCTCGACGTCGCGGGGGCGGAGAACCATCCGTTCGAGTACGCCCGCACCCGGTTGCTGTACGGCGAGTGGCTGCGGCGCGCCCGACGCCGGGCCGACGCCCGGCACCAGCTCGCCGCCGCCGCGGAGGTCTTCGCCCGCCTCGGCGCGGAGCCACTGCGGAGACGGTCGCTGCGCGAGCAGGACCTGACCGACGGCCCCGCCGCACGCCGCGGGCCCGGCCCGTCGGCCGGCCTGACCGCGCAGGAGCTACGGGTCGCACGCCTGGCCGCCGACGACCTGACCAACCGGGAGATCGCGGCCCAGCTCCTGATCAGCCCGCGCACGGTCGCCCATCATCTGGCCAACGTCTACCCCAAGCTCGGCATCGCCTCCCGCGCGGACCTCTCCCGGATCGATCTCCTCGGGGACCTCCGGATCCGGGTCGACGCGCACGGCGGTTGATCGGTCAAGCCGTGCGCCGGTGACGGATAGCCCGGACGATTCGACCCCCTCCGGGCGCTCCTAGCGTCGGGACGTCCGGTCAGCCGTGCCCGGCGCACCGACGCCGGACCGCCACGGCGCACTCTCCCACCGACCGCACGCCACTGGAGGCCCGATGACCGACATCGCACCCGCCGGTCTGCACCACGTCACCGCCATCGCCGAGGCCCCCCAGGAGAACGTCGACTTCTACACCCGCGTCCTGGGCCTGCGGCTGGTCAAGCAGACCGTCAACTTCGACGACCCCGGCACCTACCACCTCTACTACGGCGACACCTCCGGCGCGCCCGCCTCGATCCTGACGTTCTTCCCGTGGCGCGGGGTCCCCGCCGGTCGCAACGGCGCGGGGCTGACGACCGCCACCGCGTTCAGCGTCCCACCGGCCTCGCTGGGGTGGTGGCAGAACCGCCTGTCCGGGTTCGGCGTCGACGCCGACCCGCCCGTCGACCGGGACGGCACCGAGGTCCTGACCCTGCGCGACCCGCACGGCCTGGTCCTGGACCTCGTCGCGTCCCCGGGCGACCACCGGTCCGGATGGGACGGCGCGGCCGGCATCGGAGACGAGCACGCCGTGCGCGGCCTGCACTCGGTCACCCTCACCGAGTCGGTGACCGAACCCACCCAACGGCTGCTGACCGAGCTGCTCGGCATGTCCCTGTCCCGGGAGGACGGCGACCGCAGCCGGTTCGCGATGTCCGGCGGCGACGCCGGGGCCCTGGTCGACGTCACCGGCTCCACCGGTGAGCGGGGCCTGCAGGCCGGCGGGACCGTCCACCACGTCGCCTTCCGCGCACCCGACCGGGCCACCCAGGAGGACTGGCGACGGCAGCTGGCCGCGGCCGGACTGCAGGTCACCGACATCCTGGACCGGCAGTACTTCACCTCCATCTACTTCCGCGAGCCGGGCGGCGTGCTGTTCGAGATCGCCACCGACGCACCGGGCTTCACCGTCGACGAGCCGCTGCTGACCCTCGGCCGAGCCCTGAAGCTGCCGCCGTGGCTCGAGCCGAGCCGGGCGCAGATCGAGCGGGCGCTGCCGAGCCTCGACGTGCCCGGGGACGAGCGGACGACGTCGTCGTGACCGACGTGCTCGACCGTCCGCACGTCTGGCTGCCGGGCTCCCCCGGCCACCCGCCCCTGCTGCTCCTGCACGGCACCGGCGGCGACGAGCACGACCTGCTCCCCCTGCGCGCGCACCTCGATCCGGAGGCGCCGGTGCTGTCGGTCCGCGGGACGGTGCTGGAGAACGGCATGCCCCGGTTCTTCCGCCGGCAGGCCGAAGGTGTGTTCGACGAGGACGACCTGCGCGTGCAGGTCGACGCCCTCGCCGGGTTCCTGGTCGCCGCCGAACACCGCTACGCGGTCGCCCCGGGCTCCTGGACCGCGGTCGGCTTCTCGAACGGCGCCAACATCGCCTCCGCGTTGCTGTTCACCCACCCGGAGCGGCTCGCCGGGGCGGTCCTGCTCGCCGCGATGGTCCCCTTCCGCGACGGGCCGCCGCAGTCGGACCTGACGGGCCGGCACGTGCTCGTCTCCAACGGCCGGCGCGACCCGATGGCCACCGCCGACCACACCTCGACGCTGGTCGGCCAGTTCCGGGCGGCGGGCGCCGAGACCACCACCGCCCCGCACGACGGCGGGCACACCATCGCCCCCGACCTGCTGCCGACCGTGGCCGACTGGCTGGCCGGCACCCCGCTCCCGTCACCGACGACCACGAGGGAAGAGAACTCATGACCACGATCAGCGACACCTTCGACCACGACGTCCCGTGGGAGGCCGTCTACGGCTACAGCCAGGCACACCGGGTCGGCGACACGGTCTACGTCTCCGGCCAGCTCTCGCACGACGACCGGGGCCTGGTGGGTGAGGGCGACGTCGAGAAGCAGCTCGAGGTGACGTTCGCCCAGCTCGACAAGATCCTCGAGCACTTCGGCGCGACCCGCCGCCAGATCATCGAGACCACCGTGATCCTCACCGACCTGCGGGAGAACTTCGGCCCGGCCGCGGCCGCGCACAGCGCCTACTTCGGCGACCACCGGCCGACGAGCACGACGTTCGGGGTGGTGGAGCTGGCGCTCCCCGGCCAGATCGTCGAGATCGGCGCCGTCGTACTGCTCGACCTGCCGCGTTAGCCACGGATGCCGGCCGTGGCCGCGAACGGACGCGGCCCCGGCCCGTCGTCACGAGAGAGGACGGACATGACCGACCCGATCCTGGTGCTGGGCGCGACCGGGGGTCAGGGCGGCGCCGTCGTGCAGGCCCTGCAGCACCGCGGCGCCACGATCCGCGCGCTGGTGCGCCGCCCGGCCTCGCCGCGCGCACGGGCGCTGGCCGCGACCGGCGTGGAGCTCGTCGCGGGTGACCTGACCGACCACGCAGCCGTGCGCTCCGCTATGGACGGCGTCGGCGCGGCGTTCGCCGTCACGACGCCGTTCGAGGCGGGCACGGACGCGGAGGTGGCGCAGGGCCGGGCGATCATCGCCGCCGCCCGCGACGCCCGGTTGCCGCACCTGGTGTTCAGCTCGGTCGCCGGGGCGGACGCGGGCACCGGCATCCCGCACTTCGAGAGCAAGAACGTCATCGAGACCGAGCTGCGCGCGTCCGGTCTGCAGCACGGCGTCGTCGCTCCGACCTACTTCTTCGACAACGCCCTCGGCGCGCGCGACGAGCTGCACGCCGGGATGCTGCGGCTGCCGATCGCCGGGGACCACTGGCTCCAGCAGCTCGACCGCGCCGACCTCGCCGCCGTCGCCGCGATCGGGCTCACCGAACCCGGCCGCCTGGCCGGGCGGCGGATCGAGGTCGCCGGCGACACGCCGACCCCCGACGAGATGGCCCGGGTGCTCACCGAGGTCCTCGGGCGGGAGGTCCGCCACGTCCGCTACGACCTGGCCGTGATCGGCGACCCGGACATGCACGCGATGTGGACGTTCCTGGCGGGCGACGGATACCAGGCCGACCCGGCCGCGCTGGGCGCCGAGTTCCCCGAGATCACCTGGACGCGGTTCGCCGACTGGGCCCGGCGGGCGCTGACCGCCCAGGAGTGACCGCAGGGCCGGGGCCCGGTCCCGTCAGGACATCGGCCTCGTCGACGCGAACTCCCAGAAGATCTCCGACAGGTCCGGCCCGTCGCGGTCGGCGAACAGCCCGCTGGCGCGCGGTCCGGACCACGTGTGCCCCATCCCCTCCACCAGGTACGAGTCGACCGAGGCCTGGCCGGGGACGCGGTGGCTGGTCCGGGTCCAGGGGTGACCGCCGGGCGGCTCGACGCGTTCGACGTCGGTGGGCACGGTGTCCACCTCGGGCCGGCCGGAGGCGACGAGCGCACCGAGTGCCAGCCACTGCTGCACGAGGCGCTCCGCCATGAACGGCCGCACGACGTCGTCCTGCTCGCCCTGCACGACGAGCAGCGGGACCTGCCGGGCCCGGGGCCCCATCTCGGCCCGGGCGAGGCGGGCCGTGTCGACCGGTGTCACCGTGTCCAGCCGGTCCTCGGCCGCATGGAACCGGTACTCCCCACCCGCGACCGAGGTCACGGTCGCGATCAGGTCCGGGTAGGTCACCCCCATGATCACCGCCGTGCCCGCGCCGGAGGAGGCCCCGGCGACGTGCACCCGGTCCGGATCGGCGCCGTAGGTGTCGACGACCTGCCGGATCGCGCCGGCCAGCAGCTCGGGTTCACCCCGGTCCCGTTCCTGGTGCTCCGGGGACAGCGAGTTCCAGCACAGCTGCACGTTGCGCAGGAGCGACTGGGAGGGGTAGAGCACGATGAAGCCCTCGCGGTCGGCGAGGTCGTCGAACCGGGTCATCGACCTCATCGAGTTCAGTCCGGAGCCGGTCATCCCGCACCCGTGCACGGCCACGACCACCGGCATCGGCCGGTCCGCCCGCCACGACGGCGGGAGGTGGACCTGGTAGCCGATCCGCCCCTCGGAGCTGGAGTAGCTGCCGTGACGATCCTGTCCCCCGTCCGGGGTCCGCGTCTGCGCGACCGCGGCGGGGACCGCCAGGATCATGATCACCACTGCGGTCAGCCCCGCGATCCACGCGGTGCGACGGCGGCGGGGTGATCGGTCTGCGTGCATGGGCGGCATCAACTCGTTTCCGTGGTGGAGGACCACAGCACACGCTGTGCCGTCGGGGCCGGCTCAAGTCCGTGTGGCGCTCCCCACGGACACCTCCGGTGCCAGGCCGGGAGGTCCTGCGTCGCGGCAACGACGTGCGGCGACGCGCAGGGTCTCGGCGCCGCGCAGCAGCGCCGTGCGTTCCTCGTCCCGCGCGAGCGCGTCGTCCGGGCCCGGTCGTCGCAGTCGTCCACTACCGAGCGTCGCCACCGGGCACAGGCTGCGCGAAGGGTGACCGGGCCGTCCCGCCCCGTCAGCCGTGCAGCGCCCGTAGGCCGCGTCCACGTCGTCGTGCAGCGGTTCGTCCCGGAGGTCTCCGACGACGCCGGCGTGAGGGCGCGATGTGGGCGTGACCAGCCCACACTGGCGTCGTTGCCCGACGAAAGGAACCCGTCATGACGGCACCCGTCCTCGTGACCGGCGCGACCGGCACGGTCGGCTCGGCGCTGGTCCCCGCGCTGCGTGCGCTCGACGCGCCGGTCCGCGCCGTGACGCGCGACCCGGCCCGCCCCGTCGAGGGCGCCGAGACCGTCGTCGCCGACCTGCGTGACCCGGCGACCCTGCCCGCCGCGCTCGACGGCGTCGACGTCGCCTTCCTCAACTCGCCCTCCACCGAGGACGCCGCGCGGCTGCAGATCCGCTTCGCCGAGCTCGCCCGCGACCACGGCGTGCGCCGGATCGTTCTGATGTCGCAGTACGCGGCGCGCGCGGACTCCCCGGTGCGGTTCCTGCGCTGGCACGCCGAGGTCGAGGACCGGCTCCGCGGGCTCGGCCTCGCGCACACCGTCCTGCGCCCGAACCTGTACCTGCAGGCGCTGCTGGCCTTCGCCGACACCATCGCGGCCGGGACGATCGCCGCCCCGATCGGCGACGCCGCGGTCAGCGCCGTCGACACCCGCGACATCGCCGACGTCGCCGCGCACGTCCTCACCACCGACGGGCACGACGGCGCCACCTACACCCTCACCGGGCCGCGCGCGGTCACCCACACCGACATCGCCGACGCCGTCGCCGAGGCCACCGGGACGCCCGTCACCTTCCACGACGTGGCGCCCGCGGAGTTCGCCGCGCAGCTCGAGGGCTACCTGCCCCGCTGGCAGCTCGACGGGCTCGTCGAGGACTACGCCCACTACCGCCGCGGCGAGGCCGCCGAGGTCAGCACCGCCGTCGCCGACCTCACCGGCCGCCCGGCCCGCGACGTCACCGACTTCGCCCGCGACCACGCCGCCGCCCTCGGCCGGCGCCCGGGAGCCGGACCGGACGGGACGCGGTCGTGATCGCCCCGGAACCCGTCGCCGAACTGCCGTCCCACCGCGGTCGCCCGGCAGGTCAGCCCAGCCCGGCGGGCGACGGCAGCGGCGCCAGCCGGTGCGCCGGCGGCTCGGTGCCGTGCAGGTGCCGCACCAGGTAGTTCCAGGTCTGGCGGAACACGTAGTGCATCCGGCCGATCAGCGCGTGCTCGGCGCCGGGGACGAGGAGCATGTCGACGTCCTTGTCCGCGGTGATCAGGGCGTCGACCAGCCGCAGTGTCTGCGCCGGGAGCACGTTGTCGTCGAGCTCGCCGTGGATCAGCAGGAGCCTGCCCTGAAGGTTCGCCGCCAGTGCCGGGTTGGACAACGAGCGGCGGGCCTCGTCGTCGAGGTCGCCGTGGTACCACTCCGGCCACATCGGCACGTAGACGCCCATGTCGTGGTTGCCGGCCACCGCGACGCCGACCGAGTAGAACTCGGGGTGCGCGAGCAGCGCCCGGGCGGTGGCGAAGCCGCCGCCGGAGTGTCCGGTGATCCCGACCCGGCCGGTGTCGAGCCACGGGTGGCGGTGCCCGAGCTCGCGGATCGCGGCGATGTGGTCGACCAGCGAGCCGGCGTCGCCGAGCGCGCCGTAGGACGCGTCGTGGAAGGCCTTGCTCCGCCCGGCGGTACCGCGCCCGTCGACGGCGACGACGGCGAACCCGAGCGCGGCCAGCGCCTCCGGCTCCCCGGTGTGCGGCACGTCGAACGACGGCCCGGCCCGGTGCACCTGCGGTCCCGGATAGATGTGGTCGATCACCGGGTAGCTGCGCTGCGGGTCGAAGTCGTGCGGGCGCCACAGCAGTCCGTGGACGGGCGTGCGGCCGTCGGCGGCGAGCACCCGGAAACGCTCCGGCGCCGTCCAGCCCAGGGCCTCGAGCTCGGTCGTGCCGGGCTGCTCCAGCGGGACCAGGACCTGTCCGTCGCCGTCGAGCACGGCCGAGCGCGGCGGGGTGCTCGGCGTCGAGGCCCGGTCGACGAGGTAGCCGCCCTCGCGCGGGCCGACGGCGTCGTGGTCGAGATCGTCGTCGGTGATCCGGGTGAACCCGGTGCCGTCGAGCCCGACGCGGCAGATCTGGCGGACGTAGGGGTCGCCGTCGACCAGGCCGGTGGCCAGGAACCAGACCTGGCGGCTCTCCTGGTCGACCCACAGCACCCGGCGCACCAGCCACGGCCCGCGGGTCACCTGGTCGACCTGCTCGCCGTCGGCCGAGTAGAGGTCGAGGTGGCCCCAGCCGTCGCGCTGCGACCACCAGAGGATCTCCCCGGAGTCCAGCACGTGCGTCATGGCCGGCTCGCCGAGCTGCGGCGCCGGGTCGACCCGGGTCGCGCCGGTCTCGCCGACCAGGGTGGTCGTCTCCCCGGTGGCGGGGTCGAGGCGGCGCAGTTCGAGCGTGCGCGCGTCGCGGGACTGCTGCAGGAAATGCACGGACTCGCCCTTGGCGCCGGTCCACCAGGCGTAGGTCATGGCGCCCGGGTGCAGGACGACGTACGGGTCGCCCTGCTGGCGCACGACGCTGCGGTCGGTGACGTCCAGGACGGTCCACGACATCGTCGCCTGCACCTCGTCACCGGGCATCGGGTAGCGCGACCGGTGCTCCACCGGCCGGCCACCGTCGCCCGGCGCCGCCTCCACGAGCACCTGTTCGGGCAGTGCGCGCTGGTCGAGCCGGTGGACGAGCACCCGGGTCGAGTCCGGTGACCAGGACAGCTGCAGCGGCTGTGGCAGCCCGAACGCCCGCATCAGCGCACGCGCGCCGAGCGCCTCGGGGAGCCCGCCGTAGTCGTGGTGCGGCTCGGCGTCGTCGGTCAGGGCGAACTCCTCCCCACCGTCGCGGGAGCGGATCCAGATGTCGCCGTCGCGGCGGAACGCCACCCACGCCCGGTCCGGCGAGACGATCTCGTCGGGCGCCGCCGGGTCGTCGCCCTCGACGACGGCGCAGGTGCCGGTCCGGTCCGACCACTCCCAGCGCTGCTCGAAGGCGGTGAACCGCACCGCACCGTCGTCCGGGCCGTCGAGGTCGAGCGCGGTGATCGGCAGATCGCCCGGGTCGACGGCGTGCCCGGACTCGCGGGTCAGCGCGGCGGCGAGCCGCTCGTGGTCGAACGCGTCGCCGCGGGTGCCCGCGGCCGGGTCGACGACGAGATACCGCGACCCGACGCGGTACCAGAACCGTGTCCCGTCGTCGATCCACTGTGGTGCCACCGTCGCCCCCGGTACGCGTCGCGCGCGGTACGGGGCGAGCATCTGCTCGGCGCGGGCGTAGTCGGCATCGGTCAGCTGGGTCATGTCCGCGACCCGACACCCGGCCGCTGCGGCACACTCAATCTGCTAGGTGGGTGATCCACGTCATATCCGGCGCCGAGGTGACCGCGCTCGACGTCGCTGCGGCCGGCACGGTGCCGACCGGATCGGTCAGCCGAGGCGTCGAGCCCGCACGTAGCTGCTCCCCAGCAACACCGAGGACAGCACGATCGCGATACCCGACTGGATCAGTTGAAGGGGCCAGAAGTTCGACTCCGGCTGATACTCGAACTCGGCGGCGACCACACCGTCCCGTTGCAGGCAGGCCGTGTAGTTCTCCTGCGGACCGCAGCCCGCCCCGACCTCGCCCGGCGGGATCATCTCGCCGCCGGCGCCTCGGAAGGCCATGTCCCGGGCCAACCCGTCGACGTCGACGGTCCCGTCGTACTCACCGATCGGAACGATCTGTACCGATGACGGGAGGATGTCGTATCGCGTGTAGACGAGCACCGCGAAGATCACGAGCCAACCGAGCACGGTGCCCACGACGACGGCGAGGCTGCTGCGCAACCACGTCCCGAGCGCCGCGGCGAGGCTGAAGCTGATCAGCACGGAGGCCGGCAGCCAGATTCCGTGGAGTTCGAAGCCGAGCGGTCCGATCCGGCCCTGCTGGAAGAGCGTCTCGAACGGCGCCAGCGCCCATCGCGCGGCCAGACCGAGCACGAGTGCACCGGCGAGTGCGGGAAGCAGGGTCGTGGCGATGTTCGTCGTCCACCACCGTGTACGGCTCACCGACTGGGTCAGCACGAACCCCACGGTGCGTTCCTCGGTCTCGCGTGCGAACAGTGTGGCGGCGACGATCAGCCCCAGCAGCGGGACCAACGCCCACACCCAGAACTGCAGGAACCGGTGCGGCCCGAGGAAGGAGTCGTAGAGTTCGCGCCCACGGCCCCAGCCGGTGCAGTCCAGAGCCGGGTCGGTGAGACAGGCCGAGTCGCCCAGGCTCGCGGCACGCGACTCGAGCAGGAGCCGCGCGACCACGAGCGCGACGACGGTGACCGCGACCAGGGCTGCGCCCAGCAGCAGAGCAGCACGTTGCCGCCGCCACACCAGCCAGATCATGCCGCCTCCGCATCCGAGGAGGTCGGCGCGTGGAGGTAGGCCACGACGAGCTCCTCGAGGGTCGGTGTCGAACCCGAGGCTTCGGGCCCTGCCGGCGGCGTGTGGTCACGGACCAGGGCGACGGTGTGTCGTCCCCGGGTACTGCGGTGCACGACGGTCTCGTTGTCGGCAGTGGACGTCGCAGGTCCTGAGTGGATCCGGTGACCGGCGAGCAGCTCGTCTATCCCACCGTCGAGCAGCACCCGCCGGTCGCCGAGTACGACCAGGTGGTCGCAGGCGTCTTCGATGTCGGTCACGACGTGGGAGGACAGCAGCACGGTCATCCCGGTCTCGGTGACTGCGGCGAGGACCGTGCCCATGATCTCCCGGCGCGCCAGCGGGTCGAGCTCGGCCAGTGGCTCGTCGAGCAGCAGCAGCCCGGGACGGCGGCCCAGCGCCAGGGCGATCGCGACCCTGGCCCGCTGCCCCGCCGACAGCTCGCCGATGCGCTGTCCGACGCCGATACCGGCATCGGCGATCAGCGACGCGGCGTGGGCGCCGTCCCAGCGCCCGCCCGGGTTGAGCACGGCCGCCGCACGCAGCATCTCCCGCACCTGGAAGCGGCGGTAGAGCGGCTTGTCCTGGGCCACGTAGCTCACCCCCGCCGGCGTCCCCGTCGCGGCCGGATCCTCACCGAGCACGTCGATCCGCCCGGCGCTCGGCCGCGCCAGTCCCACGGCCATGCGCAGCAGTGTCGTCTTGCCCGCCCCGTTGACGCCCACGAGGGCAGCCACCCGGCCGCGGGGCAGAGCGAAGGAGCAGTCCCGCAACGCCTCACGACGCCCGAAGTCCTTGCTGACGGCGTCGTAGCGCAGCACCGGGTCCGTCGCCTCGTACTCATTCATCAGTTCGTTCCCCTCTGTACAACCGCTCGACGACGTCGGCGAACAGCGCCTGCACGTCGTCGACCGTCAGCCCGGCCGCGACGGCCTCGTTCACCCAGTCCTCGAGCCGAGTACGCAGCACCCCGTCGGTCACCGAGTCGGGCCGGCCCAGGGCGTGGAGCACGAACGTGCCCTTCCCCGGCCGGGCCTCCACCAGTCCCTCGCGCTCGAGCTCCCGGTACGCCTTGTGCACGGTGTTCGGATTGATCGCGATGGCCTCGACGACCGCTCTCGCCGTCGGCAATCGGTCGCCGGGTGCGAGCGCTCCCACGCGCAGCGCACGACGTACCTGCGCGACGAGCTGCAGGTACGTCGGCACGCCCGATCGGCGCTCGATCCGGAACTCCACCCGCCACCCCCAAACCACTAAGCCCTTAGTGGAATAGTGTCAGCGCTGCCGTCGAAGGTCAACTCGACGGCGGGCGGGTCGAGACACCCGAGCGCAGCACGGCCGGGCACCGCGCCCACCTGGAAGCAGAGCGGGAACTGGGGGCGGCGCGGGCGCCTCGGCCGACGGTGATGACCGCCGGTCCCGTTGCACCTGCTGGCCCGGACGGACGTGGTCGGTCGCTGAGCTTGACCGTGCCGCAACGGCATCGTTTCTGCTCTTTCCCATGGGAACGACCGAGTCGGACGGAGCAGGTGACATGGCCAGGACGACCACCGGTGGGTACCGGGACGAGATCCGCGGACCGGCGTACGACGCCGGTCCCGGGGACGCCACACCTCCGATGGGTACGGCGGTGCAGAGGAACGTCTCCGAGGTCGAGACGCCGGCGTACGGCACGCCCGCGCCGCAGGCGCCGCCCGCGACGAAGCGACGGTTCCGCTGGCGGAGCGCGCACTACACCCCGCAGGAACGCGAGGAGGCACGGGAGGCGCTGCGCAAGGTCGCGCCCTGGGACGGCCCGATGCGGCGCGGCGACTGGTTCCTGATCATCGCGACGGTCGCGGTCGTCGCGCTCAACCTGGCGTCGATGCCGTTCCGGCCGCTCCTGATCGCGTCCTACCCGGTCGCACTGGCCGCGGTGACCGGCAGCCTGTCCGCGGTCGGGGCCGGGGCAGCGTTCGCGCGGATCGGCGAGGCCGACCTGTGGCTGGTGGTCGCCGCCGGCGTCTTCGGAATGATCAAGTTCGACTGGCTGTTCTGGCTGGCCGGCCGCCGTTGGGGAGCGAAGATCATCCAGCTGTGGGCGCCCGGCGCGGGTGCACAGCGCTTCGTGGCGTGGTTGCGGTCGGCTCCGCGCTGGGTGCAGCCTCTCGCCGTCGTCGCGGCTGCACTGCCGGGTGTTCCCGCCCCCGCGGTGTTCGCGCTGGCCGGCATGGGCCGGATGCGCCTGCTCCCGTTCCTCGTCTTCGACGCGATCGGTGCCGCGCTCATCGCGGGCCTGGTGGCAGGACTCGGCTACGGGATCGGGCAGCACGCCGTGGACGTCGTCCTCGCCGTGGACGAGTACGCGCTGTGGATCACCCTCGCTCTCGTCGTGGTGATCTCGGTCCGGGCCGGCATGAAGGGGCAGAAGGCGAACGGGGCGACGCAGGACCAGCGGGCGGGCGGCGCCTGATCCCGGGCGCCGCACCGACCGGAGCGGCCGGTGGGGCAGCCGGACTCTGGGCCCGCGTACACGGTGGCGACGCCGTCGTTTGACCATGCCGCAGGGGCATGGGCTCTGCTGTGGCCACGGCGGGAACGCCTCGAGAGCACCCGGGCGGTGGAGGAGAGAACATGTACGACACGATCGTCGTCGGAGCGGGTTCGGCCGGAGCAGCCGTCGCGGCCCGGCTCAGCGAGGACGACGGCCGGCGCGTGCTGCTGCTGGAGGCCGGCCCGGACTACCGCTCCGCGGACGCCGTCCCGATGCTGCGCGGCGTCGAGCCCGGCAAGGTCCATCTCGCGCGGGAGCTGGCCGCGTCGCACACGTTCCCCGACCTCGTCGCGACGCGGTCGTCGGCGCAGCAGCCGCTGCCCTACATCCGTGGCCGCGGTGCGGGTGGCAGCTCCGCCATCAACGGGCTGTTCGCCATCCGGCCGCCCCGGGAGGACTTCGACGGCTGGGCCGCGCAGGGCTGTACCGGATGGAGCTTCGACGACGTCCTCCCGCTGCTCACCGCGATGGAGAGCGACCAGGACTTCCCCGACGAGCCCTACCACGGCGCCCACGGCCCGACCCCGATCGTCCGGCCCCGCCGCGAGGACTTCGCGACGGTCGACGCGGCGGTCGACCGGATCACGGAGCGCCTCGGCCACCCCTGGGCGCCCGACCACAACGCACCCGGCTCGACCGGGGTGTCCCCGTACGCCTACAACAGCTTCGGCACCGAACGCGTCTCCACCAACGACGCCTACCTCGAACCCGCCCGCGAACGGCCCGGCCTGGAGGTGCGCGGCGACGCGCTCGTCGATCGCGTCCTGTTCTCCGGCAGCCGGGCCGTCGGGGTGCGCGCGGTCGCCGGCGGCACGGTCGTCGAGTTCCGGAGCGCGGAGGTCGTGCTGTGCGCCGGGGCGATCCACTCGCCCGCGATCCTGCAGCGGTCCGGTATCGGGCCGGCCGCGGAGCTGCGCGAGCTCGGCGTCGACCCGCTCACCGACCTCCCGGTCGGGCACGGCCTACAGGACCACCCGGGCATCACGCTGGCACTCGGCCTGCACGAGCCGGTCGACTACGGCGGCCTCCCCGAGCGGGGCCAGCTCTGCGTGCGGTTCGACACCGGCGTCGGCGAGGAGCCCGACGACGGGATGCTCGGCACCCCCGGAGCGCTGGGCGTCGGCGTCACCGCCGGCGGCGTCATCGGCTGGGTGAACCGGGTCTCCTCGACCGGGCGGGTCCGCATCGCCGGGACCGATCCGGCGCTCGACCCGAGCGTCGACTTCGACATGCTCTCCGCGCCGGAGGACATGCAGCGGTTCCGCGCCGTCGTCGACGAGCTGCGCCGGATCGCCGCGGCGCCGGAGATGAAGGAGATCGCCGCGTTCACCGCGCTCGGCGCGGAACTGGTCTCCCCCGAGACCCCGATGACCGACGACGAGTTCGCCCGGTTCTCCCTCACCAACGTCGTCGACACCGTGCACGCGTCCGGGTCCTGCCGCATGGGGTCCCCGGACGCACCGGACGTCGTCGTCCTGCCGTGGGTCCCCCGGGCCAACACCAACCTGACGGCCATCCTCGTCGGCGAGAAGATCGCCCGCGACATCCGGGGCGGACGCACCGGATAACCGGCACCGGGCGGGAGGCCATCGGCCGCACCTGACCTTGGCCGGCGCTTCGGACCGGAACTAGTCTCCCCCGGCAGGTCATCGAGCTCGCTCGCGAGCGGGCGCGGGACCTGCACAACGACGCGGTGGGGACCGAACACCTCCTGCTCGGCTTCCTCGTCGAGGAACGCCGTTCCCCCGGCGATGACACCCCGACTCCGCTGATGGACTGCGGCCTGGACGAGCAGGCTGCACACGATCACGTGCGCCGCAGCCGTCCGGGCCTCGTCCGTCCGGCGCTACGCCCGCCCGGATCGAGAACCGACTGCTGGGCCGAGACCTGGGCTTCACCGAACGGGCCACGGCGACCTTGGATCTCTCGCTACGCCAGGCACTGCAGACCTGTCGTGCTCGCCCCGGAGTGCGACCGCCGATCACGCCCGCCCACCTGCTCCTCGGGCTGCTCGATCAACCCGCCAACGGCGCGCTGCGGGTACTGCTCGCCCTCGATGTGGACATCGCTGCGCTCCGCCGACAGGCAGCCGACGCCGCGAGCGGCGCCGACACATCCACCGATACGCCGTGGGGTAGCGACCGGCCTGAGCTCAGCGCAGCCCTCGCACCGCCCCGCACCCCGGTCGAACCCACGATCATGGCCTGGCTGCACGGCACGATCTACGGCAGCCACCTGCGCTACGAGTACCTCGGCGTACTCAACATGCTCGCCATGGCCGGCGGCGACGAACGCATCCCCGCGCCCCCCGACGACGTCCTGATCAGCCGGCACCGCGAGCTCGCCCGCCTGCGGACCACACACCTGCAGAGCGAACTCGGGTTCCTCGACGCCACTGCCCGCGCCGGCTGGACCGACACCGCCGTCGGTCAGGCGCTGGCCATCCCGCCGCAGCGCAGCACCGCCGCGCACCGCGCCCACCTGGAAGCAGAGCGGGATCACCACCACCCCTCACGCCACCCCCATCCGTGGACCGGATGAGCGAGCCGCTGACGGTCGGACGGTTCCAGACGTACGGCGGCCGATCGGGAGGGCCGACACGAAGGTCCACTCCGTCCGCCGTCAGGAGCGGTCCAGCCCGCCGCGCTCGACCAGCTGAGCGGCGATGACGTTGCGCTGGATCTCGTTGGTGCCCTCACCGACGATCATCAGCGGTGCGTCGCGGAAGTACCGCTCGACGTCGAACTCGGTGGAGTAGCCGTAGCCACCGTGCACCCGGATCGCGTCCAGCGCGACCTCCATGGCGGTCTCGGAGGCGAACAGCTTGGCCATCCCGGCCTCCATGTCACAGCGCCGGCCGGACTCGTAGGTCTCGGCGGCGTGCAGGATCAGCCGCCGGGCGGCGGTGACCTTGGTCGCCATGTCCGCGAGACGGTTCCCGACGGCCTGGTGGCGCCAGATCGGCTTGCCGAACGCCTCCCGTTCCCGGGCGTAGCGCAGGGCATCCTCCAGCGCGGCGTCGGCGACGCCGAGGGCCCGTGCGGCGACCTGGATCCGGCCGGTCTCCAGGCCCGTCATCATCTGGGCGAAGCCGCGGCCCTCCACGCCGCCGAGAACGGCGTCCGCGGGAACCCGCATGTCGTCGAAGTGCAGCTCACAGGACTCGACCCCCTTGTAGCCGAGCTTGGGCAGGTCCTTCGACACGGTCAGTCCCGGGCCGTGCTCGACCAACAGCACGGAGACGCCCCGGTGACGGGGCTCGGCATCGGGGTCGGTCTTGCAGAGCAGCGCGATGAGGCCGGAGCGGCGGGCATTGGTGATCCAGGTCTTGGTCCCGTCGACGACGTATCCGTCGTCGGTCCGCCGGGCCCGGGTGGCCATGGCCTGCAGGTCCGAGCCGCCGCCCGGCTCGGTCAGCGCCATCGTCGCCCGGAGCTCACCGGTCGCCATCCGCGGCAGGTAGCGGTCCCGTTGCTCCGGCGTACCGAATTGCACCAGCAGCTTGGCGACGACGGTGTGCCCGCCCATGGCGCCGGCCAGGCTCATCCAGCCGCGGGCCAGCTCCGCCGTGACCAGCGCGTAGCACGGCATCGACACCGGTGCCTCGCCCCACGGCCCGGGCACCGCGAGCCCGTAGATCCCGAGCTCCTTCATCTGGTCAATCCACTTCTCGGGGTACTCCCCCGAGCGCTCGAACTCGTTGACCTGCGGCTTCACCTCCCGGTCGACGAACTCCCGGACGATGTCGACGATCGCCTGTTCCTCGGAGCTCAGCATGCCCATGCCTGTTCCTTCCCGTCGTCGTGTGGTGGTGGCGGGCTCGTCACGACAGCCCGGTCCGGCTCATGAGCCCGCCGTCGACGGCGAGATCGATGCCGGTCACGTACGCGGATCCCGGACCGACGAGGAACGCGATCGCGTCCTCGACGTCACGGGGTGTTCCCGTCCGGCCGAGCGGGATCGCCGAGTCGAACCGTCCGATCAGGTCGGGGTCGGTGAAGGCGTCCCGGTTGATGGCCGTCCCGATCACGCCGGGACTGACCGAGTTCACCCGGATCCGATGGGGCGCCAGCTCGACCGCGAGCGTCCGACTGACGGCGAGCAGCCCTCCCTTCGATGCCGCGTAGGCGGGGTGGCCGACGCCTCCGCGATGAGCCGCCGTCGACGTGATCATCACGATCGCACCTCCGCGACCCGCGACCAGGTGCGGAACGGCGGCCCGGACGAGATGGAAGGCGCTGCTCAGATTGATCGCCAGTGTCCGGTCCCAGTCCTCCTGCGTGGTCGCGGCCAGGTCCTTGCGCACGATCACCCCGGCACCGTGGACCACCGCCCGGACTCCCCCCGTCGCCCGGGCGACGCCGTCGACCGCCTCGCGGAGGGCGGCCGGCTCGGCGACGTCGACCTCGCGGATGTCCACCCGGCCACCGCTGTCC
This sequence comes from Pseudonocardia nematodicida, assembly GCF_040105385.1. Lineage (NCBI taxonomy): Bacteria > Bacillati > Actinomycetota > Actinomycetes > Pseudonocardiales > Pseudonocardiaceae > Pseudonocardia > Pseudonocardia nematodicida. The sequence continues at coordinate 253,628 of NZ_JBEDNQ010000010.1, forward strand.
TCGATCTCCTTCCGCAGGGAGGCCAGACCCTCACCGTCCCGATCGAACGCCGCGACGACGAGCCCGTCGCGTGCGAGGCGCAGGCCGGCGGCCCGGCAGATGCCCGATGCGGCTCCGGTGACCACCACACACCCGTGCTCGTCGTCAGTCATCCGGGGTCCCTCTCCCGGTCCGGCGGGCGACCACCGTCATTCGACCGGCTCCGAGTACCGCAGGTAGCCCACGGCGCTCAGTACGGCGGCGAACGAGATCAGCAGAGCCGGGCTCTGCGCGAATCCGGTGAGCGCGATGAGTCCGGTGCTGATGAAGGGTGCCGCGCCGCCGAAGACCGCCACGGTCAGCCCCCAGGAGATGGCGAACGCGGTACCGCGGGTGCGCGCCGCCAGGGTTTCGAAGATCGCCCCGAGTGTCAGCGCGTTGTGCGCGGCGAACGGCGCGGTTAGCAGGAGTACGCCCGCGACCGCCGCGCCGAGGGTCCCGGATCCGATCAGGACGAACAGCGGGACGGACGCCAGCGCGAGGATCCCGGCCGTGCCGACACAGATCGCCCGCCGGCCGTAGCGGTCGGCGGCGAGGCCGAAGAGGGGGGTCAGCACGACGAGCAGGCTCAGACCGACGAGCGTCACGAGGAGGCCCTCCTGGGCGCTGAACCCGAACTCGGCGACGAGGTAGGCGGGCTGCTGGATGTAGATGACGTAGAAGCCCGCGCACATCAGCGCTCCGAGCAGTGCTCCCTGGTACATGCGCCCGCGGGTCGCCGGGTCGGCGACCGCGTCGCGCAGCGGCGTGGACGAGATGTCACCGGTGGACTGCATGCGCCGGAACACCGGGGTCTCGCCGATCTTGAACCGGATGTACACCGCGACGCCGGCCAGCGGGATCGCGAGCAGGAACAGCACCCGCCATCCCCACGCCTGCATCAGTACGGGGCCGAGCAGGAAGCTCAGCGAGAACGCGCAGACCGAACCGAACAGGTTGCCGACCGACGCTCCCGTCTGCACGAGGGCGAGCCGGCTCGCCCGCTGCCGCACCGGGGTCCATTCCCCGACGAAGGTGATGGCTGCCGCCGTCTCCCCGCCGTAGACGAACCCCTGGGCGAGCCGGCAGAGCAGGACCGCCAGCGGGGCGATGATCCCGATGGTCTGGTAAGAGGGGATCAGGCCGATGAGCGCCGTGGCCACCGCGATCGCGACGACGCTGAGCAACATCACTGTCTTCCGGCCGATGCGGTCGGCGAAGGACCCGAGCACGACACCGCCCACGGGTCTGACCAGGAACGGGATGGCGAACACCGCCCAGGTCACCAGCAGCGACGTCGCCGAATCCGCCGTGGAGAAGAACTCGACGGTCAGGTACGCGGCGACGAGACCGTAGATCGTGAAGTCGTAGGTCTCCATGAAGAAGCCGGCGGCACCCGAGAAGGTGGCCTTCCGGACGTCGTGCGGCGACGGTTCGCCCGCGACGGGACGACCGGGGTCGTCCACGTCAGGAGCACTCACGGGGTGATCGGACATCAGAGGTCCTTCCGGAGCAGGAAGAGAGGAGAACGTGATCGGTCGCCCGCCCGCGGCGTGCACACGGGTCCGGCTCGGACGGGTCAGCCGGCGACGACACTCATGCCGCCGTCGGCCATCACGACGGAGCCGACGAGGTACGCGGCGCGGTCCGATGCAAGGAAGGCGATGACCTCGGCGATCTCCCGCGGCTGCGCGGCGCGGCCGATCGGGGTCCCGCTGCCGTGCGCGGTGAGGAAGCCGGGACCGTCGTCGTGGATGTCGTCGAGGATGTGGGTGACCGTGTCGCCCGTCCCGACCGCGTTGACCCGGATGCCGGAGTCGATGGCCTCCAGCGCGGTGGCCCGGGTGAGCTGGGCGAGCGCGCCCTTGGAGGCGGCGTACGCCGCGATGGTGGGGAAGGCCTGGTAGCAGGCGTACGACCCGACGTTCACGATCGCGCCCGCTCCCTGTGGTGCCATCGCGCGCAACGCCTCCCGCGAGTGCAGGAACGCGCCCGTGGCGTTGACCGCGAGGACCCCGTTCCACTCGTCCAGCGTCATCTCGGCGACGGCCTTGTTGATGATGATCCCGGCGTTGTTGACCAGCACGTCGAGCCGGCCGAAACGCTCCCCGGCGAGTGCGACCGCCCGCTGGGCGCTGTCCTCGTGGATGACGTCCGCGATCAGGGCCGCGACCGCGGCCGACTCGAGGGCGGACACACCGGGATCGCGATCCTCGGCGACGACGCGGGCCCCGCGTTCGACGAGCAGTTCCACCGTCGCCCGGCCGATCCCGCTCGCCGCGCCCGTGACGATCGCGACGCGGCCCGCGAACTCCCCGGTGGCGGCGGTTCCGTGATCGCTCATGATCTCAGGCACCCAGCGTGAAGTCGATGACGCCGCGGATGATCGTGCCGTCGCGCAGGTCCTGGTAACCCTCGTTGATCTGGTCGAGGGTGTAGGTCCGGGTGATCAGCTCGTCGAGCTTGAGCTGCCCGGCGTCATACAGCCGGAGCATGCGGATGATGTCGTGCTGGGGGTTCGACGAGCCGAACAGCGTTCCCTTGATGGTCTTCTGGTTGAAGACCATGTCCGATCCGGACACGTGGACGGTCAGGTCGGCCGGGTTGGCGACGCCGGTGACGACGACGGTGCTGCCCTTGCCGATCACGTTGAACGCGTCCGTGACGACCTGCTCGGTCATCACGCCGACGACGCAGATGGCCTGGTCCGCACCTTCACCCCAGGTCAGTTCCCTGGTCGCCGTCGCGGCCTCCTCGGCCGTGGCGAAGACGTGGGTGGCACCGAAGTCGAGCGCGGTCTTGCGCTTGAACTCGACCGGATCCACGCAGATCACGTACTTCGCGCCCGCGTGGGCGGCGCCCTGGACGGCGTTCATGCCGACGCCGCCCAGCCCGTAGACGACGACCGTGTCGCCGGGACGTACGCCGCCGGCGTTGACCGCGCTCCCCCAGCCGGTGGGGACCCCACACCCGACGAGGACCGCCTTGTCCAGCGGCAGCCAGTCGTCGACCTTCACGCACGACAGCTCCGAGACGGTGGCGCGCTCGGAGAAGGCACCGAGCATGCAGAACCCGCCGATGTCCCCCAGTTCCGGATCGTGCATCCGGAAGGTGCCGTCGGGCATGGAGCCTTCGAGGATGGTGGCACCGGAGTTGCAGAGGTTCTGCTTGCCGGTGGAGCAGTAGCGGCAGGTACCGCAGGCCGGGGTGAAGCTGCAGACGACATGGTCTCCGGGCGCGACCCTGGTGACGCCGGGGCCGACCTGCTCGACGATTCCGGCGGCTTCGTGCCCGCCGACGATCGGGAAACGGACGACGTTGTCGCCGTCGACCATGTGCAGGTCCGAATGGCACAGGCCGGCCGCCGACATCGTCAGCAGGACCTCGCCGGCGCGGGGCTCGTCGAGGTCGATCTCGCGAATCTCGAAGGGTCGGTGGTAGCCGGTCAGGACGGCGGCACGGGTCTTCATGTCTTCTCCTGGGTGAGGGGTGGGGTGGGGGGTGGGCTCAGCCGTGGAAGGTCCACACGGACTTGGTCTCCAGGTAGCTCTCGAGGCTGTCGGGGCCGAGGTCGCGGCCGTATCCGGACTGACGGAAGCCGCCGAACGGCGCGGCCGGGTCGGTGAGGCCCCAGCCGTTGACGTAGACGGTGCCCGCACGCAGGGCCTTCGTGGCCCGGTGCGCGGTGCCGACGTCGCGGGTCCACACACCGGCGGCGAGCCCGTACTCGCTGGCATCGGCGCGCCGGAGGACCTCGTCGGTGCCGTCGAACGGGAGCACGGTGAGGACCGGACCGAAGATCTCCTCGGTGGCACAGTCCATCTCGTCGCGTGCGCCGGAGAGGATCGTCGCGGGGTGGAAGAACCCCTCGACGGGGACGTCCGCACCGACGTGCACGCCGGCGCCCTGCTCGCGGGCGAGCGAGACGTGCCCGGCGACCTTGGCCTGCTGTGCCGCGTTGACCAGCGGTCCGAGTTCGGTGCCGTCGTTGAGCCCGTGGCCGGGCCGGAGCCCGTCGGCGATCGACCGCAGTCTCGTGACCACCTCGTCGTGGACCGAGCGATGTACGAAGAGCCGCGACGGGGCGCTGCACGTCTGCCCGGAGTGCCAGAACAACCCACCCGCGGAGCCCTCGACGGCGGCGTCCAGGTCGGCATCGGCGAAGATGATGTTCGCGCTCTTGCCTCCCAGCTCCAGCGTGACCCGCTTGACCCCGTCCGCGGCCCGGCTCGCGATCTGCTTCCCGACGGCGGTCGAGCCAGTGAAGGTGATCTTGTCGACCAGCGGGTGGTCGACGAGTGCCTGCCCGGCCTCCGCGCCGCGGCCGGGCACGACGTTGAGCACGCCGGCCGGCAGGCCCGCCTCGATCGCGAGCTCGGCCAGCCACAGCGCCGAGTGCGGGGTCTCCTCCGAGGGCTTGAGGACCACGGTGCACCCGGCCGCGAGCGCGGGAGCCAGCTTCCAGCCGCACAACAGCAGCGGGAAGTTCCACGCGGTGATCGCGCCGACGACCCCGACGGGCTCCTTCTCCGTGGCGATGTGGATGCCCGGGTGTGAGGTCGGGACGGTCGAGCCGACGATCTTCGTCGGCCAGCCCGCGAAGTAGTGGAAGGCCCGGGCCGCGAAGTCGACGTCGATCGACCGGGCGGCGCCGCGCACCTTTCCGGCGTCGAGGACCTCGAGCTCGGCGAACTCGTCCGCGCGATCGAGGATCGCGTCACCGATGCGGTGCAGCACCTTGCCCCGCTCGAGCGGAGTCATCGTCCGCCACGCCGCCCCGGACCGGAACTCCCGTGCGGCGGCCCGGACGGCCCGGTCGACGTCGCCGGCGCCACCGCGGGCCGCGGTCCCGATCCGGCGGCCGCTCGCCGGGTCGAGGACTGCGAGCTCACCTCCGGCGGCCGCGGGCACCGCCGCACCGTCCACGAAGACGTGCGGCGGCAGCGCAAGGCGCTCGGACACCGCGTCGGCCACGACAGTGGCCGCTCCGGTGAAGGTCATCGTTGCCCTCCATGAATATTTGATACATACGGTCGGGGTCGAGATCCGACACGTGGCCGACTTAGGCGCTTCCTGAGCTGCACATTCGCTCAGCTCGGCCCGTAGCCGTGCAGAGAGTCACAGACAGAGCGTGGCCAACGCAAGCTTGACTTTCGGTTTTTTGTATCAAGAATCAGACCCGTCGGTCCGACCGTGCGACCGTCCCTCGCCAGACAGGAGGCATCGATGCCGCCCGCCGAGACCTCGTCGTCCACCGCCACCCGCGCCCGGCCGTTCCGTGACGGCCTGCTCACCCTGCAGCCGCTGCGCCTGTTGGGGTCGCGATGCACGGCGTGCGACTGCGCCGTCTTTCCCGCGCGCACCTTCTGCCCGGCGTGCCGGGCGGCGACGGTCGATCCCGTCGAGCTCTCACCTGTCGGCCGCGTGCACTCGTTCACCGTGGTCCGCCAGGCACCACCGGACGTCGAGGTGCCCTACACACTCGCCTGGATCGACCTGCCCACCGATCGGGTCCGGCTGATGGCACAGGTCGTCGGCGTGCCACCCGAGGAGGTCACGCTGGACATGCCGGTGGAGCTGGAACCGGCCCCCTTCGGCGTCGACGACACGGGTTCGGAGCTGGTCGGGTTCCGCTTCCGCACCTCCGCGGGGGTGTCGTCATGAGCCTGGCTCCCGCCCACGTCGCCGGTGTCGGCATGACCCGCTTCGGCAAGTACCCCGCCGACGTGACACTCGAGTCGATGGCGGTCACCGCGGCCCGGTCGGCGCTCGCGGACGCCGGTGCCGAGCTGTCGGCGGTCGACGGTCTCTACGTCGGACACGTCTTCGGTGGCCCGGTGGCCGGTCAGCGGATCGCCGCCCGGCTCGGGCTCGACGGGCGTCCGGTGTCCAACCTCGAGAACTACTGTGCCAGCGGTGCCACGGCGATCCGCGAGGCGTGGATCGCGCTCTCCGCCGGCCTGCACGACGTCGTCCTGGTCATCGGTGTCGAGAAGATGACCGACCGGATCGCGGGCGGGGTCCGGCCGGATCCCGGTGACCTCGACGCGGCCATCGGCTACGTGATGGCGGCCGGGCACGCGATGAGCGCGCGGCGCTACATGGCCGACCACGGGGCCACCCGGGACCAGATCGCGGCGGTGGCGGTGAAGAACCACGCCCACTCCGTACACAATCCGTTCGCGCAGTACCAGAAGCCGATCACCCTCGCGCAGGTCCTGGACGCACGCCCGATCGCCGAGCCGCTCGGTCTGCTGGACTGCAGCCCGATCTCCGACGGCGCGGCCGCGGTGCTGCTCTGCACCCGGTCCGGCTTGCGCCGGCTCGGGCTCGACGCCACCGGCCCGCGGGTCCGTGGCGTCGGCCTGGTCAGCGGATCTGTGCAGACCGGCCTCAACGATCTCAACGCCGAGGACGTCTCGCACCGTGCCGGGCAGGAGGCGTGGCGGCTGTCCGAGGTCGGGCCGGATGACATCGACGTCGTCGAAATGCACGACTGCTTCACGATCGCGGAGATTGTCCGGATGGAGGGTCTGGGCCTGGTCCCCCGCGGCCGGGGCGCCGCCTGGGCCGCGGACGGGGAGACCGCGCTCGGCGGCCGTTTACCGGTCAATCCGAGCGGCGGCCTGCTGTCCCGCGGCCACCCCGTCGGCGCGACGGGCGCGGCGCAGGTCTGCGAACTCACCTGGCAGCTGCGCGGCGCGGCCGGCGGCCGGCAGGTCGACGGGGCACGCGCGGCACTGGCGTACTGCAAGGGCGGGACGGTCAACGGCACCGACGGCGGGTCGGTCACGACGGTGGTGATGACGGCATGAGGTCCATCGCCACCTCGACCGTCCGCGGCACGGGGGCGCTCGCGCCCGCCGTCCGGGACGCGACCGACCGGCTCGACCCCGCCGCACCGGTCGCGGTCCTGGTACCGCGGGTCCCGGTGCCGGCCCCGCTCGCCGAGCTGACCGACGACCGGCTGACCACCGACGTCGCCGAGGCACTCGAGTCCGTCCTCGTCGACGTGCAGGCGGTCGTCGACGGAATCACCAGACTCGTGTTCGTCCTGCCGCACGAGCCGCTGATGGCCGTCGCGTGCGGTACCGCCGCGTCCGCCGTGTCGAACGGCGTGCTCTCGATGGCCCGCACGCTGGCCATCGAGCTCGCCCGCGAGGGGACGACCGTCAACGTCGTGGCCGTCGACGCCGCGGACCCCGCGGTCGCAGCCCTCACCGGCCAGCTCGCCGTCCTCACCGGCGACGGTGGGGCCGCGATCACCGGGCAGGAGATCTACCTGACGGCCGGTACCGACCTGGGGAGGCTGCGCCCGTGACTCGGATCGTGCTGGTCACAGGAGGGGCCGGCGGCATCGGTCGCGCGGTCTGCGCGCGGCTCGCCGCCGAGGGCGACACCGTGCTGCTCGCCGATCTCGACCGGGCGGCTGTGGAGGACGTCGCGGGCGCGATCGGGCACGACGTCGTCCCCTGGATCCTCGACGTCACCGACGCCGGGTCCCGCCGGGCGGCGGTGGCCCGCGCGGACGAGCTGGGCGGAGCGGATCTCCTGGTCAACTGCGCCGGGGTGCTGCGCGACGCCCGGATCCGCGCGCTGGACCCGAGCCTGTTCCGCCGGCTGACCGAGATCAACCTCGTCGGTCCGCTCGCGATGGCGCGACTCGTCGCCGCGGGGATGGCCGAGCGCGGCCGGGGTGCCATCGTCAACGTCGCCTCGCGAGCGTGGTTGGGGACGTTCGGCTCGACCGCCTACTCGACGGCCAAGGGCGGCCTGGTCGGCGCCACCCGGTCGCTGGCACTCGAGCTGGGGCCACGGGGGATCACCGTCAACGCGGTGGCACCGGGATTCGTCGAGACCCCGATGACCGACGGGCTCCCGTCCGAGATCCGCCGCAGGACCCTCGCCGCCATCCCTGTCGGTCGGGCCGGGACACCGGACGACGTGGCCGCGGCGGTCGGCTACCTGGCCGGCACCGGCTACGTCACCGGACAGGTGCTCGTCGCCTGCGGTGGCCGCAGCATCGGCGCCCCGTACGCGGAAGGACGGAACTGATGGAGGAGGACGCGTCACACGGACCGTTGCACGGGATCCGGGTGGTCGAATTCGCCGGCCTGGGTCCGGGCCCGTTCGCCGCGATGCTGCTCGCCGACGCCGGCGCGGACGTGATCCGAGTCGACCGTCCGGCCGTCCCGGTCGACGGTGGTGCACTCACCCGCGGGCGGCCGTGGATCGGTCTCGATCTCAAGACCGGCACCGGGCGGGCGACCGCGCTGGCGCTGGCCCGGCGGGCCGACGTGCTGATCGAGGGCTTCCGTCCCGGGGTGATGGAGCGTCTCGGGCTCGGTCCCGAGGTCTGCCTCGCCGCGAACCCGCGACTGGTCTACGGGCGGATGACCGGATGGGGCCAGGACGGTCCGCGGGCACACGAGGCCGGACACGACATCAACTACCTGGCCGAGACCGGTGCCCTGCGCTCCATCGCGCGCTGCGGTGAGGCGCCGGTCCCGCCGCTCAACCTGGTCGGTGACTACGGCGGCGGGGGGATGCTCCTCGCCTTCGGCATCACCACCGCCCTGCTCGAGCGGCACACCAGCGGTCGGGGACAGGTCGTCGACGCGGCGATGACCGACGGAGTCAGCCTGCTCATGACCGGCATCTGGAGCCGGGCCGCACAGGGTCGCTGGTCCGGCGAGCCCGGGACCAACGACATCGACTCGGGTGCTCCGTTCTACGACGTCTATCCGACCGCCGACGGCGAGTACATGGCGGTCGGCGCGATCGAGCCCCGGTTCTGGACCCGCCTGCTCGACGGGCTCGGACTCGACCCGGCCGAGCTGCCCGAGCAGTGGGACCGGGAGCGGTGGCCCGCGGCGAAGAAACGGGTCGCGGAGGTCTTCGCGGGTCGCTCCCGAGCCGAGTGGACGGCCGTGTTCGCCGATCGCGACGCCTGCGTCACACCCGTGCTGAGCATGGCCGAGGCGCCCGACGCTCCGCAGATCGCCGCCCGCGGGACGCTGCACCGGGGGCCCGACGGGCCGCAGCCCGCGCCCGCGCCCCGGCTGGGCCGGACGCCGCTGCGGGTGCGGACGCCGTCCACCGCGGCCGACGTCCTCGAGCGTTGGGGAGTTGTCCCGAGTGAGCGGCGATGACCGCGGTCGATCACCCAACCGGACTGATACTTTATGCGGGTTCGGATCGTCGACGCCGAGGAGAGTCCATGGCCGGGCGCTCGACCGGCGCGCCTCGTGTACAGCGCCGTGCGATGGCGGTGGAGGTCGCCGAGCACATCCGGTCGATGATCTTCGACGGTCGGCTCTCCGCCGAGCAGCGGGTCCCCCAGGACGCGATCGCGGCCGAGCTCGGCGTCAGCCGGCTCCCCGTGCGCGAGGCGCTGATCACCCTCGAGTCCGACGGGCTGGTCGCCTCGGAACCGCACCGGGGGACCTTCGTCGTACCCATCCGCTCCGAGGACATCGACGACCACTACCGGCTCTACGGCATGGCGCAGGGCCTCGCGGCGGGCGGCGCGGCGCGGCGGATCACCGAACCGGTCCTGACCAGGCTCGACGAGCTGCACCGGGCGATGTCGGAGAGCACCGACCCGGACCTCGCGCACGACCTCAACTGGGAGTTCCACTCCCTCGTCAACCACACCGGGGCGAGCAGGCGGACGCTGTCGGTGCTCCGCCAGCTCTCGCACGCACTCCCCCGCGAGGTCTACAGCATCCCCCACCCTGCGCGACCGGCCGCGGTGCGGCAGCACGCCGAGATCGTCGAGGCCCTGCGCGCCCGGGACGGGGCGGCGGCCGACCGCCTGAACCAGGAGCACGTGCGTGCCGAGGGCGACGAGGTCGTTGCGCTCCTCAAGCGCAACGGAATCCTCTCCGACTGATCCCGTCCGAGGCCAGCCCTACCGCCCTGCCCGCATGTATCAAAAATCAGAATGGATCATCCGATGTCGTATGACCCGATGGTTCCGACTGCCCCCGAGGCCACAGCGACCCTGCCCGGAATCGCCCTCCATCGAGCCGAGACCGACCCGGGCTGTGAGGCCCTCGTGGCTCCGGAGGGCCGGCTGACCTGGTCCGGCCTCGCCGACCGCATCCGGTCCCTGGCGACCGCACTGGCCACGGACGGGGTGGGGCCGGGCGTCCGGGTCGGCGTCCTGCTCCCCAACGGGATCCGCTGGGTCGTCGCCGCCCTCGCCGTCCAGCACGCGGGCGCGACCGTCGTGCCGATCAACACGTGGTACCGGTCGGCCGAGATCGCGCACGTGCTCGACGAGGCCGGGATCGGCCTCGTGATCACCGACGGGACGGTGTTCGGACGCGATACCCTCACCGAGCTCGCCGCCGCGGGTCTCTCCGACCGCACGGCGGACGGCCGATCGGGCACCATCGTCTGGCGTGCGGACGAACCGCTCCCCGAGATGGTCGGTGAGACCGACCACGCGCCGACCGTGCCGGGCGCCCGCCCGGACGGGCTGGCCTACGTGCTGTTCACCAGCGGATCGACGTCCCGGCCGAAGCCCGTTCCGCTGCGCCACGACCGGCTGCTCCGCAACGCGACGGAGATCGGGCGCCGTCAGCACCTGAAACCCGGTGACCGGCTGTGGATCTCCGCACCCTTCTTCTTCGGATACGGATGCTCGAACGCCCTGCCGGTGGCGCTGAGCCATGGCGTCACCCTGTGCATCGAGGAGCGACCGACAGGTGACACCTCCCTGGAGTTCATCGCCCGGGAACGCTGCACCGTCTACTACGGATTCGGCCCGACCACCCGGAACCTGCTGGCCGCCCCGGGCTTCAGCAGCCACGACATCTCGGCGCTGCGGACCGGGACGACCGGGTTCACCCGCGAGGATCGCCGGCTGGTCCTCGAGGAACTCGGGGTCACCGGGATCTGCAGCGTCTACGGCCTCACCGAGGCCTACGGCCACTCGGCCATGACCGATGCGGACGACCCGCCTGAGATCGTCCTGGGCACCGCCGGGCGTGTGCTCGACACGCAGGAGATCCGCATCGTCGACGACGAGGGCCGAGTTGTACGTACCGGCGGGACCGGGGAGATCGAGCTGCGCGGCTGCGTGATCGACGGCTACCTCGGCGATCCTGCACTCGGCGAGGGCGCCTTCCGGGAAGGCGGCTGGTTGCGTACCGGCGACCTGGGGGCTCTCGACGCCGAGCAGCGGCTCAGGGTGGTCGGGCGGCGCAAGGAGATGTTGAAGATCAAGGGCATCAACATCGCACCGATCGAGGTCGAGGAGCTGCTCTGCAGCCACAGCGACGTCGACCAGGCCTTCGTGGTCGGGGTCGAGGACCGTCTCGGGACCGAGGAGATGGTCGCCGCCGTCATCCCCCGTGGCGTCCCCGCCGACGACCTCGCGCGGCGGCTCGCCGACCACGTGCGGGAGCGTGCGGCCGGCTACAAGGTCCCGGCCCGTATCGAGGTCCTCGCCGAGGACGACGTCCCGCTCACCGACACCGGCAAGTTCAGCAAGCGGCTGCTGCGCGACATGCTCTCCGGAGGCGCCCGATGATCGCCGGCACGCTGGCCGAGGGGATCGGGTTCACTGAAGGACCACTGTGGACGACCGACCAGCGGCTCCTCGTCGTCGCGCTGTCCCGGGGAGCCGTCGTCGAGATCGGGCTGGAAGGGGGCGTCCGCCGCAGCATCGACGTCGGTGGCGGACCGAACGGGCTCGCCGAGGACGAGAGCGGCACCGTCTGGGTCGCCCAGAACGGAGGTGCGGTCCGGACGAGCAGCTCCACCCGCCCGGCCCAGGCGGGACTGCAGCGGATCGGACCGACGGCCAGCGTCGACGACCTTCCCGTCACCGGAGCGCAGGCCCCCAACGACCTCGCAATCGGACCGGACGGCCGCCTCTGGTTCACCGACCCGGGGCCACCCGGATCCACCACGCATGGACGAGTCCTCGCGCTCGACCGGGACTCCGGTGCCGTGGACGTCGTCCTCGCCGACGTCGACTATCCCAACGGTCTGACCTTCTCCGGTGACGATCTGTTCCTTGCGCAGACCAGCCGCGGCATCGTGAGCCGGCACCGCTGGGACGGCGAGCGGCTCCGGCCTGCCGGCGAGCCGCTGGTCCTGCCGGAAGGTGGGCCGGACGGCCTCGCTCTCGATGTCGAGGGCCGGTTGTACGCCGCGTCCCCCGACGCGAACTCGATCGTCGTGTTCGGACCGGACGGCGCCGTCGAGGAGAAGCTCGGGTTCTCCGAGCCGACCTTCCCGACCAACCTCTGCTTCGCGGGACCGGACTTCGACCTGCTGGTCGTCACCGCGGGGAAGGGCGGGCGGGTCCTGCTCTGCGAACGTTCCTCCGACGTGCCGGGCCTCCCGCTGGGGTGGGGATCGTCGTGATGCCCGGGGACCGAACCCGAACCCGCGCAGCCTCAGGAGCCGACACCACGCACACCGCGAAACTTCAGTTCGCTCCACCATCGGTCCCACGGCTCCGCCCGACAGCCGGCTCGTCCAAATCGACGCGCTTTCGCGGCGAGCGGGCCGCGACCGACTGCGCCCGATGAGTGCCACTTCGCGGAGGGGCGGGAACGCGGGCGGCCAGTGACATCGGTTGGCGTGCATAAGCGTTGGCATTCCCGTTGGGCGGGACCGTCGCCGAGCCAGCCTCTACGTCTCTCACTGCGCCACCTACGACGACGTGCGGGTCAATCCGCGCCGGCCTCACAGTCCGGCGCCTCGGGACGCACGGTGTCGCACAACGACACCCGCCCGACGTCGCGGTGGAGACCGCCGACGTCGTACTGGCAGATCGAGCCCGCCCGGCGAGCGCACTGACCGCCCGGCGGTTCCGAGGTCACGCCCGCGGGCACGGCCGGCCGTCACCGCGGAGCGCGCGGATCATCGTCCGGTGGTATCCCCGGAGTCCGTGGGCTCGCACTCGATGTCGGGGAAGCCGACGGTCCCGAGCGTCTCCACGACCGGCGCGGCCGAGTCGATCCCCTGCAACGGCAGCGCGTACCGACACCGCCAGCGCGACCACCGACCGGCGTGGGCCCGCCCCGGAGTCCACGGCCGGACACCCGGGCGGACCCACCGACGGTCAGGCGCTCGCGCCGGTGATCTCGTTCGGCGTCGCAGGCAGGGTCGCCGAGTTCGTGACCTCGCCGGCGGCGAGGTCGACGGCATGCACCGCGTTCGCGCCCGGCTCGGTGACATACGCCGTGCCGCCGCGGACGAACAGAGCGGGACGGGCCTGCTGCCAGTCCAGCGGCTCCTCCCACGCCTCGATCACCGGGATCGTGCGGATCACGCTGCCCGCGGCCGGGTCGATCTCGTGGATGCTGCCGTCGGTGCCCAGCACCAGCGCCTCACCCTCGGGGCCGCGGGACAGCGAACGGAACGTGTAGCTGGTGCCGAGATCGACCAGCTGCAGCCGGTTGGTCTCGGTGTCGATCAGCGACACCTGGGTGGGCCGCTCGAGTTCGGCGGCCTCGTCCTGCTTGTAGTCACCGAGGGTGACCGGAGACACGTCAGAGCCGGCCTGGTTGCCGATCCGGCCGTAGGGCGTCGGGCTGTCCACCTTGGTGATCGCACCGTCCCGGTAGATCAGCACCCCGGTCTCGCAGCCGATGACCACGGCCTCGCCCCGGGCGGTGGCCTCACCGTGCACGCCGGGGCAGTCCTCGTTGCGGGTGATCTCATTGCGGGCGGCGTCGAGCGCCACGATGCCCGGGCGTTCCTCTTCGTTCCCGAGGGTCGTGACCAGCGATCCGTCCGCCAGCTCCACGGCGACGCCATGATGCGCCTCGGGCGTGGTGTAGGTGTCGGCGGCGTCCGGACCGTCGAGGACCGCATCTGAGTCCAGCATCGTGACCTCGCCGGTGCCGTCGGCGAACAGCGCGGTCCGGCCGTGGTGGTTGACCACGTGCCCGGGCGTCGGTGCGGGGTACTCGACGTCGGTCAGTGCCCCGGCACCCATGTCCAGCACGCGGAACCCGGTGGAGGTCGACACCATGGCGTGCCGGCCGTCGGCGACGGCATTCAGGCGGTTGAACCCGGGCAGCTCGATCTCGCTCCGCAGCTCGAGCGTGCCTCCGTCGAGGACGTAGATGCCGCCGTCGTGGGTCAGGGCGATGGGGTCGGTGACGGACGCCGGTGCGGGCTCGGCGGCCCCGCCGGTGCCGCATGCGGACAGTGCCAGTGCCGCGACGGTGAGACTGGAGAGCGCGACGGCGGTGCGCCGGCGCGGCCGGGTACGGGACGTCATGGTCGTGAACCTCTTTCCGGTGGTTGCGATGCCGTGGTCGGTCACCGCGCGATCAGTTCTGCAGCCCCTCGCCGATGGCGACGGTGTTGGAGCGCATGAGGTCGAGATAGGTCTCCGCGCCCGACCCGGGACCGCCCAGCGACTCGGAGAACAGCGGGACGACCTCGACGTCCACACCGGCCTGTTCGGCGAGCACCCGGGCGAGACGGTCGGGCTGCGAGGAGTCGGCGAAGATCGTCGGGACGCCGGCGCCGCGGATCGTGTCGGCCAGACCGCTCAGGTCCGAGGCACTGGGCGAGGCGAGCGTGGTCCCGCTGGGCAGCACCGCGCCGACGACCTCGAAGTCGTAGCGCTGCGCCAGGTACCCGAAGACGTGGTGGTTGGTGACGAGCGTGCGCCGCTCGGGCGTGATCGCGGCGAAGCTCACGGTCATGTCCGCGTCCAGTGCGGTGATCTCCTCGGCGTAGCGCTCGGCGTTGGCCCGGACCGCAGCCGGGTCGACGCCGTCGACGTGGGCGACGACCTCCTCGGCGATGAGCAGCGCCGCGTCGCGTACCCGCAGCGGATCGGTCCAGAAGTGCGGGTCCGGTGCTCCGCCGCTCTCACCCGAGACGTAGGGGATCGGGTCGACGCGCTCTCCCACGGCCACCTCGGGGGTCCCCACGTCGGCCGCAGCTCGGACGTTGCGTCCGATCCCCTCCTCGAGACCGAGTCCGTTGTGGATGATGAGGCCGGCGCGTTCCATCCGGGCCGCTTCCTGCGCGGAGATCCCGAACGAGTGCGGGTCGGCGTCCGGCTTCATCAGCACCGTGATCTCGGCCTGGTCGCCGACCACGTTGCGGGTGACGTCACCGAGGATGTTGGTGGTGACGACGATTCCGTCGCGGTCCGCCGCGACGGCGCCGCAGCCGCTCGACAGCAGCGCGACGACCAGGAGCAGCAACGCCGGGACGCGGATCCGGCGCCCGGCCGGGCGGGTCCGGCTCATCGCCCGGTCTCGATCATGAAGCTGGCCCGGCCGGGGACCTGCAGGGTCCGCGCGACCCGCAGGTCGTCGCCGTGGTCGATCTCGTGGATCGTGCCGCCGGAGGGGTCGTTGACGTAGGCGCGTTCGGTGTCGAGCTCGATCGTCACCAGCCCCTCGGCCTCGGCCACGGCATCCGCGTCCAGCAGCGGCCGCTCCGCCTCGGTGCGCCCGTCGGCCGGGTCGAGAGCGCGCAGGACCCCGTCCGGCCCCAGCGCGAGGAACGGCCCGTCCTCACCGACGGTGGTGACCGCCACGGTGGATCCGGTCGCGATCCGGGTCCACGTCCGCGCACCCAGGTCGAGCGACCAGGCCGCCTCGTCACCCGCCCGGGCGGCCAGGGTGGAGCTGCCGGGCCGTCCGGTGAACGACCGTGCCCGCTCCCCCTCGGCGACCGGTTCCGGGTACGGGATCCGCAGTGCGCTGAACTCACCGTCCTTCTCGGTCACCAGCAGGGCACCGTCGGCGCAGCCGAACACCGCGCCGCGCCGGGTCAGGGCCGCGCCCTCCGGGGCGGGGCACGGCTCGGCGAGGGCGGCGACCTCGTCCCCTTCCCGGTCGCGCACCGAGACCCGGGCCGGGCCGGCCGCACCGGGCGAGGTGGTCGCGACGAGGACGCGCCCGGCCAGCGGCACGGCGGCGCCGGTGGCACCGGCCGTCCCGGCGCCGGGCGCGATCGCCCCGTCCTCCAGCGCGGCCCGGTCCAGCACCGAGATCGCGCCGGAGCCGGCGGACAGGACCGAGGCGCCGTCGTCACCGACCACCGCGAGCGGCGCCTCGCCGGGCAGCTCGCCGACCTCGCCGATCCCGGTGCGGTAGTAGTGCACGTGGTCGCCGTGGTCGACCGTCCAGGCGCCGCTGTCGACGATGCGGGTCACGCCGTCGACCCCGGCCACGTAGCCGAAGCGGCCGTCCCCGGCCATGCCGCGCGGTCCCGGCACGGACGCGACCTCGGTGGCCTCCTCGGTCAGCAGGTCCAGCACGGTCACCGCGCCGGAGCCGGCGTCGGCGACGACCAGCCTGGTCTGCGCCTCGGCGGTCTCCTCGGCGCCCTCGACGTAGCCGTGCGGAGCCCCTTCGCCGGGCGGCTCCGGATCGATGGCGCATCCCGAGGCGAGGGCGGCGACGAGTGCGAGTGGACAGAGGACGCGGCGCACAGGTGATGTGGGCATCAGGAGGTGTGGTTCTCGACAATCTCCGCGGACCCGGCCACGGTCGGTGCCGGCCGCCGCCGGGAACGCAGCGCGGCGGCGAGGCAGGACAGGAAGAACAGACCGACGGCGGTGGCGGCGACGGTGGCCCCGGCCGCGGTACCGGCGTGCCAGGACACGAGGAGCCCCGCGCCGTTGGCGACGATCCCGAGCAGCGCCGCGCCGGCCATCACGCCTGGGATCCGTCGGGCCCACAGCACCGCCGCCGCGGGCGGCGCGATGAGCAGGGCGAACACCAGTAGCGTGCCGACCACCCGAAAGGAGGCGACGATCGCGAGGGTGAGCAGCACGAGCAGGAGGCCGTGCGCGAGCCCGGGCTGCAGCCCCAGCGTGTGCGCCTTGCGTGGGTCGAAGGCCAGCGCGACGAAGGCCCGGTGACCGGCCGCACCGAGCAGCAGGGTCGCGACCACCGCCGCGGCGAGCTGCCACAACTCGCGGGTCCCGACCGCCAGGACGTCGCCGAACAGGAACCCGGTGAGATCCACCGCGAAGGACGCCGACGACGACACGACGATCACGCCGGCGGCCAGCATCCCGACGAACAGCAACCCGATCGCGGTGTCCTGTGACAGCTGCCGCGACCGGCCGAGCGCCGACACTCCGGCCGCCATCACCATCGCACTGGCCACCGCACCGACGACCAGGTCGACGCCGGCGAGCGCGGCGAGCGCGACCCCGGGAAGCAGCCCGTGTGACATCGCGTCGCCGAGGAAGGCCATCCCGCGCAGGACGACCCAGGTGCCGGCGACGGCGCAGACGATCGACACGAGAACCCCCGCGACGAACGCCCGCTGCACGAACCCGACGGCGAACGGCTCCAGTAACCACTCCATGACGAGGCGGTACGCTAAGCACAATGAGAACGATTATCGATATCTTGTGACCGGGCCGACATGCAGCCCGTGGTGACCCTCGACGCCGTGACCGTCGGCTACCCCGTACGAGTCGTGCTGGAGTCGGTCGACGCGGCGCTACCGGCCGGGCGCACCACCGCGATCGTCGGACCCAACGGCAGCGGGAAGTCCACACTGCTCGACGCGATCGCCGGCGTCCGTCCGGTGCTGTCCGGTTCGGTGACCCGGTCGTGCCGGACGCGGCCCGCGTACGTCACCCAGCGCAGCGCGCTCCCCGACTCCCTGCCGCTGACGGTTCGGGCGGCGGTCGCGATGGGCCGGTGGGCGCATCGGGGACCGTGGTTGAGGCTCACGACACGTGACCGCGAGGTGGTGACCGACTGCCTGCGGCGACTGGAACTGACCGCACTCGGAGACCGGTCCGTCGCCTCCCTGTCCGGAGGGCAGCGCCAGCGGATGTTGCTCGCTCAGGGGCTGGCGCAGCAGTCGGAGCTACTCCTGCTGGACGAACCCGAGACGGGGCTCGACGTCGGCGCGACAGAGTTGATCGAGCAGGCCCTCGACGAGGAACGACGGGCGGGCACGAGCGTCGTGCGGATCACCCACGACAGGGCCGTCGCGTTGCGGAGCGATCACTGCCTCGTCCTCGGCCGCGGACTGCTGGTCGCAGCGGACGTTCCGGCGACGGCACTGCGCGCCGGCGCTCCGCCGGCCACGGACGCCTCAGGTCCCCCGAGTTGAGATGTGGGAGCCGCCGGAGACCGGGCACATCACCTGAGCCCATGGGGCCCGGACCGTTGCCGGCCGAGGTTCGCCGACCGGCCGGGACGAGCCAGGACGGGCTCGCCGCGCGCGCCGGCCGACAGCATCGCCGGACCGACACTCGGACTCGAAGAAGGTAACGGCTGCACTCTGTCTCGCCCCGGTTTTGATGGAGGGCAGCAACTCCAGCGAGGATGAGAATCGATGGCTGCCCCACGGAAGTACCCCGACGAGCTGCGGGAACGAGCGATCCGCCTGGTCCGCGACATCAAGGCCGAGTCCGGAGCCAAAGGCGCGTGCCGGCGGGTCGGTGACCAGCTCGGGATCAACCCCAAAACGCTGCGCGGGTGGGTCAACCAGGCCGAGATCGATGACGGTGACCGACCGGGTGTGAGCACCGATCAGGCCGCGAGACTGGCCGAGCTCGAACGCGAGAATCGTGAGCTGCGGCGAGCCAACGCGATCCTGAAATCTGCGTCGGCTTTTTTCGCGGCGGAGCTCGACCGCCCACAGCGTTGATCGTCAACTACATCGACGACCAGAAATCCGAGTTCGGGGTCGAGCCGATCTGCGCCGTCCTCGCCGAGGCCGGCGTCAAGGTTGCCCCGAGCACCTACTACACATTCAAGACCAGGGCGCAGTCAGAGCGTGCGATGCGGGACGGGGTGGTGAGCGCGGAGATCGCGCGGGTGCATGCCGAGAATTTCGGGGTGTATGGGATTCGGAAGGTGTGGAAACAACTTGGCCGCGAGGGTGGAGTCGACGGCGCGCCGGTGGCTCGCTGTACGGTCGCTCGTCTGATGAAGACTGCTGGTCTGCGCGGGATCTCCCGGGTGCGAGTGCCTCGCACGACGGTCCGCGCCAGCGGACCGAACCTACGCCCGGACCTGGTCGAGCGGAACTTCACTGCGACGGCCCCGAACGAGCTGTGGGTAGCCGACATCACCTATGTGAAGACGTATTCCGGGTGGGTGTATGCATCGTTCGTGCTCGATGTGTACTCGCGTCGAGTCGTGGGATGACAGTTGTCGACGAACCTCTACACCGATCTGGCGTTGGACGCGCTCAACATGGGCATCTGGACCCGCGAACGCGACGACCGTGACCTATCTGAACTTGTACATCATTCTGATCGCGGAGTGCAATACGGTGCGATCCGCTACACCGAGCGGCTCGGCGATGTCGACGCGGTTGTGTCAGCGGGCTCGGTCGGCGATTCCTACGATAATGCGATGGCCGAGGCGTTCAACTCGCTGTTCAAGGCCGAACTGGTTCGCAACAAGGGGCCCTGGACCGGGATCAACGACCTGGAGATCGCGGTCGCGGAGTACATCGACTGGTACAACCACCGTCGTCTGCACGGCGAGATCGGCCTGATCCCACCGGTCGAGCACGAAGCCAATTACTACGCCCGGCAGCCCGCCGACGCGTGAGAACCCAGCCTCCACCGAACCCGGTACTTGACATTCGAACCGCTCGTAGCCACCGTTTCGTGTGGTGTCACGGGCTTGTGAGCGCACCAAGGCGACGATCCAGTCGATTCGCTCGTTGTCGGCCCGCGGTCGCCCCTGCCTCCGCCGCCAGCCGATCGCTCCACCCAATGCCCCGAACTTCGGCGTGGATGGGTCGACCCACGCGCTGCACCGGGTCAACGCCGCGGTCCCGCGCAGCATCAAGAGCTATTTCGCGGTGGTGAACCATCTGCGCGTCCGCCTGTGCCGCTCGAGCGACCAAGGCCAGGTGGGGAAAACGCAAACTGTACTGACATGTTAGTATAGTTTGCGTGGAGAGCACGCCGCAGGACCGCAGCCAGTTGAGGAACATCGCGACCTCACCTCTGCGGTGGTGGCTACTGGTGACCGTGGGCGCCGGGCTGCTGCTGATCACGCTGGACAACTCCATCCTCTACACCGCCCTGCCGACGCTGACGGCGGATCTCGGAGCCTCGAGTTCGGCGGCGCTGTGGATCATCAACGCCTATCCCGTAGTGATGGCGGGACTGCTGCTCGGCGCGGGCACACTGGGCGACCGGGTCGGGCACCGCCGGATGTTCGTGGCAGGCCTGTGGATCTTCGGTGTGGCCTCGCTGGCCGCGGCGTTCGCGCCCACCGCTGAGGTCCTCATCGGTGCGCGGGCACTGCTCGCCGTGGGCGCGGCGTCGATGATGCCGGCCACACTCGCGTTGATCCGGCTGACGTTCGCCGACTCCCGGGAACGCAACATCGCGATCGCGATCTGGGGCAGCCTGTCCGTGGTGGGCGCGGCGTTCGGCCCGATCCTCGGCGGGCTGCTGCTCGAACGGTTCTGGTGGGGGTCGGTCTTCCTGATCAACGTCCCCGTGGTGGCACTCGCGCTGGTGGCGACGGCGATCATCGCGCCGCCCAACGACCCGGATCCCTCCAAGAAGTGGGACCTCCTCTCCTCGCTGCAGGCGATGCTCGGACTGGTGGGCGCCGTGCTGTTCATCAAGGAGCTGGCGCACATCCCGCAGAACTGGGCGGTCGTGGCGGGGGCACTGGTGGCCTCGGCGGTCGGCTTCACCCTGTTCGTGCGCCGGCAGCGGCGTATGGACGAGCCACTGCTGGACTTCGGCGTCTTCCGCAACCGGGCGTTCTCCGGCGGAGTGCTGGCGGCGATCTTCGCGATGTTCGCAATCGCGGGTGCGCAGCTGGTAACGACCCAGAGGTTCCAGCTCGTCGAGGGGTTCACTCCGCTAGAGGCTGGGATGCTGGTCGCGGCGGTCGCCCTGGGCGCACTGCCCTCGGGCCTCCTAGGAGCCGCGTTCCTGCACGTCCTGGGGCTGCGGTTCCTCATCGCGGGCGGTCTGGGCGCGGGGGCCCTGGGCCTGGCGCTCGCAGTCCTCTCCATCGGAGTCGAGAGCCTCGCCGTCCTCATCGTCGGCTTCATCGTGACCGGACTGGGTCTGGGAGGGGCGTTCTCGGTGGCCTCGGCCGCGATCATGGGCAACGCCCCACCGCGCAAGGCGGGCATGGCGGCATCGGTCGAGGAGGTGTCCTACGAGATCGGGTCGCTGTCGGCCGTCGCCCTACTTGGGAGCATGCTGACGTTCGTGTACGCCGCGTCGGTGCGGCTGCCCGCCGGAGCCCCCGAGGCTGCACGGGAGAGCATCGCCGACGCGCTCGGAGTGGCGGACGGCGACCCTGCGCTGATCGGTGCGGTCAACGCCGCCTTCGACACCGCCTACCTGGTCGCCATGATCGTGCTCGTCGTCATACTCGCGATCGGCGCCCTGGTCACCGGCCTGCTCCTGCGGGCATATGGTCGCCGCAGCGAGGCGATGGAGTACGCCGACAACCACTGACCACCACCGATTGCATCGAGAGGACCGCCCCGTGCGTGAGAGCAAGAAATCGGCGATCCTCGACGCGGCCGTCGAGGTGATCGAGACCGATGGCGTGACCGCGATCACCTTCGACTCGATCGCTGCCGCCACCGGTATCACCCGGGGCGGGATCCTCTACCACTTCCAGTCCCGAGACGAGCTGATCGCCTCCATCCACCATCACCTCGCACGACGATGGGAGCGACAGCTGGAGGCCGCCTGCGACAAGCCCGTCGACCAGACGACCGCCACCGAACGCCTCGTCGCCTACATCCGCACGGCCGCGGTCTCGGCCACGCGCTCCGAGCTCCAGATGATCCTCGACAGCCAGCACACCGAGCACCAGAGGACCTGGGACGACGTCATGGAACGGTGGACGGGCCGACGCCAGCCCGGGGCGATGGCGGCCGGCCGCACGGCCACCATCGCCCTCCTGGCCGCGGACGGTCTCTGGGTCAACGAGGTCCTCGGCACCCAATCGCTGTCCCGCGACGAGCGCCTGCGCACCGCGGAAGACATCATCACCCTGGTCCAGGGCGACTCGCTAGGCACTGAAGTATCGACCAAAGGAGAAGGCCACCCCGGGTGAGCGACGCGACGATCCTGGTCACCGGCGGTACCGGCAAGACGGGCGGGCGTGTCGCCCGGTTCCTAGGTGGCCGGGCCACGGTGTGCGAGCGGTGTCGTGCTCCGCCCACCTCTCGTTCGACTGGGACGACCGGAGCACGAGGGCGCCCGTGCTCGACGGCGTTCAGGCGATCTACGTGGTCGCCCCGCCCCGGGGGAACCCGACACCGCGGACACGGTCCGGGCGTTCGCCGAGCACGCCGTGCGACACGGAGCCACCCGAGCGGTGATGGCCTCGATCCCGGACGACGGGGGTCGAGGGGTCTTGGAGTGCACGGCACGTCGAGAGCCGACTGAGCGAGGCGGGACCTCTCGCCGGCACGCCGAGCCACCTTGATGCTGCCGTGTGTCCCCATCGGCAAAGGCGGTCGGGCCATGCCGAGCACCTTATTGCTTGTCGAACCCAAGGGGTTCCGTTTGGTTCCCGTTGAAATCGACCACCGTGCGAAGCACAGCGTCACGATCACAAACCGTTGACCTGCGACGACGTGGGGCGGGCCGGGTTCGAACCGGCAACCTGACGGGTCGTGAGTCGCATCGTCGCAGGTAGTGAGCGGCACGCAGCCAACGACAGCGGTGCAGCTACCGACCACAATCGGTCAACACTGGTGAGCGGACGGCAACACCGGTTGGCTTGCATAAGCGTTGGCATTCCCGTTGGCCGAGACCGTTGCCGAACGGGCCTCTACATCCTCAAGGCGCTGCCTCCGGCGGCGTCAGGGCGGCTGGTCCCGCCGGCCCGCCGTCCGAACCCTCCACCTCCGGCCCGGGCGCGGCCGTCGGTCCAGCTACCCGGCCCGCTGCTACCTAAGGACGCACCTGACCTGCTGCGGCGTCATGCCTTTGGGCTGGCGCCGTCAGTCGGGAGCACCCCGATCGGCCGCCAGAACTACCGGTCGTGGAGCTAACCTAGGTGCTGTTGGTTCTACTCGCCGCTCAGGTCAGCCCTGCAGGCGTCCAGGTTCTTGTCGCCGAGTCGGCCCATCTGACCAACTGCGGTTCGGATCGCGCCCCTCGAAAGGAGTGCCGCGTCAGACGACGCGCCCGACCTCTGGGCTCGTAGTTGCTCAAAGAAATCGTTACCGGTATTTCGCGCGGCACGCCACACCTCACGAGCCGTAGCACAGACCTCGGGCGGAGCAACAAGTGCTAGCTGATTGAACGATAGGCGCAAGGCGGTTCGCAGCTCAATCCATTGAGCTTCGGCGGCAGCTACGTCTTTATTGTCTGAGAGCACTAGGGGGAGCTCGACTCGCATGAACTGTAGCGCGTTCTCACCTGCCGCTGAGAGGTCGGAGTACGCTCTCTGCTTGGCTTCCCTAAGCCACTTCGCACGCTCGGCGCCTAGCTTCATTTGCTCAAGCTGTCGATTGTCGCGGGCGCGTCGCCGCTCTAGAAACGCGTTGGTTAGAAGAGTTAGGATCACGCCGACCAACGTCGCGACGGCCGTAACTATCTGCGACGCAAGCGCCGTTTCCACTGTTTGCTCTCGATTCTGGTCGCCAGCAACTTGACCGCTGCTAGTTCGGCGCGAGGCAACTGCGTGTTAGCACCGTCAACAGCAGACCGTCTCTGAGCTGCCTGGCCCCCCTCGGCCGAGAAGTGTCCCGGTACCCAGCCGAGCGGACTTTTAGATCGCGCTCACTGCGATGCGGGCGATCACCAGAGGGGTGTCGTCTCCGGGTCCATGAGAGGGCTCGTGTCACCACGGAAGCCGGACACTCTCGCCAGATTCCGGAGAAGATGACCGACTACCGTGACAGGACGCTCCCACAGGTCCACCGTCGAGGCCGTGACGATGTGGAGGTACTCGTCCCCAGCGAAGGGCTGTCCCCTGTCGCTGGCGAAGGCCCCGTTGGAGTGGCCGAGGGCACCGACCATCCCGCTGACATGAACGCCGATCCGCCACATGCCCTGATACTCCATGTGCCCCTCGCCGAGGAACCCAGCGAGCTGAGCCGACTGATGGACGACCTCGACGATGCAGGCAAAGTCAATCTGGTTGGTGCCGTCCTCCCACGGGTTGCTCCCACGAGCGGACACGACGCTGAGAGCCCCATCACCGCCAACGAGCAACCTCATATTGTGGGTTTCCGCCCGCGCCATCCAGTATCGGTCAGACAGGTCAGGCGCAGAGTTGAAGATGGCCTCGAGCGCCGGGCCATCGGTGTGGGCGTAGGGGCGGCCGAGGTCGAGGAAGTTGGGTGACCTGTTGATCTTGTAGGCCACGTTCCGGCGGGCACCGTGTAGCGCTTGACCGAGGCGATTCCGATCGTCGATCAGCCCGAGGAAGTCTTCTCGGGCAGGGACTTCTGGACGCACCAGCACCGAGACATGGATCCCCAGGCGGTCCGCGATGGGAATCGGGTCGAGCTCATCGCTGAGCTTGCGCAAACGCGCCTCGAAGTCGTCAGCGGCGAGCCGGCGCTGCGCGAACAGGGAGGCAACCTCGGCGTCGCCGAGGGGGCGCTTACCGACAGCGCTTCGTCCCCAGTACCGGTTATCAACCATATGAGGAGCGGTCGCGGACTGCGGCACCACAACCAGCAGCGCGTACCGGCCACTTCCGTCGGGATTCTGCAGCGGCTCGCCAAAGACGACATGCATGGCCGGCTGCACGCGCGTCTGTCCTGCGACGCTGGAGATCCGGTCTTTCAGGGCCTCCAGGGGGGCATCCGTGCCGACGACATGTTCCGCTGCTGTCGCCTTATCGCTCACCCCGATGACGAGCACTCCCCCGTCGACGGTCAACGACGCCAGGTCCTTCGCAAGCTCCAGGTTCGCCCCGGCGGCAGCCGCCGGGATGGCCGCCTTGCACTCCACCCACTGCGTCTCCGTCAATGAGCCCGCTTGGACCGCCGCGACCAGTTCGTCCCACGAGGCGACATCAAGTCGGCCGCGGTTGGGCCCCGTGTAAAAGGACGTCATCGCCACAAAGGGGGATCTTTCCACATCCGACTGGCGCTACCTCCGGGAGCCCGGGCGGCGACGCCCCGGTGTCTAGCGGCGACAGTGCAGTGGGCGGAACTGCTCGGCGTCGCCGCGTACGCCCGAAGTTGTCGCCGCTGCCGACAAGCGGCAGGCCGCCGCGAGATCAGACCCCGAACCCGCGGCTTAAAAGGACACGTAGTAGAGCAACACGGAGAGTCTTCGAGCTCCACCTGTTCCGGTACCCATCGCACAGTAGGGCGCAATTCGCACGAACCATCACCAGTTCGCACCACGAGTGATTCCACAGCGAGCTCAACCGTCGGCATGAGGCATCCCGCACCACACACGGTGCAAGCAAGGTCATCAGACACCGTCGAAGAGCTCGTGACATGATTACGGGTCCGTGCCTACGTGCCTACACAACAGAGCAGAACGCCATGCATCCCTCAGACGTCGAGAAGCCGTCGAAGATAGGGCGTCAGGAAGACCCCGTCTGGGTCGAACCGCCGGCGCACCGCCAGGAAGTCGTCGACCCGCGGGAAGCACGTTCGCACCTGCTCCGCAGTAAGGTAATTCGCCTTACCCCAGTGCGGACGCGCGCCGAAGCGCAGCAGCTCGGCGTCGACGGCCCGCAGGAAGTGGTCACCCTCGTCGCTCCGGATCCCTGATACCGAGATCGAGACGGTGTCGCGGTGGTACTGCGCCGAGAGCAACGCCTCATCGGCGCCCTGCCAGCGGACCTGCACGGGCGAGATCTGTTTCGGGAAGCGCTCGCGCATGAGGGTCCGGATCGCCAGGAACGCCTCCCGGGCCCGGGAGCGCTCGACCATGTGCTCCAGCTCCACGTAGCCGGGGTCCGTTTCCTCCTCGTCTTCCGGCAGGTCCGGGTAGACGGCGTAGGCGCGCCCCTGCCGGCTGCCGGGCTCCCCACTGACCGGCTCGGCGGCGGGGTCGGGGCCGACAGGCAGTTCGGTGAGAAACTTCGCGTAGACGTGGTCGGCCGGGAACTCGGGCAGGCCGTACAGGCTCCAAGCCGAGTCGTGCGGCGCCCAGAAGAAAGAGAAGTGGCGGTACTGCTCGGGTGCGGTCTCCCAGACGTCGAGCAGCTCGTCCAGGCCCAGGACGGCGTTGGCCTCCCGGAGCCGGTAGGCCGGCAGACACTCCAGCGTGAGCTCGGTGACGACCCCCAGCAGCCCGAGCGAGACCTGTGCCGCGTGGAGCACCTCCGGGTCGGTCCCATCGACCTCGACGATCTCGCCCCGGCCGTCCACCAGGCGGACGGCGCGCACCGTCGAGGAGAAGCTGCCGTAGCGGGGACCGGAGCCCTTGGTCCCGGTCGCCACCGCTCCCGCGATCGTCTGGCCGTCTGTGTCGCCCTGGTTCTGCAGGGACAGCCCGGCCCGCCACAGCGGCTCCCCGACCCGGGAGAGCGGGGTGCCCCCCAGGATCCGCGCGGTACGGGAACGGCCGTCGGCGGCGAGGACGCCGGAGAGCCGCGACATGTCGAGCAGGCGCCCGGGGGTCTCCACGACAGGGGTGAAGGAGTGGCCGCTGCCCGCGGCCCGGACCGCCTGCCCCGATCGGCGTGCGTCGGCCACGATCGTCGCGACGTCGGACTCCGATGACGGAACGTGTACGGCGAACGGGACGAACGACTGGTTCCGTGCCCAGTTCGTCCACGTCGACACGGGACGCAGCTGATCTGTCATGAGTAGAATGTAATCCTTCAGTAGTGCGGGGAAGGGAAGGCATCATGGCGGTGCCGAGTGGTCCGATCATCGCCCGTTCGACGGGCCTCGAGCAGGTGTCGCTGAGTGCGCAGGCCCTGACACTGCTCCGCCAGGCCGTCGTGAGCGGCGAGCTCCGCCCAGGTGAGATCTACTCGGCGTCCGCGCTCGCGAGCGAGCTCGGTGTGTCGAACTCGCCGGTCCGGGAGGCGATGCTGGCGCTGGTCAACGACGGGCTGATGGTCGCGGTGCGCAATCGCGGATACCGGGTGGTCCCGATCAGCCCAGAAGAGCTGCGCGACATCGAGGAACTGCGGCTGATGCTAGAGGTGCCCGCGATGGCCGACCTCGCCCGGCGCCTCGAGGGAGCCGATCTCGCACCGTTCCGCAAGACCGCGGAGGAGATCGTGACCGCGGCCGAGGCCGGCGACATCACCGCGTACCTCGAACGCGACCGCGAGTTCCACCTCGGACTCCTCGACCTGCACGGCAACGACCGGCTGGTCCGACTGGTCGGGAACCTACGCGACCAGACTCGCCTCTACGGTCTGCACGGGCTCCTCGACGAGGGCCGGCTGCGCGCCTCCGCCCTGGAGCACCTCGACATCGTCGGGGCGATGGAGTCCGGTGACCCCGAGGAGACCACCCGGCTCATGACGGTGCACCTGCGTCATATCACCCGGGAGTGGTCCGCCGCTGCGACCTGAGGCCCGCGGTGGACGACGGTCGCCGTCGTCCACCGCGGTCAGCCGGGGAGCAGGTCAGGCGAACCAGGCCGGGTCGAGCGCGGTGATGCGCCGCTCCAGCTCCTTGCGACCCTCGGCGCTGATGCTCGGGGTCGGCGACCGCACCGGGCCGACGTCGTGCCCGATCAGCTCGCACGCGGTCTTGACCGCGCTGGTGTACGGGTTCGACGCCAGACACACCACCAGCGGCAGCAGCTCACGATGCAGCCGGGCGACCGTGGCCGCGTCGCCCGCGCGGGCGGCCGTGATAATCTGCGCATACGCCGGCATCGCGACGTTGAACACGCCGGTGACCAGCCCGATCGCGCCGATGTTCAGCGCCGCCTCGGCGAGGACGTCCTCGCCGCAGAAGAGGCCGATGTCGTCGGCGTGCTCGGTGATCAGGGCGCTCATCAGCAGGGGGTCCGCGCTGGAGTCCTTGACGTAGCGGACGTTGTCGTGCGCCCTGGCCAGCTCGACGATGAACTCGGTGTCCATGTTCAGGCCGGTGGCGCCCGGGTAGTTGTAGAGCATCACCGGCAGGTCGGTCGATGCCGCGACCGCGCTGAAGTAATCGCGCGCGGCGGCGCGGGGCAGCGGGTCGTAGAACGGCGGGGCGACCATCACCCCGTCGGCGCCGACCGAGGCGGCATGTTCGGTGTGGCGCAGGGCCTCGGCGGTGGTGAGCCCACCGGTCTGGGCGAACACCGGCACCCGACCGGCGGTCTGCGCCACGATGATCCCGACGACCTGCTGGCGCTCGGAGAAGCTCAGCGAGGAGAACTCGCCGGTGCCGCCGCAGGCGATGATGCCGTCCGCGCCGGCACCGACGATGCGGTCGACCAGGTCACGCAGCGGCTGCTCCGCGACCTCGGCACCGTCCGCGGTGAACGGGGTGACGATGGCGGGGAACGCTCCCTGGATCTTCATGTCCTACCTCTCCTTCTCGATGTGCTCGGTGTCGCCGCGTCACGCGGGCGGCGGAGCGAGGGTGATCGTGCGGGTCGACGAGTAGAAGTCGAGCGCGGCGAGGCCCTGTTCGCGGGGACCGGAGCTGGAGTCCTTCTCCCCGCCGAACGGTGCGTGGAAGTCCACACCGGTCGTCGGAGCGTTGATCTTGATCATTCCGGTCGTGACCTCCCGCGCCACATCCAGTAGCGGCCCCAGGTCGCGACCGTGCACCGAGGTGACGAGACCCTGCTCGACGCCGTCCGCGATGCGGACGGCGTCGGCGACCGAGCCGGCCGGGATCACCGAGACGATCGGCCCGAACGTCTCACGCTGGTTCACCTCGTGCTCGGCGGGCACTCCGCGCACGACGACCGGCGAGACGAAGCTGCCCGCGGCCGGTGCCTCGCGGCCGGTGACCACCTGCCCGCCCGCGACCCGCACGAGGTCGGCGGCCTCGAGCACCGCGGCCGCGGCACCGGCGCCGATCACCGGGCCGACCACCGTGGAGGTCAGGGCCGGGTCACCGACCTCCAGGTCGCCCACCGCGGCGAGCAGTGCCCCGGTCAGCGGCTCGGGTTCACCGACCACGACGATCCGCCGGGTCGAGGTGCACTTCTGGCCGGCGAAGCCCATCGCCGCGCCGGCCAGGAGCTGTGCGGTCTGTTCCACGGGGGCGTCGGGCAGCACGATCGCCGCGTTCTGCCCGCCCATCTCGGCCTGCACCGGAATGCCCCGTGCGGACGCCCGCGCGCTCACCTGTCTGCCGACCTCGGTGGACCCGGTGAACGACACACCGTCGACCGTGTCGATGAGCGCGGTCGCGGTGTCCCGGCCGCCCGGGACGAGCTGGAACAGCCCCTCGGGCAGTGCCTTGCCGAGGATCTCCCCGAGCAGCCGGGCAACCGCCATGCCGTCGGTGGACGGCTTGAGCACGACGGCGTTGCCGGCGGCGAGCGCGGGCACGCTCTTCCACAGCGGGATCGCCGCGGGGAAGTTCCACGGCGTGATCAGCCCGACCACCCCGAGCGGGCGCCGCTCGGTGAGCAGCATGCCCGGACCGCTCGGCGGCAACACGTCACCGGTGCGCAGCAGTGCGGCCTGCGCGTAGTAGGCGACGATAGAGCGCGCCCTGGCGACCTCACCGCGCGCCTCGGTACGCGGCTTGCCGACCTCCCGGACGATCAGGTCCTCGAGCTCGGCGGCGTTGTCACCGAGCGCTCGGCCGACCGCGTCGAGCGCGGCGGAGCGGGCGAACGCGCCCTGGGCCCACCACGAGCGTCCGGCGGAGCGCCCCCGCTCGGCGGCGGCCGCCACCTCCGCGGGGTCGGTCACCGGCTCCCGGCTCACGACGTCGTCCGGCCGCTGTGGGCTCGTACTGACGAGGATCGCAGACATGACGCTCAGCTCGCCGCCGACAGGGCGGCGAACGCCTGCTCGAAGTCCTTGCGGGCGCGCGCCTCGTCGGCGGCGTCCAGCGGCAGGCGCGGCAGGCGCACCGGCCCGCCGTAGCGGCCCGCCATGTCCATCGCCAGCTTGATCGCCTGGATAAAGGTGTGCTTCGAGTCCCAGGCGAACGCGTCGTGCACCTGCTGGTACAGCGGCAGCGCCTGCGCGAGGTCGCCGGCGACGGCCAGGTCGTAGAGCTTGCGGCACTCCCGCGGGAACGCGTTGGAGAACCCGCCGATCCAGCCGACGGCCCCGACGAGCACGAGCTCGAGGAGCACGTCGTCGGCGCCCGCGAGGACGTCGATCTGCGGGGCCAGGCTACGGATCTGGTGGGCCCGCCGGACGTCGCCGGAGAACTCCTTGATCGCGACGATGTTGTCGAACTCGGCGATCCGGGCGACCAGCTCGGGGGTCAGGTCGACGTTGGTGTCGAACGGGTTGTTGTAGGCCACGACCGGCAGCCCGACCTGCGAGAGCTCGCGGTAGTGGGCCACGACCTCGTCCGGGCCGGCCCGGTAGGCCGTGGGCGGCAGGGACAGCACGCCGTGCGCGCCCGCCTCCTGGGCCTGCTCGGCCCAGCGCCGGGACTCGGCGGCGCCGTAGGCGCCGGTCCCCGGGATGACCGAGAAGCCCTCGGGGGCGGCCTCGACGGCGGCCCGGACGACGGCGGCGCGCTCCTCGGTGGTGAGCGTCTGGTACTCGCCCAGAGAGCCGTTGGGGCTCACCCCGTCGCAGCCGTTGGCGGCGAGCCAGGCGACGTGCTCCTGGAGCTTGTCCAGGTCGACCGCCAGGTCGTCCTTCTTCAGCGGCAGCGCCGCGGCGACCACGATTCCGTGCCACACGGCCATGGAAGTGCTCCTCTTGTGTCGTTGCGATTACGGGTTGCCGGCGGTGCAGCGAGTGCCCGTACCGGGGTTCGTTCAGCTCAGTGCGAACCAGGTGGTCTTGAGCTCGGTGTACTGCTCGAAGGCGTCGAGGCCCTTGTCGTGCCCGCCGAACCCGGAGGTCTTGAACCCCCCGAACGGGGTCGTGATGTCGCCCTCGCTGTAGCAGTTCACCGAGACCGTCCCGGCCTGCAGGGCGCGGGCGACGCGGTGTGCGGCGTTGAGGTCGTCGGTGAACACCGACGCGGCCAGTCCGTACTCCGAGTCGTTGGCGATCTCGACCGCCTCGGACTCGGTGTCGAAGGCGATCACCGACAGCACCGGGCCGAAGATCTCCTCCCGGGCGATCGCCATGTCCGGTGTGACGTCGGTGAACACGGTGGGCTCGACGAACCAGCCACCGCTCTCCTCGCGGACCCGGTTGCCGCCGATAGCGACCGTGGCGCCGGCGGCGCGGCCCGACTCGATGTAGCCGAGCACCTTGTCCAGGTGGGCCGCCTCGATCAGGGCGCCGGTCCTGGTGTCGGGGTCCTGCGGGTCACCGACGGTCCAGGTCGCGGTGCGGGCCACGAGTTCGGAGACCAGCTCGTCGCGCAAGCTGCGGTGCACGAGGATCCGCGAGCCGCAGGTGCAGTTCTCCCCCATGTTCCAGAACGCCGCGCCCGTCAGTTCCTCGGCGATCGCCGCGAGCTTGTGGCTCTGGTCGGCGAGCACGAGCTGGGGGCTCTTGCCCCCGCACTCCAGGACGACCTTCTTCAGGTTGCTGTCCGCGGCGTAGCGCAGGAAGTGCCGGCCGACCTCGGTCGACCCGGTGAAGGTGACCACGTCGACGTCCGGGTGCAGGCCGAGGGCCTTGCCCGCGACGTGGCCGAGGCCGGGCACCACGTTGAACACTCCGGCCGGCAGTCCGGCCTCGACGGCCAGCTGGGCCGTGCGCAGGGTGGAGAACGGGGACAGCTCGGCGGGCTTGACCACCACCGAGTTTCCCGCCGCGAGCGCGGGGCCGATCTTCCACGACAGGGTCGCCATCGGGAAGTTCCAGGGAAGCACCCCCGCGACGACGCCGATCGGCTCGCGCGTGATCAAGGCCAGGTTCTGGGGGCCGGTGGGCGAGATGCGCCCGAAGACCTTGTCGATGCTCTCGGCGTACCAGCGGATCGTGCCGATCGCGTCGGGCAGGTCGAGGGTACGGGTGTCGGTGATGGGCTTGCCCGCGTCGATCGAGTCCAGCATCGCCAGCTCGTCGATGTGCTCGTCGAGCAGGTCCGCGAACCGCAGTAGCACCTCCTTGCGCTCCGCCGGGGTCGCGCGGCTCCACACTCCGCTGTCGAACGCCGCCCGAGCCGAGGCGACCGCGGCATCGACGTCGGCCTGCCCGCACGCGGCGACCGAGGCGATCACCGCACCGGTGGCCGGGTTGACCGAGTCGAAGGTCTCGCCGGAGATCGGGCCGGCCTCCTTGCCGTCGATGATCGGGCGGGTGATGAACGTCGGGTCGGACACGGTGCTCCTGTCGTTTCTGGGGTGTCGGTCAGATGGGGGCGAAGCCGTCGCGGAGGACGTCGAACGGATCGGCGACGACACGGGAGAACCCGGTGACGTGTGCGCTGCCGGTCACCACGGGTGTGACGACGAGCCGGCCGTCGCCGTGGCGCGATCGCCCCGCGCGGGCCTCGAACCGGCTGTCGATGATGCTGCGGGTGACGAGCACGTCTTCGGCGCCGATCTCGCCGCGTGCGAGCCGTAGCGCCAGCAGTGCGCTGGTTCCGGTGCCGCACGGCGACCGGTCGATCTCGCCGGGCGGCGCGACGACCACGACCCGGCAGGCGGGCCCGTCGGCGGTGTCGAGACGCTCGTAGAACAGGACCTGGTAGACCTCGAGGACCTCGCCGGTGACCGGGTCGCGCGGCGGACGGTCGGCCAGCGACCGTGCCAGTTCCCGGGCGAGTCCGACGATGTCCAGTGCGGACTCGGGCCGCAGCGCCACACCGAGCTCCGCCGCATCGACCGCCGCGTAGTGATCGCCGCCCCAGCTCAGATCCACCCGGACCTGCCTACCGCCGAGCTCCTGACGCCAACCGTCCACGAACCAGGCGTCGACGTTGGTCAGCTCGACGACGCTCGCCTTCCCGCCGGCGCGGGTGACCGCGGTGCGCACGACACCGGCCGGGGTCCTGATCGCCAGCTCGCGCCGGTTCCCGGTGACCGTGCCCGGGACCAGTCCGGTCTCGTCCACGGCCACCGCGAGCCCGATCATGCAGTGACCACACATCGGCGGGTACGACCCGGGCTCCAGGATCACCGCGCCGAGGTCGTGGTCGGGACCGGTGCTCGGTACCGGGACCACGGCGCAGGTCAGCCCCCCGCCGCGCGGCTCGTGCACCAGACGGCGCCGGACCCAGTCCGCAGAGCTCCTCAGCCAGGCCCGGACGTCCGCGACCTCCCGGACACCGTCGGGCGGCACGAGGCCCCCGACGACGATGCGGGTGGGGTTACCGGCGGTGTGGGTGTCCACGACGTCGAGCGCGGCGCCGGTCCGTGTCGACAGCCAGTCCGCGCCCAGGACCGCGAGGTCGACCTGGTTCATCGGATCTCCTACGTAATCGGTAGCGGGTAAAATACTACCCGCTGACCTGCGTGCGGAACAGCCCGGTGTGACGTGTCCCCGCCCCTACTGCTCCTCGTAGACCGGCGGAGTGTCACCTGCGCGGTAGATCGCGGGGTCGTCGATCACCCCGTAGTCGGTCCCCCACTTCTGGTGGATCGCCTCGTACGTCCCGTTCGCGATCAGGGACTCGTACGCCGCCTGGATCGCCTCGGGCAGCCCCTCGACGTCGGGCGCGCGACTCACGGCCGTGGCCGTGGGGCCGCCGCTCACCTGCCCGGAGCTGGTGACCGGCACGCCGTCCTGCTCGAGTACGACGCCGACCTCGCGCCCGGTCAGCACCGCGTCGACCCGGTCGCTGGTCAGGGCGAGCACGGCGTCGTTCATCGCGGGGAAGGTCTGGACCTCGGGGGCCGGCTGTCCGGCCTCGGTACAGACCTCGGCGCCGCGTTCCATGGCGGGTACGCCGGACGAGCCGGTCAGGATCGCGATGCGCTGTCCGCAGGTGTCGGGCAGTCCGTCCGGACGGTAGTCGCTGGTGTCGGCGACGATGAACGCGTCGGAGTTGCTCCACTCGGTCACGAAGTCGGCGACCTCGAGGCGGTCGGGGCGGACGAAGAACTCGCCCATCCCGATGTCGTAGCGCCCGGCCTGCAGCCCGGTGAGGATCGAGCCGAAGTCGACCGCGTTGACCTCGATCCGCAGGCCCATCGTCTCGGCGACCGCCGTGGACATGTCCGGGATCATCCCGGTCTGGGTACCGGCGTCGTTGAAGGAGAAGGGCTTGTAGTTGTTCATCGTCGCGACGCGCAGCACGCCCCGCTCGCGGACGGCCTCGGGCAGGAGGGCCTGCACCTGTGGGTCGGCGGCCACGGCGGGGACGGACGACGGGCCGTCACCCGGGCCCTCGGCGCCGCCGCCACCACATCCCGCGGCGAGAGCCGCGACGGAGACGGCCGCGGCCACCATCCGTACGAACGCGTTCCGGCGTCTGGTCATGACATCTCCTCGGTCGGTTGCAGCAGAGCGCGCGCCAGTGCGTCGTTCTGCCGGAAGTAGCCGGCGTTCTGCCGTGGTCGGGGGAAGGCGTGTGCCCAGCCGGCACCGATCACCCAGGGGCCGACGGCCCAGCGGGCGGGATGCGGTCCGGTGGGCCCGAGCAGTCGCCCTTGGTCGTCGACCAGGATGCGGCCGCTGCCGATGCCGCCGATGCGGTCGCTGACCTCGTCGCGGGCGCCGAGCGCGCGCAGCAGCGGATCGACGGTTCGGCCGATGTCGGCCGGGGGCAGCCGGGCGTCGATGAGGCAGCGGGCGGTGATGTCTCGGTCGGAGGTGGTCGTGCGGGCCCGGAAGAGTCCGGCGTCGGCGTCCGCGGTGACCCGCAGGCCACCGCCGAGGAATCGGACGACGCCCGCGTCGGCCATCGCGGCCAGCTGGGCGAGCCGTTCGGGCGGTGGGCCGCTGGTGACGTGGCTGAACAGGCCGTGCAGCCAGCCGTCGATGTCCTTGACGATCGACTCGGGTGAGAGCAGACGTGCCCGCAGCAGCTGGCCGAAGACGTCGTAGACGGAGAAGAAGGCCGCCGCGACGGCTGAGTCGACGCTACACAGGGGGTCGTCGATGCGGGAGAGGTGCCTACGCACGAAGCCGGTGACGTGCCGGTGGGTGTCCTGCGGTCCCACCGTCCGCGCCCCGGCCCCGGCCGGGTCGGTCTCGGCCAGGGGGTCGATGAGCGCCGACATCGAGAAGCGGTCGCGGGGGTCGGGGATCGACCGCTCGATCAGCGCGTCGAAGGCCGCGTCGCCGTACTCGAGCGCGGACAACGCGGCCAGGAACTCCGGCCATCCGACGGCGACCCGCTGCGGGTGGGCGTGGAAGAGCTCGTGGGCGTGCGCGTACACGATCTCCTTGCAGGCCATCGGCCAGAGCTCGCCGGTGAAATCTGCCGTATGCGGGTCCGGACAGCGCTCCACGACGGCCGCGACGTCGAAGAAGTACGGCAGCGGCGGCCGGTCGGCCAGGAGCGGATGGGTGAGCTTGGGGTGGTAGGGCACGCCGCGCCGCGACCCGACGTGCAATACCGGTTCGCGCCCGGACGGGCGGTAGCGCAGCGCGCCGTCGTCGTCATGGTCGAACACCCCGCCACGGGACTCCCCCAGCAGGACCATCCAGTCGATGAACGCGAGCCCGAGCCCGCTGACGATCACGTGCTCGCCCTCGGGGACGCGCTCGGCGTCGCAGTCCGCGGTGTAGGCGGGCGGCATGTACACCAGGTCGTGGTCCGCCGCGAAGCTCAGGTACGCCGTCTCTCGACCGTCGAACTCGTCGTCGAGATGGCCCTGCGCCAGCACGACCCGGTCGGCCCGCACCGACCCTCCCGACGCGGTGCGCACGAGCTGCGGCGGGGTCCCGGCGGACGGGTCGTCGACGATGTCGACCACGGTGTCACGGTGGACGACGACGCCGATCCGTTCCGGTGCGGTGTCCACGATGTGCCGGAACGCCCAGGCCAGGTACTCGCTCTGCAAACCGCGGGACACGAAGGTGTCCCCCGTCGCCGCGGCGGCCTCGGCGCCGATCTCCGGGTCGACCGCCAGCACGTGGCGGTTCCGGTCGACCCATTCGGCCAGTGTCGGCCCGCCGCGCAACCGTCCGGAGATCTCGCAGCTCTCGTCGGCGAACACTGTCACCCGGGCCGCGGGCACGTTCATCCACAGCAGGGACGGCTGGTCCCGCCGCCACACCCGCCCGCCGCCGATCGGGAACGGGTCGAAGACGTGGACCTCGATACGGCCGTCCCCGGGCAACACATCGGCGTTCGCGCAGAGACTGTCGAGGACACCCAGGAACCGGGGGCCCCCACCGACGACGGCGATGACGAGATCACTCACCGGGCCACCACCGCGCGCCGGTGTGCGTCGGCGGCGTAGCCGACGCCGAAGCCGCGGGGGTAGGGGTCGTCGGGGTCGAGGTGGAAGGTGGTGGTGGCGGTGATGAAGGCGCGTCCGGTGATGGTGGGGACGACGGCGGTGGTGCCGGCGAGGTCGAGGGTGCGGGTGAGGCGTCCGGT
Organism: Pseudonocardia nematodicida; assembly: GCF_040105385.1. Classification (NCBI taxonomy): domain Bacteria; kingdom Bacillati; phylum Actinomycetota; class Actinomycetes; order Pseudonocardiales; family Pseudonocardiaceae; genus Pseudonocardia; species Pseudonocardia nematodicida. The sequence goes on from NZ_JBEDNQ010000010.1 coordinate 290,060, forward strand.
GAAGCGGGTGCCGATGATGGATTCCTGGACGTAGTCCTCGCCGAGTTGTTGTTGTCCGCGGGCGTGGCGTTGGGCCATGCGGGCGGAGGTGCCGGTGCCGCCCGGTGAGCGGTCGATCCCGGCCTCACCGAAGAAGACCAGGACGCGGTGCGCGTCCGCGCTCCCGAAGGCGTCGTCGGTGATCAGGACGTCCGGGATCTCCTCGGGCTCGCCGCGCTCGGGGTGGCGCGCTTCGATGGCGGCGTTCGCGGCGTCCCGGACCAGGCGCCCGACCTCGGCCAGCCGGTCGGCGTGCTCGGGAACCACGGCCAGGCCGAACACCGAGGCCGGGACGATCGCGTAGAAGTTGCCGCCGTAGGCGACATCCACCGACACGGTCCCGTGCCCCGGCACCTCGATCTCGACGTCGCGGGCGTACAGGAACGACGGGACGTTCTCGATCGTCACGCCCTGCACCGCGCCGTCGGAGACCGCCACCTGCGCGACCACCAGGCCGGCCGGTGAATCGAAGGTGACCGTCGTGATCGGCTCGACGACCGGCACCATGCCGGTCTCGACGACCGCTGTCGCCGCGCCGATCGTCCCCGCACCGCACATCGTGAGCCAGCCGCCGGTCTCGATGAAGACGATGCCGACGTCGGCCCGCGGGTCACAGGGCGGCAGCAGGAGGCTGCCGGACATCGTGGCGTGACCGCGGGGCTCGTACATGAGCAGCTTGCGGAGGTCGTCGTGGTCCCGCCGCAACGCGAGCCGCTGCGCGGCGATCGTGGAGCCGGCCACCCGGGGCGCCCCGGCGACGACGACCCGGGCCGCGGCGCCTGCGCTGTGGCAGTCCACCACGGAGAAGCTTCGTACCGATCGCACCGTCCACGCTCCTTCCAGCCCAGTGGTCGGTAGAATATTACACATAACCGGCTGCGCGACAAGGAACGAACGGATGAGGCCCGACCGGGCTCGGCAAGCCCATGAGCTGCATGTTTCGACTACGTGAAGTGCTTGACACTCGGTTTCGACGCGTAGCATCTTAAATTTTACCGGTTACGGCTTACAGCTTGTGGCTCCTCGACGACCGGTGTAGACACGTCCCGCGGCGCCCCACTGCCGAGGTGCCCCACCCAGAACAGGTAGGACGATGATTCCCACGATCAGACGCGTGAGCATCGCTCTCACGACGACCGTGTTGGCGGTCGCCCTCGGCGCGTGCGGTGGCGGTGCGGACACCGCTGAGCCGGCAGCTCCCGCCCTCGCCGCAGATCCCTCTGTCGTCGCGCTCCTCCCGGCTCCGGTGAAGGAGCGCGGGACGCTGCGGGTGGCGGTCCCCGACACCGGCGCCCCGCTCGGCTATCAGGAGAACGGTGAGCTGCGCGGGATGGATCCGGCTCTCGGCGAGGCGGTGGCCCAGGTGATGGGTCTGCGCTACGAGCCGGAGATGGTCCCCTTCGCCTCCGCGATCCCAGGTTTGCAGGCCGACCGCTACGACATCGCCTACGGGCAGTTCTACGTGACCGCCGAACGCGTGCAGGTCGTCGACTTCGTGACCGACTGGCGGGACTTCAGCAGCTTCATCGTGCCGTCGGGATCGCAGTTCCAGCCGCAGTCGCTGGCCGACGCGTGCGGGAGGAGCATCGGCGCGATGGACGGTTCGGTCGAGCTGCAGTTCCTCAACGACGCGCAGGCCGACTGCACCTCGGCCGGACGGCCGCAGATCGCGATCAGTGCTTTCCCGTCGATCTCGGCCGGAGTCCTGGCGCTCGGAAGCGACCGGGTCGAGGGGGTGCTCACCGGTCGCGGTGCGGCCGAGAACGCCGTCGCGCAGGGGCAGCCCTTCGACATCGTGGGTGAGATCGGCGGTGGCCCGACCGCCACGGCGGTGGCGCGGACCGCGGACTCCGACCAGATGCTCGCCGCGGTGCAGAAGGCCTACGAGGTGCTGATCGCCGATGGCGCGTACCGGCAGATCCTCGACGCGAACAACACCGCCTACGGCGCGATCGACGACCCGACGGTCTACACCCGGGGCGCGTCGCTCCCCACCTACCAGTGAGCACCCGGCCGCGGCCGGCCCGGCGCCGGCGCGGAACCCGAGAGCGGAGAAGACACCGATGACGACACAGATACCGACGGCGCAGCGTCCCGATGCGGAGGTCGCCGCGCTGCAGGTGCAGAAACAGCGCCACTACGGCCGATGGCTCGGCGTCGTGGTCCTCGGTGTGCTCGCCGCGATGCTGGTGAACACCCTGCTCACCAACGAGCGGTTCCAGTGGGGTGTCGTCGCGGAGTACTTCACGACCACGACGATCCTGCAGGGCCTGGGCCGCACGCTGTGGCTCACCGCCGCCGCGATGGGGATCGGCATCGTGCTGGGCACGGTCCTTGCGATCATGCGACTGTCTCCGAACCCGGTGTTCTCCGCGTCGTCGGGAGCCTTCATCTGGTTCTTCCGCGGCACACCGCTGCTGGTCCAGCTGATCTTCTGGTTCAACCTGTCGGCGCTGTATCCGGAGTTGTCGCTGGGCATCCCCTTCGGCCCGGCGTTCGTGACCGGCAGCGCGAACGAGTTCATCACCGTCTACGTGGCCGCTCTGCTCGGGCTGGGACTCAACGAGGGCGCCTACATGGCCGAGATCGTCCGGGCCGGCATCAAGTCGGTGCCGACCGGCCAGCGCGAGGCCGCCGAGGCCCTCGGTATGAGCTCACGCCGGATCCTGTTCCGGATCGTGCTGCCGCAGGCGATGCGCGTGATCATCCCGCCGACCGGGAACCAGCTGATCGGCATGCTCAAGACCACCTCACTGGTCAGCGTGATCGCACTTCCCGACCTGCTGTACTCGGCGCAGATGATCTACTCGACGAACTTCCAGACCATCCCGCTGCTCATCGTGGCCAGCATCTGGTACCTGATCGTCACGACGATCCTCTCCATCGGCCAGCACTTCGTGGAACGCCACTTCAGCCGGAGCGAGAACAAGCCCGTTCCCGCCCTGGCCGCAGTCCGGCGACTCCTGACCCCCCGACGAGAGGCGACGGCATGACCGCCACCACCGAGAAGACCGGCGCCGCAGCCGTCGAGTGCGTCGGAGTACAGAAGTCCTTCGACGGCACCCCCGTCCTGCGGTCCATCGATCTCCACGTCGAGCAGGGCCAGGTGCTCTGCATCATCGGACCGTCCGGTTCGGGCAAGAGCACCTTCCTGCGGTGCATGAACCACCTCGAGCGCATCGACGGCGGACTGCTGCGGATCGCCGGCGAGATGGTCGGATACCGCGAGCACCGCGGCAAGCTCCACGAGCTGCGCCACCACGAGATCGCCAAGCGGCGCGCCGACATCGGCATGGTCTTCCAGAGCTTCAACCTGTTCCCGCACATGACGGTGCTCGAGAACATCATCGAGGCACCGATGAGCGTCCGGCGGACCAAGCGCGCGGCCGCCGAGGCCGACGCGCGCAGGCTGCTCGACAAGGTCGGTCTGGCCGGGCGTGAAGGCGCCTATCCGCGGATGCTCTCCGGCGGCCAGCAGCAGCGCGTGGCCATCGCCCGGGCACTGGCGATGCACCCCAAGATCATGCTCTTCGACGAGCCGACGAGCGCGCTCGATCCCGAGCTCGTCGGCGAGGTGTTGGCCGTGATGAAGGAGCTGGCCGAGGAGGGGATGACCATGATCGTGGTAACCCACGAGCTGGGGTTCGCCCGAGAGGTGGCCGACCGGGTGGTGTTCATGGACGGCGGGTACATCGTGGAGCAGGGCGCTCCAGAGGAGCTGTTCTCGAACCCGACCACCCCACGGTGCAAGGACTTCCTCAGCAAGGTGCTGTGATCCGCGGGACTGGCGTGACTCCCGCCGCCTGCCGCGAGCCCGTACGGACCGCGGCAGGCGGCGGTTCACAGCTCCGGCTCGTTCCAGTCGCCCTGGATGTGTTCCAAGTGCTGGAGCATCACCGACTCCGCGGTCTCGGCGTCCCCCGCGTGCAGCGCCTCGAGCAGGGTCTGATGTTCACGGGCGGAGTGCTCGAGCCGGCCGGTCGCCGAGAGCGCGCGGACGCCGAACAGTCGCGTTCGGTCGCGCAGGTCGCCGACGATGTCCACCAGCCGCTGGTTGCCGAGCAGTCCGAGCAGTCCAAGGTGGAACTGCCGGTCGGCTTCGAGGTAGCGCACCATGTCGCCACTGACCGCACTCGCCACCGTGTCCTCGGCCAGCTCGCCGAACTCGTCGGCGAACCCGGTGCCGAGCCCGGCGAGCCGGCCCATGGCGGGCACCTCCAGGATGACGCGCAGCTCGTAGATCTCCTGGCGCTCCTTGTCCGACAGAGGGATCAGCCGGAACCCCCGGTTCCGCACGGCTTCCATGACGCCCTGGTTGACCAGCGTCAGCATCGCTTCGCGCACCGGACTGTTGGACACCCCGAGCTGAGCCGCGATCGTGCTGGCGGAGTAGATCTCGCCCGGAACGATCTCACCCGTCACGACCTGCTGCCGAATGACGCTCAGTGCCTGGTCGCGGAGGCTGAACCGGCGCAACGTGGTCGCACCTGCCGGGTTCGTCACGCTGTCCCCCTGATGTCGCAGCTCGCTGCGATTCGGAATGAGTACACCCTGGTCGGTCAGTGTCTCAGGGATCACTTGGCCACGCCATGCCGTCACATATAGCATTTTACCGCTTACCTACTAGTGGAGGATTTCGCCATGGGCACGATCACGGCGGTGGACGTCTACGGCTACGAGCTCACCTACGCGCACGGCGAGTACGTGATGTCGAGCGGCCGGTCGTCCACCAGCCAGAGCTCGACCCTGGTCCGGATCACCACCGAGGCCGGCGCCCACGGCTGGGGTGAGGTCTGCACGCTGGCGGGCACCTACTGGCCCGCCTTCGCCGGCGGCGCCCGTGCGGCGCTCGCCGAGATGCTCCCCGCACTGATCGGTACCGACGCGACGAACCTCGGCACGGTGCACGCCGCGATGGACGGCATACTCATGGGCCACGGCTACGCCAAGAGCGCCGTCGACGTCGCCTGCTGGGACCTGCTCGGCAAGAAGGCCGGGCTGCCGCTGGTCGACCTGCTCGGCGGCCGCCTCCAGCAGGACTTCCCGCTCTACGAGGCCGTCCCGCTGTCCGCACCCGAGACGATGGCGGATTTCGTCACCACCCGGTCCGCTGCGGGGATCACCTGCTTCCAGGTCAAGGTCGGCAACGACCCCGACGACGACGCGGCCCGTCTGCGGGCCGTCGCCGCGGCCGCCGCACCGGGCACCACTCTGATCGCCGACGCGAACGGCGGCTGGACGTTGCAGCAGGCCGTCCGTGCGGCGCGGCTGATCGAGGACCTGCCCGTCCACCTGGAGCAGCCGTGCGCCCGCTTCGAGGACTGTGTCGTCGTGCGCGGGCTGACCCGGCTACCGATGGTGATGGACGAGTCCGTCCTCACCCCGGCCGACCTGCTGGCCGCCAAGACGCAGGTCGGCGCAGGATCGGTCAACCTCAAGCTCGGCCGCCTCGGCGGCCTGACCGGCGCACGGATGATGCGCGACCTCGCGGTCTCGGCCGGGATGTCATTGTCCCTGGAGGACGCGTGGGGCGGGGACGTCACTACGGCGGCCGTGTCTCACCTGGCCGCCTCGACCGCCTCGAACGACCTGCTGTCGGTCTCGTTCTTCAACGACTGGACCAACGAGCACGTCGCCGGCTACGCGCCCCGCTCGTCGAAGGGCCGCGGTGGCGCACCCACCGGTCCGGGGCTCGGTATCGACGTCGACGCCGACCTGCTCGGCGCTCCCCTGCTCACCGTCCGCGCCTGAATCACCCACCGAGGAGACACCATGCGATCCCGACGCCAGTTCTCGGTCATCGACTCGCACAGCGCGGGCGCACCTGCCCGCGTCGTCGTCGCCGGCGCCCCGCGCGTCTCGGGTGCCTCGATGGCCGAGATCCGCGCCGCCTACGAGCGCGACCACGACGACGTCCGCAAGCTGCTGATGTACGAACCGCGGGGATTCTCGGAGATGTGCGGCAGCATCATCCTGCCGCCGTCCGACCCGCGGGCCGACGTCGGGATCGTCTTCATCGAGACCGGCGGCTGGATGACGATGTGCGGGGCCGGCACGATCGGTGCCGCCACCGTGCTCGTCGAGACCGGGATGGTCCCGGCGGTGGAGCCGGTCACCACGGTCACCTTCGACACCCCGGCCGGTCTCGTCGTCGCCGAGGTGGCGGTCTCCGACGGCGCTGTGCAGGGCGTGACGATCGAGAACGTCCCCTCGTTCCTGCACACCCGCGACCTCGAGATCGAAGTCCCGGGACACGGCACGGTGATCGTGGACATCGCCTACGGCGGCAACTTCTACGTGATCGCCTCCGCGTCGGACTTCGGACTCACCGTCGATCCCGAGCACAGCTCCCGCCTCGCCGAGGTCGGGCGCCTCGTCCGCGCGGCGGCCAACAAGGCCGTCACCGTCGCGCACCCGATCGAGGGCCCAGCAGGGCCGATCCCGCTGGTGATCCTCATGGAAGACGAGCCTCGGCCCGACGGCGGACACCGCAACCTCGTCTTCTTCGGCGAGGCCGGTATCGACCGCTCACCGGGCGGCACCGGCACCTCCGCCCGAATGGCCCAACGCCACGCCCGCGGACAGCAACAAATCGGCGAGGACTACGTCCAGGAATCCATCATCGGCACCCGCTTCACCGGACGCCTCACCCGCACCGTCAACCTCGCCGGGACCACTGCCGTCGTCCCCGCCATCACCGGACGCGCCTTCATCACCGCCACCACCACCTTCCACCTCGACCCCGACGACCCCTACCCCCACGGCTTCGGCGTCGGCTACGCCGCCGACGCACACCGGCTACAGCACGGATGAGAACGGACCACTGCGTTACCGGGAGGACCGGCGCTGCCGGGTGGGGAGTTACGAGGGGACTGCGGGCTGCATTCTCGGTAGTCGCATCCGCGATGCGAGGTGCTGTCCTCGTCGAGCCCGCGGGTATCCGGCACTCGGCGTTGGTCTGGTTCCCCCCGGATGCCCCGGCGATCCAGCTGTGGCTGTGCCGGCGCTGCGGGATCGAACCCGACGACGAGCGGGACGTCCGGCGCTGTCGAATCTGCGGCTCCTCCTACGCTCACGACGGGAGTCCGATCGCGCGAGACGCGTGAGCGAGTGCGCTCAACGAAAGACTCAACGATGCGGCTATACGGCTTTAACCAGCGTCAGCGCGCTTCTAAGCGGCAAAACGCCTGCACGCCGGCTGTCCAGGGTGGGGCCGAGTCACAGCAGCGGCACGCTCGCCATCCTTCGGCAGGTACGTGTTCCATCCCCAGCTACGCGCATTCGATGAGCTCCCGTGAGACGAACTTGACGGGCCGAAGCGTCGGCGTACATGAGTCCACCTCGTTGGTCGGGCATGGGTCAACGTAGACCTCCAGGGAGGCACCATGTTGGGGCGCAGCAGTCGCCGTAAGGTCTGGCCAACCCACACGGACATGGGTTACTCGTGGGCCAGTCGTGCCAGAGGCGCTGCCTCTCCTCTATCGAAAAAACAAGATCCCGATCTGAGAGCATACGAGACTCGGAGAGTTCCCCAGGAATCACCCGCCAACCCGCTTCCCGAACATTTAGATCTTCGGTCACAATGCGCAAACCGTCCTGCCTGCTTCGGACCATCCCTGGCCATCCCCGTAAGACGAGAGTCCATGACCAGCCAGCCATCATTAGGTCAAACGCCGTCAGGCCGGGGCGGACTGTCCAGACGTAGTCTGCTAGGGCTCGAGGATTTGCGCCAATAATTCTGGTAGAAAGCCACTTCGTGGCGAACATAGGATGGCTTAACTCGCTGAAGTCGTCCGTCAGCAATCTGCGGCGAAGCCCAGCGACTAAGCTAGCATCAAGGTCGACTCCCGCCCACTGCAAGCTGGGTGCGAAGTGACCCTTGAGAAGGACGCCAGCGACGGCTCGTCGTATCAGCTTTGGATTTGCGCCGTCAACAATTGGCCCGCTGCGCACGGAAATTCCCGCAGTCGCCAGCTCGCTCCTACTGCCGCATGAGATCGTCGCAAGGTACCCCTCGGCACGCCCCAGCCATTGCTCACAGGTCGCACACAGCAGGTAGTGCTTCACTGAGTCCTGTTCTGCAACCTCGACTCCGAGACTCGCTATATGCCCGTGCAACCCGCCTTCGGCCTTCATCCACTTCGCGCTCCAACGAGGCATGATATGACTTAATTGAAGGCGATCGACCTTCTGACACAAGCAACACTTAGCGATAACGATCTGCCCACGACGGTCACCGCCCTCAACTACCGTCGATGGTGGACCTTCAATAACTCTAAGACGAGCCCGTTCGACGTCGGCACGGCCGGTACTCACCTTCTAATTGTCGCACGTCTCCCGCGTTCCAGTAGAGGCACCTTCGCCGCTTGAAGCCTGTTGGTCCCTTGCGGTTTCGGATCCGCCTCCTTGGAGACCAAGGGACAGTCGAGCAACTGCTTACAAGTCCGTCCACGACGGTCACACCGTGCTCTAACCAGCCGATCCGCGCACGCGTCCGGTCCCACGGTGCACGCCGAGGATCGCCGTGCGCACCACGAGTAGGTCACGCGGTGCGCTCGGCGCCTCGAAGCAGTTGGCATTTCCGGTGGACGGATCGGCTGCCGAACGATTCCGCATGCTTGTCGCCATCCGTTTGGCGCGGTCGCTATACGCGTGTGTGACACCCCGGCTCGCAGCCGGACGGCGCACGCCGCGCACGGCACATGCCGATCTTCCTGGCGAGGCGCCTCGGACCCCTTGAGCGCAGACGGGGAGCCACATACCGTATCTGTATGTCGTACAGGGATAAGGACTTTGATCGATCACCCCCGGCTCGGCACGAGCTGGCCCGCGGGATATGGGGCCTGCTGGCGAGCCCCTTCCTCGCGGACGGTTCCTTCGACGAACCGTCGCTGCGACGCCTGGTCCAGAGCTACACCCGGCTCGACCTGGCGGGCATGACCGTGCTGGGGGTCTTCGGAGAGGCGGCCGACCTGACCCCCGGGGAACGTCGGCGCGCCGTCGAGATCGTCCGGGAGGTCGCTGCGTCCTCGGCGCTCGTGGTCGGGGTGACCAGCCTCGACACCGGCGAGGCGATCGAGGAGATCGGCAACGTCGCCGACGCCGGCGGCGAGGCGATCGACAGCTATCTCGTCCAGATCAACAGCACCGAGCCCGACGTCGTGATCGACCACTACCGGCGGATCCACGAAGCCACCGGCGCCCGGATCGTCATGCAGGACTACCCGGCGATCAGCGGCATCCACCTCGGACAGGAGGAACTGCTCGCGATCACGCAGGGCTGCGCCGCGGTGTCGGCCGTGAAACTGGAGTCGGTACCGACACCGACCAAGGTCGCGTACCTCTCGGCCCGCACGTCCGTGCCGGTGTTCGGCGGCCTCGGCGGCAGCTACTTGATCGACGAGCTGGCCGCCGGCGCGGCCGGCGCGATGACCGGCTTCACCGCACCGGAGGGCCTCGTCGCCTGCTGGAACGCCTACCGCGACGGAGGGTTCGACGCGGCCGCCGAGGCGTTCGCCCCCTACCTGCCGCTGGTCAACTTCGAGTTCCAGCCCGGACTCGCCCGACTGATCCGGAAGGAAGGATTCCGCGCCCGCGGCCTGTTCACCACCTCGACGTCGCGGACGCCGGTCGCCTCACCGCCGCCGGACATCGCCGAGCAGGCCGTCAGGCATATGATGCGACTGCCCGCCCTGCCGCTGCCCTGAACCCGTCCTCGACGAGGGCCTGGACCTTCGACAGGTGAAGCCTGAGAGTGCGTTCCGCCGCGTCCGGGTCGTGGACCGTCACGGCCTCGGCGATCCGGACGTGGTGGCCGGCGCACTCGCGCGAGTTGTCGACCTGAGGGGCGTCTCGTCGCCGCAACGTGTTCGCCAGGTCGACGTAGTCCGCGACGACGTTGGCGAGCCGAGGATTGTGGGTCGCCGACGCGATGGCGAGGTGGAAGGTCCGGTCGAGCGCCCGGAACGCCGGCCGGTCTCCCTGCCCCACCGCGTCCAACGACTCCTGCGCGAGCCGGGCCACCTCATCGGCTTCCGCCTCCGTCCTCCGCTCCGCGGCCAGCCGGACGGCTTGGGCCTCCAAGGCGATGCGCACCTCGTAGGCCGACCGGATCGACTCCAGCGAGGGCGACACCACGTTGAGGCCGCGCCGTCCCTCCGGGACCACGAACCCGACGTAAGCCAGCCGGACGAGCGCCTCGCGGACCGGGGTTTTGCTCACCGCGAGCTGCTCGGCGAGGCCCGCCTCGGTGACCGCGGCACCCGGGGAGAGCTCGGAGGCGACGATCGCCTCCCGGATCCGCGTGTAGACCGTCTCGGTCAGTCGCTGCGGTCGTTCCGGAATCGGCTGCACTGCTCCTCCTGAGCCGGCGGACTGGTCGGTGGACCACCGAGTGTAGGCGGGGGCTTGGCCTCATCGTATCTCGTATGTAGAGTCGGCAAGTGTCGTATACGGTATCTACATCTCGAAGCACTCCGCGATCACCACGGAGGCCGGGAGGAGCGAGCCGAAATGATCATCACGAAGGTCCGGGCGCATCACCTGCGCGGAATCCCGATGCAGTCGCCCCCGTTCCGCGAGAAACCGGACCGCACGCGGGCCCTGCTGATCGAGGTCGGCACGGACGAGGGCCTCACCGGCTGGGGCATCCACGGCTACGCCCACAAGTCGATCGTGTCCTTCGTCAACGAGTACGTGGCCCCGCTCGTCGTCGGCCAGGACCCGTTGCGCCCGGCCCGGATCCAGAACGCGATCCGGGCGAACCTGACCGTCCGGCACCTCGGCGCCACGCTGACCAACGCCCTGTCCGGGATCGACGTCGCCCTCTGGGACATCAAGGGCCAGTCCACCGGCCTGTCGGTGCACACCCTGCTCGGCGGCGCCCACGACCGGATCCCGGTCTACATCACCCACGGGGCGGCCTACGACGACGCCCCGGTCTACTCCGTGGACGAGCTCGCCCGGGAGGCGAAGCACCTCGTCGAGCTGGGCAACACCCACATCAAGAACACGGTCGGCCGGCAGGCGGTCCCCGACCCCGACGACGACTACGTCCGGATGGCCGCCATCCGGGAGGCGGTCGGCCCTGACGTGCAGATCGCCATGGACGGCAACTGCCGGATGACGCTGCCACAGACGGTCCGGCTGTGCCGGCTCACCGAGGAGCTGAACATCTCGTTCCTCGAGGAGCCGATCCTGCACAACGACCCGGACCTGCTGCGGCGGCTGCGTTCGCAGACCACGATCCCGATCGCCGCCGGGGCAAACCACCTGCACTCCGCCAAGGACCTGCTGGTCGCCGAGGCGGTCGACATCATCCAGCCCAACGTCTGCAACGACGCCGGCTACACCGCCGGACTGGGCATCGCCGAGCTGGCCGAGGCGTTCAACGTCCCGCTCGGCCACGGCAACGGCAGCGGCCCGCACAACGTCGCGCTCCAGGCGGGCGTCCGTAACGGGAAGATCATCGAATACCACTTCCACAAGTGGATGGCCTACAACGCGATCTTCGAGAGCACGCCGCAGCCGGAGAACGGCTTCCTCACCCCGTCCAGCGAACCCGGGACCGGCCTGCGCCCCCGCGACGGCCTGGTCGCCGAGTACGAAGTGGACGTCTGACCCGGACCCTCCCCGCCGGCGCCCCGTCGGAGCCGGCCGCGTCCTCCCGAGAGGAACCCCATGGGCAACGAAGCCCCGACCGCGGTGATGGATCGTCCACCGGTCCCGCCCGCGGCCGCCACCGGCACCCGCCGATCGCGGATCACGCCGATCCGCGTGCTGTTCGCCGTCAGCATCGCGCTGCTGCTGTACTTCGTCGCGTTCCCGCTCGCCGGGATGCTCGCCCAGAGCCTGCGCGGCGAGGACGGCGGCCTGACACTCGGCGGGTACGCCGAGTTCTTCACTAGCGAGCGACTGCTGCGCGCCACGTGGAACACGCTGCTGGTCTCCACCGCGACCGGGATCGGCAGCGTCCTGATCGCCACCCCGCTCGCCTTCGGCGTGGCGCGCACCAACATGTGGGGCAAGCGCCTCGTCCGCCTCGCGGTCATCATCTGCTTCGCCAGCCCGCCGTTTCTGATGACGCTGGCCTACATCTTCATCGCCGGCCCGAACGCCGGATACCTCAACGTCTTCCTGCGGTGGCTGCTCTCCAGCACCGCGACCGAAGGCCCGATCAACATCTTCTCCCTCGGCGGCTTCGTGCTCCTGGCGCTGCCCAACACGATCGCCCTGGTCTTCATCATCATGCTGCCGGGCTTCGCCAACATGGACTCCTCCCAGGAGGAGGCCAGCCGCATCGCCGGCGCGGGACCGCTGGAGACGATCTGGCGGGTCAGCCTGCCCAGCATGTACTCGGGGATGATGGCCGGCGGTCTGCTGTCCTTCAGTAACGCGCTCGCCATGTTCGCCACCCCGCAGATCCTCGGCATCGACGTGCTGACCGTGTCCATGCGACGGTCGATCCTCACCGACGGCGATTTCCGGCTCGCGGCCACGATCGCCGCGGTGTCGGCCGTGCTGTCGATGAGTGTGCTGTTCCTCTACCGGCGCAGCATCCGCGCCGGCGCCAAGTTTCAGACGATCACCGGCAAGGGCATGCGGGTCGGACTGCTCGACGTCGGGCGCGGCCGGCATCTGTTCGGCGCCGTCGGACTCCTCTACGTCCTGCTCGGCGCGCTGGTCCCCTACACCCTGATGGTCGGGATCTCCTTCATGCGCATCCCGACCGACGGCTTCGCGCCGTCGAACCTCACGCTGGACCACTACGCCTTCGTCCTCGGCGACGAAGTGATCCAACTGGCGCTGTTCAACAGCCTGGTGCTCGGGTTGTCGGCGGCGACGGTGATCGCCGTGCTGGGATTCCTCCTCGCCTTCATCATCACCCGTACCGACATCCGGGGACGCGCCTTCCTCGACTACCTGACCGTGATACCGGTCGGTATCGCCGGCACCGCGTTCGCCGTCGGTGTGATCGTGTCCAACCTGGAGACCCCCGCCCGTGCGCTGGGTCTCTACGCGACCCTCTCGATCCTGCTGATCGCCTACATCGGCCGCTACATCCCGTTCGGCGTGCGCACCGCACAGGTGGCGTTGCTACAGGTGTCGAAAGACCTGTCAGAGGCGTCCCGGGTCACCGGCGCGAGCCAACTGCGGACGCTGTGGCACATCACGCTGCCACTGGTGCGCGGCGGGATCATCTACGCCTGGATCCTCGGGTTCGTGCAGGCCTTCGCCGAGATCAGCGCGTCGGCGATCCTCTCCGGACCGACCACCCAGGTCGCCGCGACCGCGCTGCTCGGCCTCTGGCAGGGCACCGACGGACTGCAGCGCGCGAGCGCGCTCGGCGTCGTGATGTTCCTGCTCACCCTGGCCCTGGTCGCCGCCGCCCAGCGGCTCGGCGGTCAAGCCGTCGTCCCGGACAGCCCCTCCGGCCGGAAGGACCCCGCATGAGACGCCGAGTTCCGGCTGTCCTGGCCGTGGTCATCGCGCTGGCCGCGATGACGACCTCCTGCACCGCTCCGGGGACCCGACAGGTCGTGCTCTACCAGTCCCTGTCGCCCACCGAGATCGTGCCAATCGTGGACGGCTTCGAGGAGTACTACGAACGCACCACCGGCGAGCGGGTAAGGGTGCGCTCGTTCCACCAGGCCGGGGGTGATCTCCGGGCCACGATGGGGCTCGAGGCCCGGGCCGAGTCGGTCCAGGCCGACATCGTGATCACCGACATCAGTGACGTGACGGCCCTGGAGACGGAGAGCCCGGGGCTGTTCGCGCCCGTCGACGTCCCGGCGCTGGCGGACGACGCGATCAACGAGACGGTGCGGGAGGCCGGTGGCGTCGGGGTCATCTCCGGACTCCAGCCCTACGTCATCTCCTACAACACCCGCCGGGTCTCCCCCGAGGAGGTCCCGCAGTCCTGGGCCGACCTGCTCGACGACCGGTGGCAGTTCCGGATCGGCATGGGCGACCCGGAGACCACCAACGGTGCGCACGTGCCGCTCTGGTTCCTGACCCAGTACCTCGGCGAGGAGATCGGCCCGCCGTTCGGCTGGGAGTTCTACAACCGGCTCGGGCAGCTGCGCCCGCGCACCGCCGGCAGCCACGACGCGATCCAGGCCTACGTCAACCAGGGCGAGCTGGACCTCGGTGTGCTCGGCTACGGCACCGTCGTATCGGCCGCCGACGACGGGAACCCGGTCGCCGCCGTCTTCCCGGAGGAGGGCGCTGCCGCGCTCGCGACCGCCACCGCGATCCCCGCCACCAGCGACGACCGCGACATCGGCGAGATCTTCGTCAACTGGATGATGAGCCCGGAAGGCCAGGCCGCGATGTACGAGGGCACCAACTACGTCCCGATCCGCGACGACGTCCCGACCGACCCGCCGCCGTTCCCGATCGACCTCGACCTCGATCGGATCGCGGCGATCGATTCCGTCTGGGTCGCCGAACAGCGCGTGACCAACATCGATCGTTTCCGCAGAGAACTGGGGTGAAGAAGCATGACCAGCAACACGCTCCGGACGGTGGACCCGGCGGCTCCTGTCACAGCCGGTGCCGTCGGGCTGGAACTCGACGGGCTCAGCAAGTTCTACGGCGACGTCTGCGCGGTCGACGGGGTCTCGCTGACGCTGCGGCCGGGCGAGCTGCTCGCCCTGCTCGGTCCCAGCGGCTGCGGGAAGACGACCACTCTGCGGATGATCGCCGGGCTCGAGCGGCCCACCGCGGGCACGATCCGGGTCGGCTCCGAGACCCTGGCCGACAGCACGCACTCGGTGGAGCCCGAGCACCGCGGGCTGGGCATGGTGTTCCAGAGCTACGCGCTCTGGCCGCACATGACCGCATTCGAGAACGTCGCCTACGGGCTGCGGCGGCAGAAGGTGGCGAAGCCCGAGATCGCCGAGCGGGTCGCGGCCGCGCTGGCGACGGTCGGGATGTCGGCCTACAGCGCACGCTCGATCACCCAGCTCAGCGGGGGCCAGCAGCAGCGGGTGGCGGTGGCCAGGGCACTGGTGACCCGGCCGAAGCTGCTGCTGTTCGACGAGCCCCTCAGCAACCTCGACGCCGTGCTGCGCGAGTCGATGCGGTTCGAGATCCGCTCGCTGCAGCAGGACAACGGCATCACCGCGGTCTACGTCACGCACAGCCAGGAGGAGGCGCTGACCATCGCCGACGTGGTGGGGGTGATGAAGGACGGCGTGCTGCAGCAGATCGCCCCACCGCAGGAGCTCTACGCGCGACCCCGCACCCGCTTCGTCGCCGGCTTCGTGGGCCTCGCGAACTTCTTCGACGCGACCCTGGTCGGGACCGAGGGCGACCGGGTACGGGTGCGGATGGCCGACGGCGCCGACGTCTCGGTCCCCGGCCCGGACCCGCTCGACCGGCCGGCCGGTACCTCCGTCACCGTGGCCCTGCGACCCGAGCACCTCGACGTCAGCGGCACAGACGACCGGCCATCGTCCGGGCAGGTGGAGCTGCGGGGCCGGATCACCTCCTCGATGTTCTCCGGGAACATCGTCGACTACTTCGTCCACATCCCCGGGCACCCCGACCCCGTCCGGGTGCAGGACTTCCCGCCGCAGCGCGCCGACCCCGGCGACGAGGTCGTCGTGACCGCACCGGCCGACCGCTGCATTCTGCTGACCGACTGACCGGCCCTCCACCGGCCGCTCACCGACTGACACGGAAACGGAGCCCAGATGCGCCTCGTCCGCTTCGGCGTGGACGATTCCCCCGCCCGCTTCGGCGTGCTCGACGGATCCGACAAGATCCGGGTACTGGCCGAGCCGTTCGACACCGCCTCGGCGACCGGCGAGGTACTCGACCTCGCCGACGTCCGGTTGCGGGCCCCCGTCCTCCCGACCACGAAGATCATCGGGGTGGGCCGAAACTACGCCGCCCACGCCGCCGAGCTCGGCAACGAACTCCCGGATCGGCCACTGCTGTTCCTCAAACCGGCCTCGGCGATCCAGGACCCGGGAGCACCGATCGTGCTCCCGGCCTTCTCGGCCGACACCCAGCACGAGGCCGAACTGGCCGTCGTGATCGGGCGGCGGGGCAAGGACGTCACCACCGCCCGCGCGACGGAGATGATCCTCGGGTACACCGTGGCCAACGACGTCACCGCCCGCGACATCCAGCGGCGTGACGTCCAGTTCACCCGGGGCAAGGGCTTCGACACCTCCTGCCCGCTCGGTCCCTGGATCGAGACCGACCTCCCCCCTGGTGACCTCCGGGTACGGGCCCTCGTCGACGGCGAGCAGCGCCAGGACGGGCACACCGGCCAGATGATCTTCGGTGTCCCGGAGCTCATCGCCGACATCTCCGCGGCCTTCACCTTGCTGCCCGGCGACGTGATCCTCACCGGCACTCCGGCCGGTGTCGGCCCTCTTGCGGCCGGGCAGACCGTGACCGTGGAGGTGGAGGGCATCGGTGTCCTGACCAACCCGGTCGTCGACGACCCGGCCCGGCCGAAGCCGAGCAGCTGAGCACCCAGCGGCCAGACACGCACCACGACCCAGCGCGACATCGGAGGACGAACACATCATGGATCTGGGCATCAAGGGACGGGTTGCGCTGGTACTCGGCGCCGGGGGCGGTCTCGGTGGCGCGATCGCCCGCTCACTCGCCGAGGAGGGCGCCGACGTCGTCGTCGCCGACCGCAGCCAGGAGGCGGCCGAGGCGACCTGCGCCGACATCACCGGGACCGGTGGTACGGCCCACTGCTACACGTGGGACCTCGCCGACATCGAGGCCGGAGTCGAGACCATCGACCGGATCGCCACGGAGGTCGGCCCCGTCGACATCCTCGTCAACGTGACCGGCGGTCCCCCGCCCTCGCCGGTGGCGGGGCAGGAGCCAGCGCTCTGGCGCCAGAACTTCGAGATGATGGTCCTGTCCGTGGTCACGCTCACCGACCGGGTCCTGCCCGGCATGCGGGAACGGGGCTGGGGACGCATCATCACCAGCACGACCTCAGGCGTCGTCGCCCCCATTCCCGATCTCGGACTGTCGAACAGCCTGCGTTCGTCGCTCGTGGGCTGGTCGAAGACATTGGCCGCCGAGGTCGCGAGCGACGGGGTGACCAGCAACGTGGTCCTTCCCGGACGCATCGCGACGGACCGGATCGGCTTCCTCGACCGAAAGAAGGCAGAGCGACTCGACATCGCTGTCGACGAAGTCGTCGCCGACAGCCTGAGGGCCATCCCGGCCGGGCGCTATGGTCAACCCGAGGAGTACGGCGCCACCGTCGCCTTTCTCGCAAGCGAGCATGCCTCCTACATCACGGGCTCGGTCATCCGCGTCGACGGTGGCTATGTGCCGAGCATTTGAACAATGGCCTGAACCGTCCCGGGATTGGTGGAGGCTCTGGTCGACCCCGGGTTCGGCGGAGTCGGGTAGCTGAAATTCTGGTCACGTTCCCCGGAGGAGGGTTCGTGGGCAGGCGTGGGTATCCGCTGGAGTTCTGGCGCAAGGTGCTCGATCTCGTCGAGGCCAGACGGCCGGTCGTCGCCGTCGCGCGGGATCTCGGAATCAGTGCGCAGTCGATCTACACCTGTGACGCCAGGACCGCATCGACAAGGGGCTGCAGCCGGGCGTGGCCAGCACGGAGAAGGCCGAACTTGCCGCGGCGAACCGCCGGATCGCGGAGCTGGAGACGGAGCTGGCTATCCCCCGACGCGCATCCGAGCTATCGGGGGAGGTGGAGCCCCTTAAGGATCTACGAAGCGATCGCGTAGATGGCCTTTGAGGGCCTGCCGGTGCAGATGGTCACCCGGGTGCTTGCTGCAGCGGACTTCCCTCCACCTACGAGAGCGACCGGAGAGACGCGGGTCATGCGGCGTCCTGGTTCTTGCCCGGCGGCTGACGCTGGTGGTTTCCCGGGGCGCGCATCCCGGCGGCGCGGAAGCTGTAGGCCACCCGCGGCCGGCCCCCGGACTCCTGCACATACGGGGTCACGGTCAGCCCGTCGAACTCCACCGGCCGGAACGGCAGCCCGGCAGCGGTGTCCGGCGGGACCGGCTGATGCGTGGCGGAGATCTTCACCGTCACCGTCTTGTCCGACCGACGGGCGGCCGGGTCCGCGTCGAGGACCGACACCGACCACACCGGACATCGCGCGCCTAGCGAGCGCCCTGACCGGCACCAACCCCACGGAACCCGAACGGGCGCACACCCGGCGGGCGATCCTGGCAGCGCTGCCCACCACCGTCCCGTCGGCCGCCGAGGAACACGTCCGAAACACCATTCGCTGTCAACAGTCGAGGAGTGGCTGAATTGGGTGTCTCCGCGGTGAACCGTCTTGGCTTCGCGAGAGGCCGAGGTTCAGGGACGTTGGAAACCGGGACAATGAGCTCGCCGGGCGCCATCGCCGCGACCTCGGGCCATCGCCTAGTCGACCATGTCAACCGGAGATTCGAGAGCCGCGGCGACCGTGAGCACCAGCTCGGTCAGGCTGCCACGGACATACTTCGGCGGAGCGATCCAGACTCCCGGGTGCCATCCGGAACGGACCCACGCGGGTCTCGTCCAGCCAGGGAGCCACCGGACGAGACCCGCGTGAGCCGAGATCTATGTGCTGTACGGGACCCGTGTCAGGAGCGGGACTCCGACGGAGAGTCGGGTCGGGTGCTCGGCCCGGGCTCCGCCACCCCATCGGCTGGGTCGCCGCTAGTCCGGGAGTCACGCACCCAGATGCAGAGGAACGCGGCAATCAGCGACAGTATCGCCAGTCCGACCAGGCCCAGCTGGGTGCTTCCGGTGCGCTCCTGCACGAGACCGAAACCGTAGGGAGCGACGAAGCCACCGAGGTTGGCGATCGAGTTGATGATCGCGACAGTGAATCCCACGGCGACGGGGTGCACGGAGCGCTGCACGATCGGCCAGAAGATCGGACTGATCGACTTGAATCCCATGGCGGCGACGGAGAGGCAGACCAACGCCAGCACGGGAGCGGTGTAGGCCGCGCCGAGGGATCCGAACGCTGCGGCGAGCAGTGCGCCGACGAGCAGCATCCGGCGTCGGCCGGTCCGGTCGCCGATCCGGGCGAGCAGGAACATCGATCCGATCGCGCAGACCCACGGGATCGACGACAGGAGACCGACGGACAGATCGGATAGATTTCCCATGCCGCGCACGATGCTGGGGAGCCAGAAGGTGTTCGCGTAGATCGACATCTGCACCGTGAAGTAGATCGCGGTCAAGACGATGATCCGCGGATCCCGCATGGTCATGTACCAGCGCGGCCGCTCCTGACCGTAGGACGCCGCAACGGCGCGCCGCTCCTCCTGCAGGGCGGTGGTCAGCGCGTCCTTCTCCCGACCGGTCAGCCAGGTCGCGTCGGCGATGGTGTTGTTGAGCCAGAAGAAGGCGAAGATGCCCACGCACACCGAGGCGGCGCCCTCGACGAGGAACATCCACTGCCAACCGTGTAGTCCGGCGGTCCCCTGCATGCCTAACAGCGGCGCCGAGAGCGGACCGGATAGCGAGAACGCCAGCAGTGCCCCGACTGCGTAGCGGGCGTTGGCGCGGCCACGGTAGGCGTTCGGCAGCCAGGTCGTCAGGAAGTACAGCACGGCCGGCACGAAGCCCGCCTCGGCCACGCCGAGCAGGAAGCGGAGCACGTAGAAGCTGGTGGGGCCCTGCACGAACATCATGCCTGCGGAGATGAGGCCCCAGCTGATACAGATGCGCGAGAGCCAGATGCGGGGTCCGAAACGTTCGAGCAGCATGTTGCTCGGCACTTCAAAGATCGTGTAGGCGATGAAGAAGAGGCCCGCGCCGAGCCCGTAGGCAGCCGCGCCAATGCCGAGGTCGGCCTCCAGGTAGTGCTGGGCGTAACCGATGTTCGAGCGGTTGAGCTGGTTGCACAGCATCATGACCGCGAACAGCGGCACGATGCGTCGCATGATCTTTCCGGTCGCCTGTTCCATCGGTGACACGGCGCCGGTCGTTCCCGGGGCTGCAGACATCTCGTTCGTTCCTGTCGACGATGACACGTGGCATGGGAGGGCGGACTGTCTCCAAGGTGGCTCGGAAATCTCATTAGATAGGACTGAGTCCCAATCAATGCGAGCCACCTGCAGGCAACCACGGTTCGTCGCGCAACGCAAGAGTCCACCGCTGTCGAACGACAAAGGCCCGGCACCGCGCAGTCCTCGCGCGGCACCGGGCCCGTATCGGGACCTGCGTCGGTCAGCGGTCCTGGGGGACGACCGGAACGGCCGAGCGGTCGATGTAGATGCGGTTCCAGGCCGGTGAGATGACCAGCTCGTCGACGCAGACACCCCGGGGCTGCTCCACGACCCATCGCGTGGCGCGAGCGACGTCGGCCGGGTCGAGCATCCGGTCCATCTCCTCCTGCGAGGGTGGAACCGGCTTGGTCATCAGGATCGGGGTCCGCACCTCTCCCGGGCACAGGTGGGTGGTGCAGATCCCGTTGCGGCCCTCCTGGTCGTTGAGGGACTCGACGAGCGGCGACAGCGCCGCCTTGCTCGCTCCGTAGGCGGCACCGGCCCCGGTCATGAACCTCCAGCCCGCCCACGACGAGACGATGACGATTCGTCCGGCTCCGGCAGCCCGCATGCCCGGCAGGACGGCGAGCACCGCTGCCGTCACCGAGTTGAGGTTGACGTCGATGACTCCGCGGAAGTCGTCGACGGCCAGGTCCGACCACCACCGCTGCGGCACGTTCGTGCCGGCGCAGTGCACGAGGATGCCGATCGGGCCCAGCTCCCGCGCGATCCGGTCGGCTCCGGCGGCGACGTCCTCGGTGCGGGACATGTCGGCCGGCACCGCCAGGGCCCGCCCGCCAGCTTCGGTGATCTCATCGACGACCTCGGAGGCGGCGCCCGACCGGCGTCCGGTGACCGCCACGGGATGCCCCGCGGCGGCGAGCTCGAGGGCGACGGCCCGTCCGATCCCGGACGAGCCACCGGGCACCCAGGCGACCGCGGGCCGGGTGTCGGTTGCTGCAGTCATGCTGTCCTTCCTGTCGTGCCGACCGGTTCGGGGAGCCCCGCGGTCGGTATCAGATGCTGATGAGGGCCTTGACCAGGTCTGTCCCGGCCCGCGCGGCTGCGAACGCGTCTTGGGCCCGGTCCAGGGGGAAGTCCCCCACCGGCAGTCCGTCGAGCGGCAGCGCGCGGCCGTCGATGAGCCGCACGGCCTCGGAGAAGTCCCGGTCCCGGTACACCCGGGTCCCGATCAGGGTCTGCTCGGCGAAGTTCACCGCGCGCAGGTCCAGCGCCGTCGGCTCCTTGTAGACCGCGACCAGCATCACGGTGCCCCGGACCCGCGCGGCGGCGGACAGCTCCCCGGCGACCGCCGGGACCCCCGCGGTGTCGAAGACGACGTCGACGCCGACACCGCCGGTCGCCCGGCGCGAGCGCGACAGCACCTCGTCCGGTCCGACCGCCGGCAGTCCGAGCCCGGTCGCGACCGAGCGGCGCCACTCGTTGGCCTCGGCGACGGTCACGACCTCGGCGCCGCGTGCCCGGGCGACCAGGGCGGTGAGCAGGCCGATCGGGCCGGCGCCGTACACGAGTACGGAGTCGCCGTGAGTCAGCCGCGCCCGGGCCACGGCGTGCACCGCCACCGCGAGGGGCTCGGCGAGCGCGGCGTGTGCGAGCGGGACCCCGTCGGCGACGGGGTGAAGCCGATGGGCCGGTACTGCGACCCGCTCGGCGAGACCGCCGGGTACGTCGACGCCGAACAGGCCCAGGTGGCGGCAGACGTGGTCGTTGCCGCCGAGACAGGCGTCGCAACGCGGTGTGGTCCCACGATCCGCGCAGGTGATCAGGGGATTCACCGCGACCAGCCGGCCCGCGTCCGGGCCGGTTCCGTCCGTGGCCGGGGTCGCGACACGGCCCGCGAACTCGTGACCGAGGACGATGCCGGGCCGGGCCCGGGCGTGCGAGCCACCGACGATCGCCAGGTCCGACCCGCAGATCCCGGCATGCGTCGGAGCGAGGAGCACCTCGTGCGGAGCCGGTGCGGGGGCCGGCACGGTGTGGATCTCGACCCGGTCGACGTCGGCCCAGACCCCGGCGCGCATGGATGTCGTCACCGCGCTCACGCCCAGTCCGCCAGCTCGGGCGCGACGTCGGCGTTCGGCCGCAGACCGATTCCCGGCTCGGTCGGCAGTTCGGGAGCGCCATCGACGACCCGCGGTTCGCCCAGGAACAGCGGCTCGACCCGGGACTCCCAGTACGACGGCACCGTGAGGTACTCGATCCAGGTGCAGTTGGGCTGGGACAGGACGCCGTGCAGAGTGGCGGCCGAGTACACGTGCGGGACGATCTCGACCTCGTGTCCGGATGCCATCTGGGCGACCCGCCGGAACTCGGTGAGGCCACCGACGCGGTGCACGTCCGGCTGCAGCACATCGGCCGCCCCGGAGTCGAGCAGCTGCTGGAAACCGAAGCGGGTGAACTCGTGCTCACCGGTGGCGATGGGGACATCGCCCGCCGAGCGCAGCAGGGCGTGCCCGGCGACGTCGTCGGGGATCAGCGGCTCCTCCAGCCACCGCAGGTCGAACCGCCCGAGATGGCGGATCATCTCGGTGGCGAAGGGCCGGTCCCAGCCCATGTACGCGTCCGACATCAGGTCGACGTCGTCGCCGAGCTCGTCGCGGATCGCCTCGACGAAGCGGAGGTTGCCGAGGATGCCGGCCCTCCCGTCCGCCGGGCCGTACGCCCAGTTCAGCTTGACCCCGGAGAAGCCGCGGTCGCGGTAGTCCGCCGCCATCCGCCGGACCTCGCCGAGGTCGGGGTCCGGGTGCACCTTGCTTGCGTAGGCCCGCACGGGCTTGCCGTGGTGCCCGCCCAGCAGCCGGTACACCGGCACACCCAGGCTCTTGCCCACGGCGTCCCAGACGGCGATGTCGATTGCGCTGATCGCCTCGATGGCGGCGCCCTTGCGGCCGTAGACCATCGAGGCCCGGTAGAGCTGGTCCCACAGGCCCTCGGTGGCCATCGCGTCCGCGCCGAGGCAGAGCCGCGCCATGTGCTCGTTGACGATCGTCGCCGCCACGCCGATGCCGTCCTCGGAGTAGCCGATGCCGGTCGTCCCGTCGGACAGGGTCACTCGGACCACCACGACGCCCTGCGGCCACATGTACCACGTCCAGGAGTCACCGCGGCGCGGGTAACGGCTCATCGGGTTGGGGGCGTTCACCCGGCTCTGCTGCTGCCAGAAGTCACCCCACATCGACCGGCGCACGTGACGGGCCTCGACCCGAGTGATCTCCACTGCTGTTCCTTCCTGCGGTGTTCGGGATGGGTGCTGCCGGCGGTCAGGACCGGGCGTGCCGCACGACGTTGGCGGGTGCGGCCCCGGTGGCGACCGCGATCAGGTTGCGGGCGACCTCGTCGGCGCGGCGCCGGTAGGTCGAGGTGGCCGTGGCCGAGTAGTGCGGGGTCATCACCACGTTGTCGAGCCGCTCGAACTCCGCGGCGGACGGGCGTCCGTGGTCGGTCGCGATGCCCGCGGACCACACGTCGAGCGCCGCGGAACCCAGGGTGCGCTCGGATAGCGCCGCGTGGAGCTCCTCGTCGCGGACGAGTCCGCCGCGACCGACGTTGACCAGTGTCCCGTGCGGTCCGAGCCGGTCGGCCAGTGCCCGGTCGACCAGGCCGTCGGTCTCGGGGCTGTGCGGTGCGCAGAGCACGACCGCGTCGCACTCGTCGAACAGGGCACCGACCGCGTCCATGCCGGCCACGGACTCCAACCCCGGCAGGTCACCACGGGCGCGCTCCGGTGTGCGGGTGACCGCCCGGGTCCGGACTCCCATAGCGCCGAGCAGGCCGACGACGGCACGCCCGATGTGCCCGAGTCCCACGATGCCGACCACGAGCTCGTCGAGGGTCGCGAACTCGGCTCCGCCGCCGTGCATCCGGGTCAGCCAGCGCCCCTGGCGCAACGCGGCGTCGGCGGGGAGCAGACCGCGCCGGGCGGCCAGCAGCACCATGACGACGTGCTCGGCCACCGAGCGCTCGTGCCCGAACGCGTTGCAGACCGTCGCGCCGGACGGCATGGCGTCGACCTCGACGTGGTCGGTGCCGGCCGCGGTGATCTGCACGAGCCGCAACTCCGTGCCCGCAGCGGCCATGGCGGCGTCGAAGGGGACGCCGGCGTAGGCGAACGCGCCGCGAAGCCGATCGGTCACCGCGCCGGCGTCGGAGGCGGGCACGAACTCCGTTGCCAGGCCCCGCTCGACAAGGTCGGCGCGGTCCTGCAGGTACGGCCAGAGGTTCGGCTCGGTGACGACCACGCGCAGCGGGGTCGAGTGGTGCGGGGTGATGGTGGGCTCCTCGAAAACGGTCAGTGCCCGAGCAGGCCCGGCAGGGCCGTGCTGAGCAGGGGGACGTAGGTCAGGACGAGCAGGCCGGCCACGAGGATGCCCAGGAAGGGCAGCACCCCCAGCAAGGTCTCGCGGAACGAGTAGCCGGTGGTCTGGCGGAGCACGAACAGCAGCATCCCGACCGGCGGGGTCATCAGCCCGATCATCAGGTTCAGCACGACGATCACCCCGAAGTGCAGGGGATCGATGCCCAGCAGCTCGACACTCGGTATCAGGATCGGGACCAGGATCAGGATGGCCGGGGCGGCGTCGAGGACCATGCCGAGCACCAGCATCACGATGTTGACCACGAGCAGGAACAGCACCGGGTTGTCGCCGATCGAGGCGACGAGGTCACTGACCAATAGCCCCGCGCCCTCCCGTGTGAGGATCCACCCGTACAGGCCGGCCGCGGCGATGGTGATCATGATGCTCGCCGTGGTCGACGCCGTTCCCCGGAACACCTCCCAGAGCTTGTCCCGGGTGAACGCCCGCTGGGCCATACCCACGACGAACAGGTACACTGCGGCGACGCAGGCGGCCTCGGTCGGTGTGAACAGCCCGCCGAAGATGCCGCCGAGCAGGACGACCGGGGTGAGCAGGGCCGGGATCGACACCAGCGAGGTGCGCCCGACCTCGCGCCGGGTGTAGCGGCGCTCGGTCCGCAGGTCCACCCCGCGGCGTGCCATCGACTGTCCGTAGACGAACACCGCGACACACATCAGCGCCGCGATCAGCAACGCCGGCAGCAGGCTGGCTGCGAACAGGCCCGCCACCGACACGCCCGCGGTCACCGCGTAGAGGATCGCCGGCACGCTCGGTGGCAGCATCGGGCCCACCAGCGACGACGCGGCCGTCAGCCCGAGGCTGAACCGTGACCCGTAGCCGCGCTTGACCATGTCGGGAATGAGGATGCGCCCGAGCGAGGCGGTGTCGGCCAGGGCCGAGCCGTTCATCATCGAGAACATCAGGCTCGAGGTGACGTTGACGTAGCCGAGCCCGGCGCGCACCCGCCCGATCAACGCGTCGGCCATGGTGAACAGGCGCTCGCTGATGCCCGCTGCGGTCGCGAGGTATCCCAGGAGCACGAAGAAGGGGACCGCCAGCAGCGGGAAGCTGTCGATGCCGCCGATGCTCTGCTGCAGCGCGATCCGGGTGGATCCCGAGCCGCCCAGCAGGATGTAGGACAGCGACACGGTGAACAGCGCCAGCGCGACCGGCATGCGGATGCAGATCAGCGCGACCAGCGCGACGATGAGGATCACGAGAGTCATCGGCGGGCTCCTCGGCCGGCGCGCCGGTCGTCGGGTCGGACGGGTGGGGTTCGGGGCGGGCTCATGACGACGCCTCCGGCGCCGTCATCGGCGGTGCATCGGCGTCGGGTTGGTGGGCCGGGCCGCCCCGTGCCAGCCGCACGAGACTGAGCAAGGAGTGCACCGCCCACAGCGAGCAGCCCACGGGCAGAGCGAGGTAGACGACCTCGGTAGGGATGCGCAGGGCGGCCGATGCCCCGGTGAAGGTCCCCGCGGCCAGGAACGTCGTCACCGCGATGTAGAGCAGGACCGCCGTGCCTACGGCGTAGAGCGCGCACTCGGTCAGCCGCGCCCGCGGGCCGGACGGGACTCCCCCGCCCATTCCCAGGCCCATGTGTGCGCCGGTCCGGCCGAGCCAGCCGGCACCGATCATGGTGAACCAGACCAGCAGGTAGCGGGCCACCTCCTCGGTCCAGATGACCGGCTGGGTGGCGACGTGACGCACAGCGACCTGGAGCACGATGACGCCGACGATCGCGGCCAGCAGGACGACCGAGACCACGCCCGCGATCCGACCCACGGCGCGTTCGGCGCGTTCGAGGGCCGCCATGAGCCCGCCGGGGGCGCCGTCGTGACCGCCGTTCACGACGCGTCCTCGAGCTCGGAGCGGATGCGCTGGTACAGGCCGTTCCACTGGTCGTCGAACCGCGGGACGACCTCCTGCTCGGCGCGGTCGCGGAAGGCCTCGCGGTCGACGTCGTCGATGACCTCCATCGAGCCGTCCTGCCGCCAGCCGGCGGTGATGGTCTCGGCGTCTTGCTCCAGGCAGGCACGCAGCCGCTCGGCCGAGATCCGGCCGGCTTCGCGGAAGATCTCCTGCTGCTCCGGGGTCAGCGATGCCCACCGGGCTCCGTTGATCACCAGGGGGTTGCCCTGGACGACATGGTCGGTCAGTGACAGGTAGCGCTGAACCTCGTCGTAGCTGTTGCTGTCGATCAGGTTCACCGGGTTCTCCTGGGCCTGCACCACGCCCTGCTGCAGGGCGGCGTAGAGCTCGTCGAGCGCCATCGGCGTGGGCGCGGCCCCCAGGGCCAGGGCGTTGGCCACCCAGATCGGCGAGTCCGCGGCGCGCAGGCTGACCCCGCGCAGGTCCTCGGGGGTGCGGACCGGTGCGGCCGAGGTGGTGACCTGGCGGATGCCCTGCGGCCACACGCCCAGGACCTCCAGCCCCGTCTCGGCCCGCAGCCCTGCCCACAGCTCCTCGCCGACCGGGCTGTCGGCGACCTGCTGCAGGTCGTCATAGCCGTCGAACAGGTAGGCGGCGTTGAGCACACTCAGCGGGGGGAAGTACTCGGCCGCGTGACCCGCGCTGGGCTGGGTCACGTCCAGGTCGCCCCAGACCGTGTTGTCGGCGAGTTCCTGCTCATTGCCGAGCTGTCCCGACGGGAAGACGTCGAAGGTGATCTCGCCGCCCGTGCGCTGCTCGACGTGGGAGACGAACGACTCGACACCACAGCGGTGGATCGGGTGTCCGGTGTCGACAGTGTGGGCCAGCGCCAGTGTGGTGCTGCCCGCCGGGCCGGCTCCCGGTGCGCACGCGACGGACATCGCGATCACCGGGACGGCGACGATCGCCGCGACGGATCGTCGGATCCGTGACGGTGTGCGTCTGCGCTTCATGAGGTCCTCGACTCTGGGGTGAAGGGCGTGGCGCCGTCAGTGGGGTGGATCAGTTCGTCGTTCTCAGCCGGGCAGGGCACGCAGCAGCGGGACGGCCTCGTTCCACGCCCGGACCATGTCCTCGGCCGCCGCGCGGATCCGCTCCGGGGTGGCGTCGGGGCGGTACAAGGCCGTCCCGATCCCGAAACCGGTGGCTCCATCGGAGATCCACGGGCCGAGTTCCTCGGGACCGACCCCGCCCACCGGGACCAGCTGCACGTCGGGCGGTAGTACCGCACGCCAGGCGCGCATCGCTTCCCGGCCGACCTGGGCCGCGGGGAAGAGTTTGAGCGTCCGGGCGCCGCAGCGGATCGCGGTCATCGCCTCGCTGACGGTCGCGACCCCGGGAAGGGAGATCATGCCGGCCGCCACCGACGCGGCGACGACGTCGCGGTCGGTGTTCGGCGACACGACCGCTTGCGCGCCCGCGGCACACACGGCCTGCACGTCGTCGACGGTCAGCACGGTCCCGGCGCCGATGACGACGTCGGCCGGCAGGGTGCGGCGCAGGATCGAGATCGATTCGAGCGGGTACGGGGAGTTCAGCGGAACCTCAAGGAACCGGAAGCCGGCCTCGACCAGGATGCGGCCTACCTGCTCGGCATCGGTCGGGGAGAGCCCGCGCAGGATCGCGACGAGTCCACAGGGACGACGGTCGGTGCTCATGCTGGCTCCCGTTCCGGGGTTTGCCGGTCGATGAGGCCCGCCTCGCGGGCGAAGTGCGCCAGCGCGCGGGGGGCGCTGTCGGCGTCGAGAACCTCGGCGTCGATCCCGACGCGGGTCAGGGCCCGGGAGTACCTGGCGCACAGGGCGGCGGAGCCGAGCAGACCGATCCGGCGCGCCGCGCGCCCCGATCCGAGACCGGCCATCGAGCGGATCTCACCACCGATGATCAAGCCCGAGACGTAGTCGGTGACACCGGCCCCGTCGAGGTCACCGGTCAGCACCAGCGAACGCGCGGAGAAGAGCGTGCCGACCAGGCCCAGTCGCCCCTCCTCCCCCGCCACGGTGTCGAGACCCCGGTCGAACGCATCCCACCGGGGTTCAGCGGCGGGCTCGGCGAGTCGCGACACGATGCTGTGCGACATGACGAGCGCGAAGAGCTCACCGGTCATGTGCGTGGTGAACCCGGTGACGGAGCCGTCGACGACCTCGACCCACTTGGAATGGGTGCCGGGCAGCACGAGGGTGCGCTCTCCCGCAGTGACATCCGCCGACGTCGTCGCCCGGTCGGCGAGCAGCGCGCCCACGACCTGCGTCTCCTCGCCTCGCATGACACCCGGGAGCCCGGAGCGGTCGATCAGACCGGGCACGATGTAGACCGTGCCCAGCGACGACCGGACGGGGTGCAGCTCGACAGGGCGGTTCAACGGGTCGACGGGCACGTCCAGGTAGGGCGCGGTCGACCAGCCTTGATCGCTGCCGATCATGCCGCTGGCGATGATCGGCAGTTCGCCCAGCTCGGTGATCCAGTCCGCACAGAGCGCGCGCAGGGTCCGGTCGAAGATCTCGCCGGCTGCAGTGCCCTCCCGGCGGGCGGTCTCGTTGATCTGCATGACGCCCGTGGAACCGGACCGCTCGGCGAGCACCCCGCCGTCGGAGCGCACCAGGTAGGCCCGGCAGCTGCTCGTGCCCCAGTCAAGCGCGACCAAGGCGGCCGCCGCGTAGTCGTGCATTCCATCCGCTCCGTCGAGAATACGAACTGGCCGCGGTCGCCCGTGGCCGCGCACAGGCAAACCGCTGCGTCCCGATTTGTCGAACGTCGTCCCGTATATCAGGACGACCGCCGATACCGTCGACGCCGGACCCGTGGCTAGGCTGTGACGTCGTGCAGTCACCCGAGAACGCAGTGCCATCGGGAACGCAGACCCTCCACCGGGGACTGCAGGTCGTAGCGGCCGTCGCCACAGGCGCAACCGACCTGGCGGCGATCACCGAGCGAACCGGTGTGAGCCGCAGCACCACACATCGCCTGCTCCAGCTGTTGACCGCCGAGGGGTACCTACGGCGCAGCGCGACGAACACCTACACCCTGGGCCCGACGTTCATCGAGTACGGATTCCTGGCCCTGCAGCAGAACCCGCTCCCGCTGGTGGCACGACCGGTCCTGGAGCGGCTGTCGGAGACCTACAAGGACACCGTCCATCTCGCGATCCGCGACGGCGACGAGGTCCTCTACATCGACAAGCTGACGAGCCTTCGGGGTCCGGAGACCCGCTCACGCATCGGCTACCGCATGCCCCTGACCCGGACGGGCATCGGCAAGGCGCTGCTGCTGGGGGACGGCGCCGAAATGTGGCGGCGGCTGTACGACGCCGACCACACCGGGCCCCAGGACAGCCAGGAGGCTGCGACGCAGTTCGTGGCAGCCATGCATGCCGGCGTGAAGTCGGGGTCGACGACCGACATGGAGGAGAACGAGCCCGGGGTCCGATGCGTCGCGGCACCGATCCGGGACGGGAGCGCCGCGGTCGTGGCGGCGGTCAGCATCACCGCGACCCGGCCCTACATGCCGGTGGCCAGGATGCGCGCGCTGGCGCCCGTCGTCCGTGAGGCGGCCGCGGAGATCTCCTCGCGACTCGGCTACTCCACGGGGCGACCGGCAACGTCCTGAGAGCTGCCTCGGCCGACTCCACGTTGGGTCGGCAAGCCTCCGCCACGCTCGCGCTCAACAGCGAGAGCAACGGGCACCGCGTCCGACACTCCCTTGGTTGCCAGCCGCTCGTATTCGCCCTCTCAGCAACCGACGGCGACGTACTGCGTGTGGCCCGGGACACCTCCCTGGTCGGCGGGCTGGTCTCACTGCAGCGCGCATTGGACGCCTCCGGAGAGCCGGGTTCTCCGAGGAGGCGGCGTAGCGCTACGCCGCCGACGACAGCCACGGAGTCACCGCCCACACCGGGCTCTACGGCCGTGGGGCCGACGAGCTCCGCGGACAGGGCTGGCCAGCGAGCAGACCTGGTGTTGCTACTCTCCTCGTCGCCGTCGTTCGACATCGCCCGCTACCCGCAGGCCGCCGCTGTGCTGCAAACCGGCCGCGGCGACACCGATACCGTCCTCGACGAGGGAACATTCGTGAAGCGCGATGGCACGCTGGTCGCCGCCACCGCTCCGGTACTGGCGGATCTCACCGAGACCCGGAACCGGCTCTTCGCCGATCTCGACCTACCGCTCCTGCGTCACAGACCCGGGTGCCATCACCTCCCGGCAACCAAAGTCGGCGGCCCGGGGGTCGGTAACGGCAGTCCGGAGCGCCTACCTTTCCGACGGACGGGGCGGTCGACCGGAATCGCCGGGCGCGGGCCCCCCGGGGGGGCCCCCGCGCCCGGCGAGGATGGGTCGGAGCAGGTCAGCCGGCTGCGGTGACGGTCACCCGGTCGCTGGTCCAGGCACGAGCCTGGTCAGTGAGCGAGAACCCGAGGCCGGGACGGTCCGGCACCAGCATCCGGCCGTTGTCGAGCTCGAGGCGCTCGTGGAACATCGGCTCCAGCCACTCGAAGTGCTCGAGCCACGTCACGCCCGGGTAGGCGGCCGCCAGGTGCAAGTGGATCTCCATCGCGAAGTGCGGCGCCAGCGAGAGCTTGCGGTGGTCGGCCAACGTCATGATCCGCAGGAACGGGGTGATCCCGCCGACCCGCGGCGCGTCGGGCTGCACGAAGTCCGAGGCGTCCTGGCGGATCAGGTCCCAGTGCTCGCTAACGCTGGTCAGCATCTCACCGGTGGCGACCGGGGTGTCCAGCGCCGCCGCGAGCCGGGCGTGCCCCTCGGCGTCGTAGCAGTCGACCGGCTCCTCGATCCAGGTCAGGTCGAAGCGCTCGAGCTCGCGGCCCAACCGCTGCGCGGTCGCCCGGTCCCACTGCTGGTTCGCGTCGACCATCAAGGGGAAGGTGTCGCCCAGGTGCTCGCGCACCTTCGCGACCCGGCGCAGGTCCTCGCGGGTGTCGGGCTGACCGACCTTGATCTTGATACCACCGATGCCGCGGGCCAGCGAAGCGGTGACGTTGTCGAGGATCTGCTCGATCGGCGAGGACAGGTATCCACCGGAGGTGTTGTAGCAGCGCACCGAGTCGCGGTGGGCTCCGAGCAGCTTCGCGAGCGGCAGACCGGCCCGCTTGGCCTTCAGGTCCCACAGCGCGATGTCGAAAGCGGCGATCGCCTGGGTGGTGAGACCGGTCCGGCCCATCGAGGCCCCGGCCCACACCAGCTTGTCCCAGATCTTGGCGATGTCGTTGGGGTCCTCACCGATCAGCTCACCGGCGATCTCCTGGGCGTGGGCGTACATGCCGGGCCCGCCGGCGCGCTTGGAGTAGCCGAACCCCACGCCCTCGAAGCCGCCCTCGGTACGGATCTCGGCGAACAGGAAGGCGATCTCGGTCAGCGGCTTCTGGCGCCCGGTCAGCACCTTGGCGTCACTGATCGGTGCGTGCAGCGGCAGCCGGACCAGTGACAGGTCGACCTGCGAGATCGCATCCACGGCGCCCGACGTCCGGCCGGGCGCGTTCTGGGCCTCAGTGGTGGTCATACGTTCTTCTCCTCGGTTCTGTGTCTCGCTGCGGTCTCTCACCGGAGCGGTTGGGCCGATCACGACGTCGGGATCGCCTCACGGCACCACGCCGCTGGTGGGGCTGCGGTCGTGCGGTGTCGGTGTCCTGCTTGCCCGTGCGCGCGACCAGAACGTCACGACGAGGACGAGCACTGTCGCACCGATGAACACGGCCGACGCGGGGCGGGTGATGAAGGGGGTGTAGTCGCCGTCGGAACTCATCAGCGCCCGGCGGAAGTAGGTCTCGACGATCGGGCCGAGGATGTAGCCCAGCAGCAGCGGACTCAGCGGGAACCCGCCGGCTACCAGCCCGAAACCGATGACACCGAGCGCGACCATCAGCCAGGCGTCGGCGATCTGGTAACTCGCGGCGTAGGCCCCGACGGCCATGAACGCCACCAGGATCGGGAACAAATACCGCTTGGGGACCCGGAGCACGAGCGGGAACACCCGCATCCCGAACAGCTGCATCGCGAACACCACGACGACGGCGATGAGGAAGTAGAAGAAGATCGCGTTGACGACCTCGGGGTTCTCCGAGAACAGCAGCGGGCCGGGCTGGATGCCGTGGATGATCAGCCCGCCGAGCAGCACCGCGGTAACGCCGTCGCCGGGGATGCCCAGGGTCATCATCGGCACCATCGACCCGCCCGAGGACGCGCTGTTCGACGACTCGGGTGCCCAGATGCCGTCCGCGGCGCCCTTGCCGAACTCGTCGGGGTTGCGTGCGGCCTGCTTGGCACGGGCATAGGCCAGCAGGTTCGCCGCTGTGCCGCCCATGCCGGGCAGGACTCCGATCGCGATGCCGATGAGCGAGGACCGCACGATGTTCCAGCCCGACCGCACGACGTCGGCGATACCGATGCCGAGCCCGAATCCGGAGTAGCGCACCGGGACCTTCGGCGTCTCGCGTCCCTCCGACATCGTCACCCGCATCATCTCGCTGATCGCGAACAGCCCGATGATGAGCGGCAGGATGGCGATCCCGCCCCACAGATGCGACCAGCCGAAGGTGAACCGCTCGCTGCTATCGATCGGAGCGAAGCCGATCGACCCGGCGAGCAGGCCCAGGAACCCGGCGGCAAGTCCCTTGGCCATATTGTTGCCGGCGAGTACCGCGACGAGCATCAGGGCCAGCAGGGTGATCGAGAAGTACTCGAACGGCCCCAGCAGCAGTGCGACCGACGCGACGACGGGCGAGAGCGAGATCAGCGCCGCGAAGCCCAGCAGGCCGCCGAAGAGGCTGGCCGTGACGCCGATGCCGAGCGCCTTGACCGGCTCGCCCTTCTTGGCCATCGGATAGGCGTCGAACGTCGTCGCGATCGAGGACGAGTTGCCCGGCATCCCGAGCAACGTCGACGACACCAACCCGCCGGCGATCCCGCCGATGTAGCAGCCCACGAGCAACGCGATCGCCGCGGTCGAGCTCATGCCGAACGTCAGCGGCAGGAGCAGGGCCATACCCATCATGGCGGTCAGGCCGGGCACCGCGCCGATCAGCAGCCCGAACGCCGAGCCGAGGGCCAGCGCGACGACCGCCTCGATCGTGATCACATCGACTATGGCGCCCATCAGAACATCCCCTCTGGAAGCACGATGTCCAGCCCGACGGCGAAGATCAGCCCGACTCCGGCGGTCACCACGGCCGCGGTGACGGCCGCCGGCACGAGGATCTTCTCCCCCGGGCGGCTGAGCAGCCAGAACCCGGCGAGGATGAACAGCGGGGTGGCGATGAAGTAGCCGGCGACGGTGAGCAGGGCGACGTAGCCGACGATGATCAGCAGCAGCTGAGCGGTGAGCCGGCGATTGTCGTCACCCGGGGGTGCAGCCCCGGGCGACGCCACCGTCACCGGTTCGGGACGCAGCAGCAACGCGAGGCCGGTCAGGACCAGTCCGACCGCCGCGATGCCCGGGATCATCCGGGGCCCGGGGTCGCCGGTCAGGCCGGAGGCCTCCAGCCCGGCGAGGTGCACGATCGCCGCGGCGCCGAGTGCTCCCATCACGAGACCGCTGACGCGGTCCCTGCTGCGAGTGCCGGCGGGGGCTGCAGGCGCCGCGGCGGCTTCGGTGGGTGGCGACGGAGTGGTGTCCGGGGTCGGCTGGTCGCCGCGAGACGTGTCCATGAGCGTCCTTGCATCAAGGGGTGGGGCAGGCCGGTTCACGAGGAGTTCGTGACGAGGCGGGAGAGCTCGGCGACGGTCTGCGCCGACGTCCGGAGCTGCTCCTCGGTCTCGGCCGCATCGAGGGAAACGGGTTCGGCGACCTCGGCCATCGACCGGCGGTAGTCGGGGTTCGTCGACACGGTCCGCAGTGCCTCGGTCCATGCCGCGACGACCTCGTCGGGGGTCTCCTCAGGTCCGAGGAGACTGAAGTTCAACGGGAACTCGACGTCGTATCCCTGCTCGGCCGCAGTCGGGATCTCGGAGAGCACCGGGTCGCGCTCGGGGCTCGTCACGGCCAGTGCGACGAAGTCGCCGGTCGCGAGGTACTGCCGGGCCGTCGCGGTGCTACCCACGATCAGCTGAAGCTGCCCGCTGAGCAGACCCGCCACCCGGTCGGCCTCGTTCCCGGTGTCCTGCATCCGGATGTCGATACCCGCGGCGTCCTCGAGCATCGCGCCCGTGTACTGGGTGGTCTGCCCGAAGCTGACGCCCATCGTGAGGCCGCCGGGATCCGCCCGGGCGGCGTCGGCGAGATCGTCGAGGTCGGCCCAGCCGGAGGCGGACGAGGCGAGCAAGTACTGGTGCTGGCGAGCGGTGGTGGCGATGGGCCGCAGTTCCTCGGCGGTCTGCCGGACCGTCCCCTGCTGATAGCCGGTGTGCATCGCCTCGTGGAAGAAGAGCAGCGAGTACCCGTCGGGCCGTGAACGTGCCACGGTGTTGACCGCCAGCGCGCCGCCACCCGCGGTCTCGTTAACCACGACGACGTTGCCCGCGAACGCACCGTCGAGGTGCTGGGCGAGCACTCGCGCGGCATTGTCGGTACCTCCCCCCGGTGAGGCCGGCACGTAGACCTTGACTGTGCGCTGGGGATAGGTGTTCGAGGCGCTGCCGCAGGCGGTCAACAGGCTGAGAACGAGACCGATCACGGCGACAGCCGTGAATCTCGTGCGTCGGTGTGTGTCGAGCATCGGTGCTCCTGCACGGGTGGCCAGAGGGACGGGCTTCAGGAACGTCCGGGCCGGCCGGCACCGCATCGCGGGACCGGGCCGTTCCGGACGAGGGGCCACGACGCGGCCGGGCCTGTACGGTCCCGGCGCCACGCCGCGGGTGGGCTCACACGGGCAGCTCGAGCCGCCCGTCGATCCGGCGGGGCACGCTGCGCGTCTCGTCGCGCAGCTCCTCGGGCAGTACGTCGACGGGTGCGTTCTGCCAGGTCACCGGGCGGAGCCAGCGGCGGATCGCGGTCGTGCCGACCGAAGTGTGCTGGGTGTTGGTCGAGGGCCAGGGGCCGCCGTGATGCTGCGCCCACGACACCAATACCCCCGTTGGCCACCCGTCGTAGAGCAACCGGCCGGCCCGGGGACGCAGAGCGGCCGTGAGCCGCCGCACGAGTTCGGTCTCCCCCGGACCGGAGTGCACCGTCCCGGTCAGCGACGGGGGCAGCCCGGCCAGCGCCCGTACGGTGGCGGACTCGTCGTCGGCCCGGTAACGGACCAGCACGGTGGTCGGTCCGAAGCACTCGCCGATGCCCACAGCGGCGAGCTGCTCGGCGTCGACCTCGAGCAGCCGCGGGGTCACCCCGAAGCCGTCCCCGCCGGGCTGACCGCCCTCGGCGATCACCCGGACGCCCGGCTGCGCGGACAGCTCGTCGGCGATCGCGTCGTAAGAGGTGCTGATCCGCGCGTTGAGCAGCACGGCCGCGGCCGCACCGCCCACCCGCTCGACCGCCGTCGAGACCACCGCGTCACCGGCATCGCCGGCGGGCACGAACACCAGGCCCGGCTTGGTGCACAGCTGACCACCCGAGCCGGTGACTGAGGTGACCAGACCCTCGGCGATCTCGGCGGGGCGGGCGGCCGCCGCCCCCTCGGTCACCACGACCGGGTTGAGGCTGGCCAGCTCACCGAAGAACGGGATCGGCACCTCGCGACGACCGATGATCTCCATCAACGCGTTCCCACCGGACAACGATCCGGTGAAGCCGACGGCGGTGATCGCGGGATCGGCGACCAACGCGGCGCCCGCCTCGGTGCCGTAGACGATCCCGACGGTGCCGGCGGGGGCACCGGCGCGCCCGGCCGCGGCGACCAGTGCCTCGTACGTCAGCCGGGACAGTGCGGGATGCGAGCTGTGCGCCTTGACCACGACCGGGCAGCCGGCGGCCAGCGCCGAGACCGTGTCCCCGCCGGGAACGGAGAACGCCAGCGGGAAGTTGCTCGCCCCGAACACCGCGACCGGCCCGGTGGGCACGAGCATCCGGCGCAGGTCCGGACCCGGGCCCATCGGGGTGTCGCCGGCATGGTCGACCGCGGCCTCCAGGTAGCCGCCGTCGTCGAGCACCTCGGCGAACAACCGGGCCTGATAGGCGGTACGGGTCAGCTCCCCGTTCAGCCGAGCCTCGGGCAGCGCGGTCTCCCGCCGGCCCAACTCCACGATCTCCTCGCGGCGCGCCTCGAGCTCGTCGGACACCGCCCTCAGCAGCACGGCGCGCCCGGAACGTCCCAGCGCCTCGAGGCCCGCCGCAGCGTCCGAGGCCACCCGGCACAGCTCGGCAACCTGCTCGGGCGTCGTGGGCTCGATCTTCTCCACGATCTGGCCGGTAGCCGGATCGATACTCTGGACGGTGCTCATCGTGTCATTGCCTCCAGCGAACTCGGGGCGCGTCGGTCGGGGCGGCTCATGCGGTGTACTCGGCGTCGGGATGCGGGCGCACCACCGGCGGCTCCATCGCGTAGCCACGCTCGCGGTAGTCGAAGTCCTCGAGCGTCACCTCGTCGCGCCCGTCGGATTGCGACGCGTAGTACGCGCGGATCTCGGAGATCAGACCGGTCTCGGCGTCGAACACGTACCACTCGTCACCACGCAGATAGCCCTGGGCGCGGGTCTTCCAGTGCGTCCACTCGATCACCGCCTGCAGCGACTCCGGCTCGACGACCATCCGGTCGATCGTCCACGCCGACCCGGCGGTCAGCACCAGCCGACGCCAGTTCTCGGCGATCACACGGTTCCCCCGCCACGGCCCGCCGATCCCCGGCGGGAAGTAGTGGGTGCCCTCCGGGGTGAACTGGGCCGCCATCTTCTCTACGTCGGCCTCGTTGCACCCGTCGAAGTACACCCGGATGGTCTCGGCCATCCGTTCCCGGCGCACGGTGGGGTCCAGGTCGGCGAAGCGGGTCACGCGTGTACTCCATTCGAATCAGCAGGACGCTCGGCGCGGGTGGCCCTCCACGCGGCGTACTCGGCTCGGGTGTTCTCGTCGGGGGGGTAGGTGCCCCACAGCTCGGCCCCGTCGCGTACACGCTGCTGGAGCCAGTCCTCAAGCTCCTCCTGCTCGACGGACGGGCCCGCGATCTCCGCCGCGATCGCGCGCGGTACGACGATGATCCCGTCGCGGTCGCCGACCAGGATGTCGCCCGGGTAGACGGCCACGCCCGCACAACCGATCGGGACCTGCAGGTCGGCGACGTGGAAACTCGCCGGACGCGTGGTCGCGGTGATCGCCCGCGAGTAGGCGGGGAAGCCGAGGCGTCCGAGCGCGGCGCCGTCGCGGAAGGCACCGTCGGTGACGAACGCCGCGGCGCCCCGGCGCATCGCGCGGGTGACGAGCATGTCCCCGGCGGAGGCGGCGGTGATGTCGTCGCGGCTGTCGACGACGATCACCTGGCCGGGCCCGACCGTTTCGACGGCCTCCCACTGCAGCACGTTGCCGGTGCGGTAGGGGTCGTCGAGCGGGTCGATGTCCTCGCGCGCCGGGATGAAGCGCATCGTGAAGGCCTCACCGACGAACCCGTCGAACCCGTCACCGACCGGGCTCAGCCCCACCAGGAACGGCTGGCGGATACCGCGACGGTAGAGCTGGGTCGCCAGCGTCGCGGTGGAGACGCGCCTGAGCTGCGCGAACACCTCATCGGGCACGGGCTGCAGATCGGTCACGATCGCTGTCCTCTCCTACGCGCCCCGCGGCGCGTCGTCGTTCTGTGCGGCGTCTGTGCGACGTGTGGGTGTGTGTGCGACCGCGTGGCCGGCACCGCCGACCGGATGCGACCTGGCCCGGCGACGACCGCGACGGCGCCGGGCCGTCGGACGATCGGTCGCGGTGTCGCCCGACGTGTCCCGGTCGCCGCCGGGGACGCTAGCATCAGAAAGTCCCAACCATCAATACTATGTCTCGCTCAATAGGAACATGGGCCGTCAGACGCCCCGTGAGTGGAGGAGAACAGCGTGCGCATCGCTCGTGCAGTCGTGGCCGGACGACCGGCGACCGTCGTCGACGACGGGGAGGGATGGCGGATCAGCGACGTCCCGATCGCCGAGCTGATCGCAGGTACCGCTGCCGTGCCGACGGGGGATCCGCTGAGGCTCGATCCCGCCGGTTTCCTCCTGCCCTACCGTCCGTCGACGATCATCGGCGTCGGACTGAACTTCGCCGACACCGTGGCCGACATGGGCTGGGCGACCCCGACCGCCCCGTACCTGTTCCCGAAGTTGTCCTCGAGCGTCATCGGCCCGTCCGACCCGGTCGTCGTCGACCTGTCGGTGACCACCCGGGCGGACTGGGAGGCCGAGCTCGGTGTGGTCATCGGGCGGCGTACCCGCAGCGTCACAGCGGACGAGGCGCTGGAGCACGTGTTCGGCTACGTCGCGGCGAACGATGTCTCGGCACGAGACCTGCAGGCCCAGGACGGCCAGTGGCTACGCGGCAAAGGGCTGGACACGTTCTGCCCGCTGGGGCCGTGGGTGGCGAGCAGAGACGAGATCGCCGACGAGTCCGACGTCGCGATCCGTACCTGGTACGACGGCCGGCTGGTGCAGGACGGCAGCACCGCATCGATGATCTTCGGGGTCGCCGAGCTCGTGTCCTACTGCTCGACGTGGTTCACGCTGGAGCCCGGAGACCTGATTCTCACCGGTACTCCGGCCGGCTGCGGGGACTTCCGGACCCCGCGCGAGGCGCTGGTCCCGGGCGGGACCGTCGAGATCGAGGTCGCCGGGCTCGGTCGGCAGCGCAACCCGGTGCATGCGCCGGCATGAGAGACTGACAAAGTGAGTGACGAGATGCGCGGGGCTCCGGCGGGGGCACTCGATCGCGGGCTCGCCATCCTCTCCCACCTCGCCCGGCACAGGAAGTCCACGGTCGCCGAACTCGCCGAGTCCTTGCAGCTGAGCCGCTCCACCACCTACCGGTTGGTCGAGCGACTGCGACAACAGGGCTGGCTCATGGGTGAGGAACACGGCGGCCCGGTCCGGCTCGGACCCTCGGCGGCGCAGCTCGCGGTGGCCGCCACCGAGTCCAACCCGTTGCGCGACGTGGCTGTCCCGATCCTGCGCGAGCTGCTGGAGTCCACCCGGGAGACGGTGAGCCTGGCCGTACCGAGTGCGCTGAAGATGGTGTTCATCCACCGCGAACGAGGACCACAGCCGGTCGGCGTGTCGGCGGAGCTGGGCGACGCACGCCCGCTGCACTGCACCTCGGTCGGCCGCGCGTATCTGGCGGCTCTTCCGGTCGAGCATTGCGAACGGGTACTCGAGGAGTTGGTGGCCTCGTCGGACTCCCCGGTACGGGCTGGGGATCTGCCCGCTCTGCGCGAGATTCTCGAGACGACCAGGGCCCGCGGCTGGTCGCAGGACCGGCGCGAGTTCGACCGGTCGTCGAGCTGCTGCGGCGCTGCGATCCGGGACCAGAGCGGGATGCCGGTGGCTGCGATCAGTGTCGCCGGGGTGGCCGAGCGCATGGAGCCCGAGATCGAGGCGATCGGCCGGCAGGTGGCCTCGACAGGTCGGCGCATCTCCGCCTTCCTGGGCTACGTGGTCTGATCAGCCGCCGACCCGCTTCGGCGCGCCGGCGCCATCCACAGCAGCGCGACCGAAGCCAGCAGCACCACGACCACGTGCGGGACCAGCGCGGACGCGGTGGCCCGGGCCAGCCCGGTCTGGAACGCCTCGAGCGCGATTGCCGACCAGGTGGCGTCGCCGGCGGGGAGTGCACCGGCACCGAGCTCGGAGTCGGCCAGGCGATCCACGTGCTCGGAGAACTGCACCCGCTCGTCGGGGGCCAGCGAAGCCTGCAGGCGGGCGCCCTGCTCACGCACAGCTCCGGGAGCGACCGCCTGTAGGACCACCGCGGTGACCGCGCTGCCGAGTACGGCGCCGAGCTGGCGGGCGGTGAAGAAGACACCGGATGCGGTGCCGCGTAGCCCCGGGGGCAGCGACAGCATCGCCACCGTGTTGACGGGCACCAGGACCAGGCCCAGCCCGAACCCGGTGAGGCCGAGACCGCCGAGGAGGAGCGCGGTGCCGGGCCCGGCACCGATCATTCCGGCGCTCACGGTCCCCAGTCCGGTCGCCGCGAACGCCAGTCCGGGCAGCATCAGCAGGCGCGGGTCCACCCGATCCACCAGGTAGCCGGCGACCAGACCGACCAGTGCCGAGATCACCGCCATCGGTGCGGTGAACAGTCCCGACACCGTCGCGGAGTGTCCCGAGACGACCTGCAGGTGCACGACGAGTGGCAGCAGGATGCCGGTCAGGACGAATCCCATCGCCGCGTTCAGGACCGCACCACCGGTGAAGTTACCGTCGCCGAACACCGATAAGGGCACCAGCGGGTCGCGGCCCCGCTGACGGATCAGGAACACCGCCAGCACTGCGATCGCAGTCCCGATGACCAGTGGGACCGACACGGGACCGATGATCGTGCCCCAGTCGTGGCGAGCACCGTTCTGGATCCCGAACACCAGCAGGGCCAGTCCGGTGACCGAGAGCACGATGCCGACCGGATCGAGACGCCGGTGCTGGCGTTGTCCCAGGTCGGGGATCAGCGACGCGCCCAGCATGGATGTCACTACGCCGAGGGCGACGTTGACCACGAAGATGCCCTGCCAGCCCAGGGCGTCGACGAGAACCCCACCGAGAACCGGTCCGGTGACTGTGGCGACACCCGACGATGCCCCGATCAGGCCCATCGCTCGGCCCCGGCCGGCGGCCGGGTAGAGGTGCGCCACCAGGGTGAGGGTCTGCGGGGTCAGCAGGGCGGCTCCCACTCCCTGGACGGCGCGGACCGCGATCAGTGCCGCGACGGTCGGGACGAGGATGCAGGCCAGCGAGGCCGTCGTGAACACCCCCGTGCCGACGAGGAACAGCCGGCGGGGTCCGAAGCGGTCACCGAGCCGGGAGGTCACCAGCATGGGTGCCGCGTAGGCCAGCAGGTAGGCGCTGGTCACCCATACCGCGTCGTTCAGTGAGCTGCCCAACCCACGCACGATCGCGGGTACGGCGACCGCGACGACCGAGATGTCCATGACGATCATGAACAGGCCCAGTGTCAGCGCCGAGAGCGCGCCCGCGCGCGATGTCCGGCGACGCTCGGGCGCCGGCGGCTGCTGGGTCGTGGCCACTGGGTGCTCCTGTTCGTCACGCCCGGCGGTCGCCGTGGCACCGATCGCTGCGGAACGGATCCCACGCGAGACGGTGCGGCCTCATGCCGATACGGTCGGCGGACGGGTGCCGCCCTGCGCGGATTGATGCGGGCGTGCCGGGTTCTTGTCAGTACCGCACCGCGCCGTAGTCGTCGGCCTCGGGCTCCTCGAAGTGCACCGCCCGCTTGGCCAACGCCCGCATCCGCTGTCGCATCTGCTCAGCCGGCAGTCGGTGGTACGGACCGTGGCCGGGCAGGACCCACTCGAAGGTGAGCTCGTCGGCGCCCTTCTCGACCGAACGGGCCCACCGCTTCACCGAGTCGTAGACCACGGTGTCGGCGAGATCGAGGCGGTGGTGGGTCTCGGACCAGAACAGCGCGTCGCCGGCGAAGCAGAACTTCTCGTCGGCGATGAACAGCGTGGTGCCGGGGCTGTGCCCGGGGAACGGGTGGGCGATCATCCCCGGGCCGATCTCCACGGGGTCGTGGCCGCGGATGACACAGTCGGCGTCGGGCCGGGAATCGAGATCACCCTCGTGGATCCACAGTCTCGCGCCCAGCTTGTCGGCCCACTGGCGGCCGTGGGCGACGTGGTCGACGTGGGTGAGCAGGACATCGGTGACACGACCCACGGCGTTCTCGAACCGACGAGCCAGGGCCGGCCGGTACTTGGGCGTGTCGATCATCATGGCGGTTCCGTCCGGGCGACGGCACAGGTAGGAGGTGGCCCCGAAGGTCTGCGGTCAAGTCCTGTGGCGTGGTGTGTGACGGCTGACGCGTGATCTTGCTGGGTCAGGCGCTCAGCGCCGGGATCGTCGGGGTGGGTGCAGCCTCCTGCTCGGTGGTCGGTGAGGGGTCAGTGGCGGC
>NZ_JBEDNQ010000011.1:0-308927 GCF_040105385.1 Pseudonocardia nematodicida
CCGACCGCGAGATCCGCCGCTGCCTCAAGCGCTACATCGCCCGCCAGCTCCACCGCCAGCTCGAAACCCCACCCACCCGGCCCAACACCCCGCTGACCATTGACAGCCCATAGGAGCGTCGCTTTAGCTCGGGAATACCGAACTAAAGCGTCATGAGTCGCAGGGTGGGGTGGTGGGCCGGGGACCGGAGTGCGGCCGCGCAGGCGGCGCGGAGTATCCTGACGCTTCCGGCGAGCGACCTTGATGGGATTTGCGGCGTGGTCCTGACCCTCCAGATCATCCTCATCGTGACCAGCCTTCTGCTGATCGCGATGATCCTGTTGCAGCGCAGCAAGGGTGGTGGTCTGACCAGCCTCTTCGGCGGTGGCGTCCAGTCGAGCCTGTCCGGCTCCGCGGCTGCGGACCGCAACATCGCGCGTTACACCATCTTCGTCGGCCTGATCTGGCTCATCGCGGTCGTCGGCAACGGCCTGATGCTGGCCGCCGGCTGACGCCTCGCGCGCCGGCGGACGAGGGGAAGAGGGGACGTCATGGCAGGTGGCAACGCGATCCGCGGCACCCGGGTGGGTGCCGGTCCGATGGGCGAGTCCGAGCGCGGTGAATCCGCCGCGCGTGAGCGGATTCCCTTCTACTGCGCGAACGGGCACGTCAACAACACCTGGTTCGCCGCCGAGGCGGAGGTCCCCGAGACCTGGGACTGCCCGCGCTGCGGCCTGCCCGGGGGCCGGGACTCCGAGAACCCGCCGGCCGCCCCGCGCACCGAGCCGTACAAGACGCACCTGGCGTACGTGAAGGAACGGCGCAGCGACGCCGACGGCGAGGCCATCCTCGAGGAGGCCCTCGGCCGGCTGCGGGCGTCCCGCGAGCTGTAGGCACGCCCTTCCCTCCTGACGCCGAGCAGGCGCTCGGGACCCGTCTGCGTGCCGAGCCGGGCCGACCGCCCATGCCCGGTTCGTTACCTACCGACGGGTATACGTAGCGCAATCGTGATCGTCCGGCTCTGGGGATTCATCCGATCTCGCGACTACTGTCTCTTCGTCTCCCAAGAAGAGGTGTCGCCCGAATGAACTCTGCAGTCCGCCGACTGTCCGCCGCCATCGCGGCCGGGACACTCGTCGTCACCCTCGCCGCCTGTGCGGAATCCGAACGCGGGGCGGGAGGGGGAGAGGGCGGCACCATGGTCTTCGGCGCCCCCGGCGCGCCGGCCATGTTCGACCCCGTCTACGCCACGGACGGCGAGACCTTCCGCGTCTCCCGCCAGATGTTCGAGACCCTGGTCACCTACGCCCCCGGCACCGCGGACCTCGCGCCGGGCC
The DNA here is from genome assembly GCF_040105385.1 of Pseudonocardia nematodicida. Taxonomy (NCBI): domain Bacteria; kingdom Bacillati; phylum Actinomycetota; class Actinomycetes; order Pseudonocardiales; family Pseudonocardiaceae; genus Pseudonocardia; species Pseudonocardia nematodicida. The sequence continues at coordinate 1,317 of NZ_JBEDNQ010000011.1, forward strand.
TGGCGACCGAGTGGACCCCGAACGACGACGGCACCCAGTGGACCTTCGCCCTGCAGGAGGGCGTCACCTTCCACGACGGCACCCCCTTCGACGCCGAGGCGGTCTGCTTCAACTTCGACCGCTGGGCGAACCTGCCCAACGAGGCGGCACAGAGCCAGGCCGAGTACTACGTCGGCCTCTTCGGCGGCTTCGCGCAGAACGCTGGCGACTACGGCGAGTCGATCTACGCCGGGTGCGAGGCCCCCGACGCGAACACCGCGGTCCTGAACCTCACCGAGGGCACCGGTGCGCTGCCGGCCGCGTTCGGCCTGACCTCGCTGTCGATCTCCAGCCCGACCGCGCTGCAGGAGTACGACGCCGACGGCATCGAGCTGTCCGGCGAGGCCTTCACCTACCCGGCCTACGCGATGGAGCACCCGACCGGCACCGGCCCGTTCCGGTTCGAGTCCTACGACCGCGCGTCGGGCACCGTCACCCTGGCCCGCAACGACGACTACTGGGGCGAGACCGCCGGTCTCGACCAGCTGATCTTCCGGGTGATCCCGGACGAGAACGCCCGCCGCCAGGAGCTGCAGGCCGGCACCATCCAGGGATACGACCTGCCGTCGCCGGGTGACTGGGCGGCGCTGCGCGACGCCGGGTTCCAGGTGCTGGAGCGCGAGCCGTTCAACATCTTCTACCTGGGCATCAACCAGGCCAACAACCCGGCGCTCGCCGACGTCCGGGTCCGCCAGGCGATCGCGCACGCGGTGGACCGCGAGTCGCTGGCCCAGAACCAGCTGCCGGACAGCGCCGAGGTCGCGACCCAGTTCATCCCGGAGACCGTCGAGGGCTACGCCTCCGACCTGGAGCCGATCCCGTACGACCCGGACCGGGCCCGTGCGCTGCTGGCCGAGGCCGGTGCGAGCGACCTGACGGTGAACTTCTACTACCCGACCGAGGTCACCCGGCCCTACATGCCGAACCCGACCAACCTGTTCACCACGATCGCGGAGAACCTGCGCCAGGTCGGGATCACCGTGAACCCGGTGGCGCAGCCGTGGAACGGCGGCTACCTGGACTCGGTCAACGTGGCCGGCACGCACGACCTGCACCTGCTGGGCTGGACCGGCGACTACAACGACGCCGGCAACTTCGTCGGCACCTTCTTCGGCCGCGCGAAGCCGGAGTTCGGGTTCACCAACCAGGAGCTGTTCGACGAGCTCGCCGCGGCCGACCGCACGGTCGACCCGGCCGAGAAGGCCGCCGCCTACGAGCAGGCCAACCGGTCGATCATGGAGTACCTGCCGTCGGTGCCGCTGACCACGTCGCCGCCCGCCGTGGTCGTCGCCGAGAACGTCGAGGGCATGGTGCCCTCGCCGCTGACCGACGAGCGCTTCTCGACGGTGACGATCGCCGACTGATCGCCCGAACCGCAGGACTGCCGACGGCGCCGCCCCACCCGGCGGCGCCGTCGGCGTGACCACGCCCGGCCGCCCACCACCGTGCCCCCGGCCGGGCCGGATCCACGAGGAGAAGCGTGCTCCGTTTCATCGTGCGGAGACTGCTGCAGGTGATCCCGACCCTGCTGCTGTTGTCGGTGCTGGTCTTCGCCTGGTTGCGAAGCCTGCCCGGCGGCCCCGCCACCGCCCTGCTCGGTGAGCGGGCGACCCCCGAACGCGTCGAGGAACTCAACCGGATCCTCGGCCTCGACCAGCCGATCTGGACCCAGTACCTGAGGTTCCTCGGCCGCGTCCTGACCGGGGACTTCGGGACCTCCAGCATCACCGGTGAGCCGGTGCTCACCGAGATCGGCCGGGCGATGCCCGCCACCATCGAGCTCTCGGTCGCCGCGCTGGCGATCGCGGTGGCCCTGGGCATCCCGCTCGGGTACCTGGCCGCGAGTTACCGCGGACGGCCGCTGGACGTGTCGGTCGTCGTCGTCACCCTGGTCGGGGTGTCGGTGCCGGTGTTCTTCCTCGGCTACGTGCTGCGGGACTTCTTCGCCGTCGACCTCGGGCTGCTGCCGCCGTCGGGCCGTACGTCCGTCGGGATCGACGCGACGTCGGTCACCGGCTTCGCCGTGCTGGACGGGCTGCTGACCCGCGAGTTCGACGCCAGCTGGGACGCGCTCACCCACCTCGTCCTGCCCGCCGTGACCCTGGCGACGATCCCGCTCGCGGTGATCACCCGGATCACCCGGGCGTCGGTGCTCGACGTCGTCGGCTCCGACTTCGTCCGGACCGCGAACTCCAAGGGCCTGGCGCCCGGCACGATCCGCGGCCGGCACGTCCTGCGCAACGCCCTGCTCCCGGTGTCGACGACGATCGGCCTGCAGACCGGGCTGCTGCTCGGCGGCGCCGTACTCACCGAGCGGGTGTTCGTCTGGGGCGGCATCGGCACCCTGCTCGCCGACTCGATCACCTTGCGCGACTACCCACGGCTGCAGGCACTGCTGCTGCTCGGCGCGCTCGTCTACGTGCTGGTGAACCTGCTGGTGGACCTGTCCTACGCCGTCATCGACCCCCGGGTGAGGCTGTCGTGACCGCACCGACGACTCCGTCGACATCGGGACAGCGCCGCTTCCGGCGCAAGTCCGAGCGGATCGACGACCTGGCGGCCGGCCGGTCGCTGTCGGCCGAGGCGCTGCGCCGGCTGCGCCGTGACCCGGTCGCCCTGACCGGGGCCGCGATCATCGGGGTGTTCGTCCTGGTGTCGCTGGCCGCGCCGCTGCTCGCCCCGCACGGCGCCACCGAGACGTTCCCGGAGCTCCAGGAGAACCTGCGTCCCGGACAGATTCCCGGACCGCAGCCCGGCTTCCCGCTGGGCAGCGACCAGCTCGGCCGGGACTTCCTCTCCCGGATGCTGCTGGCGGCCCGGCAGACCCTGCTGGTCGGGGTCATGGCCACCCTGATCGGCCTGTCGATCGGCATGGTCATCGGCGTGCTCGCCGGTGCGTTCGGCGGCTGGGTGGACACCGTGCTGATGCGGGTCACCGACGTCATGCTGGCCATCCCGAGCCTGCTGCTGGCGATCTCGGTCGCCGCGCTGGCCGCGAACCCCTCGCAGACCACGGTGATCATCGCGGTGGCGGTGGTCAGCGTGCCGATCTTCGCCCGGCTGCTGCGCGGGTCGATGCTCGCCCAGCGCGAGGCCGACCACGTCGTGGCGGCCACCGCGCTGGGGGTCAAGCGCCCGGCCGTCGTGCTGCGGCACATGCTGCCCAACGCGATCGGCCCGGTCATCGTGCAGGCCACGCTGACCCTGGCCACCGCCATCCTGGACGCGGCCGCGCTGTCGTTCCTCGGGCTCGGCGACGCCGACCCGGGCCGGGCCGAGTGGGGCCTGATGCTGGCCCAGGCCCAGTCCTATCTGGAGGTCCGGCCGGCGCTCGCGTTCTTCCCGGCCATCGCCATCATCGTCGTCGCGCTCGGCTTCACCCTGCTCGGGGAGTCGTTGCGCGAGGCGATCGACCCGAAGGGACGCCGATGAGCGCGCCACTGCTGTCGGTCCGGGACCTCCGGGTGACCTTCCGGCGCCGCGGTGAACCGGACACGGTCGCCGTCGACGGCGTCAGCTTCGACGTCGACGCCGGCCAGGTCGTCGGCCTGGTCGGCGAGTCCGGCTGCGGGAAGTCGGTCACCTCGATGGCCATCACCCGGCTGCTGCCCACCCGCGGCGTGCGGGTGGAGGGCTCGGTGCTGATGGACGGCGAGGACCTGCTGCGCCTGCCCGAGTCGCAGATGCGGGCCCGTCGCGGCAAGGACCTCTCGATGGTCTTCCAGGACCCGCTGACCTCGCTGAACCCGGTCGTCCCGATCGGGGTGCAGGTCACCGAGGTACTGCGCAGGCACCGCGGGATGGACAAGGCGGCGGCCCGGACCGAGGCCGCCGAGCTGCTCGAGCGGGTCGGGATCCCCGACCCCACGCGCCGGCTGGACTCCTACCCGCACCAGCTGTCGGGGGGGATGCGGCAGCGCGCGCTGATCGCGATCGCGCTGGCCTGCCGGCCGCGGCTGCTCATCGCCGACGAACCGACGACCGCCCTCGACGTCACCATCCAGGCGCAGATCCTGGAGCTGCTCGCCGAGCTGGTCCGGGAGACCGGCGCCGCGCTGGTGATGATCACCCACGACCTGGGTGTGGTGGCCGGGCTCTGCGAGAAGGTGAACGTGCTCTACGGCGGCCGGATCGTCGAGCGGGCCGGGCGCCACGAGCTGTTCTCGGCGCCGCGCCATCCCTACACCGACGGCCTGCTGCGTTCGGTGCCGCGGCTCGACGCCGAGCCGGGCAGTGCGCTGGAGGCGATCCGCGGCTCGGTCGTCGACAACCTGCCGTGGGACTCGGCGTGCGCGTTCGCGCCGCGCTGCCCGCGGGCCGACGAGCTCTGCCGGGAGGCCACACCGCCGGTGGAGGTATCCGACGACGGGGCGGGGCGGCTCGCCCGCTGTCACCACCCCGTCCCGGCTGTCCCGACCATGACGGGGGGAGCGGCGTGACCACGAACCTTCTCGAGGTCTCCGACCTCGCGGTGCACTTCCCGATCAAGCGTGGGCTCCTCGTGGACCGCACCGTCGGGCACGTCTACGCCGTCGACGGGGTGTCGCTGTCGGTCGCCCGCGGCGAGACCTACGGCCTGGTCGGCGAGTCCGGCTGCGGCAAGTCCACCCTCGGGCGGGCCGTGCTGCGGCTGGTCGACCCGACGTCGGGCAGCGTGGTGTTCGACGGCACCGACATCGCCGGGCTGCGCGGCGAGGAGCTGCGCCGGATGCGGCGCCGGTTCCAGATGGTGTTCCAGGACCCGATGTCCAGCCTCGACCCGCGCCAGTCGGTGGAGTCGCTGCTCCTGGAAGGCATGAAGGCGCACGGCCTGTCGAAGGGCCCGGCGGAGGACTCCGCCCGGCTGCGGGAGCTGGTCGACGCCGTCGGCCTGCCGGCGCGGGCCTTGCGCCGCTACCCGCACGAGTTCTCCGGCGGGCAGCGCCAGCGGATCGGCATCGCCCGGGCGCTCTGCGTGGAGCCGGACCTGATCGTGGCCGACGAGCCGGTGTCCGCGCTGGACGTCTCGGTTCAGGCCCAGGTGCTCAACCTGCTCGCCGGGCTGCAGCGCGACCTGGGGCTGACCTACCTGGTGATCGCGCACGACCTGGCCGTCGTCCGGCACGTCTCGGACCGGGTCGGGGTGATGTACCTCGGCGGGCTCGTCGAGGAGGCGGCGTCGCAGGACCTCTATGACGACCCGCTGCACCCCTACACCCGGGCGCTGCTCTCCGCGGTGCCGGTTCCGGACCCGGACCTGGAGGACCGCCGGGAGCGGATCCTGCTGTCGGGGGACCTGCCGTCCCCGGCGGCGCCGCCCGCGGGCTGCCGGTTCCACACCCGCTGCCCGTGGGCCCAGCCCGAGCGGTGTGCCGACGAGCGACCACAGCTCCGGACGATCGAGGGCGCGCCGGCCGGGCACCGGGTGGCCTGCCACCACGCGGAGCGGATCCGCAGCGGCGAGCTGACCCCACACCGGGTCGAGCCGGAGGCCGTCGGGGCCGGGATCCCGGGCGGAGCCCCCGCGGAGCTGCCGAAGTCGGTGGACGAGCTGCTCTGACTCCCGACGTCCGCGCGGTCGCGGGCCGATGCAAGCGGCCCCGGGCCGTCCCGGTCCCAGTTCCCGGACGGCCCGGGGCGTAGATCGGCGCGTCCGCGCGCCCTCCCGGCATCGGCTGCGGCGGCCGGCGGGTGCGCGGGACCGCACCTCCGCGGGGCCGGCCGGCGATCAGCGCGCAGCGGCACCGGGGGTGTGGCGCAGCGTGCGGAACAGCGCCGCGGTGTCGTGCCGGCGGAACCAGGCCACGACGCACACGCCGACGAGCGTGATCGCCGGGAACGCGATCATCGCGGGCATCAGCACCGCGGTCACCAGCACGGCGCCGACCATCAGCGCGATCTGGCAGGTCGCCGCGAGCCCGCACAGCCGGGGCACGAGCAGCGCCACCGCCCCGGCGATCTCGAGCCAGCCGACGACGTACATCCCGGGCATCCCGAGCCCGAGCAGGTCGAACCCGGCCACGGCCACCGGATCGCCGGTGATCTTCGGGATCGCCGCCATGACGAACACGGCGGCGAGCAGGACCTGCAGGACCCACAGGGCGACGGTCGCGGCGCGGGGACGGGTGCGGGTGGTGGCGGTGGTCATCGCGGTCTCCTGGAGGTGGGGCGGCCACCGGTCGGGCCGCCGTACACGGGTTCCGACCGACCATTGCGCGACGAATCATCGGTCTGCGGACACGAAGATCGCTGTGGCGGTGCGGGAGACCGTGCCGGCCCGCGGCGCCGCGGGCCGGCACGGCGATCGTCGACTCCCCGGTGCGCGGTCCGGTCTGCGAGACGGTGTCCGGAAGGTCCCCGGCGGGGTGCCCGTGCCCGTCCGGGGCGCCGGCTCCCGGCGTCCGGACGCGACACCCGCCGGAAACGCAGAAGCGTTGCAGAGCGCAACACGACAGGCGAACCATCGCCCTTCGTCGTAGCCGACGAGGGGAGGCCCCGGGTGCCGGAGCTGAACGCAGGAGACACCGCGTGGGTGCTGGTCAGCGCCGCGCTGGTGATGTTGATGACGCCGGGTCTGGCGTTCTTCTACGGCGGGATGACCCGCAGCAAGTCCGTCCTGAACATGCTGATGATGAACGCCATCTGCCTGGCCGTGGTCAGCGTCCTGTGGGCGCTCTACGGGTTCAGCTGGGCGTTCGGGAACGACGTCGGCGGTGGCCTGCTCGGCGGCGGCGAGTTCGCCGGCCTGCAGAACACGATCGGCCAGTTCGTCGGCGCGGCGACCGACACCGCGCCGTGGCCGGGGCCGGACGCGCTGCCCGTCCTCGCCTTCGCGATGTTCCAGCTGATGTTCGCCGTGATCACGCCCGCGCTGATCTCCGGGGCGATCGCGGACCGCACCAAGTTCTGGGGCTGGATCGCGTTCGTCGTCGGCTGGTCGAGCCTGTGCTACTTCCCGGTCGCGCACTGGGTGTTCGCGTTCGACGGGTTCACCGGCCCGGACAACGTCGGCGGCTGGATCGCCAACCGCCTCGGCGCCGAGGACTTCGCCGGTGGGACGGCGGTGCACATCAACGCCGGCGCGGCGGCCCTGGCGCTGACGTTCGTGCTCGGCCGCCGGCGGGGCTGGCCGCGGGAGCCGATGCGGCCGCACAACCTGCCGTTCGTGCTGCTCGGCGCGTCGCTGCTGTGGTTCGGCTGGTTCGGGTTCAACGCCGGCTCGGCGCTGTCGGCCGGCGACCTGGCCGCGACGGCGTTCACCAACACCATGCTCGCCACCGCGACCGCCGTGATCGGCTGGCTGCTCGTCGAGCAGTTCCGGGACGGCCGGCCGACCACCCTGGGCGCGGCCTCCGGCGCGGTCGCCGGGCTGGTCGCGATCACCCCGGCGTGCGGGTTCGTGCAGCCGTGGGGTGCCCTGGTCATCGGGGTGATCGCCGGTGCGGTCTGCGCGCTGGCGGTCGGGCTGAAGTTCCGGTTCGGCTTCGACGACTCGCTCGACGTCGTCGGCGTCCACCTGGTCGGTGGCCTCGTCGGCACGCTGCTGATCGGCTTCCTCGGCGACAACAGCGTCAACTCCGCGGCCGCGGGGACGAACGGCCTGTTCTACGGCGGCGGGTTCGCCCAGCTCGGCCGGCAGGCGGTCGCGGCCGGTGCGGTGATGGTCTACTCCTTCGTCATCGCGCTGATCCTCGGCTTCCTGATCAAGTGGACGATCGGGTTCCGGGTGGACACCGAGGCCGAGATCACCGGCGTCGACGAGACCGAGCACGCCGAGACCGCCTACGACTTCTCCACCACCCGCGGCGGGGTCCCCGCCCAGCGACCGGCCCCGGCCACCGAGCGGGGCCCGGCGCCGACGACCACCGCCGGGAAGCACAGCTCGACACCGACCGGGGGGTCCGCGCCATGAAACTCATGACCGCGATCGTGCGGCCGTTCGTGCTCGACGACGTCCGCGCCGCGCTCGAGCAGCTCGGCGTGCTCGGGATGACCGTCACCGAGGTGCGCGGCTACGGCCGCCAGAAGGGGCACACCGAGATCTACCGGGGCGCCGAGTACGCGGTCGACTTCATCCCGAAGGCCCGGGTGGACGCCGTCGTGCACGAGGACATGATCGACAAGGTGGTCGACGCCGTCGTCGACGCGGCCCGGTCCGGGAGGATCGGCGACGGCAAGATCTGGGTGACCCCGGTGGAGACCGTCGTCCGGGTGCGGACGGGGGAGCGCGGCGCCGACGCGGTGTAGCGCGGTAGCGCACTAGTCTGATCATGGAGCGCGGCCCGGGCCGACCGGCCCGGTGTCGTCCGGGTCGGACGAAGGGACCGTATGGCGGAGACATCGGCGGCACCGACGTATCCGAAGGCGCGGGGTCGTTGCCCGTTCCACCCACCGTCCGAGTACGAGCGGTGGCGGGAGGTGGACGGGCTCACCGAGGTCACGCTCTGGGACGGCCGGCGCGCGTGGGTGGCGACCCGGATCGACTACGTGCGGCGGCTGCTCGCCGACCGCAGGTTCAGCGCCGTGTGGGACCACCCGGGCATGCCGACGATCTCCGAGGGGACCAGCGCGCCGACGCCGACCCGGTCGTCGCTGCTGCGGATGGACGACCCCGAGCACGCCCGGCTCCGCCGGATGATCGCGCGCGACTTCACCGCCCGCCGGGCGCGGGAGATGCGGCCGCGGATCGAGGAGGTCTGCGGGGGCCTGCTCGACGCGATGGCCCGGCGGGAGCCGCCGGTCGACCTGGTGGCGGCGTACGCGCAGGCGCTGCCGTCGCTGATCGCCTGCGAGATCCTCGGCGTGCCGACGGAGGACTCCGACTTCTTCCAGTCCAGGGTGCGCGGGATGATGACGCCGAATGCGTCCCGGGAGGACACCCTGGCCGCCGGGCGCGACCTCATGGGCTACCTGGGCGAGCTCGTCGGGCGCAAGCGCGGGGTGCCGGGGGAGGACACCTACTCCCGGCTGGCGAACACCTACCTGGCGAACGGTGAGCTCACCGAGTCCGAGTGCGTCACGATGGCGGTCCTGCTGCTGGTCGGGAGCTACGACACCACCGCCAGCATGATCACGATGGGCTATCTGGCGCTCGCCGCGCACCCCGACCAGCTCGCGCTGGTGCGTGACAGCGAGGACCCGGCGTTCGTCGGGAACGCGGTGGAGAACCTGCTGCGGTACATGACGGTGATCGAGAACAACCTGAACCGGGTCGCCCTGGACGACGTGGAGATCGACGGTCACCTCATCCGGGCGGGCGAGGGCGTCGTCTTCAACATCCCGGCGGCCAACCGGGATCCGCGGGCGTTCCCCGCCGCCGGGGTCCTCGACGTCTCCCGGGTGGAGCCCCAGGAGCACCTCTCCTTCGGCGCGGGCCCGCACGTCTGCCTCGGCCGGCACCTGGCCCGGGTGGAGCTGCAGGTCGCGCTGCCGATGTTGCTGCGCCGCTTCCCGACGCTGCGCCCGGTCGAGAAGATCTCCGACGTCCGGCTCCGCGAGAACCCGATCATCGTCAGCGCCGTCGAGCTGCCGGTGACCTGGCAGGAGGCCACCGCGTCGTGAGCGCCCCGCTGCTGTTCAACGCGTTCGTGATGAACACGCCCTCGCACATCCACCACGGGCAGTGGCGCCACCCGGACGCCCACCAGGTCGAGTTCGAGAGCCTGGAGCTCTGGACCGGTCTGGCGCGGCTGCTGGAGGACGGTCTGTTCGACGCGATGTTCTTCGCCGACGTGTCCGGCGTCTTCGGCCCGGCCGACGGCGACTACACCGACAACGTCCACGAAGCACTGCAGATCCCCAGCAACGACCCGGTGGTGCTGCTGGGCGCGCTGGCTGCGGTCACCCGCCGGATCGGGCTGGCGACGACGTCGAACATCATGCAGAGCCACCCGTTCCAGTTCGCCCGCCAGATGTCCACACTGGACCACCTCAGCGGCGGCCGGGTGGCCTGGAACATCGTGACCGGCACCCTGGAGAACTCCGCGCGCAACTTCGGGCTGCCCCGCCTCGTCGAGCACGACGAGCGCTACGAGTGGGCCGAGGAGTACGCCGACGTCGTCTACAAGCTGTGGGAGGGCTCCTGGTCCGACGACGCGCTGCTCGTCGACCGGGCGAACGGGCGCTACGCCGACCCGGCGAGGATCCACCGGATCCGGCACTCCGGGCCGCGCTACTCGGTCGAGGGGCCGCACCTGAGCTCGCCGAGCCCGCAACGGACACCGGTGCTGTTCCAGGCCGGTGGGTCGCCGCGCGGGATCGCGTTCGCCGCCCGGCACGCCGAGGCGGTGTTCCTCTCCACGCCGACGCCGGAGGTGGCCCGCGAGCACATCGGGCGCAGCCGCGCGCTGGTCCGGGCCGAAGGGCGGCACGACTCCGACGTCCGGTACTTCCAGGGGCTGACGATCGTCGTCGGGCGCACCGAGCAGCAGGCGCGGCGGCGCTTCGCGGGCCTGCAGGAGTACCTGTCGATCACCGGCCACCGCGTGCACACCGGGCTCGGCCTGCGCCCGGACGGGACCCGCTACCCCGAGGACACCCCGCTGCGCGACATCCCGAACAACGGCGGCCGCGGGCAGATCGAGTGGCTGCGCCGCGAGTACCCGGACCGCGAACCGGTGCTGGGCGATTTGATCCGGCGACGGCCGATCGGCCGCTCCCTGGTCGGGACGCCGGAGACGATCGCCGACGAGCTGGAACGCTGGCGGGACGCCGGCGTCGACGGGATCAACCTGGTCGCCCACCGCCTCCCGTCGAGCTTCGAGCAGTTCGTCGAGCTGGTGCTGCCGGAGCTGCGGCGCCGCGGGCTGGCCCGGACCGGCTACGGCGACGCCCGGACCTTCCGGGGCCGGATCTTCGGCCACGACCGGCTGCCGGACCGGCACCCCGCCGCGCGGTTCCGCGGGGCTTTCGGGTGACCTGGCGTGCGGGTGAACCCGCCGCTCAGGTGCCGACGGCGTGGACGGCGGAGTCCGGGGCGACCGCGCTCGACGCGTGTGCCGCGCCGAGCGCGGCGGCCGCGGTGGCGAAGGCCGGATCGAAGAACAGGAAGCTGAGCAGCTCCGCGCCGTCGGTGGCGACGACGTCCGGGACCGCACCGCCGACCAGGCGTTCCAGCACCGCCAGCGACGGGTTGCGCAGCGCGGCGAGCCCGCCGTACTCGCGGCGCCGGATCTCGGCCGCGAGCTGGGCGAGCTCGTCCGACCGGTCGGCCGGCGGGCCGGCGAACCAGGTCGGGATCCGGGAGTGCCGGGCGTCCGCGCCGCGCTCGACGAGGTCGTTCACCGCGCGCAGCGTGCGGAGATCCTCGGTGACCCCGGCGCCGAGCACGATCCGCAGGGTCAGCGCGGCGATCGCGTAGACGTCGGGCACCCGGTCCGGCGGCCGGGAACCCTCCGGGACGGGGACGGCCGGGGTCGTCGCGACGACGCCGAGCCGGTCCGCGCCCAGGCGCAGCGCCGGCTTGAGCGGGGTGTTCATCCGGACCCCGCCGTCGACGTACCAGTCGCCGTCCACCCGGCGCGGCGCGAACAGCACCGGCACGGCTGCCGAGGCCAGCAGGTGCTCGGTGGTGAGCCGGGTGTCGACGTAGCGGATGTCGCGGCCCGCGTCGTAGGGCGGCAGCGGCACGCCCGGACCGCGCTCGACGAACACCACCGTGCCGCCGGTGCCGGCCGAGGTCGCGGCGACCCCGACGGCGTCGACCGGGCCGCGGGCGATCGCGTGGTGCAGCCAGTCCCAGTCGACCACCCGGTCCACCACGGGCCGCAGCCGGTCGGCGTCGAGCAGCCGGGTCACCCGGTCCGGCAGCCCGAGGGTGCGGCGCAGGCCGGACGGGACGCCGGCCAGGTCGCCCAGGTAGGCGGCGGTCGCCACCAGGGCCGACGACGGCAGCGCCACGACCTCGTCGGTCCGTACCGACTCCCAGCGGGACACGACCTCCTCGGCCGCCGCTCCGGCGTCCTTCCCGGCCAGGCCGGCCAGCGCGGCGACGGTCAGCGCACCGGCGCTGGTGCCGACCAGGACCGACGGCGCGGACCAGGTCCGGGTCATCCGGGCAGCAGCTCGGTCAGCGCACCCGCCTCGTAGGCACCGCGGGCACCCGCACCCGCGACGACCAGGCCGGTGCGTCCCTGCATGGCGTCCTCCGGGTCGTCGCGGAGCAGTCACGTTACCGGCGCGGCGGCCGACCGGTCCGGTTCGCCGGAGCACCGGGCGGTGACCGGGAGGGCACTACCCGCGGTGGGCGGCCTCCAGCGCGGCCGGGTCGAGCTTGCCGTGCGTGGCCAGCATGACCTTCGTGACCCGCTGGGCGGCCGCGCGGTCGTCGCCGTTCATCCACTCCAGGAGCCCGGGCGGGATGATCTGCCAGGAGAAGCCGTAGCGGTCGGTGAGCCAGCCGCAGGGCGCGGTCTCGCCGCCGTCAACCAGCGCGTCGTAGAAGCGGTCGTTCTCCTCGGCGGTCTCGCAGTGCACCTGCAACGAGACCGCCTCGGTGAAGGGGAACTGCGGGCCGCCGTTGAGCGCGGTGTAGGCGCGGCCGCCCAGGTGGAACCCGACGGTGAGCACCGCGCCCTCCTGGCCGGGCATCTCCGGGCCGTAGTAGGTGATGTCGTCGATGCCGGAGTCCGGGAGGATCGAGCAGTAGTAGCGGGCCGCCTCCTCGCCGTTCCCGTCGAACCACAGGCAGGGCGTGATCGTCCTCATGGCGGTGCTCCTCTCCGCGGGAGCCGCCGGGAGGCGGCCCGTCCCCCTCCCGACCGCCGGGCGCGGCCGAACTCATCGCCCGGCGCGCCGGAGACCTATCCCAGCGTGCTTGCGAGCTCGCCGAGCCGGGCGCGTGCCCCGGCCAGGTTCTGCTCCGCCACCTCCCGGAACCCGGCCAGCGCGGGAAGCCGGCCGGCCAGGGTGAGCGGGACCGGCACCGTCGTGACGGACATGCCGAACACCTCGCCCAGGACGATCTCCAGGTGCGGGGTCGCGTGGTCCCAGCCGGCCGTCGGGGAGCCGTCGTCGTAGCTCGCGCCCTGGGCGGTCACCACGACGGCCGGCCGTCCGGCCAGCGGCCGGGTGGACCCGCCGGGCAGTGCCGCGGTCACGCCGGGGACGTGCACGTGGTCGATCCAGGCCTTGAGGGTCGAGGGCAGGCCGTAGTTGTAGAGCGGGACGCCGAGGAGCAGCACGTCGGCGGCGAGCAGCTCGTCGATCAGCGCGTACTGCAGCCGCTCGGCGGCGGCGTCGACGACCGTGTCCGGGCGCATGTCCCGCGGCCAGTGCAGCTCGGCGTCCGGGAGGTGCGGGACCGGGTCGGCGTGCAGGTCGCGGTGCACGACCGTCCGGTCCCCGCCGCGGGCGGTCCAGGCCCGGTCGAACTCACCGGTCAGGGTGCGGGAGACGGAGTTCCGCCCGGCGGCGGCCGAGCTGTCGAGACGGAGCAGGGAGGGCATGGTCGCCGATCATCGCGTGTGGACACCGGCCACGCAAAGACCGGAACGACGGTCAGCCCCGCGGCACCACACGGACGAGCCCGGCCGCGGTGCGGGCCCGGTCCCGGGCGGTGTCGACGTCGTCGGCCTCCGCGACGGCGACGCCCATCCGGCGCCGCGCCGACGCGGTCGGCTTCCCGAACAGCCGCAGGTCCGCGCCCGGCACCGCGAGCGCCTCGGCGACGCCCTCGTAGCCCGGCGCCTCGAGGTCGGCCCCGCCGTAGACGACCGCCGACGCACCGGGGGAGCGCAGCGTGGTGTCCACCGGCAGCCCGAGCACGGCGCGGGCGTGCAGCTCGAACTCGCTGCACCGCTGGGTGGCGAGTGTGGCCAGGCCGGTGTCGTGCGGGCGCGGGCTCACCTCGGAGAACAGCACCTCGTCCCCGCGCACGAACAGCTCCACGCCGAACACGCCGCGGCCGCCGAGGGCCTCGGTGATCCGGCCGGACACGTCGCGGGCGGCGGCGAGCGCGGCGTCGGACATCGGCTGCGGCTGCCAGGACTCGACGTAGTCGCCGTCGACCTGGCGGTGGCCGATCGGCTCGCAGAACGACGTCCCGCCGGCGTGCCGCACGGTGAGCTGGGTGATCTCGTAGTCGAACTCGACGAAGCCCTCGACGATCACCCGCGGGTTCGACACCCGCCCGGCGGTGCGCGCGTACTCCCAGGCGCCCTCGGCGTCGGCGGCGGACTTCAGCACCGACTGCCCCTTGCCCGACGACGACATCGTCGGCTTCAGCACGCACGGCAGCCCGACGTGGGCGATCGCGGCGTGCACGTCGTCCAGGGTCTCGGCGAAGGCGTAGGGCGACGTCGGCAGCCCCAGCTCCTCGGCGGCGAGGCGCCGGATGCCCTCCCGGTCCATGGTCAGCCGGGTCGCGCGCGCGGTCGGGACCACCGTCGTCCCGGTGGCCTCGACGTCGGCCAGCACCGCGGTCGCGATCGCCTCGATCTCCGGGACGACGAGGTCCGGGGACTCCTGCTCGATCAGCGTGGCCAGGGTGACCGGGTCGGTCATGTCGATCGCGTGCCAGCGGTGCGCCACCTGGTGGGCCGGCGCGTGCGGGTACCGGTCGGCCGCCACCACCTCGACGCCCAGGCGCTGGAACGCGATCGCCACCTCCTTGCCCAGCTCACCCGAGCCGAGCAGGAGGACGCGGGTGGGGTCCGGGCCGAGCGGCGTGCCGATTCGCATGGGGCGGACCCTAACCGGTACCCCGCTTGTAGGACGCGGGTGGCGGGCGCCATGTCACAGCGGGACGTGTGCCACGTCCCGGCCGCGCGGGCGAGGTGTCAGGCGGGTCCGGCGACGGTCCCCTCGGGAAGCGCGGACGCCGCCGCCTCGTCGAGCAGCCAGCGGGTCAGCTCGGTGCCGCGGGCGCCGCCGACGGGCAGCTCGGTCTCCGGGGTCCCGGTGAGCGCGCCCGCCACGGCGGGGGCCTTGCCCGCTCCGGCCGCGACCACCCACACCTCTCGGGAGCGGCGGGCGGCGGCCAGGGTCAGCGAGATCCGGGTCGGCGGCGGCTTCGGGCAGTCGAACACCGCGACCACGGTCGCCGCCTGCTCGTGCACGGCGGGGGAGTCGGGGAACACCGACAGGGTGTGCCCCTCCTCGCCCATCCCGACCAGCGTGACGTCGAACTCGGGGATGCCGTCCCCGCCGTTCTCCGACGCCAGCAGCCGCGCGTAGTCGGCGGCCGCGGTCTCGGCGTGGGCGGGCTCGCCGCCGTCGTCCGGGGCGGCGCCCATCGGGTGCACCCGGGCCGGGTCGACGCCGACGTGGTCGAGCAGCGCCTCGCGGGCCTGCTTCTCGTTGCGCTCGGCGTCGCCGGCCGGGACGAACCGCTCGTCGCCCCAGTAGAGGTCCACACGGGACCAGTCGACGGCGTCCCGGGCCGGCGACGACGCGACGTCGCGCAGCAGCGCGATACCGACGCCGCCACCGGTCAGCACGATCCGCGGGACCCGCCCGGACGCCTGCACGTCGACGATCACGGTGATCAGCCGGGCCGCGGTCGCGCCGGCCAGCGAGGCCTGGTCGGGGTGGACGGCGATCTGGGTCTTCTCGGGGAGGGTCACCCTCACACCTTCACCGGTGTCCGGCCGCGGGTCACCAGGGACACGCCGTCCAGCGCCTCGTGGTAGACCTCGTCCGGGTCCAGCCGGCGCAGCTCCTCGGCCAGGCAGTCCGATACCTCACGGCGGGCCAGCGCGATCAGCCGCTCCGGCTGGCCGGGCTGGGTGAGCCGGGCGGTGCGGCCGTCCGGCCGGGCCAGCTCGACGTTGCCCGACGGCCGGACCAGCCGGACCAGCGACAGCCCGTTGTCGTTCTCCGACGGCGAGCGCTTCACCTTCACCCCGAGCGCGGCGGCCAGCCAGCCCGCGATCAGCTCGGTCGAGGGCGAGATCGCCTCCCCGGCGACGACGGCGGAGGTGACCTCCTCGTGCGGCGGCACGTCCAGCGCCGCGGCGAGCTGGGCCCGCCAGTGCGTGAGCCGGGTCCAGGTGAGGTCGGTGTCGCCGTCGGCGTAGTCCCTGCGGCGCTGCTCGAACGCCTTCGTCGGGTTCTTCGACGACAGCGCGTCGGTGATCCGGCGCTGGGCGAGCCGCCCGACGGCGTCCTCGGACGGCGTCGCCGGTGCCTCGGTGGGCCACCAGGCGACGACCGGGGCGTCGGGCAGCAGCAGCGGCATGACCATGCCGGCGCCGGCGTCCTCGGCGGCCAGCGCGCCGTAGCCGCGCAGCACGATGACCTCGCTGGCGCCGGCGTCGCCGCCGACCCGGATCTGCGCGTCGAGCCGGGGCGAGGCCCGGCGCTGGCCGCGGGCGAGCACGATCACCCGGCACGGGTGCTCACGGCTCGCGGAGTTGGCCGCGTCGATGGCGCGCTCGAGGTCCGGGCCGTCGTCGGTCACCACGACCAGGGTCAGCACCCGGCCGAGCGCGAACACCCCGCCGGACTCACGGAGCTCGACGAGCTTGCGGTTGACCGCCGAGGTGTTGCTCGACGGCAGATCGATGATCACTTCTTCGGCTCCTCAGTGTGCGAGCTCATGGCCTGCGCCAGTGCCGGCCGGTGCGCTCGAGCATCTCCTCGGACGACTCCGGCCCCCAGCTGCCGGCCGGGTACCCGTCCGGGCCGCCCGGGAGCGCGGCCCAGTGGTCGAGCACCGGGTCGAGGATCTCCCAGGAGAGGTCGACCTCCTCGTTGACCGGGAACAGCGACGGCTCGCCGAGCAGGACGTCGAGGATCAGCCGCTCGTAGGCCTCCGGGGAGGACTCGGTGAAGGCGTTGCCGTACCCGAAGTCCATCGTGACGTCGCGGACCTCCATCTGGTTGCCGGGCACCTTGGAGCCGAACCGCATCGTCACCCCCTCGTCCGGCTGCACCCGGATGACCAGGGCGTTCTGCCCGAGCTCCTCGGTCATCGTGGCGTCGAAGGGCAGGTGCGGGGCGCGCTTGAACACCACCGCGATCTCGGTGACCCGCCGGCCGAGACGCTTGCCGGTGCGCAGGTAGAACGGGACGCCCGCCCAGCGCCGGTTCTCGACCTCGCAGGTGATCGCGGCGAAGGTCTCGGTGGTGGACTCGGGGTTGAACCCCTCCTCCTGCTTGAGGCCCAGGACCTGCTCGCCGCCCTGCCAGCCGCCTTCGTACTGGCCGCGCGCGGTGGTCTCGTCGAGCGGCTGCGCCAGCTTGACCGCCTTGAGCACCTTGACCTTCTCGGCGCGCAGCTCGTCCGAGGAGAACGACGTCGGCTCCTCCATCGCGGTGAAGGCGAGCAGCTGCAGCAGGTGGTTCTGGATGACGTCGCGGGCGGCGCCGATGCCGTCGTAGTAGCCAGCGCGCCCGCCCAGGCCGATGTCCTCGGCCATCGTGATCTGTACGTGGTCGACGTAGTTCGCGTTCCAGATCGGCTCGAAGAGCTGGTTGGCGAACCGCAGCGCGAGGACGTTCTGGACGGTCTCCTTGCCGAGGTAGTGGTCGATGCGGAACACCGAGTCCTCGGGGAAGACCTCGTTGACGATCGCGTTCAGCTCCTGGGCCGAGGACAGGTCGTGACCGAACGGCTTCTCGATCACCACCCGGCGCCAGACGTCCGGGTCCTCCTGCGCGGACAGCCCCGAGCGGGCGAGCTGCTTGCAGACGACCGGGAACGCGCTCGGCGGGATCGACAGGTAGAACGCGTGGTTGCCGCCGGTGCCGCGCTGCTCGTCCAGCTCGTGGACGGTGCGCTCGAGCTCGTCGAACGCCGCGTCGTCGTCGAAGGCCCCCTGGACGAACCGCAGGCCCTCGGCGAGCCGGTCCCAGACCTCCTGACGGAACGGGGTCCGTGCGTGCTCCCGCACCGCGGCGTAGACGACCTGTCCGAAGTCCTCGGTCGTCCAGTCGCGGCGGGCGAAGCCGGTGAGCGCGAAGCCCGGCGGGAGCAGGCCGCGGTTGGCCAGGTCGTAGATCGCCGGCATCAGCTTCTTGCGGGACAGGTCGCCGGTCACCCCGAAGATCACCAGGCCACACGGCCCGGCGATCCGTGGGAGGCGCTTGTCCCGGGGGTCACGCAGCGGGTTGGTCCGGCCGCCGTTCGCGGTGGGCATCGCTGGAGCCTCTCCGATCGATGTCGTCATGGCACGGCTCGTGGTCAGTCCTGGACGGCGCGGGCCAGTGTCACCAGACCGGTCAGCCGATCGGTCAGGTGCAGCCGGAGCACCGGGCGGCCCCGGCGCCGCTGGTCGGCGACGACCGCAAGTGCCTGTGCCGCGTGCAGGCTATCCAGTCCGGCCGGTTCCGGCGCGGTGCCCGCGCCGGACGGATCGTGTGTCGTTCCGGTGGCCGGGTCGATGGTGGGGTCGGGCCCGCCGGGTCCGTCGCCGAACAGGTCCGGCCCGCCGGGGGTGCCGTCGCCGAACGGGTCGAGCCCGCCCCCGGTGAGATGGCAGTGCGCCGCACGGTCCGGGGCGCCGGTGTCACCGCTGCGGCAGCCCGGGGCCCAGCCGAAGGCGACCGGCAGCCCCAGGCGCCGGGTCAACGGTCCACGCAGGACGGCGACCGACGCGTCCGACTCCGGATCGAGCCAGGCGGAGACCGCGAGGTGGCCACCGTCGTCGCGGACCGCCCCGGCGAGCGCGTCGATCGCCCCGGCCACGGTGTCCACATCGGAGGGAAGCCAGTCGCCCGCGTGCACGGCGACCCCTCCGTCGACGAACGACGGCTCGTCGTACGGCGACGGCGACGGCGGTCCCGCGGGTCGGTCCGGGCCCCCTGTGCCCGCCGGGTTCGTCACGGGCGTCGGCGGGGCCGGAGCGAAGACGTCGGTGCCCAGCACCCGCGCGGCGAGCGCGGTGGCGGCCTGCCACAGCACGATCGTCGCCCCGGGGCCGGCGTCGGTGCGGATGGCGCCGCGACCCGGCTCCGGGGGCGCGCCGATGCCGTCGGCGTGCACCTCGACGACGTCCGGCGGGGCGGTGCCGGGGTCGTCGTCGCCCAGCGGGGCGGCCGATGCCCCGGTATCGCCCGGTGATCGCGGTTCGGGTTCCGGCTGGTGCCGATCCTGGCGCGGTTCGGGACCGGGACGGTGATCATGGCCGGAGCCGGGCGGCGGGGGTGCGGCGACCCCCGGCACGTGCTCGTCCGGGGCGGCGGGGACCGCGACGAGCCCGGCGGCGGTCAGCAGTGGCGCGAGCCAGGCCGTCACGGCGGGGGAGCGGTCCTCGTCCCGCAACGCCAGCACCGACCCCCGGGCGGCGGCCAGCGCCCCGGCCAGCGCGAGCGCCGGGTTGTCCTCGTCGTCGGCGGCGACGGTCGTCTCGGCCGCCACCGCGTCCGCCAGCAGCCCGCCGACGTCGGCACCGGCCAGCCCGGCCGGGACCAGCCCCAGCGGGCCGAGCGCGCCGAACCGGCCGGGGACGTCGGCGTCCAGGGTGACGACGACCGTCCCGTCCGGGTCCGGGGTGTCCAGTGGGGATCCGGGCTCGGTGAGGTGCACGGTGCGGGCGGCGAGAGTGTCCGGACCGACCTCGTCGGCGAGCGCGGAACCGACCACGTGCCGGACGGCGCCGACCACCGGGTCGCGCCCGGTCGGGTCGGCGACGACCAGCACCGTCTCGTCGAGCTCGCCGGACAGCGCCTCGGCGACCTGCACCGGGTCGGCGGAGTCGAGCGCGGTCAGCCGCGTCGTCCCGCCCGGCCCGTCCGACGACGCGGCCACCAGCCGTGCGGCGGCGACCGCGTCCGGGGTGCCGACGAGCAGCACCCGGTGCGCGCCGGACACGGCGAACCGCTCGCGCAGGGCCGCGATCTGGCCGGTGAGCGGCCGGGACGCCCGGGCGAGCCCGGTCCAGCCGGTCCGCCCGGCGGCCGCGGGACCCCACACGCTCGGGTCGCCGTCGGTCAGCCGGGAGGCGACGATCTCGCCCGACAGCTCGGCCGCGATCCGGGCTGCGGCTCCCGCGAACGGCTCACCGGACAGCAGCACGCGGACCGGGGCGGGCGAGGAACCGGCCTCGTCCCGCCCCGGACCACCGGCGGCGGCGGAGCCGAGATCGGCCCCGTCGCCACCCCTGCCGATGTCCGACACCCGCTACTTCGCGCCGTCGAGCTGGGAGCGGACGGTGTCCTGCAGCTCGGTCCAGGACTTCTCGAACTTCTCGACGCCCTCGTTCTCCAGAACCAGGTAGACGTCGTCGAGGTCGATCCCGACACCCTCCAGGTCGGTGAACACCTGCTGGGCCGCGCCGGCGGTGTCGGTGACCTTGTCGCCGGAGACCTCGCCGTGGTCGGCGAACGCGTCCAGGGTCTTCTCCGGCATCGTGTTGACGGTGTTGTCCACCACCAGCTCGGTGACGTAGAGGGTGTCCGGGTAGTCCGGGTTCTTCACCCCGGTCGAGGCCCACAGCGGGCGCTGCGCGTTCGCGCCCTTCGCCGCCAGCGCGTCCCAGCGCGCACCGGAGAACGCGGCCCGGTACGCCGCGTAGGCCAGCCGCGAGTTCGCGACGGCGGCCTTGCCGCGCAACGCGAGCGCCTCGTCGCCGATCTTCTCCAGCCGGGCGTCGATCTCGGAGTCCACACGGGACACGAAGAAGGAGCCGACGGAGTGGATCCGGGCGAGGTCCTGGCCGTTCGCCAGAGCCTGCTCCAGGCCGGTCAGGTAGGCGTCCATCACGGCCTTGTAGCGCTCCACCGAGAAGATCAGCGTGACGTTCACGCTGATGCCCTCCGCGGTGGCCCGGGTGATCGCGGGCAGGCCGGCCTCGGTGGCCGGGATCTTGACCAGGAGGTTGGGCCGGTCGACCGACTTCCAGATGTCCTGCGCCTGGGCGATCGTCTTCTCGGTCTCGTGCGCCAGCCGCGGGTCGACCTCCAGGGACACCCGGCCGTCGACCCCGCCGGTGCGCTCCCAGGTGCCGGAGAAGACGTCGCAGGCCTGCTGGACGTCGGCCACGGTGATCTCCCGGATCGCCGAGTCGACGTCGGCGTCGCGGGCGGCGAGCTCGCGTACCTGCTCGTCGTAGGCGGCGCCGTCGGCCAGCGCGGAGGCGAAGATCGTCGGGTTGGTGGTGACCCCGACGACGCTGCGCTGCTCGATCAGCTCGACCAGGTTCCCGCTGTTCAGGCGCTCGCGGGACAGGTCGTCGAGCCAGATGGACACCCCGGCCGCCGACAGCGCGGCCAGTCGCTCGTTGCTCATGTGCTCTTCTCCTCTAGCGATCGGGCGTCGTGGCGTTCAGGAGCTCTTGCCTGCCGCGGCGACGCTGTCCCGTGCGGCCGCGGCGACGGCGTCGGCGGTGAAGCCGAACTTCTCGAACAGGGTGGCCGCGTCGGCGCTGGCGCCGAAGTGCTCGATGGACACCGAGCGGCCGGCGTCGCCGACGAACCGGTGCCACGGCATCGCGATGCCGGCCTCGACCGAGACCCGGGCCTTCACCGCGGACGGCAGGACCGACTCGCGGTACGCCTCGTCCTGGGCGTCGAACCACTCGACACACGGCATGGACACCACACGGGTACCGACGCCCTCGGCCTCCAGGATCTTCCGCGCCGCCACCGCGAGGTGCAGCTCGGACCCGGTGGCGATGAGCACGACCTCCGGGACGCCGGACGAGGCGTCGGCCAGCACGTAGCCGCCACGGGCGACGCCCTCGGCGGAGGTACCGGGCAGCGTCGGCACGTTCTGCCGGGTCAGCGCCAGACCGACCGGGCCGCCGTCCGGCCGCTCCAGGGCGGTCTTCCAGGCGTGGACGGTCTCGTTGGCGTCGCCGGGCCGGACCACGGACAGGCCCGGGATGGCACGCAGCGCCGCCATGTGCTCGATCGGCTGGTGGGTCGGGCCGTCCTCGCCGAGGCCGATCGAGTCGTGCGTCCAGACGTAGACCGGGTTGGCCTTCATCAGCGCGGCCAGCCGCACGGCCGGGCGCATGTAGTCGGAGAAGACCAGGAACGTCCCGCCGTAGGCGCGGGTCGGGCCGTGCAGCGCGATGCCGTTGAGGACCGCGCCCATCGCGTGCTCACGGACGCCGAAGTGCAGCGTGCGGCCGTACGGGGTGGCGTTCCACATCCCGGTCGCGGAGTCCTTCGGCCCGAAGGAGTCGACGCCCTTCATGGTCGTGTTGTTCGACTCGGCCAGGTCGGCCGAGCCGCCCCAGAGCTCCGGCAGCACGTCGGCGACGGCGGCGAGCACCGCGCCCGACGCCTTGCGGGTCGCCATGCCCTTCTCGTCGACGTCGAACGCGGGGAGGCTGTCCGCCCAGCCCTCGGGGAGCTGCTTGGCGAGCAGCCGGTCCAGGAGCTGCTTGCGCTGCGGCTCGCGCTGCGCCCACTCGTCGAAGGTGCCCTGCCAGGCGTCGTGCGCCGCGCGGGAGCGCTCGCCGACGGCCCGGGTGTGCTTGAGCACGTCGTCGTCGACCTCGAAGTCCTGGTCCGGGTCGAAGCCCAGCGCCTCCTTGACCGCGCGGACCTCGTCGTCGCCCAGGGCCGAGCCGTGCGCGGCGCCGGTGTTCATCTTGTTCGGCGAGGGGAAGCCGATGACGGTCTTGAGCACGATCATCGACGGGCGCGCGGTCTCGGCCTTCGCGGCCTCCAGCGCGGCCAGGATGCCGGTGACGTTCTCGCCGCCGTCGACGACCTGGACGTGCCAGCCGTAGGCCTCGTAGCGCTTGGCGGTGTCCTCGTTGAGGGCGATGTTGGTGTCGTCCTCGATCGAGATCTCGTTGGCGTCGTAGATCACCGTGAGGTTGCCCAGCTCCTGGCGACCGGCCAGCGACGACGCCTCGGAGGTGACGCCCTCCTCGATGTCGCCGTCCGAGGCGATCGCGTAGATCTGGTGGTCGAACGGGCTGGCGCCCTCGGGGGCGTCCGGGTCGAACAGGCCGCGCTCGCGGCGGGACGCGATCGCCATCCCGACCGCCGACGACAGGCCCTGGCCCAGCGGACCGGTGGTCATCTCGACGCCGCGGGTGTGGCCGTACTCCGGGTGGCCCGGGGTGAGCGAGCCCCAGGTGCGCAGCGACTCGAGGTCGGAGCGCTCCAGGCCGTAGCCGGCGAGGTAGAGCTGGATGTAGAGGGTGAGCGACGAGTGCCCGGCGGAGAGGACGAACCGGTCGCGGCCCATCCAGTCCGGGTCGGCGGGGTCGTGCGTCATGACCCGCTGGAACAGCGTGTAGGCCAGCGGGGCGAGGCTCATCGCGGTACCCGGGTGCCCGCTGCCGCACTTCTGCACCGCGTCCGCGGCGAGCACCCGGACGGTGTCGACGGCCTTGCGGTCCAGGTCGGTCCAGTCGTCGGGCACGTGCGCGCGGGTGAGCGCGGCGACGGCGGCCTCGCCGGCGTGCGGGGACGTGACGGTCTCGGACAAGGCGGTGGCTCCTGTACTCGCATCGCGTGTGACGGGCAGCGCCGGTGATCGGCGCCCGGCAGGCCGGGCACCGGTGGCACACGACACTGCCGGGGCACGCCGGACCGCTGCGCCGCGGCCCGGATCACCCGGCGCGCGCCACCCTACTGCGTATGGGGCGGTGCCTGCGGGTTTGCCGGATTCCTCGGCGGTGACGCCGGAGGGAGGCACCGACGGGACGAGCAGCGGTGCCGGACGGCCCCCCGCCGTGTACCCCGCCGCCCTGGCACACATGCCACCGGTTAGCATCGACGCGCTGTAGAACTCGGGCCCTCCGGCCACCCCGGGCGCCCGGTTCCCCAGCTTCGTGCCGGTCCTTCGACACCGCATCGGCGCGGAGAAGCACGAACTCCGAGCCGAGCGAGGTACGAACAGGTGAGCGCACCCGCGTCCAGGCGGAGCGAGGCCGTCGACGTCGCGCAGCCGGAGACGGTTGTGGCGCCCCCGGCGGCCGCGCAGCAGGCCCCGGTCTCCCCGGAGCCCGCCGCGGTTCCGGCACCTGCGCTCCCGGCACCCGCCGGACGCCTCGCCCGGATGCGGGCGACCGTGCAGGCCTATCTCGGCCTGACCAAGACGCGGATCATCGAGCAGCTCCTGGTCGTCACCGTGCCGGCGATGTTCCTCGCCCAGCGCGGGATCCCGTCGGTGTGGCTGATGATCGCGACGCTGCTCGGCGGCGCGATGGCCGCGGCCGCGGCGCACGCGCTCAACTGCGTCGTCGACGCCGACATCGACCAGAAGATGACCCGCACCGCCCGGCGTCCGCTGGCCCGTGGTCAGGTCCCGACCCGGAACGCGCTGATCTTCGGTCTGGTGCTGGCCGCGCTCAGCTCGGCCTGGCTGGCGTGGACGACGAACTGGCTGGCCGCGGCGCTCTCGCTGGCCGCCATCGCGTTCTACGTGCTGGTCTACACACTGGTGCTGAAGCGGCGGACGTCGCAGAACATCGTCTGGGGCGGTGCCGCCGGCTGCATGCCGGTGGTGATCGGCTGGGCGGCGGTGACCGGCGAGGTCGGCTGGCCCGCGCTGGTGATGTTCGGCGTGATCTTCTTCTGGACGCCGCCGCACTTCTGGGCGCTGGCGATGCGCTACCGCGAGGACTACGCCGCGGCCGGGGTGCCGATGCTGCCGGTCGTCGCGCCGGCGCCGGCGGTCTCGGTGCGGATCGTGGTCTACAGCTGGGTGATGGTGGCCTGGAGCCTGCTCCTGCTGCCCGCGACGTCCTGGGTCTACCTCGCCGTCGCGTTGCTCGGCGGTGCCTACTTCATCTACAAGGCGCACCGGCTGCACGCCGACGTCAAGGCCGGCGGCGAGGTCTCGCCGATGCCGCTGTTCCACCTGTCGAACCTGTACCTGTGCGTGCTGTTCGCCGCGATCGCCGTCGACGCCGCCCTGGGCCTCCCGCTCCTCTTCTGAGCCCGCCCCGCTTCCGGCCTCCGGCCGTCCCACTCGTGACGCTTCAGTTCGGTAATGCCGAACTGAAGCGTCATGAGTGAGGACACGGACGGGGGTCAGCGCAGCAGGTCGGGGGTCTCCCACTTCCCGCCCAGGACGTGCACGGCCAGGAAGGCGTGCACCGTCTCGTACCAGAGGACCGCGTGCCGGGGCGCGAGGATCCAGTGGTTCTCGTCCGGGAAGTACAGGAACCGGTGCGGGTTCGCCTCCGGGTCGGCCTGCCGGGACACCAGGTCCCACCAGAGCCGCAGGCCCTCGCCGATCGGGACCCGGTAGTCCTTGTCCCCGTGGATCACCAGCATCGGCGTGACGATCGCGTCGGCGTGCCGGTGCGGGCTGTTCGCCTCGGCCATCTCCGGGGTCATCTCGGTCAGCCAGTACTCGGCGTGGTCGGTGGTCGGGCCGAACTGGTCCAGTGCCCACAGGCTGGCGTGGGTCACGATCGCGGCGAACCGGTCGGTGTGCCCGGCGACCCAGTTCGCCATGTAGCCCCCGAACGAGCCGCCCATCGCGGCCACCCGGCGCTCGTCGATCTCCGGACGGGCGACGGCGGCGTCGGTCACCGCCATCAGGTCGGTGTAGGGCGCGCCACCCCACTGCCCCCAGCCGCGCTGGATGAACCCCTGCCCGTACCCGGTCGACAGCGCGGGATCCGGCAGCAGCACCGCATAGCCGCGGGCCGCCATCAGCCACGGGTTCCACCGCCAGGCCCAGGCGTTCCAGCTGGCCAGCGGCCCGCCGTGGATCCACAGCAGCAGCGGGGCGGGTGCGTCCGGGCCGGCGCCGGAGGGCAGGACGAGCCAGCCGCGCAGCCGGGTCCCGTCCGACGCGGCGGCCTCCACCTCGGTCAGCGTGCCGGGCAGCTGCGGCGCCGTCGCCGGGCCGGGCAACGCCTCGGGGGTGGAGTCCGGGGCGGTCGCGCTGACCCGGACGGGGGCGGGTGCGGCGTCGACGGCGTTGCGCAGCGCGTAGACCCACCGCCCGTCCGGCGACGGGCACGGGTCGGTGTAGCAGCCGCGGTCGCCGGTCAGGCGCGTGACGGAGTCGGCACCGGGCCCGGCCCCGAGGTCGATCCGGAACAGCGGCCCGCGGCCGTCCTCGTCGGCGGTGACGATCAACGCGGACGAGTCGGCGGTCCAGCGGACCGCCGAGGGCCAGCGGTCCCAGCCCGGGGCGACGGGCCGCGGCTCCCCGCCCTCGAGCGGTACGACGACCAGGTCGACCCGCGGTGCGGTGTCCGGTGTGGACACCGACTCCCGGCGCGCGACGACGGTCCGCCCGTCCGGGCTGATCCGCGGCCCGGAGTACTCGTGACCGGGATCGAGGAGCAGGTCACGCCGGGTTCCGGTGGCGGTGTCGATCGCGACGATCCCGGGCCGCCAGGAGCCGTGGCCGTAGGCGCGGGACCAGCCGGTGACCACGCACCCGCCGTCGGGGGAGACGTCGTAGGAGGCCTCGTCCAGCGCCCGCCCGGGCTCCGGGGTCAGGTCGGTCCAGGACGCCGGCTCCGCACCGGGGGCGGCGAGGAGCAGCCGGTTCTCGGCCGGACCGAGGTCGTGGTCCCAGTGCCGCACCGGGTAGCCGGCGTGCAGGATCGCCGAGATCTTCGCGTCCGATCGGGCGGTGCGGCGGCGCTCGTCGTCCTCGCCGGTGACGGAACCGGGCAGCGTCGGTGCGGACGCCACCACCGTCCCGGACCCACGGGCGACCGCGACGTCGCTGATCCCGCCCGCGCGGGTGCCCAGCGGCCGGGCCTCCCCACCGCCGGCTGGGAGCAACCACAGCGCGGCCGGGCCGTCCGCGTCGGTGGCGGAGTCCGGGTCGGGCCGCGCCGAGCGGAAGAGGAGATCGCCCTCCGGGGTGAACACCGGACCGGATTCGCCGGCCCCGCCGCGGGTCAGCCGGCGCGCCGGTTCGGAGCCCGACGGGTCGATCTGCCACAGCGCGCTGCGGTATCGGGTCCCGTCGGGCTCCAGCTCGGCGACGCCGGTCACCAGGCGTCCGCCGTCCGGGGACAGCGCGAGTCCGGACAGCCGGGGGAGCGCGACGTAGGCGTCGAGGTCGTGGAACGGGGTCGGATCGATCGGATCGTCGGTCGGCACCCCGGGTTCATAGCACTCCGCGCCCGCCCGGTCCCACGGGCTGCTGCACGAGCGGACCGTTCGTGCGGACATGTGCCACGAAGGGTCCGCTCGTGCAGGGGTGGCAGGAGGCGCGGCGCGGCGGGGCGGGGCGGGGCGGGGCTCGGCGCGGTCAGGACGGCAGGAGCAGCAGCTTCCCGGTGGTGCGCCGGCCCTGCAGGTCCTCGTGCGCGGTGCGTGCCGACTCCAGCGGGTAGGTGTGCCCGATCCGGACGTCGAGACGTCCGGCGGCGACCTCGCCGTACACCGCGGCGGCCCGGTCGCGCAGCGCCCCGGTCGTGGCGACGTGGTCGAACAGCTTGGGCCGGGTCAGGAACGCCGACCCGGCCGCGTTGAGCCGCTGCGGGTCGAACGGCGGCACCGGACCGGACGCCGCGCCGTAGAGCACCAGCATGCCGCGCGGGCGCAGCGAGGCGAGGCTGGCGTCGAAGGTGGTCTTCCCGACGCTGTCGAAGGCCGCGTGCACGCCCGCGCCGCCGGTGAGCTCGCGGACCGCCGCGGCGACGTCGTCGACGTCCGAGTAGTCGATCACGTCGGTGGCGCCGGCCGCGCGGGCCAGCTCGGCCTTCTCGGGTGTCGACGTCGTCGCGATGACGCGCGCGCCCTTCGCCGTCGCCAGCTGGGTGAGCAGCAGCCCCACCCCGCCCGCGGCCGCGTGCAGCAGGATCGTCTCCCCGCCGGCCGGCGGGAACGTGTCGTTGATGAGGAAGTGCGCGGTCATGCCCTGCAGCAGGGCACCGACGGCGACGTCGTCGGCGACGCCCTCGGGCACCGGCACCGCCTTGGCCCACGGCACGGCGACGCGCTCGGCGTAGCTGCCCAGCGTCTCGGCCCAGGCGATCCGGTCGCCGACCGCGACGCCGTCCACGCCCTCGCCGAGCGCCGTCACCCGGCCGGTTCCCTCCAGGCCGGGCACGTAGGGCGTCTCCATCGGGTAGATGCCCTCGCGCTGGTAGGTGTCGATGTAGTTGACCCCCGCCGCGGCGACCTCGACCAGCACCTCGCCCGGGCCCGCCACCGGCTCGTCGACGTCGACGACGTCGAGCACGTCCGGCCCGCCCGGCTGCCTCACCTGTACTGCACGCATGGGCGCGATCATGCCCGAGACGCTCAGGCGTCGCGCCGCAGCATCCGCGCGACGAGCACCGCCCCGCCGGCGACCAGGTACCCGGCAGCGACCAGGGTGCTGCGCCACAGCGCGTCGAGCGGGATCGGGTCGCGCAGGACGTCCGCGGCGGCGTCCCAGCCGGTCGTGATCAGCCACGGGTGGATCGGCTCCAGCGCCGGGATCGCCGCGAGCACCCCGAACAGGATCAGCCCGCCGAGCACCGAGGACAGCACCACCAGGGGGTGCTCGGTGAACGCCGAGACGGCCAGCGCGACCGCGCCGACGGCGGCGAGCTGGACCAGCGTCCAGCCCGCGACGAGCAGCAGCCGGCCGGCCGCGTCGGACAGCGGCAGCACCGAGCCGGACATGGTCAGCAGCGCGCCGCCGCCGCCCGGCACCGCCGGTGGCCCGATCAGCAGCCAGCCCGCGATCACCCCGGACAGGGTCACGACGGCGACCGCGAGCGCGGCGACGACCAGCACCCCGAACGCCTTCATCGCGACCAGCCGCAGCCGCCCGACCGGCGCCAGCAGCAGCCCGCGCAGGGTGCCGTGCTGCGACTCGCCGGCGATCGCGTCCGCGGACGCGACGGCCACCGCCAGCGGCAGCAGCAGGGTGAGCAGGATCGACAGCGCCGCCACCGGCAGGGTCAGGCCGTTGCCGGCGACCTCGGACAGCAGGCTGCGCCGGGGCCGGTCGGACAGCACGATCCCGATCGCCATCAGCATCGGCACCGCGGCCAGCAGGGCCAGCATCACCAGCGTGCGGGGCCGGCGCAGCACCCAGCGCAGCTCGGCACCGAGCAGCCGGGTCCAGGACACCGACCGCGGGGGAGCGGGGGCGGTCACGGGCCCTCCTCGGTGATCCGGGTGAACAGCTCCTCCAGGTCCGGACGGCGGCGGCGCAGCCCGTGCACCGGTACCCCGGCGCGGACCAGCGCGGCGAACAGCACGGGGGCCTCCGGCCCGTCCTCGACCAGCACCCCGGAGCCGTCCGGGCGGGCCGTTGCGCCCTCCGCGCGCAGCGTCCGCAGTGCGCCGTCGGGGTCGGTGGTCTCGATCTCCCAGCCCCCGGCGACGGCGTCCAGCAGCCGGCCCAGCTCGCCGGAGGCCACCAGCGACCCGGCCTTGAGCACCGCCACGTGCGAGCAGACCGCCTCCACCTCGGACAGCAGGTGCGAGGAGAGGATCACTGATGCGCCGGAGGCCCGCAGGTCGGAGACGACCGCGCGGATCTCCCGGGTGCCGGCCGGGTCGAGCCCGTTGGTGGGCTCGTCGAGCACGACGAGCCGGCGCGGCACCAGCAGCGCCGCGGCCAGCCCGAGCCGCTGCTTCATGCCCAGCGAGTAGCCGCGGAAGCGGCGGCCGGCCGCGGGGGCGAGCCCGACCCGCTCCAGGGCGTCGGACACGGCGGGCCGGATCTGCGACGACGACAGCCGCGGCTCGGTGGCCGCGACCCGGCGCAGGTTCTCCCGCCCGGACAGGAACGGGTGGAACCCGGGACCCTCGACCAGCGCGCCGACGTCGGGCAGCGTCGCAGTGAGCCCGTCGGGTACGGGACGGCCGAGCAGCTCAACGGTCCCGGACGTCGGCCGGGTCAGGCCGAGCAGCATCCGGATGAGGGTGGTCTTGCCCGAGCCGTTCGGGCCGAGCATCCCGAACACCGACCCGGCCGGGACGTCGAGGTCGACGCCGTCCACCGCGACGGTGGAGCCGAAGACCTTGCGCAGGTCCCGGACGCGGGCGGCGGGCCGGGCGGGTTCCTCCAGGGCGGTGTCGGAGCGTGCGGCGGTCGTGCGGGTTCCGGTTCCGGTCACCGGCCGAGTGCCTCCCCGAGCACGTCCGGCGCGACCGCGCCGGCGGCGACGCGGCCGTCGTCGGTCAGGATCGCGGAGCCGGCGTTCGTGGTGATCTGCCGCCCGCTGCCCCAGGCCCCGGACGCCGGGGTGCCGAGCGCGGCGAGGCCCTGCCGCTGCTGCGGGTCTGCGGGGATCTCGCCGACGACGACGGCGTCCCAGCCCTCGCCGACGACGGAGGGCCGCTCACCCGCGTGCCCGGGCTTCGCGCCCGTCCCCGGCGACTTCTCCTGGACCGTCGATCCCGGCGGCGGGGTGAAGGTGAACAGCGACGGGTCCTGCGGCCCGAACGTGACGTCGGTGAAGCCGGCCTGCAGCACCGGGGCGGCGCCGGTGCCGAGCACGGTCAGCTGCAGCGGGGTGCGGGTCTCGGCGTCGACCGCGACCCGGATCTCGCGCAGCACCGTGCGCTCGCCGGGCTGCGGGGCGAGGACCAGGGTGTAGGTCGCGCGGCCCGCGACCTCGGCGGTCTCGTCGACGGCGACCGTGCTCGTGGCGCGGAGCTTCTGCACGATCTCGCCCGACAGCCGGGCCGGGTCCGGCGCGGCACCGTCGCGATCCGTGCCGCGGCCCGGGATCCGGGTGGCGGTGCGGTCGGCCGAGTCGTAGGCCCAGGTCTGCTCGCCGTCGCGCACGTAGGTGCGCTCGCCGTCGGGCCGGGGCAGCGCGAGCCGGGTGCGGCCCTGCCCGTCGGACCAGACGCGCGCGGTGGAGGTGCCGTCGGCGAGCGCCTCGCCGGGGGCCCCGGGGATCGCGGGCAGACCGAGCCCGTTGTCGACGGCGACGGCGCCGGCCAGCGCGACCGGCTCCGCCTCGATCACCGAGGCGACGAGGTCCTCGGGGGTGACCGGGGGAGGTTGCGGTGCGGCCGAGGCGCGGGTGGCGACCATCCCGGCCGTGAGCGCGACGACCAGCGCGGCGACGACCGCGACGGCGATGCCACCACGGCGCAGCCGGGCGGGGGATCGGGAGCGCATGGGTCCAGGGTGCCGTATGTGCGGGTGCACGTGCAGGGTCGCGCGTGGCCGTTGTGACGAGGAGCGCCGGGACGCGGCCGGTGGGCGCCGGGCGGGTGCCCACCGGAACCGGTGCCCGGCACCGCGATGCGGTCGTTCCCGCCGCCGGCGAGGGCGCCGGGCCGTCAGCTCCGGTCGGCGGTGGCGAGCGGACGCTCGGCGGCGGCGCCGTCCACCGACGCCGGGGCCGGCGCGGGCGGGAGCGGGGCGGGCCGCGTCGTCGTCCCCGCCCAGACCCAGGACGCGGCGGCGGTGACGAGCCCGGCGCCCAGCACGTGCAGCGACACCAGGAGCTCCGGCACGCCGAGGGCGTACTGCACGGCGCCCAGCACCCCCTGGGCCAGCACGACGGCGACGAGCACCCAGTACCGCCGCCACAGCGTGGCGGGCCCGGCGGTCGCGCGGATCAGGAAGCCCACGCCCACCAGGGCGCCGAGGTAGAGGTAGAGCAGCCCGGAGTGCAGGTGCGCGAGCCCGGGGATGTCGGCGTCGAGCCGCGGGGTGTCCGGGTCCCCGGCGTGCGGGCCGGCCGCGGTGAGCAGCGTCCCGGCCACCAGCAGCGCGGCGAGCACGGCGGTCGAGAACAGCACCAGCCCGCGTCCGGCGGACGGGATCGTGAACCCGGGCGGGTCGTCGGACTCGCCGGCCGCGGCGACCAGCAGGACGGCGAACCACACCAGCACCATCGAGGCCAGGAAGTGCAGCATCACCGTCCACCAGGCCAGGCCCAGCAGCACGGTGATCCCGCCGATGACGG
Source organism: Pseudonocardia nematodicida (assembly GCF_040105385.1). Classification (NCBI taxonomy): domain Bacteria; kingdom Bacillati; phylum Actinomycetota; class Actinomycetes; order Pseudonocardiales; family Pseudonocardiaceae; genus Pseudonocardia; species Pseudonocardia nematodicida. The sequence goes on from NZ_JBEDNQ010000011.1 coordinate 33,038, forward strand.
CCTGCGCGACGACCCCGAGCGGCATCGCCAGCGCCAGCGCGGTGAGCCGGCGTCGCCGGGGGCGGGTGAACAGCGCACCGAGCAGGCAGATCCCCGCGGCCAGCACCACGACGACGCCGAGCAGCCGGTTGCCGAACTCGATCCACATGTGCAGCGGCGCGATCTCGGCGTGCGCGACGGGAACCATGCTGCCCGGCTCGCACTGCGGCCACGTCGAGCAGCCCAGCCCGGAACCGGTCACCCGGACGACCGAGCCGGTCACGCCGATCCCGATCTGCGCGATCAGGTTCGCGATCGCCAGCCGGCGCATCAGCACCAGCGGGGTGGACGGCACGCGGTTGAGGAGACCCGACACACTACGAATGGTAGAAGGACGGTCCGGTCACCGGTGCACCAGCCTGCGCAGCACCGCGTCGGCGGGTCCCGGACGGCCGTGCGCCTCCAGCCGGGTGGCGAGCAGCAGCGAGAACAGCCACACGGCCGTCGCGGTGAGCAGTGCCCCCGCGTTCCCGACGTGCTCGCCCACCCCGCCGAGCTCCGGATGCAGCACGACCGCGACGAGCACCGAGTTGAGCAGGTAGAACGTCAGCGACCGTCGGCCCATCGCGGCGACGGCCCGCGACACCGTCCCGGGTGAGCCCTGCAGCCGCAGGCCCAGCAGCGCGAACGCCGCGGCGTACCCGGCACCGCCGGCGACCCCGGTCAGCACCTGCACTGCCAGCAGCAGCCCACCCGCGACGAGGCCCGGAGCGAGCACCCCGGTCACCGTCAGCGCCACGGGGAGCCCGCCCAGCACGGAGACCGCGACCCCGCCGACGGCGATCCGGACCAGCGTGCCGCGGTGCGCGCCGGGACCGTCGAGCAGGCCCGCCCGGGCGGCCAGGTAGCCGAGCACGACCAGCAGGAACAGCGGGTAGACGAGCCCGATGTAGAGCGGGGTGACCGGGGCGCCCACGATCCGGACGGCCCAGTCGGCCAGGGTGCCGTAGCCGGCCACCATCTCCGGGGTCGCGCCGTCGGCGTGCAGCGACCAGAGACCGATCATCCCGGCCGGGACGGCCACGGCGTACAGCGCGGCGAACCACCCGGCGGCCCGGCGCAGCGTCCGGTCCGGGCGGAACAGCATCCACCCGGTCAGCAGCGCCGCAAGGCCGTAGGCGGCGAGGATCTCCCCGGGGAACACCAGGATCGCGTGCACCAGGCCGAACAGCACCAGGAACAGCCCGCGCCGCCGCACCAGCCGGCGGCTCTCCCGCTCGTCGACGCCCCCGGCCCGGGCGCGGGCGACCGACCAGGCCAGCCCGTACCCGAAGAGGATCGCGAACATCGGGAACGCCCGGTTGTCCAGGAACAGCGTGGTGAGCACGGCCGCGATCCGGTCCACCGGCGACGCCCCGGTGACCAGCGTGCCGAACGGGGCGCCGACGTAGACGCCGGCGTAGGCCATCGCGATCAGCAGCAGCATCATCCCGCGGGCCAGGTCCGGCGCGATCCTGCGCTCGGTGCCGGGCCGGGGTGCCCGGGTGGTCTCGTGCGACATCGATCGGTGCCCTTCTCGGTGGTGTCGCCGGATCGGATCCGACGAGCTACCACCGAGCGTGGCGGCCGAGGAGACCGGGCGTATCCCCCGGAAGTCACGAATCGGGTAACCGATCGGTGGATGCCCGGGGGCGGTTCAGCGCCAGCGCACCGTCCGGGCCGCGAGCAGCCCGGCCGCGACCGCCCACCCGAGCAGCACCAGCAGCGACCCGACCGGCGGGAAGGACCCGTCGGAGAGCGAGGCCCGCAGCGCCTCGGCCAGCGCCCCGGACGGCAGCCACCCGGCCACCGCCGCGAGCGGGCCCGGCAGGTCGGCGACCGGGACCAGGATCCCGCCGGCGATCAGCAGCACGAACCACACGACGTTCGCGACGGCCAGCACGATCTCCGCGCGCAGCGTCCCGCCGAGCAGGATGCCCAGCGCCCCGAACGCGGCCGCGCCGAGGACCACCGCCAGCAGCGCGCCGTCCAGCCGGGTGTCCGCCGGGGTCCAGCCCAGGACCAGGGCGAGCAGCGCGAGCAGCACCACCTGCACGACGACGACCACCGCGACCGCGACCAGCCGGCCGGCGACGAGCAGCCAGCGCGGGATCGCCGTCGCGGCCAACCGGCGCAGGGCGCCGTAGCGGCGGTCGAACCCGAGCGCGATCGCCTGGCTCGTGAACGCCGAGCTCATGATCGCCAGCGCGAGCATCGCCGGGAACACCGTGTCGATCCGGGGCCCCGGCACCGGCAGCACCGGCACCAGAGTCAGCCCGATCAGCAGGGCGGCCGGGATGAGCAGCGTGAGCAGCACCTGCTCGACGTTGCGCAGCGCGAGCCGTGCCTCCAGCCCGGCCTGCGCGCGCAGCATGTTCAGCGGGGCACCGGCACCCGGATCGGGGGTGAAGGTCCCGCGCGGGAACGGGAACGGGTCGTGCCGGTCGCTCACGAGCGCAGCTCCCGTCCGGTGAGGTCGAGGAAGACGTCCTCCAGGCTGCGGCGCACGACCTGGACGTCGTCGGCCAGCACGCCCTGGTCGGCGCACCACGAGGTGATCGCGGCCAGCGCGCCCGGGTCGATCCGGCCCTGCACCCGGTAGCGGCCCGGGCCGGTCTCGCTGGTGGCGTAGCCGGTGGGCAGCCGGGCGTCGAGGCCGGCGGTGTCCATCCCGGGCCGGGCGCGGAACCGCAGCTCGGTCTGGTCGCCGGCGGTGAGCTGGGCCGGTGTGCCGTGCGCGACGACCCGGCCCCGGTCGATGATCACGACGTCGTCGGCGAGCTGCTCGGCCTCGTCCATCAGGTGGGTGGTGAGCAGCACCCCGACGCCGTCCCGGCGCAACGCGCGGATCAGGTCCCAGACCAGGTGCCGGGCCTGCGGGTCGAGCCCGGCGGTGGGCTCGTCGAGGAAGACCAGCTCGGGCCGTCCGACGACGGCGCAGGCCAGCGCGAGGCGCTGCTGCTCGCCGCCGGAGAGCCGCTTGTACGGGGTCCCGGCGCGGGGCCGCAGCCCGAGGACGTCGATCAGGTAGTTCGCGTCGATCGGGTGCGCCGCGCAGGCCTCGACCAGGTGCAGCATCTCGCCGGTCTTCACGGCCGGGTAGGCGCCACCGCCCTGCGGCATGACCCCGACCCGCGGCCGGACGGCCTCGTCGCCGGGGGCGTGCCCGAGCACCGAGACGGACCCGCCGTCGGGCGCGCGGAAGCCCGTGCAGACCTCGATCGTGCTCGACTTCCCGGCCCCGTTCGGCCCCAGCAGGGCCAGGACCTCGCCACGGGCCAGGTCCAGGTCGATGCCCTGCACCGCCGTCGTCGAGCCGTAGCGGACGACGAGGTCACGGACCTCCAGCGGCGCGCTCACGAGACCGCCGCGGGACTGCCGGTGGACGGCTCGGGGGCGCGCAGCAGATGGCGCACCACCAGCAGCGAGATCGCGAACATCACCAGTCCGGCGATGATCGCGAGCGGCAGCTGGAAGCCGCGGAAGATGAAGTCCGCACCGGTCGGCGGCACCACCAGGGCGAGGAACGCCGAGAGCAGCAGCATCGCCCGCCGGTAGCGGGGCATCGCGCGCGTCGCGACCAGCGGCAGCAGCGCCCAGAACAGGTACCAGGGGTGCACGACGGGCCCGAGCAGCACGACCGCGCCCAGCCCGGCCCCGGTGGCGGTGACCGGGTCCACCCGGCCGCGCAGGCAGGCCAGCAGCAGCCACAGCACGATCGCGACGATCGGGACCCAGAACAGCCCGCGGGTGAGCTCGAGCGTCGACCAGGTGTGGTCGCCGAGGCCGAACACCCGGCCGAGCTGGCCGGCGATCAGGCCCAGGTCGGTGCTGACCGACATCCAGCTGAGGATCAGGCTCGGCGCGGACAGCCCCTGGAGCCAGTTGAACCACATCCCGGTGGCCCAGCTGACGAGGGTGAATCCCACCCCGGCGACGGCGGACAGCCAGGCCGTCATCACCACCCAGTCGACGAGCCTGCCGCCCCGCTTGGTGATCAGATAGACGCCGACCATGCCGAGCGCCAGCAGCGCGGGGAGCTTCACCGACGCCGCCGCGACGATGATCGCGGCACCCAGGGTGATCTTCCACCAGGGCTGGACCGAGTCGTCGCGCCCGAGCATCACGTAGAGGCCCAGCAGCATCAGCGAGATCATGATCGACTCGTTGTGGATGCCGCTGACCATGTGGAACAGCACCAGCGGGTTCGCGGCGCCGAGCCAGAGCACCAGGCCGGCGTCCAGGTCGAACCGGGCGGCGAGCCGGGGGAGCACCCACACCAGCAGTGCGACGCCGAGCAGCGCCAGGATCCGGTGCTCCATGATCCCGAGCACGACGTCGTGGCCGGACAGCGCGGTGATGATCCGGCCGAGACCCAGGAACAGCGGGCCGTACGGGGCCGGTGTGTCCCGCCAGACCGTCGGGATGCCGCTGACCAGCGGGTCGTCGATCCCCAGCGCCTGGGCGGGGCCGATCGTGTACGGGTCGATCCCGCGGGCGAGCGTCGCGCTCTGCGCGAGGTAGCTGTAGATGTCCTTGGAGAACATCGGCGGTGCCAGTGCCAGCGGCAGGCCCCACAGCAGCGCGGTGCGGGTGAGCTCGCGGCGCTCGGGTGCGGGGTGGCGTGCGCCGCGCCGGGTGAGCATCCGGGCGATCCACAGCCAGGCGGTGACGACCATCAGCAGGCCCGCGTAGGTGACCGCGATGGCCAGGGTGACGTTGCGGGCGGGCAGCCCGATCAGGCGCAGGCCGTTGAGCGGGTTGGGGGCAGGGAAGGCGCCCGACCCGAACGCGCTGATGCCCATGAGGATCGCGCCGGTCAGTCCGAGGATCCGGGCGATCCGGGCCTGCTCGCGCAGGCCCCGGCGGACCGTGCGCCGGGGCGGTTCGTCCGGGCCGTCGGCGGTGGCGGAACGGGCGCCGGCACCGAGCGCACCGGCGGCGGGGGCGCCGGTGTCGGAACGCGCACCGGTTGCGCCGGCCCCGCCGGGGACGTGCTCGGCGCGCGTCGCAGTCTCGTCGCGCCCGGCCGGGGCGACCTCGGGCGTCACCATGGTCGGTGAGGTTAGCCGTGGGGTCGCGCGTCGGCGGGCCCCGGTCCTCCTCCACCGGCGGCGGGACGGTGCGATACGGGCGCTCCGACGGCCCGCCACGGGTGACGCCGATCACGACGCCGGGGGCCGGTTTTGCCGGATGCCGGGATATCCGCAACACTGGTGTTGTGAAAACGGACCGCGCCACGCACGAGGACCCTGCCTTCGGGCATGCGTCCGACGTCGTGCTGGGCGGATCCGGCCGGAGCACCCGTGCCGAGGTGGCCCGGGTGCTCATGGAGCAGGGCCCGGTGGCCGCCGCCGGCGTCGCCGGCGAGCTCGGGCTCACCGAGGCGGCCGTCCGCCGGCACCTCGACGCGCTGATCGCCGACGGCGAGGCGGAGGTCCGGGCGCCCGCCCGGTCCGGCCGTCCGCGCGGCCGCGGCCGGCCGGCGAAGGAGTACCTGCTCACCGACTCCGGCCGGGTCCGGTTCGGCCACGGTTACGACGACCTGGCCACGTCGGCCCTGCGCTTCCTCGCCCAGCAGGCGGGGGAGAAGGCCGTCGACGCGTTCGCCCGGCAGCGGGTGCACGACCTGCTGGGGCCGGACCGGGACGTGGTGACCGCGCCCGGGACCCCGCAGGACCGCGCCGAGGCGCTCGCCCGGGTGCTCAGCGCCCGTGGCTACGCTGCGCAGACCCGCCGCGGCGGGTTCGGGGTGCAGCTCTGCCAGCACCACTGCCCGGTGGCGCACGTCGCCACCGAGTTCCCGGAGCTCTGCGAGGCCGAGACCCGCGCCTTCGCGGATCTGCTGGGCACGCACGTGCAGCGGCTGGCGACGATCGCGCGCGGCGACGCCGCGTGCACCACACACGTCCCGCTCGAGGATCCCGAACTCCTCCCGCGGGTACGGCAAGAGGACAGGTCCGTCGACGACGGGCCCGTTTCCATCACGGTCCCCGAAAGGGAGGCAGTCCCGAATGACGACCACTCCTGAAGTGCGCACCGAGCTCACCCAGGAGGAGACGATCGCGGCGCTCGGCCGGTACGACTTCGGCTGGGCCGACTCCGACGAGGCGGGTGCCATCGCGAAGCGTGGCCTCTCCTCCGAGGTCGTCGCCGACATCTCCCGCCTGAAGGACGAGCCCGAGTGGATGCTCGAGTTCCGCCAGAAGGCGCTCGACATCTTCGGCAAGAAGCCGATGCCGCGCTGGGGCTCCGACCTGTCCGGGATCGACTTCGACAACATCAAGTACTTCGTGCGCTCCTCGGAGAAGCAGGCCGCCTCCTGGGAGGACCTGCCCGAGGACATCAAGAACACCTACGACAAGCTGGGCATCCCGGAGGCCGAGAAGGCCCGCCTGGTCGCCGGTGTCGCGGCGCAGTACGAGTCCGAGGTCGTCTACCACTCGATCCGCGAGGACCTGGAGGAGCAGGGTGTGGTGTTCCTGGACACCGACACCGCCCTCAAGGAGCACCCGGAGCTGTTCAAGGAGTACTTCGGCTCGGTCATCCCGAGCGGTGACAACAAGTTCTCCGCGCTGAACTCCGCGGTCTGGTCCGGCGGGTCGTTCATCTACGTGCCGCCGGGCGTGCACGTCGACATCCCGCTCCAGGCCTACTTCCGGATCAACACCGAGAACATGGGCCAGTTCGAGCGGACGCTGATCATCGTCGACGAGGGTGCCTACGTGCACTACGTCGAGGGGTGCACCGCGCCGATCTACAAGACCGACTCGCTGCACTCGGCCGTCGTGGAGATCGTGGTCAAGAAGGGCGGCCGCTGCCGCTACACCACGATCCAGAACTGGTCGAACAACGTCTACAACCTGGTCACCAAGCGCGCCAAGGCCGAGGAGGGCGCGACCATGGAGTGGGTCGACGGCAACCTCGGCTCCAAGGTGACCATGAAGTACCCGGCCGTGTGGCTGATGGGCGAGCACGCCAAGGGCGAGGTCCTCTCGGTCGCGTTCGCAGGCGAGGGCCAGCACCAGGACGCCGGCGCGAAGATGGTCCACCTGGCGCCGAACACGTCGTCGACGATCATCTCGAAGTCGGTGGCCCGTGGCGGCGGCCGGACGTCCTACCGCGGCCTGATCCAGGTCAACCCGCGCGCGAAGAACTCCCGCTCGACGGTGAAGTGCGACGCGCTGCTGGTGGACACGATCTCGCGGTCGGACACCTACCCCTACGTCGACATCCGGAACGACGACGTGTCGATGGGGCACGAGGCCACCGTCTCCAAGGTCTCCGAGGACCAGCTCTTCTACCTGATGAGCCGCGGTCTGACCGAGGACGAGGCGATGGCCATGGTGGTGCGCGGGTTCGTCGAGCCGATCGCCCGCGAGCTGCCCATGGAGTACGCGCTGGAGCTGAACCGGCTGATCGAGCTGCAGATGGAGGGTTCCGTCGGATGACGAGTGACGTTGCTGGCCTCGCGCCTGAACTGAAGGGCGCCAAGGAGGGCCAGGGCGAGGTGCCGATCGCCTCTGCGGGCGAGCGGTTCCAGTCGTTCGACGTGGAGGCCTTCGAGGTCCCGGGCGGGCGCGAGGAGAACTGGCGGTTCACCCCGCTGCGCCGGATCCGCGGGCTGCACGACGGCTCCGCGGCGTTCGACGGGAAGACCCGCGTCTCGGTCACCGAGACGGCGGGTGTCACGGTCGAGACCGTCGGTCGCGACGACGCGCGGCTCGGTGAGGGCGGCACGCCGTTCGACCGGGTCGCCGCGGCGGCGTGGTCGGCGTTCACCGAGGCCACCGTGGTGACCCTGGACGGGACTCCGGACCCGGTGACGATCACCGTCGAGGGCCCCGGCGAGGGCGCGACGGCGGCCGGCCACCTGCACATCCGCACCACGCCGCACACGCAGGCGACGGTCGCGGTCGAGCACCGCGGGTCGGGCGCGCTGGCCGACAACACCGAGATCGTGCTGGCCGACGGCTCCCAGCTGACCCTGGTCGTCACCGAGGAGTGGGCCGACGACGCGGTGCACGTCGGCGCCGAGCACTACCGGATCGGCCGCGACGCCACGCTGCGCGGGACCGCCGTGCAGCTCGGCGGCGACCTGGTGCGGGTCTCGTCGACGATCCAGTACACCGGCCCCGGTGGCGACGCCGAGCTGCTCGGCCTGGCCTTCACCGACGCCGGCCAGCACCTCGAGCAGCGGCTGCTGGTCGACCACGCGGTGCCGAACTGCAGGTCGAACGTGCTCTACAAGAACGCGCTGCAGAGCAACGACCCGAAGGACTCGGCGCACGTGGTGTGGATCGGCGACGTGCTGATCCGGGCCGCGGCCGAGAACACCGAGACGTTCGAGTTCAACCGGAACCTGGTGCTCACCGAGCACGCCCGCGCCGACTCGGTCCCGAACCTGGAGATCGAGACCGGCGAGATCGTGAGCGCCGGCCACGCCAGCGCCACCGGCCGGTTCGACGACGAGCAGCTGTTCTACCTGCGCAGCCGCGGCATCCCCGAGGAGACCGCGCGGCGCCTGGTCGTCCGCGGGTTCTTCGGCGAGATCCTCAACAAGATCCCGCTCCCCGAGCTGCGTGAGCGCCTCGAGGCGGCCGTCGAGGCCGAGCTCGCGATCACCGGCGTCTGAGCCACCCCCACCACGGAAAGAGATCATGTCCACTCTGGAGATCAAGGACCTGCACGCCTCGGTCGAGACCGAGGACGGTCCGAAGGAGATCCTGCGCGGGGTGAACCTCACCGTCCGCGCGGGTGAGACGCACGCGATCATGGGCCCGAACGGCTCGGGCAAGTCCACGCTCGCCTACGCCGTCGCCGGGCACCCGAAGTACACGGTCACCTCCGGCGAGGTGCTCCTGGACGGCGAGAACGTCCTGGAGATGACGGTCGACGAGCGGGCGCGGGCCGGGCTGTTCCTGGCCATGCAGTACCCGGTCGAGGTCCCGGGCGTGTCGATGGCGAACTTCCTGCGGACGGCGGCCACCGCCACCCGCGGTGAGGCGCCGAAGCTGCGCACCTGGGTCAAGGAGGTCAAGCAGGCGATGTCCGACCTGGACATCGACGCGTCCTTCGCCGACCGTTCGGTGAACGAGGGCTTCTCCGGCGGCGAGAAGAAGCGCCACGAGGTGCTGCAGCTCGACCTGCTCAAGCCGCGGTTCGCCGTGCTGGACGAGACCGACTCCGGCCTCGACGTCGACGCCCTGCGCGTCGTCTCCGAGGGCGTGAACCGGTACCGGGAGGGCGGCGAGACCGGCGTTCTGCTGATCACGCACTACACCCGGATCCTGAACCACATCACCCCGGACAAGGTGCACGTGTTCGCGGGCGGCCGGATCGTCGAGTCGGGCGGCCCGGAGCTGGCCGACGAGCTCGAGAAGAACGGCTACGTGCGGTTCACCAAGGCTGCAGCGGCGGTCTGAGCATGACCCTCACCCACGGAGCCGGGGCGACGTCCATACTGGACGTCCCCCGGATCCGGGCGGACTTCCCGATCCTCGGGCGCACCGTGCGCGAGGACCGTCCGCTGGTCTACCTCGACTCCGGCGCGACCTCCCAGCGGCCGCGCCAGGTGCTCGACGCCGAGCGCGCGTTCCTGGAGCGGCACAACGCCGCCGTCCACCGGGGCGCGCACCAGCTCGCCGAGGAGGCCACCGACGCCTACGAGTCCGCCCGGGCACGCATCGCGGCGTTCGTCGGCGCATCGTTCGACGAGGTCGTGTTCACCAAGAACGCGACCGAGGGCATCAACCTCGTCGCCTACGGGCTGGGCAACGCCTCGATCCGGACCGGGCTCGACGCCGCCTCCGAGCGGTTCGCGCTGGGACCGGGGGACGAGGTCGTCGTCACCGAGCTGGAGCACCACGCCAACCTGGTGCCCTGGCAGGAGCTGTGCCGCCGGACCGGGGCGACCCTGCGCTGGTACTCGGTGACCGACGACGGCCGCATCGCCCCGGACTCGCTGCAGCTGTCCGACCGGACGAAGGTCGTCGCCTTCACCCACCAGTCCAATGTGACCGGTGCGGTGGCGCCGGTGGCGCAGCTGGTGGAGCGGGCCCGCGCGGTGGGTGCGCTCGTCGTGCTCGACGCCTGCCAGTCGGTGCCGCACATGCCGGTCGACCTGCACTCCCTCGGCGTCGACTTCGCGGTGTTCTCCGGGCACAAGATGCTCGGCCCCTCCGGGGTCGGCGTGCTCTGGGGGCGCCGGGAGCTGCTCGAGGCGCTGCCGCCGTTCCTCACCGGCGGGTCGATGATCGAGCTGGTGCGGATGGAGGGCTCCACCTACGCCCCGCCGCCGCAGAAGTTCGAGGCCGGCGTACCGATGACCTCGCAGGCCGTCGGGCTCGGCGCGGCGGTCGACTACCTGTCGGAGATCGGCATGGACGCCGTCGCCGCGCACGAGCACGCGCTCACCGCGGCGGCACTGGAGCAGCTGTCGGAGATCGACGGGCTGCGGATCGTCGGGCCCACGGGCGCCGAGGAGCGCGGGGGAGCGGTGTCGTTCGTCGTGGACGGCATCCACGCCCACGACCTGTCCCAGGTGCTCGACGACCGCGGCGTCGCGATCCGGGTCGGGCACCACTGCGCGTGGCCGCTGCACCGCAGGTTCGGAATAGTCGCCACCGCCCGGGCGTCGTTCGCGGTGTACAACACCCTCGACGAGGTCAGCGCGCTCGCCGACGGCGTACGGGCGGCCCAGAAGTTCTTCGGGACGGTGTGACAGTGCAGCTGCAGCAGATGTACCAGGAGATCATCCTGGACCACTACCGCGACCCGCACGGGTCCGGCCTGCGCGAGCCCTACGACGCCGAGACCCACCACGTGAACCCCACCTGCGGCGACGAGGTGACCCTGCGGGTCAAGGTCGACGCGGACACGATCACCGACGTCTCCTACGAGACGCTGGGCTGCTCGATCAGCCAGGCCTCGGTGTCGGTGCTGCACGACCTGCTCGTCGGCCGGGCCGTCGGGGACGCGTGGAAGATCATGGCGTCGTTCCAGGAGATGGCCCAGGGGCGGGGCCAGGTGGAGCCGGACGAGGACGTCATCGGCGACGGTGTCGCCTTCGCCGGCGTCGCCAAGTACCCGGCCCGGGTGAAGTGTGCTCTGCTGGGCTGGATGGCGTTCAAGGACGCCGTGTCCCGCACGGATGCCACGATCACGAACACGACCGCAGAGACGACGACCGGAGGAGCTCCGGCATGAGCGAGACCACCGAGCACACCGCCACTACAGAGAACACCGCCACCACCGACGAGGCCGACGGCGTCGTGCGGGGCGCCGCGGGGATGCCCGAGTCGCCGGCGGCGGCCGCCGGCGACGGCGCGACCGCCGAGGCGCTCGAGGAGGCGATGAAGGACGTCGTCGACCCCGAGCTGGGCATCAACGTCGTCGACCTGGGTCTCGTCTACGGCATCGACCGGGACGGCGACACCGCCGTCATCGACATGACCCTGACCTCGGCCGCCTGCCCGCTGACCGACGTGATCGAGGAGCAGACCCGCTCCGCGCTCACCGCCGGGCCGGACGGCGGCCTGGTGAACGACATCCGGATCAACTGGGTCTGGATGCCGCCGTGGGGTCCGGAGAAGATCACTGAGGACGGCCGGGAGCAGTTGCGCGCCTTGGGCTTCCGCGTCTGATCCACCGCGACACCGATCGAGCCGGGTTCCTCCGCGGGGCCCGGCTCGACGTGTGCCCGGGCTCCGTCAGGAGAAGTGCGCCTGCGCGATGCGGCCCTCCAGCCCCGCGACGGCCGAGGTGTCGATCCCGAACACGTCCTCCAGCGCCGCGCGGACCGCGGCGGGCGACTCCAGGTCGCGCCGCTCGGCCGGCCCGCCGACGGGGCGGACGGTGAGCCGGGCCCCGTCGAGCGTGGCGCGCTGGTCGCCGGCCGAGAACGCCGCGACCAGCCCGTTGCGGAATCCGGACCCGGGGTGGTGCACCAGATACCAGGACCCCATCTCGTAGTCGATCTCCGGCGCCGCGACGAGGTCGGAAGGTGTACTGGCTCGTCCAGTCGCCCTCCCCGCGGCGCTGCAGGGTCCAGACGTCGCCGTCGCGCAGGTACCGGTGCTCGCCGTGCGCGGTCGTCGTGACGGTGCCGATCTCCAGTGGCAGCGGTGCGACCGGGACCGTGCCGCCGAACCCGACGTCGGCGACGTAGCGGCCCTCGGCGGTCTCGACCAGCGTCAGCCGGTGGGTGCGGGAGGTCGGCGGGGCGTCGTCGCCCAGCCCGAGCCGGACCCGGCCGATCAGTGGCGTGACCCGGTAGCCGAGGTCCTCCAGGACGTCGTGCAGCAACCGGTTGTGCTCGAAGCACCAGCCTCCGCGACGACCGTGCACCAGCTTCGCGGCGATCTCCGGACCACCGGTCGGCGGCTCGACGCCGGTGAACGGGTCCAGGTTCTCGAACGGGATCGACGCGACGTGTCCGCGAACGATCCGGCGCAGCAGCGCGAGGTCCGGAGCGGCCGGCTCGACGCCGATGCGGTTCAGGTGGGCGACGGTCGACGGGGTGCTCATGACGCACACTATGCGAGTTGGAGCTGGGTTCAGGTCAAGGAGAGATCCGGGTGTAGACGCCGTGGTCGGCCAGGAACTCCCGCCCGCCCGGCGGGGTGACGTGGATGTCGATCACGTGGTGGTCGGCGTCGGTGACGACGATCTCGGTGCGCTGCACGACGGACAGCCCGATCGTCTCCTCGCCCAGTGCGCCCTGGTCGGTGAACACGCCCTCCATCGAGATGACCGGTCGCGTCCCGCTCCCCGGGGCGCCCTTGTAGGTCATCATCGTGGCGTTGATCCCGTCGACGGTGTTCCACTCGTAGCGGTCGTCGACGTTGGAGTAGCCCAGCACGCCCATCCGGTAGTACGGCGCGCCCGCCAGCTGCCCGGTCGTGGTGTCGACGAGGAACCGGTCACCGGCGACCCACTCCCGGTGCGTGGTCAGACCCTCCGACCGGAGCGGATCCTCTCCGTGCCCCCGGCGATGTAGGCCTCCTTGTCCACCGTCCAGTCGCCGGCCAGGACGTCGAGGCGGGCGTGCCCCGCCGAGCGGCGCCCGTTGACCAGCACCGGCGGTTCCGCGCCGGGAGCGCCGTGACGCACCACGATCGGTGGGGAGAAGCTCCGCGCGGTCTCGGCCATCCGCTGAGTATTGCGAGTCGCAATGCGGGCGTACAGGGGCGTGGATCAGGTCGTGTGCACGACCAGCACGTCGACGCCTGCCCGCCGGGTCGCGTCCGCCGGGACGGAGCCGAGCAGCCGTCCGGAGAAGGTGTTCAGGCCGCGGTTGCCGACGACCAGCAGGTCGGCGTGGTGGTCCCGGACGGCCTTGCGCAACACGTCGACCGGGGCACCGTCCTCGGCGTGCGTGGTCACCTTCCGCGCGCCGGCCCTCGCCGCCCGGTCGGCCGCCTCGCGCAGCGCCTCCTCGGCCGGGGTCCAGCCGGTGACGAGGTGCGCCTCGCCCTTGAGCGCGTCCTCGGCGGCGGCGGTGTCCTCCCGGCTCGCCGGGGTGTAGGCCGAGACGACGACGAGGGTGGCGTCGCTGTCGGCGGCGACCCCGGCCGCGCGTTCGACGGCGGCGAACGAGGTCGACGAGCCGTCGGTGCCGACGACGATGGTCCGGTACGCGGGCATGGCGGCCTCCGTGGGGGAGCGAACCGTCCGAGCGGTCCTCGACACTGAGCAGCATCGCGACGCTACTACGTCCGGACGTTCGACTACACGCCCAGGTGGCGGCGAACAGTAGCCCTTTCGCCGGCATGTCGCGCCCGGCCCCGTCATCCGAGCGGTGATCCGCAGAACGCGCGCCGATCCCCCGGGTACGCGCGTGCCGGGACGCGCGCACACTCCAGGGACGCGCGCGATCTCCGGATCAGCGCGCGCCCGACGATCGGGTGGTCGGGCGGGGTCAGCTCGGCCGGCGGGCGGCCGTGCGGGGGCGGCGCAGGCGGGCGGGTGCGAGCGAGCGCAGCATGTGCCGTCGGACCGGCGCCGGTGCGGCACGGAAGACCCCGGCCATCCCCGCGAGAGTCCCCGGGAGGTCGTCCCGGCCGGTCAGGAAGGCCCGGCCGCTGCTGCCGGCGAAGAACGCGTCGAAGAAGCCGGGCACCAGCGGCGGCGGCATCTCCAGCACCGTGCGCAGCCCGTGCCGGCGGAGCCGGTGCACGACCCGCGCCGACGGTGGCCAGAGCAGCGCCGCGGCCGCCGAGACGGCGCGGTCCGGATGCTCCGGGAGCTCGCGGGCGAGCGCGTCGGCCAGCCGCGGGGCGAGCCCGAGCGCGGGCGCCACGCTGAACCCGGTCGCCGGGTGCACCAAGGGCGTCGCGGCCCCGAACGGGACCGGATGACGCGGCGCACGCGGGCCGTCGACGGGGAACCGCACCCGTTCGACCGGCGCGTCGCCGGGAACCTCGACGCCGAGTGCGTCCAGCCGCCGGGTCAGCCGCTCGCGGAGCTCGGTCAGCGGCAGGCCGGGGCGGCGGGCCAGCGACGTCTCCTCGAGCAGTACCCGGCCGTCGCCGTAGGGGACCGCGTAGAGGAACGTCGGCCAGTCGGTCCAGCCCGGCCCCGGCGGCGCCGACGGCGGCCGCCAGTCCATGAACACCGCCTCGCCCGGGGCCACCACCGGCGCGGCGATCCGCTCCTCGACGACGACGCCGTAGGCGGTCTGCTCGGTGCTCGGGCCGGCGTCGGGCCGCAGCCGGGACGGCGCGCCGGTCGCGTCGACGACGAGCGCGGCGGTGAGGTCGACGTCGGGGCGGCGGCCGGATCGGGCGGAGTCGTCGAGCCCGGTCGGCGCCCTCCCGCCGGGATCGGGTCGCGCATCGGCGCCCGCATCCGCACGTCCGTTGCGGCGCAACGCCACCCGGTACCGGCCGCCGTCGCGCCGCACCGCCTCGGCCCGCCCGTCGAGCACCTGTACCCCGGCGAGGCCCGTGTCGAGGTGGGTGCGCAGCCCGGCGGTGTCGAGCACCGTGTAGTCGCCGAGCCGACGGGCGTGGTCACCGGGCCGACGGTCGTCGCCGGGTCCGGGCAGCACCACCCGCGCCACCGGTCGTGCGGCGACGGCGTCCGGAGGCAGGTCGGCGGGCAGCTCCTCGGGCCAGGCGCAGTAGGTCGCGGTCCACCGGGCGTCCGGATCCGGGTCGGCGAGCGCGGTGCGCAGCCCCCGCGCCGCGCAGGCCCCCGCCAGTGCGCGCCCGGCCGGACCGCCACCCAGCACCAGCACGTCGACGCCGGTCACCGGAGCACCCCATCCGTCACATCCGCCTCACGCACCCCACCCCATCCCGACTCATGGAGCAAAAGTTCGGCAATCCCGAACTTTTGCTCCATGAGTCGGGACCGGGGGGAGGCGAGCCGACGCGGCGGGGACGGGGACGCGGACGGGGCGCCGGCGCCGGGCGTGAGATCGGTCATCCCGGCCGACCCTACGTCGGTATCCGGGTCGACCCGGGCGGTAGCCTGGCCGCCGTGGTCCTGATCGAGTAGCCGACGCGTCCGGGCACCCGTGTGTCCACCGTCCGCCTCTCAGGGCCATCCCCCCGCACTCCGTCTGGAGCCCTCTCACGTGATCACCACGAACGGCCTCGAACTGCGCGCCGGTTCCCGCATCCTCGTCTCGGGCGCCGACCTGCGCGTCCAGCCCGGCGACCGGATCGGTCTCGTCGGGCGCAACGGCGCGGGGAAGACCACCTCGATGCGCGTGCTGGCGGGGGAGGGCGAGCCCTACGCCGGCGACGTCCGCGCGAACTCGCCGGTCGGCTACCTCCCGCAGGACCCCCGGGAGGGCGACCTCTCGGTCAGCGCCCGGGACCGGGTGCTGTCGGCCCGCGGGCTGGACACCCTGCTGGCGAAGATGGAGAAGGCCCAGACGGCGATGGCCGAACTCGCCGACAACGACAAGGCCGTACGCGAGTACGGCCGGTTGGAGGAGCGGTTCTCCGCGCTCGGCGGGTACGCCGCCGAGTCCGAGGCGGCCCGGATCTGCACCCACCTCGGCCTGCCCGACCGGGTCCTCGTCCAGCCGATGCGCACCCTGTCCGGCGGCCAGCGCCGCCGGGTGGAGCTGGCGCGGATCCTGTTCGCCGCCTCCGACGGCGGCTCCCGGTCCGCGACCACGCTGCTTCTCGACGAGCCCACCAACCACCTCGACGCCGACTCGATCACCTGGCTGCGCGGGTTCCTGCAGAGCCACGAGGGCGGCCTGGTGGTGATCAGCCACGACACCGACCTGCTGGCCGCGGTCGTCAACAAGGTGTGGTTCCTCGACGCCACCCGCGGCGAGGTCGACCAGTACAACATGGACTGGAAGCGCTACCTCGAGGCGCGCGCCACCGACGAGAAGCGCCGGCGCCGGGAGCGGGCGAACGCGGAGAAGAAGGCGTCCGCACTGCAGATGCAGGCCGCGAAGATGGGGGCGAAGGCGACCAAGGCCGTCGCCGCGAAGAACATGGCCCGCCGCGCCGACCAGCTGCTCGCCGGGCTGGACGCCGAGCGCCAGGCCGACCGGGTCGCGCACATCCGTTTCCCGACCCCGGCCCCGTGCGGGAAGACCCCGCTGACCGCCGAGGGCCTGTCCAAGGCCTACGGCTCGCTGGAGGTCTTCACCGGCGTGGACCTGGCCGTGGACCGCGGGACCAAGGTCGTCGTGCTGGGGCTCAACGGCGCGGGCAAGACCACCCTGCTCCGGCTGCTGGCCGGCACCGAGGACGCCGACGCCGGGAAGGTCGTCCCCGGGCACGGGTTGCGCACCGGCTACTTCGCGCAGGAGCACGACACACTCGACATGGACGCGAGCGTCTGGGACAACATCCGGCACGCCTCGCCGGACGCCCCGGAGCAGCAGCTGCGCACCCTGCTCGGCTCGTTCATGTTCTCCGGCGAGCAGCTGAAGCAGCCGGCCGGAACCCTGTCCGGCGGTGAGCGCACCCGGCTCGCGCTGGCCGGCCTGGTGTCGTCGGCGGCGAACGTCCTGCTGCTCGACGAGCCGACGAACAACCTGGACCCGGCCAGCCGCGAGCAGGTGCTGGACGCGCTGCGCCGTTTCGAGGGCTCGGTGGTGCTGGTGACCCACGACCCGGGCGCGGTCGAGGCGCTGGAGCCGGACCGCGTGATCGTGCTCCCGGACGGGACCGAGGACCACTGGTCGACGGAATATCTGGAGCTCGTCCAGTTGGCGTGACCCTACCGCTTGGCGCGATCACTGCGTGTTTGGCGACGCAACGCTACCGGTCGTCGCAGAGATGTGTGATCACTCACACGGAGCAGATGCGCGGAAGCGGTGCCGCGAGTTCGCGACTCGCCGTCGCGAAGGTCGTGCACAATCGAATCCAATGGGTGACGAGAATGTGCTGACCGATCTACGCAAAATACGCTGACCACGTCCACGTATGCGCCATTCGGGGTAACCGTTCACCGATCGCGTTTTCCGCGTTCTGGCCAGAAATCAGCGTCTGGATCATCATGGCCTGATCGTCGCGCCGCATGCGGCGGTCCGCGGGGGCATCCGCGGTGGGGATGAGGAGGGGCCGATGGCCGAGTTGAAGAAGGGTGCCCGGATCACCGGGACGCAGCGGGGGAAACTCGCGTCCGACCTGAAGAAGAAGTACGAGAAGGGCGCGAGCATCCGGTCGCTCGCCGAGCAGACCGGGCGTTCCTACGGATTCGTGCACCGTGTTCTCTCCGAGACCGGAGTGACACTGCGCGGGCGCGGTGGCGCCACCCGCACGAAGAAGAAGTAGCGGCCTCAGGTCGCATCCGCCGGCCGCACACCACGAGGTGCGGCTGCCGGACATCGCACGGTCATCGGCGACGCCGTCGGCCGGGTCGAGATGCGGACCCGCGACGGCGTCGCCGCACGTCGGGGTCCGTGAATCGTGCGATCCGCTCGGAACGCGCATTTCCCCACGCGTCGCCAGGCGCCTTCCCGCACCGCCGCCGCGCCGGGCTCACCTGCGGCTCGTAACGTGATCCCTCGCCGTCCACCACCGGCGAAGGGAACTGCGTTGGATCGCCCGCTCACGCTGATGCGCGGTGTCGTCCGGGGCGCCGACTCGGCCACCGTCCGCCGCGGCGCCATCGCGAAGGGCACCTGGCCGCGGATCTGGGGCTTCGTCCGCCCGTACCGCCGCTGGTTGCTCGGTTACCTCGCCCTGACCACCGTCACCGCCGTGATCGGGGTCGCGACCCCGCTGCTCGCCGGTCGCGTCGTCAACACCATCGTCGCCGCCCGCGAGCTGCCCGACGCCGCCCGCGTGATCATGATCCTGGCCGGCGGGATCGCCGGGATGGCCGTGCTGGAGGCGGTCGTCGGCCTGGCCGGTCGCTGGTTCTCCGCGCGGCTGGGGGAGAGCCTGATCGCCGACCTGCGGCTGTCGGTGTTCACCCACGTCCAGTCGATGCCGCTGGCGTTCTTCGCGCGCACCCGGACCGGTGCGCTGGTGAGCCGGCTCAACAACGACGTCATCGGCGCCCAGACCGCGATCACCGGGACGCTGTCGACCGTACTGGCCAACGTCATCCAGCTGGTGCTGGCGATCGCGGTGATGATCACCCTCGCCTGGCAGGTCACCCTGCTGGCGATGCTGCTCTTGCCGGTGTTCGTGCTGCCGGCCCGGCGGATGGGGAATTGGATCGCCGAGCTGCGGCGCGAGGCCGCCGAGCTGAACGCGACCATGGGCAACCAGATGACCGAGCGCTTCTCGGCGCCCGGGGCGACCCTGGTCAAGCTGTTCGGGGACCCGGGCGTCGAGGCGGGGGTCTTCCGGGGCCAGGTCGCCCGGGTCCGGGACATCGGGATCCGCTCGGCGATGGTGTCCCGGCTGTTCGTCACCGCGTTGCAGCTGGTGTCCGCGCTGGCCCAGGCGCTGATCTACGGCCTCGGCGGCTACCTGGCGGTGACCGGCGCGATCCCGGCCGGCACCGTCGTCGCGCTCGGTCTGCTGCTCACCCGCCTCTACACGCCGATGACCGCGCTGGCCAACGCCCGGGTCGACATCATGACCGCGCTGGTGGCCTTCGAGCGCGTCTTCGAGGTGCTCGACCTGCGTCCGTCGATCACCGAACCGGTGCGGCCGCGCACCCTGCCCGACGGCCCGGTCGACGTCCGGCTGCGCGGGGTCCGGTTCACCTATCCCAGCGCCGAGCAGGTCTCGCTGGCCTCCCTCGAAGAGGTCGCGGTGCTCGACCAGCGGGTCGGGACCGAGGTGCTGCACGGCGTCGACCTGCACATCCACGGCGGCGGGCTGCTCGCGCTGGTCGGCTCCTCCGGGGCGGGCAAGTCGACGCTGGCGTCCCTGGTGCCGCGGCTCTACGACGTCGACTCCGGGGCCGTCGAGCTGTCCGGTGTGGACGTACGGGAGCTGGACTTCGCCACCCTGCGGGGTGCCGTCGGCATGGTCACCCAGGACGGCCACCTGTTCCACGACACCATCGCCGCCAACCTGCGCTACGCCGCGCCGGAGGCCGGCGAGACCGAGATGGTCGACGCGCTGCGCCGGGCCCGGCTCGGCCCGCTGTTCGACGCCCTGCCCGACGGCCTGGAGACCGTCGTCGGCGAGCGCGGCTACCGGTTGTCGGGCGGGGAGCGTCAACGGCTGACGATCGCCCGACTGCTGCTGGCGCGGCCCGGCGTGGTGATCCTCGACGAGGCGACCGCGCACCTGGACTCGGAGTCGGAGAACGCCGTGCAGGAGGCGCTGGGGGAGGCCCTGGTCGGCCGGACCGCGATCGTCATCGCGCACCGGCTCTCGACGGTGCGCGCCGCGGACCGGATCGCCGTCCTCGAGGACGGGCGGGTGGTGGAGACCGGTACGCACGACGAGCTGCTCGCCGCCGGCGGCCGCTACGCCACCCTCTACGAGGCCCAGTTCCGCCCGGAGCCCGCAGCCTCCTGAGGCCGCTCGCCCCGACCCCGTCGCCCGGACACTCCGGCCCCGGACGCGCGCGGATTCGGAGGACGCGCGCCCGATCGGACGCGCGTTCTCGGGACCGGCGCGCGTTCGCGGAACCGGCCTGCTGTCGCGGAGCCGGCGTGCGTGCGCCGCAGGCGCGGGCGGGCGGTCAGGACGCAGCGGTGCCCGGCTCGGTTCCGGTGGCCGGGTCGGCGGTCAGGCTCAGGACGCGGTCCGCCGCGGTGTCCATGTGCGCGCGCATCGCCTCCGCGGCGCCGGCCGCGTCGGCTGCCGCGAGGGCGTCGACGACGCGGGTGTGCTCGTCGATCGCCGTCCGCGCGTCGTCGGCGCGTGCGACGCTGCGGTCCACCCAGACCCGCAGCAGCGCGCGGACGCTCTGCAGCACACCGGCGAGCGCCGCGTTGCCCGACGCGGCGGCGAGTGCCAGGTGGAACCGGGCGTCGGCCTCGACGAACGCGTCGTGGTCGGCCAGGTCGGCGTGGCCGGTCATGTCGGCCAGCGCCTCGCGCAGCGCCCGCAGCCCGTCCGCGTCGATCCGCGGCGCGGCCAGCCGCGCCGCCAGGACCTCCAGCTCCGCCCGGATCTGCACGAGCTCGGCGGCGCTGTTCGAGCCCAGCATCAGGCCCCAGCTCAGCGTCCGGGGCAGCAGCTCGGAGGCTCCCGAGCGCAGGTAGGTGCCCGAGCCGGGCCGCACGTCGACGATCCCGAGGATCTCCAGCGCGGCCAGCGCCTCGCGCACGGCGGACCGGCCGGTGCCCAGCATCTCGGCGAGCCGGCGCTCCGGGGGCAGGCGCGCGCCCGGCGCGATACCGCCACCCGTGAAGTAGTCCAGCAGCTCGGAGGCGACGGCGGCCGTCGGCGTCCCGCTCGGGATCGTCGACAACCGGCCGCGCAGCTCCGCCGCGGGATCGGTCGGGTAGCTCGGCATGCGGACGAGCATAGTCCCGCACCAAATTGGTCAACCGGTTGACAGGTGCGCTCCGGGCTGGTTCCGTGTGCCGGGTCCGGCCACCCCGATCGGGTGGCGCACCACCGATCACAGGAGATCGATGACGCGCCTGCACAACGAGCCCTCGGCCTTCGCCGACGAGCTCGTCGACGGTTTCGTAGCAGCCCACCGGCATCGGGTGCGGCGCGTCCCCGGCGGGGTCGTGCGCGCCGACGGCGCCGAGCCGGGCACGGTCGCCGTGGTCACCGGCGGCGGGTCCGGGCACTACCCGGCGTTCGCCGGACTGGTCGGTCCCGGCCTCGCCGACGGCGCCGCGACCGGCAACGTGTTCGCCTCGCCCTCGGCCCGTCAGGTCCACGACGTCGCCCGGGCGGCCGAGCGCGGTGGCGGGATCCTGCTCACCTACGGCAACTACACCGGCGACGTCCTGCAGTTCGGCCTGGCCGAGCAGCGGCTGCGTGCCGAGGGGTTCGACTGCGCGACCGTCACCGTCACCGACGACATCTCCAGCGCCGGCCCGGACGAGCGCGACCGCCGCCGCGGCGTGGCCGGCGGCCTGGTCGTCTACAAGGCCGCCGGTGCCGCGTCCGCCGCGGGGCGCCCGTTCGCCGACGTCGTCGAGGTCGCCACCCGGGCGAACGACCGGACCCGCTCGTTCGGCGTCGCGTTCGGCGGCTGCACGCTGCCCGGGTCGGCCGAGCCGCTGTTCGACGTCCCGGCCGGCCGGATGGCACTCGGCATGGGCATCCACGGCGAGCCCGGGTTCGCCGAGCAGCCGATGCCGACCGCCGACGAGCTGGCCGCCCTGCTGGTGGAGAAGGTGCTCGCCGAGGCGCCCGCGGACGCCGGCGACCGGGTGACCGTCCTGCTCAACGGGCTCGGCACGGTCAAGTACGAGGAGCTCTTCGTCGTGTACCGGAAGGTCGACGAGCTGCTGGCCGCCCGCGGGCTGCAGCTGATCGCCCCGGAGGTCGGCGAGCTGGTGACCAGCTTCGACATGCCCGGCGCCTCGCTCACGCTGGCCTGGCTGGACGACGACCTCGCCGAGCTGTGGTGCGCGCCGGCCGACGCGCCCGCGTACTGCCGGGGCCGCCGGTCGGTGACCCCGGCGCCGGTGGCGCCGCCCGCACCCGCCGCCGACACCGGCGACGCCGTCCTGCCGCCCGCGGGGGAGGGCTCCCGGACCGCCGCGCACGAGGTCGCCGGGCTGCTGGACGCGGCCCGGGCCACGATCGACACGCACGCCGCCGAGCTCGGCCGGATCGACGCAGTCGCCGGCGACGGGGACCACGGCATCGGCATGCAGCGCGGCGCCACCGCCGCGGCGGAGGCCGCCCGGGAGACCGCGGCACGCGGTGCCGGGGCGGGCAGCACGCTCGCCGCGGCCGCCGACGCCTGGGCCGACCGCGCCGGTGGCACCTCGGGAGCGCTCTGGGGTGTCCTGCTCCGCGCGATAGCCGACGAGCTCGGCGACGACGAGCGCCCCGGTGCGGCCCGGCTGGCCGGCGGTCTCGCGGCCGGCGCCGACCGGGTCGTCGCGCTCGGCGGGGCGCGCCGCGGTGACAAGACGATGGTCGACGCCCTGCTGCCGTGCACCGAGGCCTTCTCGGCCGCGGTGGGCTCCGGGTCCGGCCTGCCCACCGCCTGGGCCTCCGCCGCGGCCGCCGCCCGGCAGGCGGCGGACGCGACCGCGCAGCTGACCCCGCGGCTGGGGCGGGCCCGCTCGCACGGCGACGCCGGTGTCGGCACCCCGGACGCGGGTGCGGTGTCGACGGCGCTGATCGCCGAGGCGCTGCGGGACCGGGAGAGCGCGCGATGACCGCGCTCCCACCCACGATCGTCGCGATCAGCCTGAAGATGTACTTCACGCACGCCCGCACCCTCGAGTGGTGCCGGCGGGTCCGCGGGATCGCCGACAGCCACGACGCCGTCGGTCCCGACGGCACCGGGCTGCTGGTGCTGCCGACCTTCCCGGCACTCGTCGGAGCCCGGGAGATCCTCGGCGACGCCGTCGCGCTGGGGGCCCAGGACGTCGCCGTCGCCGACCACGGGCCGCACACCGGCGAGGTCGGTGCCCCGGAGCTCGCCGAGATCGGCTGCACCGTCGCCGAGATCGGGCACGCCGAGCGGCGCGCCGCGGGCGAGGACGACTCGGTCGTCGGCGCCAAGGTCGTCGCGGCGTTGCGCAACGGGCTCGTCCCGCTGGTCTGTGTCGGCGAGGCGACCCGCACCGGCCCGGACGCGGCCGCGGCCGGCGTCGCCGCGGAGCTGGACCGGGTGCTGGCCCCGGCGCGGGACGCCGGCCTGCTCCCGGCGCCGTTGATCGTCGCCTACGAGCCGCACTGGGCGATCGGCGCGCCGGAGCCGGCCCCGGCCGAGCACGTCGCGGCCGTCTGCGGCCGGCTGCGCACCGAGCTCGACTCCGTGGGCGGCAGCACGCGGGTGCTCTACGGCGGCAGTGCCGGCCCCGGCCTGCTCGGCCGCCTCGGCGGCACCGTGCACGGGCTGTTCCTCGGCCGCTCGGCCCACGACCCGGACGCGATCGTCCGCGTCCTCGACGAGACGACCGGACGGGAGGCCGACACGTGATCGGCTTGAGCACCTACGCCTACTTCTGGCGGATCTCCTCGGCGCACCCGAACCCGATGACGCTGCCGGACATGCTCGGCGACGCCGTCGCGCTGGGCGCCGAGGTCTTCCAGATCTGCGACCACCCGCCGCTCGAACAGCTCGACGCCGACGGGCTGAGCGAGGTCCGCGCACTCGCCGAACGGCTCGGCATCGCGCTGGAGACCGGCACCCGCGGCGTCGCACCCGAGCACCTGCGCCGGCACCTGGAGATCGCCCGGGCGCTCGGCGCGCCGCTGGTCCGCTCCATGATCACCGCCGAGGACGCCCGCGACCTGGCGGGCCTGCCGGACCGGTTGCGCGAGGTGCTGGCCGAGTTCGCCGACGCCGGCGTCCGGCTCGCCCTGGAGACCTACGAGCAGATCGCCACCACCGACCTCGTCGACGTGGTGACCCGCACCGGGCACCCGTCGCTGGGCATCGTGCTCGACCCCGGGAACTGCGTCGCCCGCCTGGAGCACCCCGCCGATGTCGTCCGGCTGACCGCCCCGTACGTGAGCAACCTGCACGTCAAGGACTTCGCCTTCAGCCGCCGCGGCGGCTGGGTCGGGTTCACCTACGCCGGCGCACGGCTGGGGGAGGGGCTCCTCGACTACGCCGCGATGGTCGATGCGGTCCGGCCTGCCGAGCGGGGGATCAGCCAGATCGTCGAGCACTGGCTGCCGTGGACCGACGACCTCGAGACCACCGAGTCCCTGGAACGGGACTGGGCCCGCCACAACATCGACTACCTGAGGAGCAGGAACCCATGAGCAACAGCATCGACGGCCTCACGATCGCCGTCATCGGTGCCGGCGGGAAGATGGGCGTGCGCGTCTCGAACAACCTCGAGCGCACCGCCGCGACCGTGTTCTACGCCGAGAACTCCCCGGCCGGACAGGACCGGGTGCGCGAGATCGGCCTCCAGGTGAGCAGCACCTCCGACGCGGTCGCGTCCGCCGACGTCGTCATCCTGGCCGTGCCGGACGTCGTGCTCGGCACGGTGAGCGAGGAGGTCGTGCCGCAGCTGCGCGAGGGCGCCATCGTGCTCACCCTGGATCCGGCCGCGGCCTACGCGGGCCTGCTGTACCGCCGTGAGGGCATCGAGTACGTCTGCGCCCACCCCGCGCACCCGTCGATCTTCCTGCAGCGCACCACCCCGGAGGAGTACGCCGACACCTTCGGCGGGATCGCCGCCCCGCAGCACGCCGTCGCCGCGGTCGAGTCCGGCGACGAGCAGGTGGCCGCCCGCGCCGAGGCCGTGATCCGCGAGATGTACGCGCCGGTCATCGACGTGCACTGGGTGACGGTCAAGCAGCTGGCGATCCTGGAGCCGACGCTGGTCGAGACGATCGCCTGCATGATCGGCGAGCTGCTCAAGGAGGCGCTGGAGGAGACGGTCACGACGGCCGGGGTGCCCCGCCCGGCCGCCGAGGCGCTGTTCTACGGGCACGTCCAGGTCGCGCTGGCCAACGCGCTGCGCGGCGACAACCCGTTCTCCGACGCCTGCCACATCGCGATGGGCCACGGCCGGCAGATGATCGTGAAGGAGGACTGGAAGCGCGTGTTCGACGACTCGGTCCTCGACCAGACCATCGCCCAGATGCTGCGGATCGAGTCCGTCGCGCGCTGACCCGGCCCCTCCCCGGCCGAAGGGTGCCCGCGCCGGCTGCTCCCCGGCCGGCGCGGGTCCTCGCTCCACTCCCCGTATCCCCGCATTCCGCTCGATGACGAACGGAAAGGACTCCCCGCCATGAGCGTCGCCGCCCTGGTCGGCATCGCACTCGCCGCGATAGCCCTGCTGCTGTTCCTGGTCATGAAAGTGAAGATGCCGGCGTTCCTCGCGCTGCTCGTCGTGGCGATCGGCACCGCGCTCGCCAGCGGTATGCCCGTCGAGGAGATCATGCCGACGGTCATCGAGGGCATGGGCGGCACGCTGGGCAACGTCGCGTTGCTCGTGGGCCTCGGCGCGATGCTCGGCGCGGTCATCGAGAAGACCGGCAGCGCCGAGGCGCTGGCCGAACGCTTCACCCGCCGGCTCGGCCCGGACCGGGTCGGACCCGCACTGCTGCTCGCCTCGGCGATCTTCGCGATCCCGATCTTCTTCGACGTCGGGTTCATCATCCTGCTCCCGGTGGTCTTCTCCTTCGCCCGGGCGGCGGGGCACACCTCGCCGGTCTTCGTCGGCATCCCGGTCGCGGTGCTGATGGTCTTCATCCACAACGCCGTGCCGCCACACCCCGGGGTGACCGGGAGCAGCACGCTGCTCGGCGCCGACATCGGCCTGGTCACGATCCTCGGGATCCTGCTGGCGATCCCGCTGGGGGTCCTGGCGCACTACGCCGGCACGCTGCTCTTCGCCCGCCGGGAGTTCCCCGTCGAGGCGGCGGTCCAGCAGCGCTTCGAGGAGTCCGCGACCCCGCGGACCGGGGACGCACCGGGCGGCGGCGCCGGCACGCCGGACCCCGCGCCGGCCGACCCCGCGAACGGACCCGGCGCGGACGGTGGGTCCGCCCACCCGGCGCCGACCGGCGCGTCGACGTCCGGGACACCGAGCGGCACGGCGACCAGCGCACCCGTCGCACTCACCAGCCGTCCGTCGGCCCTGCCGGTCGCGGCGATGATCGTGCTGCCGATCCTGGCGATCGCGGCGGGAACGACCGGGAAGCTCCTGCTCGACGAGGACAGCACCGTGGCCCGCGTGCTGGGCCTGATCGGGCACCCGGCCTTCGCCCTGCTCGTCGCGACCCTGCTCGCCGGCTACGTCCTCGGCACCCGGCACGGCTGGCGCTCCGCCGAGCTCGGTGACGTCATGGACGCCTCGCTCGCCCCGGCTGCGATCGTCGTGTTCGTCACCGGCGCCGGAGGGGTCTTCGCCCGGGTACTGACCGACAGCGGCATCGGCGAGACGATCTCCGGGACGCTGATCGAGACCGGCGTACCGGTCCTGCTGATGGCCTTCCTGATCGCCAGCGTGTTCAAGGTGGCGCAGGGCTCGGGAACCGTCGCCACACTGGCGACGGCCGGGCTGCTGCAGGCGACGATCGTCGGCGGGGACTACAGCTCGATGCAGGTGGCGCTGGTGGTCCTCGCGATCGCCTGCGGCTCGGTGGCCCTGTCGCACATCAACGACTCGGGCTTCTGGATCGTCAGCCGCTTCCTCGGGCTCTCGGTCGCCGACGGTCTGCGGACCTGGACGCTGCTCGCGACCCTGCTCGGCTGGACGGGCATGCTGATGGTCACCGCCCTCTGGCTCCTGGTCTCCTGACCCGTCCGCGGTCCCGCGCCGGGCAGCATTCGCTCACCGGTTCCGGCCACGCTCGCGCACTCGGATGAGCGTGGCCGCACCCGGTGAGCGTCCGCGGCTGGTGGCCGGGGCCGCGGCGGGTGGGAGCCGACAGCAGGTGCCGGGCGATGGGCAGCTCCAGGTGAACGGTCGGAGCGTCCAGGTCCCGTGGTGCCGGGACGACCGCGACGGGGTCGACTTCGGGCCCGCCCCGAACGTCGGCCCCGGACACGCAGGCCGGCACCGGCTCGGCCGGCCCTGCTCCGCCGGACGGCGCCGGGATCGTCGACCCGACTCCGTCCGATGCCGCCGGCCCGGTCGACCCGGCCTCGCCCGACGGTGCCGATGTGCCGGTCCGTTGCCGCGGGACCGACGGTGCGAGCTCGGCATCGTCCGCGCCGGAGTTCCGGACCGCGGTGGCCGGTGTCCGGGTCCGCCGCGACCGCCACCACCACGTCCACAGCCCGGACCCGACCAGGTAGAGCGCCGCGAGCCCGGCCACCGGCCACACCGTCCGGGCCCACCAGGGCAGGAACGCACCGGAGTGCAGCCCGATCCCACCCGCGCCCGGTGTGGGGACGCCCCCGGCGAACCCGTTCGCCGCACCGGTCGTGGCCCACACCAGCAGTAACGGCAGCGCCACCAGCGCGGCGAGCAGGTGCAGGTCACGGTGTGCACGGAAGGCGCCGCGGTCGAGCTTCGGGCGCACGACAGCCCGCAGCGACCGGCCGACGTCGCGCACCGAGGACCACCACGCCGTCATCCCGCTCAGGCACAGCACCAGCAGCGCCAGACCCAGCATGCCCAGCCCGAGCCTGCCCCACGTCGTCGGGAGCCCGGGCACCGCGGCGGCGAGCAGCGGCAGGTGGCCGGGCAGCTCCGGGCAGGACAGGCCGCAGTCGTGCAGGTTCAGCAGCAGACCCCAGAACAGCCCGTCCGGACCGTCGCCGACGATCTCGGGCCGGAAGAGCAGCAGCAGACCGCTGGTGAACTCGACCAGCAGCGCCGCCGAGACCACGATCGCCAGCCACCGGTGCACCGCTCCGGCCCGCCGCCGGACGGCGGCCCCGGCTCGGGGCGGTCTGCCGCCTGCTCGTCCCATACCCGTAGCCCCCCGGCTGCTCGTCGCTGCGGGTACCGAAGTGGATGCGGCGGGTGATGGCAAGCGCGCTGATCGGTCCGAAAGGGACGGATGCGGACCACGTCGTACGAACCGGTCGCGAAGTCCACCCGGGAGGGTGGGCGGGTCAGCGAGTGTGCGAGGTCGCCCGGACCCCGTTCTCCACGACGTCGAGCACCGCGTCGAGGTCGCCGGCCGGCAGGCCCATCGCCAGGTGCGACACGAGGCCTTCGAGCACCAGCTCCAGGTACTGCGCGAGCACCGGCACCGGCACGTCGTCGCGCAGGGCGCCGGCGGCGGCCTGACGCTCCAGACGGGCCCGCGTGGCCGCGGTGAGCGCGCCGGAGTGGGCCTGCCAGCGGGCGCGGAACTCCGGGTCGGTGCGGAGCCGGCGGGAGACCTCGAGCCGGGTGCCGAGCCAGCTCCGGTCGCCCGCGTCGCCGTCCGGACCGGACCCCGGCGTCCGGGCCGAGTCGAGCAGGTCCCGCATCACCTGGACCAGTCCCTGCTCGGCGACGACGTCGGCCATCCGGGTGGCGTCCTGCTCGGCGAGGGCGAGGAACAACGCCTCCTTGTCGCGGAAGTAGTGGAAGATCGCGCCGCGGGACAGCCCCGTGTACTGCTCCAGACGGCGGACGGTGGCCCCCTCGTACCCGTGGTCGGCGAAGCAGGACCGTGCGCCGTCCAGGATCTGACGCCGGCGCGCGGCGAGCTGGTCGGTGCTGACACGGGGCATGACACCAGTATTCCGTACGGGTGTCCGGCTGGCAGCCGTGTCACCCGCCGAGCCCGGCGTGTCGTTCTGCAACGTCTGTGTGACCTGCCGTAGATCGGCCTGCGCCTCTCCGGACCCGGGGGTAGCGTCGGCTCGGTGACGCTGGACGACACCAGCACCGCCCGGGGCGATGGCGTGTTGCGGACCAAGGCGGAGGCGGCCACCTACGTCGCCTCGGTCTGTTTCAAGCACGGCCCTCCGACCCGCGTCGGTGTCGAACTCGAATCGATGCTCCTGCATCCGGACCGACCGGCCGAACCGGTCGACCTCGACCTCCTGCGCGCCGCACTCGGCCCGCACGCCCCACCCTCGCTCGACCCGGTGTCACCGGGTCTCCCGCTTCCCGCCGGCAGCACGGTCACCCTCGAGCCCGGCGGACAGATCGAGATATCCAGCCCGCCCGCGGACGGGCTCACCGCACTCGTCGGCGATGTCGTCGCCGATGCCTCCCACCTCCACTCGCGCCTCGCCCGGCACGGGCTCCGGCCGCACTCGCGTGCCGCCGACCCGGTCCGCCCGGCCCGGCGGCTGCTCGACCTCCCTCGCTACGCCGCCATGGAGTGCGTGTTCGACCGTGTCGGGCCGCACGGCCGCAGCGGGATGTGCTCCACCGCGGCGGCCCAGGTGTCCCTCGACGCCGGGCCCGCCACCGGCGTCGCCGACCGCTGGGCGGTGCTGCACGAGCTCGGTCCGGTGCTGGTCGCCGCCTTCGCGAACTCGCCGGTCCAGCACGGCCGGCTCACCGGCTGGAAATCCACCCGCCAGGCGTGCTGGCTGAGCCTGGACCCCGGCCGCACCGCACCCCCGCCCGCCCTCGGGCCGGGGGAGCCGCCCGGCGAGTCGTGGGCCCGGCGCGTCGTGGACACGCCGCTGCTGTGCGTGCGCGGGACCGGCGACTGGGCCGTGCCGCCGGGCGTGACCTTCGGGGACTGGGCCTCCGGGCGCAGCCGCGACGGCGTGCTGGAACGGCCGCCGACCACCGCCGACCTCGACTACCACATCTCGACCCTGTTCCCGCCGGTCCGCCCGCACGGTCACCTCGAGGTCCGCTACGTCGACGCCCAGCCCGGCGACGACTGGGCGCTGCCGGCCGCGGTACTGCTGGCCGCCACGTCGTCGGGCACCGTCGTCGACCGGGTCCGGGAGATCTGCGAGCCGGTCCGCGACGCCTGGGTCCCCGCGGCCCGCGACGCGCTGGCCGACCCCGGCCTGGCCCGGGCGGCGGGGCAGGTGTTCGAGCTCGCCGTCGACGTCCTCACCGCAGGCGGGGACCCGCTGGTCGACGCGCCCGTCCCGCTGCTGACCCGGCTGCGGGAGGTGACCGAGCACCGCGTCCTGCGTGGACTGTGTCCGGCCGACGAGCTGTCCGCACAGGAGGAGCGCTCCGGTCCGGCCGCGGCGCTGTTCCCGCCCGGTCTCCACCTCGGAGACGTCCCCGCACAGCGAGACCGGCAACCGGATGTCCGGTGCATCGAGGAGCGTGTGTCATGACGACGGAGCAGACCACCGGCCCCGCGGCCCCGGGCACCCCTCCGGAGCGGATGCGGGAGCGCGTGGCCGCCCTGCTGGAACGATCCCGTGCGCGCAGCACCCGGCTGACCGACCTCGACGACGCCGAGCTGCAGTCGCAGCACTCTCCGCTGATGTCCCCGCTGGTGTGGGACCTCGCGCACATCGGCTCGCAGGAGGAGCTGTGGCTGGTGCGCGACGTCGGCGGCCGCGAGCCGCTGCGCCCGGAGATCGACGGCCTGTACGACGCCTTCCAGCACAGCCGGTCCTCCAGGGTGGAGCTGCCGCTGCTCACCCCGGCCGAGGCGCGCGCCTACGTCGCCGAGGTCCGGGACAAGGCGCTCGACGCCCTGCACCGCAGCCCGCTCAGCGGCCGTCCGCTGGAACACGAGGGCTTCGCCTTCGGGATGATCGTCCAGCACGAGCAGCAGCACGACGAGACGATGCTCGCCACCCACCAGCTCCGCGCCGGCGGTCCGCTCCTGGACGCCCCGCCACCGCCACGCCCGGACGTCCCGGTCACCGACCCGGCCGCCGAGGTGCTGGTCCCGGCGGGCCCGTCCGAGATGGGCACGACGACCGAGCCGTGGGCGCTCGACAACGAGCGGCCCGCGCACACCGTGGACCTGCCCGCGTATCTGATCGAGGCCTACCCGGTGACCAACGGGCGCTATGCGGAGTTCGTCGAGGCCGGCGGGTACGACGACCGTCGGCTGTGGACCGACGCCGGCTGGGCGCACCGGGTCGACGAGGGGCTGGTCGCGCCGCGGTTCTGGTCCCGCGACGCGGACGGGACCTGGTGGCGGCGCCGGTTCGGCGTCGTCGAGCGGGTGCCCGTCGACGAGCCGGTCGTGCACGTGACCTTCCACGAGGCGCAGGCGTTCGCCCGGTGGGCCGGCAAGCGACTGCCGACCGAGGCCGAGTGGGAGAAGGCCGCCCGGTTCGACCCGGCCACCGGCCGGTCCCGCCGCTTCCCCTGGGGCGACGACGACCCGACCGCCTCCCGCGCCAACCTCGGCCAGCGGCACCTGCAGCCGGCCCCGGTCGGCGCCTACCCGGAGGGTGCGTCCGCACTGGGCGTGCACCAGATGCTCGGCGACGTCTGGGAGTGGTGCGACTCCGGCTGGCACCCCTACCCGGGGTTCCGGATGTTCCCGTACCCGGAGTACTCGCAAGCCTTCTTCGGCGGGGACTACGCGGTCCTGCGCGGTGGCTCGTTCGGCACCGACCCGGCGGCGATCCGGGCGACGTTCCGCAACTGGGACCACCCGGTCCGCCGGCAGATCTTCTCCGGGTTCCGGCTGGCGCGCGACGCCCGTCCGGGAATCGACCTGTAGCGGTGTGCCGGCACCTGGCCTACCTCGGACCGGCGCGCACGCTCGCGGCGACGCTGCTCGACCCGCCGCACGGGCTGCTCGCCCAGTCCTACGCCCCGGCCGACATGCGGGGCGGCGGCACGATCAACGCCGACGGGTTCGGCGCCGGCTGGTACCCGGCTCCCGGCGCCGGCCCGGTACGCGTCCGGTCGGAGAAGCCACTGTGGACCGACACGTCGTTCGCGGCGCTCGCCGGGGCGACCGCATCCGGCGCCGTGCTGGCCGCGGTCCGCTCGGCCACCGTCGGCATGCCGGTGACGGCGACGGCCGCCGCCCCCTTCGCCGACGGCCGGTGGCTGTTCAGCCACAACGGCGTCGTGCGCGGGTGGCCGGGGTCGATGGTGAAGGCCGCGTCGGCGTTGCCGGTGGAGGACCTCATGACCCTCGATGCGCCCACCGACGCCGCGGTGCTGTGGGCGCTGGTGCGGGCCCGCCTGCGGGCGGGCGACGAACCCGCCAGGGTGCTGTCCGACGTCTGCGAGCTGCTCGAGCGCGACGCGCCCGGGTCCCGGCTGAACCTGTTGCTCACCGACGGCGCCACGATCTGGGCGACGGCCTGGCGGCACGCGCTGGCCGTCCGCTCGGTCGGGGCCGAGACCACCGTCGCCTCCGAACCCACCTCCCCGTCGCTCCCCGACTGGACCCGGGTGTCCGACCGGCACCTGGTGGTGGCCCGCCCGGGCCACCACACCCTGCACCCGCTGCCCGGGGCATGACCCCGCGGCGGGCGCCGACGCAGCCGACGCCGATGCCACAGACGCCGATGCAAGAGATACAGGGAGCTCCGCGTGCGCAGTACCGGCCTGATCCAGCTGGACGTCCACCTCACCGACGCCGACGCCGCCCTGCGGGCCGACGTCGCCCGGGGGCTGGTCGCCCGGCCGAAGGAACTGCCGCCGAAGTGGTTCTACGACGCCCGGGGCTCGGAGCTCTTCGAGGAGATCACCGCGCTGCCCGAGTACTACCCGTTCCGCACCGAGCGGGCGCTGCTCACCGACTCGGTGGCCGACATCGCCCGCTCGTCCGGCGCGGACACCGTCGTCGAGCTGGGGTCGGGGTCCTCGACCAAGACCCGACTGCTGCTCGACGCCTTCGCCGCGGCCGGGACGCTGCGCCGTTACGTCCCGCAGGACGTCAGCGAGTCCGCGCTGCGCGGCGCGGTCGACGAGCTGCACCGGCACTACCCGACGCTCCAGCTGCACGGCGTCGTCGGTGACTTCACCCGGGACCTCGACCGGCTGCCGGGCGCCGAACCCGGCGGCAAGCGCATGATCGCCTTCCTCGGCGGGACGATCGGCAACCTGCTGCCCGGTCCGCGCCACGCGTTCCTGACCCACGTGCGGTCGGTCCTCGAGCCGGGGGAGCAGCTGCTGCTCGGGACGGGGCTGGCGACCGATCCCGCGATCATGGTCCCCGCCTACGACGACGCCGCCGGCGTCACCGCGGACTTCAACCGCAACGTGTTGCGGGTGCTGAACCGCGAGCTCGGCGCCGACTTCGACGT
This sequence comes from Pseudonocardia nematodicida, assembly GCF_040105385.1. Lineage (NCBI taxonomy): Bacteria > Bacillati > Actinomycetota > Actinomycetes > Pseudonocardiales > Pseudonocardiaceae > Pseudonocardia > Pseudonocardia nematodicida. Next base: position 66,110 of record NZ_JBEDNQ010000011.1, read on the forward strand.
CGACGCGTTCGACCACGTCGCGCTCTGGGACGCGGAGAACTCGTGGATCGAGATGCGGCTGCGGGCGACCCGGGCGATGCGGGTGCGGGTGCCGGAGCTCGACCTGGAGGTGACCTTCGACGAGGGCGAGGAGCTGATCACCGAGATCTCGGCAAAGTTCCGGCCGGAGACGGTAGACGCGATGGTCGCCGAGGCGGGGTTCGACGCGACCCGGCGCTGGACCGATCCGCAGGACCGGTTCGCGCTGAGCCTGCTGACAGCTCGCTGAGTTGCCATCGGACGTAATTCCGGAATAACGTAGGCACATGGTCGTCACCGGTTCCTCGCCGTCGCCTGCCGTCCCGGTCCGCCGTCGCACGCTCGTCGCGGCGGTGGTCGGGGCGGTGCTGGCGGGCCTGCTCGGCTGGCTCGTCGCACCGGTGCCGTCGACGCCCGGGCCGGCGACCTCGGGCGACCCGGCGCTGGCCGAGCGGCTCCGCTCCGTCGCCGGTCCCGGCCAGTACGGGCTGGTGGCGGCGGTCGTCACCGGCGGCGAGCCGACCGTCGCCGCGATCGGCGACGGCGGCCGGGGCACCCCGCTGTCCGCGACGACGCCGATGGAGATCGGCTCGGTCACCAAGACGATCACCGGAACGGTGCTCGCCGATCTCGAACGCCGCGGCGAGGTCCGGGCCGACGAGCGGGTGCGGGACCTCGTCCCCGACCGCGACTGGCGTCCGGGTGGGGCCGGGGACGTGACGCTGGCCGAGCTGGCCTCGCACCGTTCGGGTCTCCCGGTGCAGGCGGGCGGGTGGCGGATGCTCGCCCACAACCTGGCCAACACCTACCTCGGGACGGCACCGGCGTCGCACACTCCCGAGCAGGTGTTCGACAACGCCGAGGCCGCGGAGATCTCCGGCCGGGGCGAGGAGCGGTACTCGAACCTCGGCGTCGCGCTGCTGGGGCAGGCGCTGGCCGAGCGGACCGGGACCCCGTACCCGGAACTGGTGGAGCAGGTGGTGACCGGTCCGCTCGGCATGACCGCCACCGGCATCCCCGCCGCGCCGCCGTCCGGGGCGGCCGTCGGGCACGACGAGCGCGGCCGGGCCGAGAGCGCGTGGATCAGCCCCGGTGACTCGCCCGCGGGGATCGGTGTCTACTCGACGGTGACCGACCTGGCCCGCTACGCGGTCGCGGTGACCGACCCCGGTTCCCCGGTCGCGGACGCGGCGCGGCCCCGGTTCCCGAGCGAGTTCGGGCGGATCGGCTACGGCTGGAACGTCCTCGACGTCGGCGGGCACGAGCTGATCTGGAAGAACGGTGCCTCCGGGGGCACGAGCTCCAGCGTGCTGGTCGAGCCGGCCACCGGGCGGGCGGCCGTGGTGATCGGGAACTCGTTCGCCGGCGTCGACCGGATCGCGGCCGAGCTGCTCGGGGTCCCGTCGCCGTTCGAGGCACGCACCGGGGAGCCGTCCGGTCCCGACGTACGCTCGATGGTCGGGTCGGCCGTCGGAGCGCTACTGCCGATCTGGGGCGGGCTGACGGTGCTCGTCGCCGCGCGGGGCGGGTGGTTGCGCGGCGGTCCGGCGCGCCGCTCCGACGTCGTCGCCCAGGCGGCGACGGGCCTGCTGCTGATCCTCGGCGGCTGGCTCGTCGGCGCGGTCTCCTGGACACAGCTGCCGTTCTGGCTGCTCGGCTGCGGGCTCGCCGGGGCCGGGCTCGGGGTGGCCACGGCCCGGTGGCGCGACCGGGGGCCTGATGCCGGGCCCGGCGCGACGGCGCGGTGGGTGAGTGCGGGCGTGTTCGTCGTGGTGACGGTCGCCGCCGTCGGAGTGGTCGTGGTCACCGGCCTACCGGGCTGACCCAGCCCGACTCCGTGCACGGGCGCGTCAGCGCCGACGGTCGGGCCGGACCGGGACCGAACCAGTGGCGGGAGCACCCGGTGGGTCTTCGGCCGGGACGTGCCACGACCCCGCGCGTCGGCCACCGCGACCCGCCGCCGGCTCTCGCGACCGGTGGCCGGCTGCCGCGACCTCCGCCGAGGTCGCGGCGGGCGCATCCGCGTCGCGGAGGGTGCGGCACACGGCGTCGCGCAGCGGGCGAGGCTAGAGCGGGGACCGGTCGCGCCCCGGCGGCGGGGGAGGTGCGGGGGCGCCGGCCGGTGGGGCGATCCGGGCGTGCGAGCGCCCCGCGGCCACGGCCTGCTTCTCGGCGGCCGCGCCACCGGCCCGGCCCGGCGCCGGGTCCCACCCGGCGTCGACGACCTTGCGCTGCATCAGGATCGCCGCACCCAGCACGAGCAGCCCCAGCGCCGCGACGACGATGATGCCGCCCGCCCCGCCGAGGCCCGCGCCGTACCCGACGGCGATCCCGAACCAGCCGAAGTCGGTGTCGCCGAAGGTCGTGTTCGCGTCGCCGAACGAGCCCAGCACACCGAGCAGCAACGCCGGCAGGAACGTGATCAGCAGGCCGTTGACGAACCCGCCGGCGACCGCGCCGCGTCGTCCGCCGGTGGCGTTGCCGTACACGCCGGCCGCGCCGCCGGTGAAGAAGTGCGGGACCAGGCCGGGCAGGATCAGCGCCAGACCCAGCAGCGGGCTGAGCCAGATCGTGAGCACACCGAGGGCGAGCAGCCCGCCGACGAAGCTCGACACGAAGCCGACGAGCACCGCGTTCTGCGCGTAGGGGAAGACGATCGGCGCGTCCAGCGCCGGGAGCGCGCCGGGCACGACGCGGGCGGCGATGCCCTGGAACGCCGGCACCAGCTCGCCGAGGATCGTGCGGACACCGAAGAGGATCACCGCGACGGCGACGCCGAACTGCAGACCCTGGGTCAGCGCGGCCATCACGAGCTCGCCCGCGTCACCGACCTCGTCCGCGCCGCCGAAGGCCTCGGCGGCCGCGGCCTCGCCGACCCGAGCCAGCGCGATCACCGCGACGACGACGTAGACCAGCGCCATCGACAGCGCGGTCGCGACCATCGAGTCGCGCAGGAAGCGCAGGGACTCCGGCAGCACCATGTCCTCGGTGGACCGGCTCTCCCGCGCGGTTCCCGGACGCCCGCCGACCAGCCGCCCGGTCGCCCCGGCCGCGACGTAGCCGAGAGTGCCGAAGTGTCCGATCGCGACCCCGTCGCCGCCGGTCACCCGCCGGGTCCAGGGCTGGGCGAAGGCCGGCATCGCGACCATCATGACGCCCAGCAGGACACCTCCGAGCCCGACGACGAGCGCGGCGTCGTACCCGGCCGAGGCCAGCACGATGGTGAGCAGCGTGGCCATGAACAGCGTGTGGTGCCCGGTCAGGAACACGTAGCGCAGCGGGGTGAAGCGGGCCAGCAGCAGGCTGACCGCGAATCCGAGGATCATCAGCCAGGCGACCTGGGAACCGAACTCGGCCTGCGCGATGCCGACGATCGCCTCGTTGGTCGGGACGACGCCCTGGGCCCCGGTCGCGCCCTGGATCAGCTCGCCGAGCGGGTCCAGCGCGTCGATCACCAGGGTGGCGCCGGCCTCGACCAGCAGGAACCCCAGGGTCGCCTTCAGCGCACCCCCGACGACCTGCCCGCCGCCGCGGCGCAGTGCGATCAGCCCGATCGCGGTGATGATCCCGACCAGGAAGGCGGGAACGCTGAGGATCTGGTTGACGACGAAGCCGGCGACGGCCGCGACGATGTCCATCGTGGTGGGTCCCTTGTCAGACGTCGTAGGAGTCGCGCAGCACGGCGTCGACCTCGTCGGTGCTGGTGAAGTTCTCGACCACCCGGACCGGCGTGCCGACGTCGCCGAGGGTGCGGGCGATCTCGCCCGAGGTCAGCAGCAGGGCCGCCTCCGACGCCCGGCCGCGCGCCGAGATCGTGTCGGTCGCCTCGACGGTCACGTACGGCCCCCAGCCCCAGCGGTCCAGGACCTGCTCCAGGGTGTTCTTGAGGAACAGGCTCGTGCCCAGGCCGTTGCCGCACACGGTGAGCACCAGGTGCCGGCCGGCGGCGGGCGCGGACGCGGTCCCCGCCGGCTCGTCCCCGGACAGCAGCGCCATCACCTCGGCCGGGCCGGCGGCGGCGTCCAGCGCGGCCTTGCGCTCGTCGTCGGCCAGGACGCGGGCGAGCCCGGCCATCGCGGAGGTGTGCGCGCCGTCGTCGGCCGCGGCCAGCGCGACGACCAGGGTGACCGGGTCGTTCGACTCGTGTCCGAACTCGACGGGCTCGGCGAGCCGGACCCAGGACATGCCGGTCCGGTGCACGGCCTCGGACGGCCGCGCGTGCGCGAACGCGAACCCCGGCGCGACGACGATGTACGGCCCGTTCTCGAGCACGTTGTCGATCATCGCCTGGGTGTAGGGGGCATCCGCGACGCCGGTGCGCTGCAGCAGGCGGCCGGCCGCGGTGATCGCGGAGCGCCAGTCGGCGGCGAGGACGTCGAGCGCGATCGCGTCCTCGCTCAGGAGATCATCGGGTCCGGGCACGGGCGGGACCGTATCCGAGTGATCATCGGGCCCCGCCGGTGTGGTCCGGTGCTGCCGGAACCCGGGAGCCGGTCAGCCCGCCCCGTAGACCCCGAACTGCGGGGTACCCGCCGGTTCGTAGACGTGCATCGCCACCCCCGCCGGCGTCGTCTCGTGGTGCAGGAGGCGCAGGCCCACCGGCGGCCCCTCGGCCGGGAACAGGCGCCGCCCGCCGCCCACCAGCACCGGCGCGATCGCCAGGCGCACCTCGCCGTCATCGGGACGATCCCCTCGAAGGGGACGACTGCCGTCCGGGCCGGCCCTCATCGGTCCTCCCCGGCCTACTGTCTCCGGCATGGCGATGAACGCGATGCACCGGCGCATCTGCCGGTCGGACTCGTGGGCCGACCGGATGCACGGCACGACGCTGCCGTGGGCGACCCGCGACGTCGACCTCACCGGTGAGGTGCTGGAGATCGGGCCGGGGTTCGGGGTCACCACCCGATGGCTGGCGCCGCGGGCCGGTGCGCTGACCGCGCTGGAGGTCGACCCGGCGATGGCCGCCGACCTGCGCGACGGCCTCGGCCGCGAGCTGGGGTCGACGTCCGGCACGGCGACGGCGCGGCGCTGCCGTTCCCGGACTCCTCGTTCGACGCCGTCGTCTGCTTCACGATGCTGCACCACGTGCCGTCGCGGGCCGAGCAGGACCGGCTGTTCGCCGAGGCGGCGCGGGTGCTGCGTCCGGGTGGGACGTTCGCCGGGATCGACTCCCTGCTCTCGCTGCGGTTCCGGCTGATCCACGTGGGGGACACGATGACCGTCGTCGACCCGGTCGGGTTGCCGCCCCGGCTCGTCGCCGCCGGTCTCGACGCCCCCGGCACCGAGCTCGGCGGCCGCTCGTTCCGGTTCCGGGCCGACCGCCCCCGCTGACCCGCGGCGCCGCACAGGTTGCGGTGCCGCCGCACGAGCTGCGGCCTGTGCGACGCGACCGGAACCTGTGCGGCGTCAGGCAGGTGTGGGGCGGTGGGTGCGGGCGAGCGTTCTCGCCGTCGTCGCGGCGAGTGCGGTGGCCAGCAGCGTGCCCAGCACGACGTCGACGACCGGCCAGGTGTACGTCGGTACGTCCAGGCCGTAGGTCCACAGGAACAGCGGGTCGACCAGCCGGCCCTGGAACGCGAGCACCGTCGCCGGGCCGAGCGCGAGCACCGGCCCGGCCACCCGGCCGGCGAGGGCCCACGTCCCGCTACCCCGACGGCGGGCGATGATCGCCGACACCGCCGTGACCAGCAGCCCGAGCAGGATCATCGGGATCCACGCCCGCCAGAGCCCCACCGGCAGCAGCGGCACCACCCGGTTCTGCATCCAGGCCAGCCCGACCACCTGCTGCCACACGATCAGCACCGCGACGGCGAGGGCGACGACCGGAGTGAACCGGGACGGCACGACGACTGCCCTCCATCGGACGTCGGGGGAGTGGGAGTGGGAGCGGTGCGGACCCTACCGGCGGGCACTACCGTCGCCGTCCATGAGCACCGACTGGCGCCACGACGGCGTCCGCGTGATCCCGGGCGATCTCCTCGACACGAACACCGCGCAGACCCCCGGCATGAACCGGGCGGCCGCGGTCACCCACGACCGCGTCGGCTCGGAGAAGCTGTGGGCGGGCACGGTCACCATCCACCCGGGCGCGCGGACCGGGGCACACCACCACGGCGAGCTGGAGAGCGTGATCTACGTGGTCCGCGGCCGGGCCCGGATGAAGTGGGGCGAGAACCTCGAGTTCACCGCGGAGGCGGGGCCGGGCGGGTTCATCTTCGTGCCGCCGTGGGTGCCGCACCAGGAGATCAACGCCCTGGACGACGAGCCGCTGGAGTGCGTGCTCACCCGCTCCGGGCAGGAGCCGGTCGTGGTGAACCTCGACATCGACGGCGTCGCCGAACCCGAGCACGTGCCCTGGATCGACCCTGCCCACCCCGCAGATCCTGCCCACCCCGCAGATCCCGCCCACCCGGCCGGTCCCGGTCAGCCCAGCACGGCCTGACCCAGCAGCAGCAACGCGGCGGCCGCGGACAGGCCGAGCACCGCCGGCCGGGTGCCGCCCCGGTCGATCAGGACGCGAGCCGGGCCGGACAGCCAGAACCCGGCGGCCAGGAACGGCACGAGCAGCAGACCGTGCAGGAGCCCGTCGACGGTGACCGCCCCGCCGACGCCCAGCCCGGCCAGTGACAGCAGCGTCCCGGCGGCGAAGAACGCGGCGAGCGTCGCGCGGATCCGCGGTCCGGACGCGGACTGGTAGAGCAGTGCCACGGGCGGCCCGCCGATCGCCGCGGCCGTCCCGGACACCCCGGCCACCAGGCCCGCGGTGACCAGCAACGGTGGGGTCGGTCGCACGCGCAACGGCGCCAGCGACACCGCGACGCAGGCGAGCACCACGACCCCGACGGCGGCGGCGAACGCCCGCGGGGACAGCAGCACGACCAGCGCGACGCCCGCGAAGGTCCCCGGCAGCCGGCCCAGCATCGCCCACCCGACGCCACGCCAGTCGGCGTGGCCGCGTTCCCGGAGCAGCGAGGCGATGGCGAGCACCATGGCCGGAACGAGGATCGGGACCGGCACCCACGCCGGGTCGATCAGGGCGAGCAGCGGCGTCGCGAGCAGCGCCATGCCGAACCCGACGGCGCCCTGGACCAGTGCGCCGAACCCGACGACGAGCCCGGCCAGTACCAGGTCCAGCGCCGTGACCACCACGACCGGGAACGTTAGCTGTGCTTCATACCGGTCCGGAAGCCGGGCCACGGCCCGCCCGCCGTCGGCCGGACCCGACGTCCGGTCCGGCCCGCACACGGGCGCCGGTGCGTTGCGGCAGGCGGCTGGACCGGACGATCGGTGCGGTAGCGTCCCGCGGGATGCGGCGGTGGGTGGACGAGTCGGCGAGCGCGCCGGCCACGGTCGGCGCCCGCCACCCCGGGGCAACCCCGGGGCGCACCGGCACATCGCGGCACAGCGTCCCGCGCGCCCGGGGCAGGACCCCACTGCCGGCGGCGCGCGGCGGACGGAGAGCACCGGTCGTACACCACCGCCGCATCACCGGCCGCTGATGGCGCCGTCCGCCTCCGTCGTCGCCGCGCTGGCCCGGCCCGGCCGGTGGGACCCCGTCGCGCTCGCCGAGCGGCTCGCCGCCGCTCCGGGCTGGAGCGGACCGGACGAGATCGGCGACGTCGCCGGGAAGCTGCTCGGGCGCTGGCGGAGCACGCCCCGCGCGCCGGCGGACCGGTTCGAGCAGCAGGTCGCCGCACTGCCGGCCCTGCCCCGACGGCACCTGCGCGACGAGGCGCCGCCGCCGGCCAGGTGGCGCTGGCCGGTCGAACCCTGGACGGACGTCCCCGCCGTGGCCCGCGCACTGCACCTCGACGACGGCGAGCTCGCCTGGTTCGCCGACCCCGGCGGCTGGCTGCGGCACATCTCCGGGCCACTGACCCATTACCGGCGGCGCTGGGTCCCGGCGCGGTCCGGGACGCCGCGGCTGATCGAGTCCCCCGCGCCCCGGCTCGCCGAGCTGCAGCGCCGGGTGGTGCGGCGGGTGCTCGCCGCGATCCCGGTGCACGACGCCGCGCACGGCTACGTCCGCGGTCGCGGCCCGCACACCCTGGCCCGGATCCACTCCGGGCGGCCGATGCTCCTGCGCCTGGACCTGGAGGGCTTCTTCTCGCACGTCACCGGCGCCCGGCTCGCCGGGCTGCTGGAGGCCGCCGGTTACCCGCCCGCGGTGGCCCGGACCCTGGCCGGGCTGCTGGTCACCGCCACCCCGCCCGCCGTGCTGCGCGGCTGCCCGGCGACGGCCGCCGGCGCCGACCCCGATCCGCGACGACGGCTGCTCGACCGGCTGGCGGCACCGCACCTGCCGCAGGGGGCGCCGTCGTCGCCGGTGGCGGCGAACCTGCTCGCGCACCGGCTGGACCGCCGCCTCGCCGGGCTGGCCACCGCCGTCGGCGCGCGGTACGGGCGCTATGCCGACGACCTGGTGTTCAGCGGCGACGCCGACCTGCCGGTGCACGGCCTGATTGCGCGGATCACCACGGTCGCCGCCGAGGAGGGGTTCCGGGTGCGGCCCGGCAAGACCCGGATCGCCCCCGCGCAGCACCGCCAGCGGGTCACCGGGCTGATCGTCAACTCGACCGCTCCCGCACCGTCGCGCCGCGACTACGACGAGCTGCGCGCCCTGCTGCACAACGCCGCCCGGACCGGGCCGGACGCGCAGAACCGCGACGGGAACCCCGCGTTCCGGGAGCACCTGCTCGGCCGGATCGCCTGGGTCGGGAGCGGCCGGCCCCGCCGGGCCGCCACGCTGCACGGGCTGTTCGACCGGATCGGCTGGGACCGACGCCGGTGATCGTCCGTTGTGGAGCGGAACGTGCGTGACGCGCATGCTGCGCTCCACAACGGGTGATCACGCCGCGGAGACGGCGCGCCCCGTCTGACGACTGGAGACCGGTGATCGCTGTCCGGGTTCCGGTCGGTGCCGGACCTGGCACCTGTCGGCGCCCGAACGACGATCATGGCCGGGCTGGCCGGGTCAGCGGTCGTCGGTGCCGGCGAGCGTCAGGATCCGGGCCGGGTTCTCGTGCAGGACCGCCCGCACCGCGTCGTCGCCGACCCGGTCGGCCAGCCGGGGCAGGAACCGGCGGGGCAGGTAGTCCAGCCCCGGGATCCCGCCGTGCGCGCGGTACCGGCTGCGCCGCGCGACGTCCCCACCGAGCAGTACCCGGGACAGCCCACCGGAGTCGACGACGGCGGCGAGCACGTCGAGGATCGCCGAGTCCGGTGCCTCCCGGTGCCGGGCCGGGCCGTCGTAGCCGAGGTACGCGCCGGTGGCGGCGAGCTCGGCGTGCAGCCCGGCGTCGAGGTTGCGGTCGACGTGCGCCAGCACCACCCGGTCCGCGGGCAGACCCCCGGCGGCCAGGTGCTCCAGCACCTCGAACGCCGCCGAGCAGTACTCGAGGTGCACCATCGCCGCGACGCCGGTGTCCCGGGCCGTTGCCGCCACGGCCGCGAGCACCCGGCGCTCACAGGCCGAGATCCGCCAGTACCCGACACCGGCCTTCACCATCCCCGCCCGCACCGGCGCACCGTCCGGTGTGGACGCCACTGGGCCGCGGCCGGCGACGTCCGAGCGCGGCAGCCCGTCGACGACGTCGGCGGTGAACCGGACCCGCAGCGCGTCCTCGGACTCGGTGGTGAGCCAGTGCCCGTCCGGGTAGTGCTCGGTGCGGTGGCCGCCGGTCACGTGCACCACCCGCAGCCCGGTGGTCCGGCTGATCCGGGCCACCGCCTCGGGATCGCGGCCGAGCCCGGTCGGCGTGGCCTCGACCATCGCGGCGATCCCGGCCTCGACCAGGGTCCGGGCCTCGGCGCCGCTGGCAGCCTCGTCGTCCAGCTCGTCGCCGGGCAGCAGCGGGCTGACCTGGAACAGGTGCTCGTGATAGTTGGTCGGGCCGAGGTCGGCCGCCGGGACGTCGCCGAGCACCGTCCGGACGATGCAGCCCGGCACGGCGCCGGTCGCCGGGCCCCCGGTCGTCGCGGCGCCGGTCACAGCGTCTCGAACCACGGCTCGAGCCGGCGGTAGGCATCGAGGAAGACCTCGTACTCGTGCCCGTACCGCTCGTGCGCGGACGGCGACGGCGCCTCCTCGGCCCGGTCGTCCGCGAACCGCTGCGCCACCTCGAACCCGTCGAACAGCCCGACCCCGACCCCGCCGACGATCGCCGCTCCCAGCGACGTCGCCTCGTCGACCAGCTCCCGGCGCCGGACCGGCACGCCCCAGACGTCGGCGAAGATCCGCAGCAGCAGCGCGGAGTTCGCCGCCCCGCCGATCGCGTCGACCCCGGAGATGCGCGCCCCGTTCTCGGTGAACGCGCGCAGCCCCGTGTACAGGTTGAACGCCACGCCCTCCAGCACCGCGCGGGTCAGGTGGTCCGGACCGTGGTGGCGGGCCAGCCCGGCGAACACCGCCCGGGCCCGCGGGTTCCAGTACGGCGAGCGCTCGCCGAGCAGGTGCGGCAGGAAGAACAGCCCGTCCTCCGCCGCGGCCACCTGCGCGGCGCCGCCGAGGAGCCGGTCGAACCGGCCGTCGTCGCCGTCCGGGTCCAGGGTGGACACGATCCACTCCAGCGAGGCGCCGCCCGCCTGCATGGTCGCGGTCGGCACGAACCGGCCCGGGACGACGTGGTTGAACGTCATCGTGCGCATGCCCGGGTCGTGCAGCGGGGCGTCGGCGGCCAGCGAGATCCAGGACGACGACCCCAGGTAGGCGTACGCGCCGTCGGCGGGGGAGAGGATCCCGGCGCCGAGCGCGGCCATCGGCCCGTCCCCGCCGCCCAGCACCACCGGGGTGCCCGCGGGCATCCCGGACGCGGAGGCCGCCTCGCCGGTCACCCGGCCCACGACCGTCGTCGACGCCACGATCTCCGGGAACAGCGACCGCGGGAGCTCGGCGGCGTCGAGCAGGTCCTCCGACCAGCCTCCGGCGGTCTGGTCGTAGGCGTTGGTGCTGCTGGCGTCGGACGGGTCGGTGACGAACTCGCCGGTCAGCCGGTGCACGACGTAGTCCTTGGCGAGCAACAGGTGCCGCGTCGCGTCGAACGCCTCGGGCTCGTGGTCGCGCACCCACATGACCTTGGTCAGCGAGTAGGTCGGGTTCAGCCGGTGCCCGGTGATCGCGTACGCCTTCTCCATCCCGACCCGGTCCAGCATCCGTGCGGTCTGGTCGGTCGAGCGGGTGTCCGCCCAGATGATCGCCGGCCGGGTCGGGCGGCCCGCGCCGTCGACCAGCACCGCACCCATCATCTGGCCGGAGAAGCTGACGGCCTCGACGCGTGCGTGCGGCACCCGCTCGAGCAGCCGGCGGCCCGCGGCACAGACCGCGGCCCACCAGTGGTCGGGGTCCTGTTCGGCCTTGCCGTGCGGGCCGAAGTCGGTCGGGTAGGTCTCGGTGACGGCGGCCAGCACCCGGCCGTCGGCGTCGACGAGGGTCGCCTTGTCGCCGGTGGTGCCCAGGTCGTGCGAGATGATCATCGTTGCCTCTCGGGATCGGAGTCAGCGGAGCGAGTAGCCGCCGTCGACGAGCAGGTCGGTCCCGCAGCAGTAGCCGGCGTCGTCGTCGAGCAGGTACTCGACCGCGGCGGTGATCTCCCGCAGGTGGGCGAAGCGCCCGAGCACGGTCCCCTCCAGCCAGCCGGCGTGCATGTGCTGCTTGCGCGCGTTCAGCGGGGTGTCGACGTAGCCGGGGGAGACGGCGTTCACCCGCACCCCGCGCGGGCCCCACTCCACGGCCAGTGAGCGGGTCAGCGCGCTGAGCCCGGCCTTGGCGGTGTTGTAGGCGCACTGGCGCTGCGGGTGGTTGACGATCCGGGTGCCCGACATCGACGACACGTTGACGATCGCACCGCCACCACGGGCGAGCATCTCGCGGCCGAACGCCTGCGACATCAGGAAGGCGCCGCGCAGGTTCACGCCCATGACCGCGTCCCACTGGTCGGCCGGCATGTCCTCGGCGGCGACGTCGTCCTCGACGATCCCGGCGCAGTTGACCAGGTCGATCGCGGGGGCCTCCGCATCGGCTCCGGTGTACAGATCGCCGACGACGGCGGTGATCGACTCCTCGGAGCTCACATCACAGGCGTGCGTGGAGATCCGGGCCGGCTGCTCGGCGGCGAGGTCCGACATGGACTCCGCCGTCCGGTCCAGGGCGTACACGGTGGCGCCGCGCGAGGCGAGCGAGACGGTCAGCGCGTGGCCGATGCCGCCGGCCGCGCCCGTGACCGCGATCCGGCGACCGGTGAAGCGGTCGGTCATCTGGTCCCTCCTTTGGGATCGGTACCGCGTGGCCCGCAATGTAGTCCTACTAGTCACTCTGCCGCGAGAGCGGTCGCCCAACTCCTGTCCACCAGGGATTTGTCGGGGTCGGTCTTGACAACGGGTGACCGCTAGGTAGTTTCACTACATCGCTAGCGAGCCGGGACGACTCCGGCCGCAGCCGCGGTCGCGCTCCCCACGAGCGGCCGCGCACGAGGAGGTGTGGATCAGTGGAGATCGAGGAACCGGCCGGCGGGATCGCCGCGGGCACGGTCGTCTTCTCGGCCCGGGGCGTCGGCCGGACCTACCCCGGCGTCGTCGCGCTCGACGGGCTCGACCTCGACGGTCACGCCGGCGAGGTGCTGGCCGTCTGCGGCGCCAACGGCGCCGGCAAGTCCACGTTCGCCCGGCTGCTGGCCGGGCAGGAGCCCCCGAGCAGCGGCGAGATCCGGGTGGCGGGGTTCGACCGGCCGGTCGCCGGTCCCGCCGAGGCGGAGCAGGCCGGGATCCTGCTCATGCACCAGGAACCGCTGGTGATCGAGGACTTCCCGATCGCCGAGAACGTCTGGCTCTACCGGCTGCGCGCGGGCGGCGACGTCCGCCCGTGGGCGGGCGCCCGCCGCGGTGCCGACCCCGAGACCCGGGAGGTGCTGCGCGAGGTCGGCCTCGGCCACCTCGACCCGGCGACCCCGGCCCGCGAGCTCGGACCCGGCCAGCGGCAGATACTCGCGCTGAGCCGGGCCAAGGTGACCCCGCACCGGGTGCTGATCCTGGACGAGACGACGGCGTCCACATCGGAGGAGCACTTCCGGGAGATCCAGGCCATGGTGCTGCGCGAGAAGGAGGCCGGCACCGCGGTCGTGTTCGTCTCGCACCGGATGCCCGAGGTCTTCGCGCTGTCCGACCGGATCGCCGTGCTGCGCAATGGCCGGCTCGTCGACGTCAAGCGCACCGCCGGGACCGACCCGGAGGAGATCACCTCGCTGATGATCGGCGACGCGGTGCGGGCCCTGGAACGGCCGCCCGAGCTGCCGCGCAAACCCGGCCGGCCGGTGCTGAGCGTGCGGGACCTGGCGTCCGGCTCGGCCGAGGCGGTGTCGTTCGACGTCGCGGCCGGCGAGGTGCTCGGTCTCTACGGCCTGGTCGGCAGCGGCCGCAGCTCGGTCGCCCGGTCGATCTCCGGCCAGCAGGACGCCCGTGCCGGCACGGTGCTGGTCGAGGGGGAGGAGGTCCACCTCCGCACACCCGCCGCGGCGCTGCGCCGGGGCGTCGCGTACCTGACCGAGGACCGCCGCCGCGAGGGGTTCGTCGCCGACTTCACCAACGGCGAGAACCTCACGCTCGCCACATTGGACAGACGGTCGCGCTGGGGCGTGCTGCGCCGCGCCGCGGAGCGGACCCGGGTCCGCGAGCTCATCGGCCGCTTCGCGGTCAAGGGCGGCCCGGACGTGCTCACCAGCACGCTGTCCGGCGGCAACCAGCAGAAGGTCTGCCTGGCCAAGTGGCTCGAGGCCGACCCGACCGTGGTCGTGCTCGACGAGCCGACCAAGGGCATCGACGTCGGTGCCCGCATGAACATCTACCGGATCATCCACGACCTGTGTCGCGAGGGCCGTGCCGTCCTCGTGGTCACGAGCGAGGCGGAGGAAGCACTGATGCTGTGCCACCGCGTACTGGTGCTGCGCGACGGACGAGCCGTCGACGAGTTCGACACCGAGCACGCCGACACCGAGGACCTGATCCGCTCCGCGCTCGGCGGGGCGGCGGCATGACGGCCGTGACCTCCCGACCGGAGCGGGACACGACGGACGAGACGCGGGCCCGTGGGCGACGGGCGTGGGGCTGGCTGCGCCAGCAGTACGCGCTCGGCATCCTGCTCGTCCTGCTGGTGGTGGCGTCGCTGGCCAGCGACGCGTTCCTCACCAGCCGCAACCTGGAGAACCTCGTCCTGCAGATGTCGGTGATCGGCATCGTCGCGCTGGCCCAGCTGCTGGTCGTGATCACCGGCGGGATCGACATCAGCGTCGGCTCGGTGCTCGGCCTGGCCTCGGTGCTCTGCGTCGGCATGTTCGGCGGCACCTCGGTGGTGCTCGGCCTGCTGATCGCGCTGAGCGTCGGCGCCGCGCTGGGCGCCGTCAACGGCACCCTGGTCGCGTTCCGCGGCCTGGAGCCGTTCATCGTCACGCTCGGCATGCTCGCCCTGGCCCGCGGCCTGGTCTACGCCTACACCGAGGGGACCCCGGTCCGGCCGGCCGACCCGCTGTACTCGCTGCCCGGCACGCTGACCGTCGCGGGCATCCCGCTGCTCGGGATCATCTGGATCGGCATCGCGTTGCTGCTGGCATTCGTGCTGCGCAACACCGTGTTCGGTCGCCGGGTGTTCGCCGTCGGCAGCCGCCGGGAGGCCGCGCACGCCTCCGGTGTACCGGTGCGCTCCACCCTGGTCTCGGTCTACGTGATCGCCGGCGTGCTGGTCGGGCTGGGCGGGTTCCTGCTCGCCTCGCGGGTCGGGGCCGGCACGCCGACCGCCGGCACGCTGATGGAACTCGACGCGATCGCCGCCGTCGTCATCGGCGGGGCCCGCCTCGCCGGTGGTCAGGGCCGGGTGTTCGGCACCGTCGTCGGCACGATGATCTTCGGCGTCATCGCGAACCTGCTGGTGCTGCTCAACGTCTCCACCTTCCTCCAGGACGCCTTCCGCGGCGCCCTGATCCTCATCGCGGTCGTGCTGGCCACCCTGGGCACCCGCGCGGCCCGCCGATGAGGCCCCGTTCGTCCGCACCCACCTCGAACAACGGAGTTCCCATGTCCCGAACCACTCCGAAGGCGGTGGCACTGCTCGCCGCCGCTGCGCTATCCCTGACCGCCTGCGGCACCGTCGGAGACGGCGGCGGTGCCGCCGGACCGCAGGAACAGCGCGCCGCCGACGAGGTCACCATCGGCTTCGCGCACCGGCAGATGGACGCGCCGTTCTACACCGCGATGGAGGCGACCGCGCAGGAGCACGCCCAGCGCGACGGCTTCTCGCTGCTGTTCCAGAACGCCGCCGGCAGCCCGGTCACCCAGCTCGACCAGGTCCAGACGATGCTCGCCCAGGGCGCGGACATCATCGTCGTCGACGCGATCTCCCCCGAGACCCAGCGCAGCCAGTTCGAGCAGGTCGCCGGCCAGGTGCCGCTGGTGTTCGTCGACACCGGCATCCCGGACGTCGGCATCACCACCATCGAGTCCGACAACGAGGAGATCGGCCGGCTGTCCGGGCAGCTCACCGCCGCGCGGTTCGGCTCCGGGGAGTCGATCAGCGTCGCGATCCTCAACGGCGGCCCGAACGACGAGATCGCCGGCCCGGCCCGGCAGCGCGGGTTCCTGCAGGGCCTCACCGAGGGCGGTGTGGAGCACGACATCGTCGCCGAGGCCAGCGCCACCTACACCCAGGAGGAGGCTGTCCCGGCGACCGAGTCGATGCTCGCCGCGCACCCCGACGTCGACCTCATCCTCGGGCTGAACGACTCGATGACCCTCGGCGCGCTGCAGGTGCTGCGCAACCAGGGCAACACCGACACCCTGGTCGCCGCGGCCGCGGACGGGCAGAAGGAGGCGCTCGCCGAGATCCAGCAGGGCGGGTGCGACGGCCAGTACATCTCGTCCGGGCTGAACTGGCCGGACCTGGCCGCCGCCCAGGCGTTCGACCTCGCGCTGTCGATCGCCACCGGTGAGCAGGACCCGGCCGAGGTCGAGCCGCTGATCAACACCCGGGCCGCCGGGATCGGCTGCGAGAACGTCGACGAGTTCTACGACCCGGACAACCTGTTCTGAATCCCGCCCACCACGAAGGAGACCGACCATGACCGCAGCGTTGGTCCGGCGCGTGCGCGTGGACCGGGCCGGCGCGGTGACCGTCTCCCGGGAACCCGAGCCCGTCCCGGGTGCGGGCGAGGCGCTGGTCCGCAGCGTCCTGGTCGGGATCTGCGGGACCGACGTGCACGCCTCGGCCGGCGCGCACCCCTTCATCGACCTGCCCTACGCCCCCGGTCACGAGGCGGTCGGCGTCGTCGGCGCGCTCGGCCCCGGAGTCACCTCGGTGACACCGGGGGACCGCGTGGTCCTCGAACCCAACCTGGCCTGCGGGACCTGCCGGCGCTGCCGGGAGGGCCGCTACAACATCTGCGCGGAGCTGCGGGTGTTCGGCTGCCAGACCGAGGGCGCGATGGCCGACGCCTTCACCGTCGCCGCCGACCGGCTGCACGTGCTGCCCGACGACGTGAGCGACCGGGCCGCGGCCCTGGTCGAACCGCTCGCGACGCCGGTGCACGCGGTCCGGGCGGCCGGCGTCGGGCCGGGGGACCGGGTCGTCGTGCTCGGTGCCGGGCCGATCGGGCTGCTCAGCGCGGTCGCGGCCCGCGCCGCCGGGGCGGCGACGGTGCTGGTCACCGACATCGAGCCGGCCAAGCTGGAGCGGGCGGTCGCGCTCGGCGCGGACGCCGGCCTGGTCGCCGACGACCCGCGGTTCCTCGCCCGTGCCGTCGCGGCGATGGGCGGGCCGGCCGACGTCGTCGTCGACTGCGTGTCCGGGGAGTCCTCGATGCGTCAGGCCGTCGACCTGCTGGAGAAGGGCGGCACGGTCGCCGTCGTCGGGGTCCCGCCGGGGGACCGGCGGATCCCGCTGCACCTGGTGCAGGACCGGGAGGTCACCGTCCGCGGCTGCCTGATGTACACCCGCGACGACGTCGTCGCCGCGCTGGAGCTGGTCCGCGGGCTCGACCCGGACCTGCTGATCACCCGGGTCGAGCCGCTCGACCGGGCGGCCGCGGCGTTCGACGCGGCCCGTGACCCGGACCAGGTGAAGGTGCTGGTCTCGGCGGTGGGCTAGTCCCGCTACATCCCACCCGATCCACGCCGGGCGCGGCTCGGCTCCGGTCCCGTCGCGAACGGGCGGAACCCGTTGCGCCCGAACACATGTAGTAGAGCTACAGGAGGAGAGAAGATGGTCGACCCGACGCGGGTCCCCGAGCCGGGATCCCTGCTCGTCGGCACCGACGGTGTGCTCACCGGCCGGACGTCCGAGTACGTCAAGCACCTGGGCGACATGGGCGGCGTCTACCGGGACCGGGAGGCCTACGAGAGCGCGCTGGCCGAGCTCGGTCCGGACCACGTCGTCTACCGGGTCGACGAGCACCGCGTCGCCGACGGCCCGGGCGCGCTGACCATCGGCACCTCGACGCTGCTGCCCGGCCGGATCGGCGACGAGTACGCCGTGACCCGCGGACACCTGCACGCGATCCCGGACCGCGCCGAGCTCTACCACTGCCTGTCCGGCAGTGGGCTGCTGCTGCTCGAGACGATCGACGGCCGCAGCGAGGCCCTCGAGCTGGCGCCCGGCAAGGCCGTGCACGTCCCGGGGCACTGGGTGCACCGCAGCGTCAACACCGGCGACGAGCCGCTGGTCACGCTGTTCTGCTACAACACCGACGCCGGTCAGGACTACTCGCTGATCGAGCAGGCCGGCGGGATGGCGTCGCTGGTCGTGCCGGACGCCGACAGCGGCTGGACGCTGCGCCGCAACACCGACCACACCGGATACGCCGGGAGCACGGCGTGACCGGGGACGTGCTCGACAGGCTCGCCGCCGCCGGGGTCGTGCCGGTCGTCGAGATCGACGATGCCGAGTCCGCCGTCCCGCTCGCCCGTGCCCTGGTCGAGGGTGGGCTGCCCGCCGTGGAGGTGACGTTCCGGACCGCCGCGGCGCCCGCCGCGATCGAGCGGATCGCCGCCGAGGTCCCGGAGATCGTCCCCGGCGCCGGGACGTTGCTCACCCCCGCCCACGTGCGGCAGGCGATCGACGCCGGCGCCGCGTTCGGGGTCTCGCCCGGCTCCTCGCCGGAGCTGTTCGACGCCGTCGCCGGGTGGCCGTTCGTGCCCGGGGCCGTCACCCCGGTCGAGATCATGGCCTGCCTGGCCGCGGGGCACGACGTCGTCAAGTTCTTCCCGGCCGGCACCTACGGCGGGCTCGCCGCCGTGCGCGCGCTGGCCGGACCGTTCGGGACGTCCGGGGTGCGGTTCCTGCCGACCGGCGGGATCACCGCGCAGTCCGCACCGGAGTACCTCGCGCACCCGGCCGTGTTCGCGGTCGGCGGCACCTGGGTCGCGCCGCGCGCCGACGTCGCCGCCGGGAACTGGGCCGCGATCACCGAACGGGCTCGCGCGGCCGCCGGGCTCCGTGCGTCGGAGGCCGGTGCCGGAGCGCCCGCCGCGGAGCCCCGCGCCGCAACGACCCGTCAGGAGGACTGAGCCGTGGCCGTCGAGCTCCCCGCCCCCGCCACCGTCCCGACGCTGTACTTCGTCGGTGTCACCACCGGCAGCTCCTCGATCCGCACCGTCTTCCCGCGCTGGGCCTCCCGGCTCGGCCTCGACGGCGCCCGGCTGGCGGGCATCGACCTGCCGGTGCACGCCCCCGCCGACGACTACCGGGCTGTCGCCGACTTCCTGCGGACCGACGGCCACGGCCTCGGTGCCCTGGTCACCACCCACAAGATCGACCTGTTCGACGCCTGCCGGGACCGGTTCGACGTCGTCGATCCGCTCGCGGAGCTGATGGGCGAGGTCAGCTGCCTGTCCAAGCGCGACGGCGCGTTCGTCGCGCACGCCAAGGACCCGATCTCCTCGGGGCTGGCGCTGGACGCCTTTCTCGAGCCCGGCCACTGGACCGGCGGTACCCGGGACGCGTTCCTGATGGGCGCCGGCGGGTCGGCGATCGCGATCAGCTGGTACCTCAGCCGCCCCGAGCGGGGAACCGACCGCCCCCGCCGGATCGTGGTGTCCGATCCGGACACCGCGCGACGGGAGGCGCTCGCCCGCATCTACGCCGAGGCCGGCTCGGACACTCCATTGCAGACCGTCGCCGGCGGCAACGACCAGGTGTTGGCCGGGCTGGCCCCCGGCTCGCTGGTGGTCAACGCGACCGGGCTGGGCAAGGACGCGCCGGGCTCCCCGCTCACCGACGCCGCCGTGTTCCCGGACGACACGGTCGCCTGGGACCTCAACTACCGCGGCGACCTGCGGTTCCTCGACCAGGCCCGGGCCGCGGGCCACGTGCGCGTCGTCGACGGCTGGACCTACTTCCTGCACGGCTGGACACAGGTGATCGGTGAGGTGTTCGACATCGACATCCCGACCACCGGGCCCGAGTTCACCGCACTCGGCGAGATCGCGGCCGGGACCCGGGCATGAGCGCCGGGAAGGTCCTCGTGACACCCCGCTCGCTGACGGCCGCCGGGCTGGCGGAGGTGCCGGAGCTGGCGCCGATCACCGAGGCCGGCTACGAGCTCGTCGCCGGACCGGCCGGTGTGCTGCCCGACGAGGAGACCCAGCGAGCGCTGCTGCCCGGCGTCGTCGGCTGGCTGGCCGGCGTCGAGCCGATCACCGCCCGCAGCCTCGCCGCGGCCGACGCGCTGAAGGTGATCAGCCGCAACGGCACCGGGACCGACGCGATCGATCTCGGCGCCGCCGCGGCCGCCGGGGTGCGGGTGGAGCGGGCAGGCGGGGCGAACGCCCAGGGCGTCGCCGAGCTGACCCTCGCGGTGACGATGGCCGCGCTGCGGCACGTCCCGTGGTCCGCGGCGATGGTCCGGAACGGCGGCTGGGAACGCCACAGTGGACGTGAGCTCGCCGACGTCGTCGTGGGCGTCGTCGGGCTGGGGGAGATCGGGCGGCGGGTGGCGGGGATCTTTCTCGCCCTCGGTGCGCGGGTGGTCGGGCACGACCCGTTCGGCGTCCCGTCCGGGGTCGAGGCGCTGGCGGTGGCCGACCTGGTGGCCGCCGCCGACGTCGTCACCCTGCACTGCCCGCCGCCCGCGGACGGCACACCGCTCGTGGACGCCGCCCTGCTGCGCACCGTCCGGCCGGGATCGGTGCTGGTCAACACCGCCCGCGCGGCGCTGGTCGACGACGCCGCGGTACTGGCCGCACTCGACGACGGCCGGCTCTCCGCCTACGCGGTGGACGCCTTCGCCGTGGAGCCGCCGCCGACGTCGGAGCTGCTGCGCCACGACCGGGCCCTGGCCACCCCGCACATCGGGGGCTACACCGGTGCGAGCGTCCGGCGGGCGACCGGGCAGGCTGTGCGCAATCTGCTCGCCGTGCTGGAGGAGGACCGACGACCATGACCACGACCGGCCGCCCCGAGGCTCCCGGCGCGTACGAACCGGTCCTCGACCGGCTCGGCGACCAGACCGGGTTGCGCCCGTCGGAGCGGAAGGTGGCGGCCGTGGTCGCCGAGCGCCCGGGCGAGGTGGCGGCCATGTCGATGGCCGAGCTGGCAGGGGCGGCCGGGGTCAGCGAGCCGACCGTGATGCGGTTCTGCACCACGCTGGGGTTCGGCGGGTTCCAGGACTTCAAGTTCGGGCTGGCCCGCGAGCTCGCCGTCGGGACCCCGGTGACGCACTCGGCGATCGAGGTCGACGACCCCCCGGCCACCCTGGTCACCAAGATCTTCGACCACACCCTGAGCAGCCTGGACCGTACCCGGCGCTCGGTGGACACCGCGCAGGTCGAGCGGGCGATCGAGCTGCTGCTGGCCGCCGACGAGGCGCTGTTCGTCGGGCAGGGCGCGTCCGGGATCCTCGCCCAGGACGCGGCGCAGAAGGGTGTGCTGTTCGGCATCCCGTGCGCGGCGCACGCCGACCTGCACCAGTCCTTCATGGCCGCGGCGGTGGCGGGGCCCGGCACGGTGGTCGTCGCGGTCTCGCACACCGGGCGGACGACCGCGGTGCTCGACATCGCCCGCGCGGCGAAGGAGAACGGCGCCACGGTGATCGCGCTGACCGGCGAGCAGGGTCCGCTGGTGGAACTGGCCGACTGCGCGCTGGTGCTGCAGACGCTGGAGGACACCAACATCTACACCCCGACGATCAGCCGGCTGGCCGGGCTGGTGCTGGTCGACGTCCTGGCCACCGGGGTCGCACTGCGCCGGGGGCCGGAGCACCTGGAGCGGCTGGCCCGGATGAAGGAGGGACTGAGCCGGTTCCGGGGGAGCACCGACTGAGGTCAGGACGCCGACCGGGTGCCGAGCAAGCAGGACGCAGAACGCGACGACGGGCCGGCGCCGTACCGCGTCGGCCACCCCGTTCCGCACTCTCGGTCCCGCCCCCGGACCCCCGTCCGCCGACAGCGGACAGTCTGCCGGATGCCGGCGACGATGATCGCGCGTTCGCCGCGTGCCGTCACAGGTACGGCTCGGTGAGCATCTCCAGGAAATGCCCGGCCGGGTCGCGGAAGTAGACCCCGCGTCCGCCGTGCCCGTGGTTGATCTCGCCGGGGCGGGACATCTGCGGGTCGGCCCAGTGTTCGACGCCGTCGTCGACGAGCCGGGCCAGGGCCCGGTCGAACAGCTCGTCGTCGACCAGGAAGGCGTAGTGCTGGGGCTGGATCTCCGGGAACGCGTCCACCGGCAGGTCCGCGAACTGGATCAGTACCCCGCCGTCGAGCGACAGGTTGGTGAACGGGCCCCAGGACGGGGCCTCGGCCGCCTCGAACACGTGGCGGAAGAACGCCGCGGACGCGTGCCGGTCCCGGGCGGCGACGATGGTGTGGTTGAACGTGCAGGTCATGGGGCTCTCCCAGGTCGGTCGTGACGACCGGGAGGGGGCACCGCGCACCCGATGACCAGGGGAAGGGCGACCACCGTTCAGGACGGTGGTGCCTGCGCCCGCGGGCCTGTGCGGGATACCGGCCGAGGCCGGCGGTGCTGGTCCTCCTCCGCGATCGGGCCCATCGGGGGCGCACCGGCACAGTAGCGGAGATCCGATGAGTCCGGCCGGGCCCGGCGGTCCACCCGGCATGGGCACCCTCGTCTACGCGATGAGCATCTCCCTCGACGGCTACGTCGAGGACCCGGCCGGCGACATCGGATTCTCCGCGCCCGACGAGGAGGTGCACCGCTTCGCCAACCAGCAGACCCGCGACACGGCGGCGCTCCTGTTCGGACGCGGTCTCTACGAGGTCATGGAGGAGTTCTGGACGGCGCCGGAGCGGGCCGACGGGGACGAGGTGGAGGCGGAGTTCGCGCGCGAGTACGTCGCGACGCCGCGGATCGTCTTCTCCGACTCGCTGTCCTCCGTCGCACCCGGCTGCCGGCTGGTGCGCCGCGCCGACGCGATCGACGAGGTGCGCCGGCTCAAGAGAGACACCGACGGCGAACTGGCCGTCGGCGGCCCGGGTCTGGCCGCCTCCCTGCTGGACCTGATCGACGAGTTCCGCCCGACCGTGGTCCCGGCCTTCCTCGGCGGCGGGAAGCCCTACCTCCCGCCCGGCACCGACCTGCGCCTGCGGCTGGTCGAGCAGCACACCTTCGGCGGCGGCAGCATCTGTCTGCGGCTGCGCCGCCCGTGAGTACTTCTCGGGGCCGGGACCCCGGAAAGTACTCACGAGCGGCGCAGCCGCCTCAGGTTCCGTGCGCGAACCCGGCGGCTTCGGGGCCCAGCACCGGGCCGGGCTGCCGGCGGAGCCGGACCAGGCAGCGGTGCAGGTCGTCGAGCAGGAGGCCGGCGAGGTCGTGGCCGAATCCGTTGCGCACGACGATCCGTAGTGCGGCGAGATCCCTGCGGTCGGGCGGGAAGGTGTAGGCGGGCACCAGCCAGCCGTGTGCCCGGAGCGCGGCGGAGACGTCGAACGCCGAGAACGGCTCGCCGTCGGCGACGGTGAAGGCGAACACCGGCAGCTGTGTGCCGTCGGTGAGCAGCCGGAACGCGCCGGTCTCGGCGATCTTCGCGGCGAGGGTGGTCGCCACGTCGCGGCAGGTCCCCTGCACGCGGGCGAACCCGTCCCGGCCCAGCCGGAGGAACTGGTAGTACTGGGCGATCACCTGCCCGCCGGGGCGGGAGAAGTTCAGCGCGAACGTCGGCATGTCACCGCCCAGGTAGTTCACCCGGAACACCAGGTCCTCGGGCAACGCGCCGGTGTCCCGCCACACCACCCAGCCGACGCCCGGGTGCACCAGCCCGTACTTGTGTCCGGAGGTGTTGATCGAGGCCACCCGCGGCAGCCGGAAGTCCCATTCCAGGTCCGGGTCGCAGAACGGCGCGATCATCGCCCCGGACGCGCCGTCGACGTGCACCGGGATGTCCGGGCCACCCCCGGCGGCCAGCGCGTCGAGCGCCGTGCACAGCGACGCGACCGGCTCGTAGCTGCCGTCGAAGGTGGACCCGAGGACCGCGACCACGCCGATCGTGTTCTCGTCGCACCGGGCCAGGGCCTCGTCGACGCCCAGGTGCAGCCGGTCCCCGGACACCGGGACCAGCCGCGGCTCCACCTCGAAGTAGTTGGCGAACTTGTCCCAGCAGACCTGGACGTTCGCCCCCATCACGATGTTCGGCCGGTCGGCCGGCAGCCCGTCGGCGCGACGGCGGTGCTGCCAGCGCCGCTTCAGCGCCAGCCCGCCGAGCATGCACGCCTCGGACGACCCGGTCGTCGAGCAGCCGATCGCGCGCTCGGTGTCCGGGGCGTGCCACAGGCCGGCGAGCATCCGCACGCACCGCTGCTCCAGGTCCGCGGTGCGCGGGTACTCGTCCTTGTCGATCATGTTCTTGTCGAGCGACTCGGCCATCAGCCGGCGGGCCTGGGGCTCGGCCCAGGTGGTGACGAACGTGGCCAGGTTCAGCCGCGCGTTGCCGTCGAGCATCAGCTCGTCGTGCACCACCTGGTACGCGACCTCCGGGGCGAGACCGGAATCCGGCAGCGTGAACCGGGGGATGTCCACCGGTTCCGCGGCGAACACCGGGTTCACCGCGACCGAGCGGTCTCCGCCGTGGGATTCCGAGGGCGAGTGCGCACCGGGCATGCCCGCGGACGGTAGCCCCGGTTCCCGGTGATCGCCGCAGTCGTCACCCGACGGGGACGCCGGACACCGGACCGCCGAGGTTGTAGGCCCGCAGCCGGGTCCCGCCCCCGTCGTGGTCGAGCACGGTCAGCGACGCCGGCCCCACCGGCACCAGCCGCGACGGGCGCAACCCGAGCAGGTGGTCGAGCACCGCCCGGATCGGGCCGCCGTGCGTCACGACCAGCACGACCCCGTCGCCGGGAAGGTCGGCGAGTGCGCCGGTCACCCGCGCGGTCATCCCGGCGAACGACTCCCCGCCGGGCGGGGTCAGCTCCCCGGCCCGCCACGCCGCGTACTCCGCGGCCGGGAGGTCGTCGACGAACCGGTCGGTCCACTGCCCGAGGTCGGCCTCCTGCCAGCGCGGGTCCACCCGGTCCGGGGACACCCCGAGCAGCCGCGCGGTCTCCCGGGTCCGGTCCAGCGGCGAGACGACCACGTGCTCCGGGCGGTAGGACGCGACCAGCGGGCCGAGATCGCGGGCGCCGGCCCGGCCGGCGCCGGAGAGCGGGACGTCGGAGTCGCCCTGCAGGCGTCGTGCGGCGTTGGCGGCGGTCTCGCCGTGCCGGACCAGCAGCAGCCTCACGATGCGATCCGCCGTCCGGTCGCCGCGTCGAACACCCGGTCCGGGCACGCGGGCAGCACCACCGGCAACGGGTCGCCGTGCGTGGCCTCGGGGCGTTCGTCGAGCACGACGGAGATGCGGTCGTCGCCGTGCACCCCGGTCACCACCATCCGCCCGGCCAGCGGGGTGACCTCGGCGAACACCGTGTGCAGCACCGGTCCGGGCCCGGTGCCCAGGCGCAGCGACTCCGGCCGGTACATCGCGCGCACCGCGGTGCCGTCGGCGACCGCGCCGGCTGCGCCGAGGTCGGTGTCCCCGGCGGTGAGCCGCCCGTCGCGGGCGACGGCGTCGAGGACGTTCGCCGCCGGGGTCCCCATGAACGTCGCGACGAAGTCGGTCGCCGGGTCCGCCAAGAGTTCGGCGGGGGTTCCGAACTGCTCGACCCGCCCGTCGCGCATCAGTGCCACGTGGGTGGCCATGGTCATCGCCTCGATCTGGTCGTGGGTGACGAAGACGCTGGTCGCGCCGGTGGCCCGGTGCACCCGCAGGAGCTCGGTGCGGGTCTCGGCGCGCAGCTTCGCGTCCAGGTTGGACAGTGGTTCGTCGAACAGCAGCACCGACGGGTTGGGCGCGATCATCCGGGCGATCGCGACGCGCTGCTGCTGGCCGCCGGAGATCTCGCCGGGGTAGCGGTCGGCGAGCTCGCCGATCGCGAGCAGGTCGAGGACCTCGGCGATCCGCTCCCGGCGCTGCGCGGCCGGCATCCGGGCGATCGTGAGCGGCCACTCGACGTTGGCCCGCACCGTCATGTGCGGCCAGAGCGCGTAGCTCTGGAACACGAGTCCGGCGTCGCGCCGGCCCGGCGGCACGACGGTGCCCGCCCCGGCGACGACCGTCTCCCCGAACCGGATCTCGCCGCCGGTCGGGTCCTCCAGCCCGGCCAGCATGCGCAGCGTCGTCGTCTTGCCGCAGCCCGAGGGCCCGAGCAGGACGAGGAACGCCCCGGTGGGGACCTCGAGATCGACCCCGTCGACCGCCACGGTTCCGGACGGCGCGAACTCCTTGCGCAGCCCGGACACACGGATGCCCGTCATGAGGCCGCCTCCCTCCACGGTTGGTTCGGTCCCTCCAGCCGCCGGGCCAGCACGGTGGCCCCGACGGACAGCAGGACGATGAGCACGGTGACGGCGTTCGCGAACTGCGCGAAGCCCTCCGAGGCGTAGCGGTAGGTCAGCACCGACAGCAGCGGCAGCGCCGGCGTCACCAGCAGCACCATCAGCGACAGGTCGCGGACGATGTTCACGAACACCAGCGACGCGCCGGCCAGCAGCCCGCGCGACGCCAGCGGCAGCACGATCCGCCCGCCGCGGCGGGCCAGTCCGGCGCCGGCGACGACGGCGGCCTCCTCGACGTCGCGGGAGATCTGGCCGATCGCCGACCGGCCGGCCTGCGCCGCGAACGGCAGCGTGGCGGCGATTCCGGCGATCACCAGCAGTGCGAACGTGCCGTAGAGCGCCGGGACCGGCCCGATCGGCCGGCCGAACTGGGCGATGAAGGCCGCACCCAGCGCGATCCCGGGGATCAGGAACGGCAGGTAGGACAGCAGCGTCAGCGAGCCGGTGACCGGGGCGAGCCCGCGCAGCCGGACGACGACGTAGCCGACCGCCGTGCCCAGCAGCGTCGCGCCGACCGCGACCGAGAGCCCGAGCCCGACCGTGGTCAGCGTCGCGTCGATGATCAGTGGGTCGAGCAGCACGCCGCGCTGGCCCTGCGCGATCGACGGGTCGGACTCCCCGACCCAGAAGTGCGTGGTGAACCCGCCGGTGAACGAGTTCGTCCGCCGCGCGAAGCTCGACGCGAGCAGGATCAGGCCGGGCAGCACGCTGGTGGACAGGCACAGCGCGAACGCCAGCGCGGTGAGCGGGCCCCGGCTGCGGCCGAGCCGGATGACGGCGCGCCGGCCGCCCTTGCCGCCGATGGTGGCGAACGAGCGGCGGCCGGAGACGATCCGGTTGCTGGCGAACAGGATCGTCGCGGCCACCCCGACGAGCAGCAGGGCCAGCACGTAGCCGCGCTCGACCTGCCCGGTGGTGATCGCGCCGTAGAGCCGGGTGGACAGCGTCTGGAACCGCACCGGCAGCCCGAGCAGCGCGGGGGAGGCGAAGTTGCTGACGCCCTCGGCGAAGGCCAGCAGCGCCCCGGAGACCAGCGCCGGGGTGACCACCGGCAGCGTGATCGACCGGGCGACCTGCAGCCGGGTGGCGCCGGTCATCTCGGCGGCCTCCATCAGCTCGCCGTTGACCGTGGCGAGCGCGGCCGCGGCCAGCAGGAACGACAGCGAGAAGTAGTGCGCGATCAGCGTCGCCGCGACCG
Organism: Pseudonocardia nematodicida; assembly: GCF_040105385.1. Lineage (NCBI taxonomy): Bacteria > Bacillati > Actinomycetota > Actinomycetes > Pseudonocardiales > Pseudonocardiaceae > Pseudonocardia > Pseudonocardia nematodicida. The sequence goes on from NZ_JBEDNQ010000011.1 coordinate 93,187, forward strand.
GCACCGGCCCCCACGCGATCCAGTCCGGCACCGCGACGCCCAGGTCGGCGAGCACACCCGCCCGCCCGCCGACGAGGTCGTTGCGGAACACCGTCTCCCAGGCCAGCGCCAGCGCGAAGCTCGGCAGTGCGAACGGGACCGTCGCCAGCAGCGCGATGGTCTTGCGCCAGGGCGCGTCGGTCATCACGACCAGCCAGGCCAGGCCGCCGCCGAGCAGTACCGAGCCGGCGGCGGTGACCGCGCCGACGAGCAGCGAGTTGCCCAGCGGCTCCCAGAACAGGCTGGTCGACAGCCGCCCGGTCAGCACGTCCGACCAGGCCTCCCGCCCGGTCGGGCGCAGCGTCGAGGCGACCAGGCCGACCATCGGGGTGACGACGAGGACGGCCAGCACCGCGGAGACCGCCAGGCCGAGGCGTCCGACCGGGTCGGCGACGGTGCGCCCGAGCAGCCCCGGAGACGTCGTGCTCATCCGAGGGTGAGCAGCAGGTCGGCGACATCGCGGCGGACCCCGGCCGACGCCCCCGGGTCGATGGTCCAGGTGCCGAGCTCGGCCAGCGGCAGCGCCTCGGCGGGCGGGGTGACGTCGTCGCGGGTCGGGTAGTCGCCCGGGACGTAGAACGGCTCGAACCAGGTTCCGCCGGTCTCGGAGTCGTCACCCATCAGGAAGTCCACGAGCAGCCGGGCCGCGGCCGGGTTCGCGGCGTCCGGGCTGAGGCCGATCATCGCCGGGAACGCGATCCCCGGGGCCGGGGCCACCTCGGTGGCGGCCTGCAGGGCCCGGTTCTCCTCGGAGTTGTCGCGCCGGTCGGAGTAGGTGGTGAACCCGACCGGCGGGTCCTGCTGGCCGCGGGCGCCGACCGCGGCGTTGACCGAGTCGGTGTCCCCGACGAGCACGACGCCGTTCGCGTAGAGATCGGCGATCCACTGCTCGCCGGCGCTCTCGATGCCCTCGTCGAGCTCGACCGGGACGCCGCGCAGCGCCTCGTGCGCCGCACCCATCTCCTCGGAGCGCAGCACGATCTCGGTCATCAGGTCGAGGTAGTCGCCGCGGATCTGCGGGTCGACCATCACCACCCGGCCGTTCCACTCCGGATCGGTGAGCTCCCAGAGGTTCTGCACCGGCGGGCCGTCCGGGTGCGCCTCCTCGTTGAACATCAGCGTCTTCGTCGAGAGCCGGCTCGCCAGCAGCGGCTCGCGGAACTCCGCCGGCAGCGCGTCGGCGACCCGGGGCGGCACGTAGTTGCGCAGCAGGCCCTCGTCGAGGAGCTCGTCGAGGACGACGGGGGCGTCGGAGAGGTAGGCGACGTCGGCGCCCGGGCTCCCCGCGGCCGCCTCGGCCTTGATCCGGGCGATCTGCTCGGTCGAGGAGATGTCGGTCGCGACGACGTCGATGCCCGGGTACGTCCGCTCGAACTCCGCCTCCACCGCCGCGATCCGGCTGGTGAAGGAGTACACGCTCACGGTGCCCTCCGCCCGCGCCTGCTCGAGCAGTTCCTCGGTGGACAGCGAGTCGAGCGGGTCGGGCGCGGCGGGCGCGCCCGCACCCGCGCCGGTGGGGGAGCCGCCCCCGCAGGCGGTCAGGGTCAGGCAGAGGATCGCGGTGGCGGCGGCACCGCGAACGGTCCGGGACATGGATGTCTCCACAGAGGTCGGTGTGGGGTCGTGAAGGAGGGTCAGGAGTCGAAGCGGTCCAGCAGCTCGTCGAGCCGCTGCAGGGCCGGTGTGGTGCGGTCCCCGGCGAGCCGGGCGAGGGTGAGCACGAGCGCGTTGGCGACGGCCATGGGTGCGGTGAGGGACTGGAACTCGGCGCTGCTGCCGCGCGGGGCGAGCAGGACGTCGAGGTCCTCGCCCGTCCCGAACGTCGCGGGCAGGTCGGTCAGTACGACGACCGGTGCACCGGTCTCGGCGGCGGTGCGCAGCAGCGGGGGCAGCGCGCGCGGGGGACGGCGGAAGGCCAGCGCGAGGACGAGGTCGTCGGGGCCCAGCGAGATGAGCTCCTCGGCCAGATCGCGGTCGGCGCCGGGCAGCTCGGTGACGAGCAGGCCGAACCGGCGCAGCCGGCGGGCCAGCATCCCGGACAGCACGGTGGCGTTGCCGCGGGCGAAGACCAGGGTCCGGCGCGCGGCGAGCACCCGGCCGGCGACGGCGTCGAGCCGGTCCGCGGGCACGACAGCCGGCAGCTCCCGCAGAGCCGCGGTCTCGTCGGAGACGAGCCCGCCGAGGACGTCGTCGGCGCGGTCGAGACGGCGCTGCACCCGGCCGGCGGCGTCGGTCCCGTCGAGCAGCTCGGAACGGAACAGCTCGCGTAGCTGCGGGTAGCCGGTGCAGCCGAGCTTCTTCGCCAGCCGGGTCGCGGCGGCGACGTGCACCCCGGCCCGTTCGGTGACCTGATCGGCGGGCAGGAACGCCGCCTCGGTGGGGTGCGACAACAGCACGTCGACGATCGCCCGGTCCGCGGGGGACAGCCGCGGACCGTGCGTGTCGATCAGTTCCCGGAAGGCCACGTCCGGAACGCTAGGTGCAAAGACACTTGCAGAGCAGGGTCGATCTGCAAAGAAATGTGCAAATAGACCGTGTCGCGGAGGTGGCCGTCCGGTGCTACCGCCCGAGCAGCTTCTTCTGCACCTTCCCCATCGGGTTGCGCGGCAACGCGTTCACGAACACGACGTCGCGGGGGCGCTTGTGCCAGGACAGCCGGGACGCCACGTGGTCGATCAACGCGTCGGCGGGGCCCTCGCCGACGACGTAGGCCACGATCCGCTCGCCGAGGTCGGCGTCCGGTGCCCCGACGACGGCGCACTCGGACACCCCCGGGTGGTCCATCAGTGCCGCCTCGATCTCGCCGGAGCCGATCCGGTACCCGCCGGACTTGATCAGGTCGGTCGACTCGCGGCCGACGATCCGGTGGAACCCGCCGGCGTCGCGGACGGCGAGGTCGCCGGTGCGGAACCAGCCGTCGCCGGCCCAGCTCTCGGCGTTGGCGTCCGGGCGGTTGAGGTAGCCCTCGAACAGCATCGGCCCGCGGACCTCGAGGCGGCCGACGCTCTCGCCGTCGTCCGGTACCTCCTCCCCGCCGTCCTCCGCCGGGACCAGCCGGGTCTCCGCGCCGCGGATCGGGCGCCCGACCCAGCCGGCCCGGCGGTCGTCGACCGGGGCGCTGAGCGTGATCATCGTTTCGGTCATGCCGTACCGCTCGACCGGGGCCTGCCCGGTGAGCTCGGCGATCCGCTCGAACAGCGTCGCCGGCAGTGGGGCGCTGCCCGAGACCAGCAGCCGCGCCGAGCCCAGCGCGCGCGCCGACTCCGGCTCGGAGACGATCCGGTTCCAGACCGTCGGCACCCCGAAGTAGAGGGTGCCGCCCGCGGCGGCGTAGCGGGCGGGCTGCGGCTTGACCGTGTGCACCACCCGCGACCCGAGGCGCAGCGAGCCGAGCACACCGAGGATGAGCCCGTGCACGTGGAACAGCGGCAGCCCGTGCGCGACGGTGTCGTCCGGGGTCCACTCCCAGACCTCGGCCAGCCCGTCCAGGCCCGCGGCGATCGCGCGGCCGGTGAGCTGCGCGCCCTTCGGTGCCCCGGTGGTACCCGAGGTGTAGAGCAGCATCGCGACCTGCTCGGGGTCGACCTCACGCGGCGCCAGGGCCGTGCCCCCCGGCCGCACGACCGGCAGGTCGACGCCGTCCGGGAGCTCCCCGGCCCACGCGGTGGCACCGGAGTCGCGCAGCACGTGCGCGCGCTCGTCGGGGCCCGAGTCGGGCGGCACCGGCACCACCGGGACCCCGGACAGCAGGCAACCGGCGATCGCGACGACGGTGTCCATCGAGGCCGTCGCGTGCACGGCGACCGGCCCGTCGCCGTCGATGCCGGCGGCGAACCGCCCGGCCCGGTCGACCAGGTCCGCCCGGGACAGCGCGTCGTCGCCGACGACGACGGCGCGTTCCAGATCGTGCGCGGCGGTGAGCGAGGTGAGCAGCAACGAGGTTCTCCGGTTCCGTGCGGGTGGTGCGGTCGATGACACCCGCGACCGGCCACACGGGGCCGCGCCGGCGCGAGCCACTTCCCGAGCGGTCCATCTGCTGGCACAGTGGTTCACCTGATGGACCAACAGCGACGCTAGGTCAGCGAGTCGGAGGGGTCAAGCAGCGATGGCGACGGGGAGTGTGGTCTCCGCGATCCGGGTGCTGGAGGCGGTGGGGGAGCGGCAACCGGCCGGGCTGTCCGAGCTGACCCGGGCGGTCGGGCTGCCGAAGAGCACGGTGCAGCGCTGCCTGTTGACGCTGGCCGAGGTCGGCTGGTGCCGCACCGACGACCGGGCCCGCTGGCTCCTGACCTACCGGGCGTTCGCCGTCGGCAACCGGGCGCGGGACGCCGGGGAGCTGCGCGAGCGGGCCTTGCCGGTGCTGCACGAGCTGCAGATGACGACGGGGGAGACGATCCACCTCGCCGCGCCGGACGGCCGCGAGCTGGTCCTGGTCGAGCGGCTCGACACCGCGCACCGGCTGCGGGCCTTCCTGCCGCTCGGGCAGCGCATCCCGTTGCACGCCTCGGCGACCGGACAGGCCTACCTCGCTGCCTGCCCCGAGTCCGCTGTGGACGCGCACCTGGCCGCCGGTCCGCTGGAAGCGGTCACACCCCGGACGGTCGTGGACCCGGACGCGCTGCGGGCCCGGCTGGCCGAGGTCCGGGCGCGCGGCTGGTCGATCAACCCGCAGGGACTGAGCGAGGGCATCGCCGCGGTGGGCGCGGCGATCCTCGGACCGGACCGCGCGCCCGCCGCGGCGCTCTCGGTCTCCGGGCCGACCGTCCGGATGACCGAGGCGGTGTTCGACGGCCACGGCCGCGCCGCGGCCGACGCCGCGGCCCGCATCTCCCGCGAGCTGGGCGCCCCGGTCTGACGCCCCGGCCGGGGTACGACGCTTGACCGTGCCGCCGCGGCATGGTGTCGACTGGTCCCCGGGTCGCACCGAGCGGTCCGGGACGGACATGCGGGACGACACGCTGATCGTCGAGGACGCACTGATGCTGATGATGGACGACGCGTCGGGCACGCCCGCGAACGCCGGGACGCTGCCCTACGCGCTCGGCGGCGCCGTCCTCGTCGAGCTGGCGCTGCTGGGCCGGGTCGAGGCCGACGAGAGCCGGGCCGGCCTCGGCGGCCCGATGGTCGTCGCGGTCGGTGACGGTCCGCTCCCGGACCCGGTGCTGCAGTCCGCGTACGACGTCGTCGCCCGCAGGCCCCGCCGCGTCCAGGCGCTGCTCACCGAGCTGGGTGATCTCTGGAAGGTCCTGACCGACCGGCTCGTCGAGCGCGGTCTGGTCCGGCGGGAGAAGCGGAAGCTGCTCGGCCTGATCCCGACCACCCGGCTGCCCTCGACCGCGTCGCGGCACGAGACCGAACTGCGGCAGCGGGTCGTCGACGTGCTGGAGAACGGCGCCGAGCCGGACGCGCACACCGCCGCCGTCATCGGGTTGATCTCGGCGAGTGGCACCCTGCCGTCCCTGCACCCCCGCCCCCGCTGGTCGACCGCGGTGATCGAGCGGGCGAAGGCGCTGGAGGAGGGCAACTGGGGTGCCGGCGCGGTGAGCAACGCGGTGCTGAACACCGCCGTCGCGATCGCCGCGGCCAGCGCCGCCGTCGTGGCCACGTCGGCCACCGCCCGTTGACCACGGCCCGCGCCCCCCGCTCACGGCACCCCGCCGTCCCGGTGGGACCTCGCCGTCCGTCGCCGCGCCGGTGCCTCCGTCGCCGCCGCGACCCGTCGGCCTCCACCGCGACGCGCCGCCGCGCGCCGCACCCTCTGCGGCGGTCGCGCAGCAGCCGACGGGTCGCGGCAGCCGACGACGGGTCGCGCAGGGCGGGGACGGCGGGTGGAAGGTGGCGTACGGCCCTCACCGCTCGGCGGTGAACTGGGGGTCCACGCCGGACCCGCGGGCGGCGACGGCGTCGAGGTGCCAGACGTACTCGTTCTTCAGTCGGGCGCCGTCGCCGGTGAACACGCCGGTCCGGAAGGGGTAGAACCCGACCGTCGGCTCGGTCCCGGGCGCGCTGGTGCGGATCGCGTTGTGCAGGTCGCCGTTGGCCCCGCGCAGCGCGGTGACCAGCCGGTGCGCGGCGGCCGCACGGTCGGCGACGTCGCGGCCGTCGGCCAGCTGCAGCGCGAGGTGCAGCTGCCGGTCCCCGGCGTCGTCCTCGTAGGACACCAGCCGGTGGTTCTCGACGGCGTCGAGCAGCTCGGGATCGGCGTTGATCGCGTCCCGGAGCCCGTCCGGCGGGACGACGGCGCCGTTGTAGTCCACTCCCGAGTCGCTGCGGCCGTACTGCAGCAGCAGCGGCAGGTCGAGCTCCCGGGCGTCGAGTACCTCGCGCAGGCCGTACCGGCGCAGCACCGGCAGCACGTCGCGGATCCGCAGCACGTGGCCCCGGTCGTGGATGTTGTAGCGGATCCGCGGGCTGAGGTTCTGATGCCGGTTGACGGTGATCAGCAGTTCGCCGTCGTCGTTGGTCTCGATCAGGTAGGCGTAGGGGTTGAACTGGAAGATGTTGGGCAGCAGGCCGTAGTCGTCCTGCTTCGTCAGTTCTCTCGACAGCGCCGGGTCGGCGGCGATCGCCCGGCGCAGCGCGATCGTGAACCGGGTCTCGGTGGCGATCGAGATCTCCAGGTCGCTGGCCCCGTAGGCGCCGATCACCGAGTGCGCGGTCTCCAGGATCCGGTTCCGCATCCCTTCGCTGATGCCCTCGCCGCCGAAGGCACAGACGATGTCGTAGGCCGACCAGTCGAGCCGGTCGTCGTCGAACAGTCCTTTCAGGAACGGCGGGTAGCTGGTGATCACGTAGGTGAAGTCCGGCCCGAACTCCCGCATGGTGTTGATGATCTTGTCGCGGTCCGGGCCGACGGACTTCACGACGGCGACGCCGGTCAGCGCCGCGGAGACGTTCATCCCGGTGGCCCAGGCGCCGAGGGAGAACGCGTTGATCACGAACGGCGGCTTGCGCAGCGTCGCCGCGGTGCGCAGGAACCCGACCCGCAGCAGCTCCCGGGCCGCCCGCCGCTCGACGGGGCCGCGCACCCAGCTCGTCGGCGTCCCGGACGAGCCCGACGACTCGTCGACGACGACGCCGCGGCGCGGGATCCGCCCGCGCACGCACCGGTCGGTGATCGAGTAGGGCCGGATGTAGCTGTCCTTGTCCATCTCCGGGACGCCGTCGAAGGCCCGGTCGTCGGGCAGCCGCGCCGGGACGCCGCGCTCGGCGAGGAAGTCCCGGTAGGCCGGGACGAGGCGGGCGCTGCGTTCGAAGGTCCGGCGGGCCCGCCGCCGGCCCAACCGCCAGCGCAGCGGCTCGATCCCGGGCGCGAGCAGCAGCTTGTGGGTGTCCGGGCGCCGGCCGAGCAGGTCGACGACGACCTCGTGGCACCACATCAGCGGGTTCATGCCGGGGCTCCGTTCCCGTCCAGCAGCATCGCGGACAGCTCGCGCCGCAGCGCGGGCGGCGGTTCGGCGCTGTGGCCGTAGCGGAACAGCATCCAGGCCATCCGGTTCTCGCCGGAGTCGATCCCGGCCGCGGACACGAACGCCTCGTGCGAGCGCGGGTTGGTGATCACCGTGCCGAACGGGTGCAGGTACACGTCGGCCTTCGTGAAGGCCAGCCAGATCCGCAGGAACACCCGGCCCGCGGCGACGTGGTCGGCGGCGCCGGCGAACGGGCCGGTCAGCCAGCCCAGCTCCCGCACGCCACGCATCGTGCTCAGGTAGATCCGGCGCAGCAGCGGCCCGGCCAGCGGCAGGTCCCACATCCCCCGGTGGCGCAGCGCGAAGCCCAGCAGCGGGCCGGGCAGCAGCAGGGTCCGGGCCGAGAGCCCGTCCCGGGTGGCTTCGGCCTGGCGGTCGGAGGTGCGGATCCAGGCGAGAATCTCGGCGTGCACGGCGTCGTCGCGCAGGTCGTCGAACAGGGTCTCCTGGTTGATCCGCACCAGGTCGCCGACCAGCGCCCGCCGCGCGGTGTGTCCGAAGTGGTGGCCGGCGTCGGCGGCGATCGTCGTGGCCTCGGCGAGCACGGCCGGGTCGACGGGGATGTTCCGGTAGGGCCGCCGTGAGGTGCGCCGCCGGCGGAACGCGGCCAGGTCGGCCCGGGCGCGATCGATGACCGGGGCCGGGGTGAGCGTGACCGTGCCGAGCGACTGGTGGCGGGCGGTGGCACCGAAGTCGAGGTCCTCGCCGCGCAGGTCGGGGGTCACCGACCAGCCGTGCGCGGCCCCCACGGTCGCCAGCGACTCCAGGTAGACCCCGGCGCAGACGTTGCCGAACGGGATCCCGAAGTTCTCCGCCGGCAGCCCGCGTCGCAGGTCGTAGAGCAGCTCGGCGCGCCGCCCGTCGTGCACCCGGACGGTGATCGGCTGGGAGTTGTGCGGGGACGGGTACGCCCGGGCCTCGTCGAGCAGCAGCGGCCACGGTTCCGGTGTCGGGAGCATGCCGGGAGCCTCCCGGCCCCGGCCGCCTCCCGGATCCGTAGAGCTACGTGCCGAGCACGTCGTCCAGGAACGACTCGAGGAGCCGGTTGACCGCGTCCGGATGGGTCAGCGCGGGCGAATGTCCGGCCCCGGGGACGACGTGGAGCTCACCGGCACCGGTCAGTCCCCGCCGCATCCGTTCCTGCCGTTCCCGCGGGATCGAGTGGTCGTTCTCGCCGCAGAGCACCAGAGCCGGCGCCGTGATGCCGGAGAGCCGGTCGGTGACGTCGTCGCGATGGACGAGACAGTCGACCGGCGCCCCGAGGGGCACGCCGCGCTCGCGCCACACGCCGGCCCATTTCTCCGCGGCCGGGTGGTCCCCGACGATCTGAGCCGCCAGCCCGGTGGTCAGTTCCGGAGTGGGCCCGTACTCGGCGAGTGCGGCGAACAGCCGGCCGTAGCTCTGGGCGTCCTCCGCGCCGAGGGCCGCGGACTCCGTGTCCATCAGCACCAGACCCGAGACCCGGCCGGGGGCGACCAGCGCCGTCCGGAGCGCGATGAACCCTCCCTGGGAGACCCCGCCGACCACGGCGCGCTCGATGCGGAGTGCGTCCAACAGCTCGATCTGGGTACGGGCGAGGTCCCAGAACGTGAACGGCTCCGGGCCCACCGGGCTCGCCCCGTGCCCGGGGGCGTCCCAGGCGATGACCCGGCTGGACGGCGCGAGATCGGCCTGGCCGCCGAACATGGAGGAGTCCAGCCCGAATCCGTGGGCCAGGAGGAGCGGATATCCGGTCCCGCCGCTGTCGGAAACGGCGATCGTGCGACTGTCCAGGGTGATGGTCGAAACGGTCGACATGCAGTGGACCCCCACGGTAGGAATGCGGCGACGCACCGTCCACCGGTACACAACCGCACGACCCGGAACCCGCGCAACCGTTGTCGATCAACGGGATGGGAGTGCGTTCCCGGTGACGTCGACACCGAGGTAGAGCTGCAACGAGCTGCCCGGTTCCGGCCACGTGAGCACCTGTGCGTGCAGGTGCAGAACGGTTCCGCGGTCGAGGTCCCGGACGAGCATCTCGTCCTTGTGCCGGGCCAGCGCCACCTGGCCGCGTCGCCACATCGTCAGGAACTCGTCCGATCGTGCCAGTCGGTGCATGAGCGTTGTGTAGTCCGGTCCGGTGCGTTCGTTCCGGACCATCAGTGCACGGAGCCAGGACACGGTGAGCAATGCCTCCTGCTCCCACTCCACCATGATGTGGCGACTGTCCGGGACGAAGAAGAGCCATACGAGCACGTTGCCGACGCCCGGATCGTCGATATGGCGATACACCCGCGTGTAGGCCCCATTCGCGTAGAGCACGTTCCAGGCGACGTCGACGAAGCCGCCCAGGGCGGGAGCGAGGTTGTCGACGTAGATCCTGTTCGCGTCGGTGACCGAGACCGGAGAGCGGTGCGCGGTGCCGGCCGGTGCCGGGCGGTAGGTGCTCAGATCGTGGAGGTGCGCGCGCTCGGCGCCGGTGACCTGCAACGCGTCCGCCACGCTCTCGACGACCGCGGCCGAGGGAGCCTGGGCCTCCCCCTGCTCGAGCTTGGTGATGTAGCTGACCCCGCGACCGGCCAGCGTGGCCAGCTCGGCCCGGCTCATCCCGCCGCCGCGCCGCCGGCCTCGCGTCGAGCGCGCACGCAGCTGCTGCAGGAACGATCCGAACGACGGCGATTCGAGTGCCGGGGGAGCGCCGGTCCCGCCGATGTCGTCGGCTCCGCGGCGGGAATTCCGCGCTGGCATGTCGAGCGTACCTCTCCACCGGGCCGATTCCTCGAAGGACATGGCGCTGTCCCGGGGGAGCAGCCGCACTGGAGGAGGGTAACGCATATCGATCTTGTGATTCACACCACCGGTAATTCTTCGGGTATGAATGTATTCGCGCTACACAGAGTCGTGAATCGTGCGGTCGTGGTGAGCACGATGATCACTCGGCGTGCTCACCCACCCTGTGAGGGATGCCCCTCGCGGGGATATCCCTGCCGGTGTTCGTTGCGGACGCACTTGTGATCCGGCTTGATAGCGATCGATCAGCGGAAGCAGGCGACCGGCGACGCGTCGCGCCCCGATGCGTCGGACGATGGGATCACTTCCTTGGCAGAACAGATGCTGTCCCGTGGCGGCCGTGTCGTACCGGACTCGCTCGCCGTCGACGTGCTGCTCGTGCGGGAGCAGGCCAGGCACCACAGCGAGTGGCGCGCGACCCGTGATGAGTTCCAGGGGCTGACCGACAGTCCCCCCGGGACGTTGATATCGCGGATCGAGGAGGACCTGGCGACGGTGTCGGCCGCCGCGATCCGGGCGCTCGCCGCGGTGCGCGAGGCGCGCAGCAGGCCGGACGGCGTCGAGCGCGAGGACGATGCCGTCGGCCCCTGGCTGGCGAGTGCGGCGAACTCGCTCCGGTCGGCGCTGTCGGCGCACCTCGCGCTGGAGGCGCGCCACCGTCTCCGGCCCGGCCAGGAGGACTGAGCGCCGGCGCTACTGGCGAACACGACGGAGCCCGCCGCCCGGAGGGCGACGGGCTCCGCGTGTGGTGGGAGTTGCGCGTCAGCTCGTGAGCATGCCCCGCAGCACGTACTGCAGGATGCCGCCGTTGCGGTAGTAGTCCGCCTCGCCCGGGGTGTCGATCCGGACCTTCGCGTCGAACTCCACCGTCTCGCCGGACTCCTTCGTGGCGGTCACCGTCACCGACTTCGGGGTCTTCCCGTCGTTCAGCTCGGTGATCCCGGAGATGGCGAACGTCTCGGTGCCGTCCAGGCCGAGGGACGTCGCGGACTCGCCCTCGGGGAACTGCAGCGGGATGACGCCCATGCCGATCAGGTTCGACCGGTGGATCCGCTCGAAGGACTCGACGATCACGGCCTTCACGCCGAGCAGCGCGGTGCCCTTGGCCGCCCAGTCCCGCGACGACCCGGAGCCGTACTCCTTGCCGCCCAGGATGACCAGCGGGGTGCCGGCCGAGGCGTAGTTCTGCGCGGCGTCGTAGATGAACGCCTGCGGCGCGCCCTCGGCGGTGAAGTCGCGGGTGTAGCCACCCGACACCCCGCCGTCGACGATCGCGTCCAGCAGCTGGTTGCGCAGCCGGATGTTCGCGAACGTGCCGCGGATCATCACCTCGTGGTTGCCGCGCCGCGAGCCGAAGGAGTTGTAGTCCTTCTTCTCCACGCCGTGCTCGTCCAGGTACTGCGCGGCCGGGGTGCCCGGCTTGATCGCGCCCGCCGGCGAGATGTGGTCGGTGGTCACCGAGTCACCGAGCAGCGCCAGCACCCGCGCCCCGGAGATGTCGGTGACCGGCGACGGCTCGGTGGCCATGCCCTCGAAGTACGGGGGCTTGCGGACGTAGGTGGACTGCTCGTCCCACTCGAAGACCTTGCCCTCGGGGGTCGGCAGCGCGCGCCACCGGTCGTCGCCGCGGAAGACGTCGGAGTAGCTCTTCTCGAACATGTCCGAGTCGATCGCCGAGTCGACGACGGCGTTGACGTCGTCGGTCGAGGGCCAGATGTCGCGCAGGAAGACGTCGCCGCCGTCGGTGTCCTGGCCCAGCGGCTGGTTCTCGAAGTCGAAGTCCATCGTGCCGGCCAGGGCGTAGGCGATGACCAGCGGCGGGGACGCCAGGTAGTTCATCTTGACGTCCGGGTTGATCCGGCCCTCGAAGTTCCGGTTACCGGACAGCACCGAGACGACGGTCAGGTCGTTCTCGTTGACCGCGGCCGAGATCTCCTCCGGCAGCGGCCCGGAGTTGCCGATGCAGGTGGTGCAGCCGTAGCCGACCAGGTTGTAGCCCAGCTTGTTCAGGTAGGGCCAGAGGCCGGCCTTCTCGTAGTAGTCGGTGACGACCTGCGAGCCCGGCGCCATCGACGTCTTGACCCACGGCCGGACCGACAGTCCCTTGTCGACGGCGTTCTTCGCGAGCAGCGCGGCGCCGAGCATGACGCTCGGGTTCGACGTGTTGGTGCACGAGGTGATCGAGGCGATCACGACGGCGCCGTGGTCCAGCACGAACTCGCCGCGCGAGTCCGAGCGCACGGTGACCGGCTTGGACGGGCGGCCCTCGCAGCCGTCGGCCGCGGACAGCACGACCGGGGCGGCGTCGTCGTCGCTGAAGGACAGCGCGGGCGCGTCGCTGGCGGGGAAGGACTCGTCGTTCGACTCGTCGATCTTGCCCAGCGGGGTGGCCGCCACGTCGTCGTCGGTGTAGTCGTGCACGGTCTTGCGGAACGACGACTTGGCGTCGGTCAGCTCGATCCGGTCCTGCGGGCGCTTCGGGCCGGCGATCGACGGGACGACCGTCGACAGGTCCAGCTCGAGGGTCTCGGAGAAGACCGGCTCGCGGGACGGGTCGTGCCAGAGGCCCTGCTCCTTGGCGTAGGCCTCGACCAGCGCGATCTGCTCGGCCGAGCGGCCGGTGAGCTTGAGGTAGCGGACCGTCTCCTCGTCGACCGGGAAGATCGCCGCGGTGGAGCCGAACTCCGGGCTCATGTTGCCGATCGTAGCGCGGTTGGCCAGCGGCACCGAGCCGACGCCCTCGCCGTAGAACTCGACGAACTTCCCGACGACGCCCTGGCGGCGCAGCATCTCGGTGATCGTCAGCACCACGTCGGTGGCGGTCACGCCGGTGGGGATCTCGCCGGTGAGCTTGAAGCCCAGCACCTTCGGGATGAGCATCGAGACCGGCTGGCCGAGCATCGCGGCCTCGGCCTCGATACCGCCGACGCCCCAGCCCAGCACGCCCAGGCCGTTGACCATCGTGGTGTGCGAGTCGGTGCCGACCAGGGTGTCCGGGTAGGCCTGGCCGTTGCGCGGCATGACGACCCGCGCCAGGTTCTCGATGTTGACCTGGTGCACGATGCCGGTTCCCGGGGGGACGACCTTGAACTCGTCGAAGGCGCCCTGGCCCCAGCGCAGGAACTGGTAGCGCTCCTTGTTGCGGCCGTACTCGAACTCGATGTTCTTCTCGAACGCGTCCGCGGTGCCGAAGAAGTCGATCATCACCGAGTGGTCGATGACCAGCTCGGCCGGCGCCAGCGGGTTGACCTTCGACGGGTCGCCGCCCATCTCGGTCACGGCCTCGCGCATGGTCGCCAGGTCGACGACGCAGGGGACGCCGGTGAAGTCCTGCATGATCACCCGGGCCGGGGTGAACTGGATCTCGGTGTCGGGGTCGGCGGAGGGGTCCCAGTTCGCCAGGGCGTTGATGTGGTCCGCCGTGACGTTGGCCCCGTCCTCGGTGCGGAGCAGGTTCTCGAGCAGGACCTTCAGGCTGAACGGCAGGCGCTCGGCGCCCTTCACCGCGGAGAGCCGGAAGATCTCGTAACCGGTGCCCCCGACGTCGAGCTGTCCTCTGGCGCCGAAGCTGTCGGTGCTGGCCACTGCGTGGTCCTCCCGTGGTGGTGGGCGTGTCGGTCGTCCGGAGCGGTGGACGTCTCGCACGTGCCCACCGGCGTCGTCGGCGAGTCTCGCGCACCGCCCGGTGAGCGGCAGCGCGGACCCTCGGCCTCAAACAGTACGCCTGTCCTATTAAGTGGTCGACCCCGGGTACGGCACGTCACGCCGCTCGTTCACCCTGCCGCCCTCGCCCGAGTGGAGGACGTGGCCGGAGTGCCCGGTGTGTCGGACGTGGTGCGTGTGATCCGGCTGGCAGGCTGCGCGTGATCTTCGACCGCTCCCCGCCTGTCCGGAGGCCATCGATCGTGACGCGCGAGACGCGCCGGCCCGCACCGACCGCCGTCGGTGTGCTCGTGGTGCTCGCCGCCGTCGTGCTGGCGAGCCCGGGAGTGGGCGTGGCCGCGGCCGCTCCCGCCGCAGCAGTACTTCCGGGCCAGCCGTCTCCGCCGCCCAACCCCGACGACGACGAGCTGGAGCGCAGCCGGCAGGACGTCTCGGACCGTGCCGCCGAGGTCGGCCGGCTCACCGCGCGCCTCGCCGAGCTGGAGGCCGAGGCCGACGACCTGCGGATCGAGGTCGCCAGCCGCAACGAGCAGGCCCTGGAGGCCCGGGACACCGCCGACGCGGCCGGCGCGGAGGCCGACGCCGCCGCCGCGCGGGCGGCCGAGGCGCGCGAGGCGACCGAGGAGGCCGGCCGCGCGGTCGACGACGCCCGGACCCGGCTCGACGCGTTCGTCGGCGACGTCTACACCCACGGCCTCGACCTCGGGCCGCTCGGCCTGCTGTCCCGCGCCACCGACCCGGACGACCTCATGGACCGGGCCCGGCTCACGAACGCGCTGAGCGAGGACCAGGCAGGCGTGCTCGAGGAGCTGGAGCAGGCGCGGATCGCGCAGGCCAACGCGGACTCGCTCGCCCGGGCCGCGCAGGAGGAGGCCGACCGGCGCCGCGCCGCGGCCGAGGAGGCGAGCAACGCGGCCGACCGCGCGCTGGTCGAGGCCGCGGAGGCCGCCGACGAGCAGCAGGGCCTGCTCGACGACGTCCTCGCCGAGCAGGCGAGTGTGCGGCAGCAGCTCGACGCCGCCGAGAACGCCGACGCCGGACTGCGCGCGCAGCGGGACCGTTACCGGGCCTGGCAGGCCGAGCAGGCCCGGCTGGCCGCGGAGGCCGAGGCGCGCGCCCGGGAGGAGGCGCGCGCCCGGATCGCGCAGGCCCCGGCCCCGGCCCCGGGTGGCGGCGGCGGCGGGGCACCGCCCCGGACCGGTTCTGCCGCGATGGAGACGGTGATCGACCGGGCGATGGCCCAGATCGGGATCACCTACGCCTGGGGCGGCGGCACCGCCCGCGGTCCCAGCCGCGGCATCCGCGACGGCGGCGCCGCGGACCGGCACGGCGACTACAACAAGGTCGGCTTCGACTGCTCCGGGCTGATGCTCTACGCGTTCGCCGGCATCGGGGTGAACCTGCCCCGGTGGAGCGGCAACCAGGCCAACGCCGGACGGCTGGTGCCGGTCTCGGACATGCGGCGCGGGGACATGCTGTCCTGGGCGCGCAACGGCCGGACCTACCACATCGCGATGTACCTGGGTGACGGGAAGATGATCGAGGCGCCGTACTCCGGCGCGTCGGTGAAGATCTCGCCGGTCCGGTACGGCGGGCTCAACAAGGTCACCCGGATGTTCTGACGTGCGGGTGCGCGCAGCCCGGCCCGGGGACCACCCGGCGATCGTCGGGGTGGTCGACGACTGGTGGGGACGGCCGGTGCACGGCCTGGTCCCGCGGATGTTCCTGGACCACTTCCACCGGACCTCGCTCGTCGCGGTCGAGGACACCGCGCACGGGCCGCTCGCGGGCTTCCTCATCGGGTTCCCGTCGCCGTCCGAACCCGCGGTGGGTTACATCCACTTCGTCGGGGTGCGGCCGGACCTGCGCGGGGACGGGCTGGCCCGGGACCTCTACGACCGGTTCACCGTGATCGCCCGCGCGCACGGGTGCTCGGAGCTGCAGGCCATCACCTCACCGCAGAACGAGGGCTCGCTGCGGTTCCACCGGAGCCTCGGGTTCGACGTCGAGGGGCCGGTTCCGGACCACGACGGTGCGGGTCTGGACAAGTACCGGTTCCGCCGCGTGCTCTGACCGCCGTTCGGGGGCCGGCGTGTTCGAGATCATGGTTGTGTTGTCGTCACCGTATCGGTAAGACGGATGGAGCGGATCATGACGGCACGGGAGCGGGGGCGGCACATGGCCATGCCGGGCACCGGCGACGCGCGCCATCGGCTCCCGGATCCGCAGTACGACCCGCGCGACGCCCTCGGCCGGGGTCTTCGGCGCCGGGAACCGGAGATGCACCTCGCGGCGGACGGGCGGGACGTCGGGAAGCGGCGACGGCCGCTGTTGGTCGGCGTCCGCCGGGCTCTCCGGCACACCTACGGCGACAACGACGCGCTCACCGCCCGCGTCCGCGAACTGGAGCACGAGCTCGGCCGGCTGCACGAGTCGGCCGGCTGCGAGGTCGCGGCCCTGCGGGCGGAGAACCGGCGCCTGCACCGCCAGGTCCTCTCGCTGCGGCACCGTGACACCGCCGGGAGCGAAGCCGCCGGGAGCGGCAATGCCGGGAGCGAACGGGAGGCGGACTAGCTCGACGAGGTCCGGGCCCGCCGGACCGCGTCGGCCTCGGCGGCGAGCTCGTCGAGCACCAGACGTACCACCGGGCGCGTCGCCGCGTCCGGCCGGCAGACCGCCCGCACCAGCCGGGCCGCGCGCACCCCGGCCAGCGGGCGCAGGGCGAGCCGGGTCCCGCCGCGGTCGTCGGTCGAGAAGCGGGGGAGCAGCGCCACCCCGTGCCCGTCGGCGACGAGCTCCTCGGTGACCGAGAAGTCGTTGATGCGCTGCACGATCCGGGGTGCGGTGCCGGAGACCAGGCCCAGCGAGCGGAGCACGTCGTCGACCGGCCACCCGACCTCGACGGAGATCCAGTCCTCGTCCACCAGGTCGGTCAGCTCGACCGCGGAGCGCGCGGCGAGCGGGTGCCCGGGCGGGAGGGCGACGTCGAGCGGCTCGCGCAGCAGCGAGCGCACCCGCAGCCGTCCGCCGGAGAACGGGTCGAGTCGCTCGTCGTGGTGGGTGACGACCACGTCGGCGTCGGCCGCGGCCGCCGGCACTTCGTCCGGCCGCAGGTCCAGGTCCCGGCAGCGCAGGACCAGGCCGTCGCGGTCCGCGGTGCGGCGCAGCAGCCCGGGGAGCAGCAACCGGGCCGCGGACGGGAACAGCGCGACGCGCACCGTGCCGAGCGGGTGGTCCCGCAGCCCGGCGACGGTCTCGTCCAGCCGTCCCAGCGCGGTCAGCACCTCGTCCGCCCCGGCGACGACGGCGGCGCCGGCCTCGGTCAGCCGCAGTCCGCGCCCGTCCGGCACGGTCAGTGCGATCCCGGCCTCCCGGGCGAGCACCTTGAGCTGCTGGGACACCGCGGACGGCGTGAGGTTCGACGCCTGCGCGACGGCGGTGACCGACCCGCGGACGGCGAGCTCGCGCAGCAGCCGAAGCCGGTGGACGTCCATGAAGCAACGCTACAACGTCACTGCAGTATCGATCGCTGGACTGCACGGTGCTCGGTGATCGAGAGTCTGCAGCGTGACCGTCCGGGACCGTGGCCTCGCCGTCGTCGTCGCCGTGCTGTGGGGTGCCAACTTCATCGCCATGCACGTCGGCCTGGAGTACTTCCCGCCGATCTTCCTGGCCGGGCTGCGGATGCTGGTGCTCGCGGTGCCCGCCCTGGTCTTCGTGCCCCGGCCCCGGGTCCCGCTGCGCTGGCTGATCGGGTTCGGGCTGGGGTTCGGGACGCTGCAGTTCCTCTTCCTGTTCCTCGGGCTGCGCGCGGGGATGCCGGTCGGGCTGGCGTCGCTGGTGCTGCAGGCGTCCGGCCCGTTCACGCTGCTGCTGGGCGCGCTGCTGTTGCGGGAACGGGTGAGCGGGCGGCAGTGGGCCGGGATCGGCGTCGCGGTCGCCGGGCTGGTGACGATCGCGCTGGTCCGCGCGCAGGCCGCGGCCGTGCTGCCGGTGGTGCTGACCCTGCTGGGCGCGCTGGGCTGGGCGTCCGGGAACCTGTGCAACCGGCTGGCGCAACGCGACGGCGACCGCGTCGATCCGCTGCACCTGACGATGTGGATGACGGTCGTGCCGCCGGTTCCTCTGCTGGTCGCGTCCGCGGTCGTCGAGGGACCGGCGACGGGCTGGATCGCGGTGGGCGCGATGTTCTCCTGGGACGGGCTGCCCGCGCTGGCGTCGCTGGGGTATCTGTCGGTCGTCGCCACCGTCGTCGCCGGTGCGATGTGGACGGCGCTGATGCGGCGCTACCCGGCCGGGGTCGTCGCCCCGCACTCGCTGCTCGTGCCGGTGGTCGGGATGGCGCTGGCGATGGTGCTGCTGGGGGAGCGGCCGTCGGTGGTGGAGCTCGTCGCGGGTGCGGTGGTGGTCGGCGGCGTGCTCGCGGCGTCGGCACCGGCGCGACGGCGACGGGTGACCGATGTGGATGCGACGGTGGCGTGATGCGGCTCCGTCACTCCGCCCTCGTCGTCGACGACTATGACGAGGCGATCGCCTTCTTCGTCGGCGTCCTGGGGTTCGAGCTGGTCTCCGACGTACCGTCGACGAGCTCGGTGACGGGGGCGCCAAGCGATGGGTGGTCGTCCGGCCGCCCGGCGAGGAGACCGGCCTGCTGCTGGCGCGCGCGGACGGGGAGCGCCAGCAGGCGGTCGTGGGCGGGCAGTTCGCCGGCCGGGTCGGGCTGTTCCTCGAGGTCGACGACGTCGCCGCCGAGTACACCCGGCTGCGCGGGCTCGGCGTGGAGTTCGAGGCCCCGCCCCGGGCCGAGCCCTACGGGACGGTCGCGGTGTTCCGCGACGTCGCCGGGAACCGCTGGGATCTCCTCTCCTCAGAACCAGGGAGTCCGTGAGGGGTACCTGAGGGTAGTTCGATCCTGTGGCGAGAGCTCTCCGGTACTCCTCACGGGATGCTTCGATCGAGGGCGGGCGATGCTTGCGATTGCTGGTCGCCAAGTGGTCGCGTTCGTGCGCTCAGTGGCCATCAGAGTGCTGGCCGGAGGCCTATACTCGAACACATGAGCGACGTCGGCGGCCCGCTACTCGCGGTCGAGCTGTGTGCGCACGGCTGGCCGCCCTCGGTGTGCCGGGAACTCTGCGACCAGCTCGACGACCCGGACGAGCCCTGGGGACTCGCGACGCTGCCCGACACCCCGGTCGGGCCCGGGCTGGCGTTGCAGGTCCAGACCGCCGCGGCCGCCCCGCAACTGTGCACCGACACCGAGCTGCTCGCTCTCGCCGAGAGCGCGGCACGGCTGCGGGAAAGCTTCGCCGCGATCACGATGCGGATGGTCGGGGTGTTCACCGCCCGCTACCCGCGCGGCAGCAGCGCCGCCCCACCTGATGCGGACCCGAGAGCGGTCTGTCCGGTCTCGCGCTGGCTGCCCGACCAGATCTCTCTGGTGTTCTCGATCTCGCGTGAGGAGGCCCTGTCGCTGATCGGGCGCGCCCGCCGGTTCACCGACGTCCTGCCCGCCACGTTGGCCGCGTGGGAGGCCGGACGGATCGACGAACGCCGCGCCGACCAGATCTCTCACGCCACCACCGTGCTCTCCGACGACCTGGCCCGCGAAGTCGAAGCGGCCGTGCTGCCCGGCGCCGGGGAGGCGACCCGCCGTCAGCTGTCTGACCGGATCCGGCGCGCCATCGCCCGCCTCGACCCTGACGGGGCCCAACGCCGGCATGCCGTCGCCAAGGCCGACCGGCGGATGTCGATCAGCCGCGGTGAGGAGGGCATGGGATCGCTGTGGATCTCCGGGACCGCCGAGCAGACCGAAGCCTCCTGGCGGTGTGTGGACCGGATGGCCCGCTCGCTGGGTACGCAGGACACCCGCACCCTGGACCAGCGCCGGGTCGACATCGCCCACCACCTGTTGCAGGGCACGATGTCGGTCACCGACCTGGGCGCGGTCGAGTCCGCGGTGGCGAGCGTGCTCGCCGCGGCGCAGGGCACCCCGGTCCCGCCCGACGCCGCCGACCACTCCGGCGGCGACGACGGAACCCACACCACCGCACAGCCCGACACACGACCCGGCGCCCACGGCACGAACGGCCAGGACACGACCGGACAGGCCCGGCAGTCCGAGACCGGTACCGCGCCTGCCGCCCCCGCGGCGATCGTCTCGCGGGAGGTGATCGCCGCGGCGGTCGCCCAGGCCCTGGCCACCAAGCCGGACCCGAACACCGTGATCGGGCGCAAACCCCTGATCCAGGTCGTGGTCGGCCTCGACACCCTCCTGGGCTCCGAGCGCCCCGCCGAACTCGCCGGCCACGGACCCATCCCCGCAGTGACGGCCCGCGCCCTGGCCGCCGGCGGCACACTGGCCCGCATCGTCACCGACCCGGTCACCGGGCAGTGCCTCGACTACGGGCGCAGCACCTACGCGCCCCCGGCCAACCTCGACGACCACGTCCGCGCCCGCGACGGCCACTGCCGCGGAGCCCTCTGCACCCGCGACATCCGCGAGCTCGACCACCACATCCCCTTCGGCGGCGGCCACCACGGACACACCAGCGCCGAGAACCTGCACGGCTTCTGTACCGGGACCCACAAGCTGAAAGACGCCCCCGGCTGGCACGCCATCTCACTGCCCGACGGTGGCCTGGAATGGATCAGCCCCTGCGGCTGGACACGCACCACCTACCCCAAGGACTACACACCCTTCACCGACCCACTACCCCAACCACCGGCCGCACCCGCGGCCCCTCCGGACGAGACACCGGCGGACCCCGGTGAGGTCGTCGCGGACCCGGACATGCCGCCGCCGTTCTGACGGTGGCTCGGGTGACGGTGAGAATCGGCGGGCGCTCCGCGCGAGGACCGATCGGCGACCCAGCCGGCAGTACGGAGCGCGACCGATCGCATGGCACGAGCGCGAGATCGACCGGTTACCGGTGCTGGTCGCGCTGCGCGCCATCGCGTCCCCGACCGGAACCCCGGCGAACCGCCCGGGTCGGACATGTACGGTACGACGCATGGCACGAGGCATCTGGTCGCAGAAGGTTCGCACCGCCCGCTGACGGCGGCGCCCACTCCCTGCTGAATCCGCGCTCGCCGTCCCGGTTCCGCCGGGCGGCTCTTCTGTGCTGCCCGGCTCCACTGCGAGCTGCGGAGCTTCCCCGTGCACACCACCCCCGAACCGCTGCTGCCCACCCCCGCCCTCGAGGCGGGTGCCGGCGCCCACGTCCGCGCCGAGGGCGTCACCCTCACCCGCGGGTCCCGGACCGTCCTGCACGACGTGTCCGTCACCGTCTCCGCGCGGTCCCGGATCGCCGTCGTCGGCGAGAACGGCCGCGGCAAGACGACCCTGCTGCACGTCCTCGCCGGCCTGCTCGTCCCTGACTCCGGCAGCGTGCACCGCACCGGCACGGTCGGTCTCGCCCGCCAGGAACTGTCCACACGCGACGGCGAGACCGTCGGCACCCTCACGTCCGGGGCGCTCGCGGAGAGCCTGGCCGCGCTGGCCGCGCTCGACGAGGCCACGCTCGCCCTCGCCGGGGGCACCGACCCGGCGGCCGACGACCGCTACGCCGCCGCGCTGGAGGCCGCCACCCGGCTCGACGCGTGGGACGCCGAACGCCGGGTCGACGTCGCCCTGGGCGCGCTGGACGCCTGTACCGACCGGGACCGTCCACTGTCGACCCTGTCGGTGGGCCAGCGGTACCGGGTGCGGCTGGCCTGCCTGCTCGGCGCCCGGCACGACGTGCTCCTGCTCGACGAGCCGACCAACCACCTCGACGCCGGCGGACTCGACTTCCTGACCCGGATGCTGCGCGAGCACCACGGCGGGCTGGCTGTCGTCAGCCACGACCGTGCGCTGCTGCGCGACGTCGCCGACCGGTTCCTGGACCTGGACCCGACCCGCGACGACCGGCCACGACTGTTCGCCGGTGGCTACGACGGCTGGCAGGACGCCCGGCGCCGGGAGCGCGAGCGCTGGGAGTCCGACCACGCCGAGCAGCAGGCCGAGCACCGGCGGCTGCAGGACGCGGTGTCGGCGGCCCGCAACCGGCTCTCCACGGGCTGGCGCCCGGACAAGGGGACCGGGAAGCACCAGCGCCAGTCCCGCGCGCCGGGCGTCGTGCAGGCGCTGCACCGGCAGCAGGAGGCCCTCGACGCGCACCGCGTCGACCTCCCACCGCCGCCGCCCGCGCTGCGGTGGCCGGACCTGCAGGTCCGCACCGGTTCACCGCAGGTCCGGGTACACGGCGTCGCCGTCGCCGGGCGGCTGACCGGACCGTTCACCCTCACCCTCGACGGGGGTGACCGGCTGCTGGTCACCGGCCCGAACGGCGCCGGGAAGTCGACGCTGCTCGCCGTGCTGGCCGGGGAGCTCGACCCGACCGGCGGGACCGTGCGGACGGCCCGCGGCGCCCGGGTGGTCCGTGTCGCCCAGGAGACCGTCGCCCAGGAGACCGTCGTCCAGGAAGCAGCGGCCGCCGGGTCGCGACCGGAGCGGGAGCGCACCGCCCGGGAGGTGCACGCCCGGTACGTCGGGCGGCTGGTGGCGAGCGGGGCGCCGCGCGACGCCGACGCCGTCGGGCTCGGGGCACTCGGGCTGCTGGACGCCGAGGCGATGCGCACCCCCGTCGGGCGGCTGTCCCAGGGGCAGCAGCGACGCCTGGACCTCGCGCTCGCGCTGGCCGGGCGGCCGAGCGCGATCCTGCTGGACGAGCCGACCAACCACCTGTCCCCGGCGCTGGTCGACGACCTGACCGGGGCGCTACGGGCGACGTCGGCGGTGGTGGTCGTGGCGACCCACGACCGGCAGCTGCTCCGGGACCTCGGCGACTGGCCGCGCCTGGAACTGGCGGCACACCGCTCGTGAGTGGTTGTCGCGGTCAGGACCGCGACAACCACTCACGAGCGCGGAGCGCACGCTGCCTCGACGGCGTCGAGGGTCCGGCGCAGGCCGCTGTCGAACAGCGGCTCCGCCCCGCCGGGCCCGCGGACGACGGCGCCACCGAGCAGCCGGGCCAGCACCGGCAGCTCGGTGGCGCGTCCCGAGCGTTCCAGGTCGTCGGCCGTCGGGAGCCGGTCGCCGGCCAGTGCCGCCGCGCCGCGCACGTAGCCGTGCACCAGGTGCAGGACCTCCACCGCGGTGTGCAGCGGTTGGCCGGTGGTGACGACGTGCGCGAGCAGGGCCTCTGACCACCCGCACTCGGCCGGACCTGCACTCCGGTCACCGGCCATCAGCCCGACCGTCCACGGGTGCTCGTCGAGCACGTCGCGCAGCGCCGTCGCCCAGATCTCGCACCCGAGCCGCAGCGGGCAACCGGCCAGGTCCGGCGGCGCGCCGAGCGCCGTGTCGAGCATCAGGTCCACCAGCGCGTCCTTGCTCGGCACGTGCCGGTACAGCGACATCGGCGCGGAGCCCAGCTCGCGGGCCAGCCGGGGCATCGAGAGGGCGGCGAGCCCGTCGGCGTCGGCGATCGCGAGCGCGGTGGTCACGATCGAGGCCCGGTCGAGGGCCGGGCGGGCCGGGGTGGTCGGGGGAGACCAACGGACGTCGACGCTCACGAGACGATCACTCTACGCACTGTGTGTGCGGCCTTACGCGTCCGGCGTACGTCGTACGCGTCACCTTTCTTTAGCGTTGCAACAGGTGGTTCGTAGGGTGTGCCCGTGGAGTGGTGGGAGATCGCGATCATCGCGGTGGCGGGGCTGTGGGCCGGCCTCATCAACACCGTCGTCGGCTCGGGGACGCTGGTCACCTTCCCGGTCCTGGTCGCGCTGGGCTATCCGCCGGTGACGGCGACGACGTCGAACGCGATCGGCCTGATCACCGGGACGATCACCGGCGCCATCGGCTACCGCAAGGAGCTGGAGGGCCAGGGCGGCCGGCTGGTCCGGTACGGCATCGCGTCGCTGCTCGGCGCGATCGTCGGGGCGGCGCTGCTGCTGTCGCTGCCGCCGGACGCGTTCGAGACGATCGTGCCGGTCCTGGTGGGGCTCGCGGTGGTGCTGGTCGCGGTGCAGCCGTTGCTGTCCCGGCGGCTGAAGCAGCGTGAGACGCCGAAGGACCGGTCGTCGTCGCCGGTGGTCTACCTGCTGATCTTCCTGGTCGGCATCTACGGCGGATACTTCACCGCTGCCCAGGGGATCATGCTGGTCGGCATCATGGGGCTGCTGCTGGCGGACTCGCTGCAGCGGCTCAACGCCTTCAAGAACGCGCTGTCGGCGATCGTCAACCTGGTCGCGGGGATCATCTACGCCTTCGTCGCGCCGGTCAGCTGGCCGGTCGTGGCGATCCTGGCGGTGAGCTCGATCGTCGGCGGGTTCCTGGGGGCGAAGGTCGGCCGCCGGCTGCCGCCGACCGTGCTGCGGGGCGTGATCATCGTGATCGGCGTGTCGGCCGTGGTGTACCTGCTGGTCATGTGACCGGTGACTGTCGGTCCCCTGTGCTGTGCTGGTGCGGGCACGCCGGTCGGCGGCGCGCCCGGACCGAGCGGGGGGACGACCGGTGGACGACCGGGGGTGGGACGACGACCGCGCCGCCGAGCTGGTCGTCGTGCTCGCGGCGTTGGCCGGCCGGGACGTCGGCGATGCGGAGGCCCGCGTCGTCGTCGCGCACTCGCGTGCGCTGAGCCCGGACGACGCGAACACCATCTGGCAGCGGCACCACCGGGCCCCGCGCACGGTCCCGCTGCGCGACTACCTCGCCATGACCCTGCGGTTCGTCGAGCGCGACCCGCCGGCCTGACCCTGCCCTCGGCACAGACCTGCACCGGGGATCAGTGCATGTAGAGGCCGCCGTCGACGTTCAGGGTCTGGCCGGTGACGAATCCGCTGTCCGGGCCGATCAGGTAGGCCGCGGCGGCGGCGACGTCGCGCGGCGTGCCGATCCGGGACAGCACGCCGTCGGCGGCCATGCCCGCCTTGCGCTCCTCGGTGAGCGTGCCGCCCATGATGTCGGTGTCGATCGGCCCGGGGGAGATCACGTTCGCGGTCACTCCGTGCGGCCCGAGCTCGCGGGCCACCGACCGCATCAGCCCGACGATCCCGGCCTTCGCCGCCGAGTACGGCGTCTTCGAGTAGGTGCCGCCGCCGCGCTGGGCCGACACCGAGGACACCCCGACGATCCGCCCGACGCCGTGCCCGACCAGTGACCGGGCGACCCGCTGGGTGACCCAGTGCGTGCCCTCCAGGTTGATCGAGACGACCCGGTGCCACTCGTCGGCGTCGACCTCCAGGTAGGGCACCGGGGAGGAGACGCCGGCGAACGCGACCAGCGCGACGAGCTGCGGCAGCTGTTCCTCGAGGGTGTCGATCGCGGCGACGGCGGCGGCGCGGTCGGCGACGTCGGCGCCCACCCCGACGGCCCGCACCCCGTGTGCCTCGGCGACCTCGGCGGCGGTGGCCGCGGCCGCGTCGCCGTCGACGTCGAGCAGGCCGACGTTCCACCCGGCCTCGGCGAGGTGGAAGGCGGTGTAGCGGCCGATCCCGCGCGGGGACCCGGCCCCGGTCAGGACCACGGTGCGGTCGGTGGGGAACCCGGTCACTGGTCGGTCTCCTTCTCCTCGTTCCGGATCGGTGCCGGTCCGAGCTCGTCGAGCAGCTGCTGCATCCGCACGTAGGCCGTGTTCCGGTAGGCGACGAGCTCGGGGACGCGCTCGGCCGGTACGTCGAGGAACCCGCCGCCGGACTTGGTGCCCAGCCTGCCGTTCTCGACGTGCTCGGCCAGTGCGCGCGGCGTCGCGAACCGCTCCGGCCAGCGGGTCTGCATCGACTCGTAGCAGAACTTGTAGACGTCGAGCCCGGCCATGTCGGCGATCGCGAACGGTCCGAAGAACGGCAGCCGGAACCCGAACGTGGTCCGGACGACGGTGTCGACGTCCTCCGCGCTCGCGATGCCCTCGTCGACCAGTGCGGAGGCCTCGGAGAACAGCGCGTACTGCAGCCGGTTGAGGACGAAGCCCTCGGCGTCGGAGATCAGGGCCGGCTGCTTGCCGGTGGCCCGCACGATCTCGCAGACGCCGGGCAGGATCGCCGGGTCGGTGCCGGCGTGCGCGATCACCTCGACGCCCGGGATGAACGGTGCGGGGTTGGAGAAGTGCACGCCGAGGAAGCGTTCCGGGTGCTCGACGGCCTCGGCGATCCGTCCGATCAGGATCGTCGAGGTGTTGGAGCCGATCACCGTGTCCGGCGCGGTCGCCGCGGACACCCGGCGCAGCACGTCGTGCTTGATGTCGATCTTCTCGGGGACGGCCTCCTCGACGAAGTCGGCGCCGTCCACGGCCTGCTCGTAGCCGGCGCTCGCCTCGACCCGGTCCGCGATCGTGTCCGCGGCGTGCGCGGGGAACAGCCCGTCGTCGGCGAAGCGCCGTGCCTCGGAGATCAGGCGGTCGCGGTCGGCGGTGGCGGTGGCCGCGTCGAGGTCGGCGAGCCGGACCCGCGCGCCGGCGAGGGCGAGGACCTGGGCGATGCCGCCACCCATGTAGCCGCTGCCGATCACCGCGATCGTCCGGCCGGCGAGAGGGTCGGTTCCTTCGGTCACTGCCGTCTCCTTCGACGTCGTTGTCACATGGATGGCGCCCGCTCTCGTCGCCGGGGCGTCGCGGTCGCCGTGCGGATCGCGCAGCCGCCGCGGCGTCAGGCGCGGGGGAGCAGCGTCCGCAGGTAGTCGCGGTTGGTCGCGCAGACCCCCAGCGAGTCGCCGCCGTACTGCTCCATGAGGAACGGCCCGCGGAACCCGAGCTCGACGGCGTCCCGGACGACCTGCCGGTAGTTGATCAGACCCAGCTCCAGCGAGGTCGGGGTCGAGGTGAACCAGGACCCGTCTCCGGCCTCGTCGCGGGCGTAGTTCTTGACGTGCCAGTAGTTGGCGTAGGGCAGCGTCGCGGCGTGCAGCTCGCGCCAGTCCTCGATCGGGCGGTGCAGCCGGACCAGGTTGCCGATGTCGGGGTTGAGCCCGACGTTGTCCAGGCCGATCTCCTTGATCAGCTGCACCGCGGATTCGGCGGTACCGAGGTAGGTGTCCTCGTACATCTCCAGCGACATCGGCAGGCCCGCGTCCCGGGCGTGCGTGCCGAGCTCGCGCAGCCGGGAGACGGCGAACGCGCGGGTCTCGGCGTCGTCGGGGTCCTTCCAGCCCGGCGCGGTCCAGAACCACAGCGCCCGCTTCTGCGCCTCGGAGAACGGGTGGTGCAGCCCGGTGGAGAAGACGTCCATGCCCATCCCGGCGGCCGCATCGATCGTGCGGTGGGCGTAGGCGAGGTTGCGGTCCTCGCGCCCGGGCTGCAGCACGCTCTGCCGCTGGACGTGCACCGAGATGATCTTCACTTCGTGCCCGCGGGCGATCGAGAGCAGCTCGTCGCGGCGGCTCGGTTCCAGGTCCGCGGGCCGGATGTGCGAGTCGGCGAGCTCGAGCTCGGTGAACCCGAGCGAGGCGACCTCGGCGAACATCGCGTCCCAGCGCTCGGCGGGGGCGTCGTGCAGGGCGACGCCGTCGCGGCCCACCGGCGCGAACCCGTGCATGCAGACGGCGATCGGCCAGGTGTCGGCGGTCGGCTCCCCGGAAGCGGGCATGGCGGCTCCTTCGGTGCTCATGCGATTGTTCGAAGATCCTATAGGATTCGGCGGTGGGGTCAACCGGCTCGACCGGGCAGCCCCGGGTGGCCCCGCTCGGCCCCGGTCAGCCGTTGCGCTCCTCCCGCAACGAGCGCTCCCGGACGTTCTGCAGGTGCCGGTGCATCGCGTCGACCGGGGTCTGCAGGTCGCCGGAGGCGAACGCGGCGACGATCGCGTCGTGCTCGGCGACCGCCTCCTCGACGTCCGGCACGCCCCGCAGCGCGGTCTGCCGCATCCGGTGCAGCTGGGCGCCGAGCGTCTCGGACATCTGCCGCAGGTAGCGGTTGCCGCTGTGCTGCAGCACGACGTCGTGGAACGCGGTGTCGGCGGCGAAGTACTCCGCGGTCAGCGCCGGGTCCACCCGGCCCGCGGCGAGCGCACCGGCCACGGCCTCGCCGGCCCCGGCGTGCCGGTGCTGGGCCCGGCGCAGGTCGGCGAGCAGTGTGGACGACGCCGGCGACGCCATCCCCGCGGCGGTGGTCTCCAGCATGAGCCGGGCGTCGAACAGCTCCGCCAGCTGGTCGGGGCCCAGCCGCGGCGCGACCCGGTAGCCCTTGAGCGCCTCCCGGGTCACCAGGCCGGTGCGTTCGAGCTGGACCAGCGCCTCGCGGACCGGGGTGGGGGAGACGTCGAGATCACGGGCGATCGTGTCGATGCCCAGCCGGGTGCCGGGCTCCACCCCGCCGCCGAGCAGCAGCTCGAGGATGCGGTCGTGGACGTGGTCGCGCAGACCGCGGCGCTCGATGCCACCGCGCAGGCTGGACGTGGGACTCACCGGGGAATCCTATAGGAAGTGGGGTATCTGCCGTACCCCGGCCGGGTGCGGTTCCGGCGGCTTTCACCGGAGTCACACGGAACAAACGGTGGGATGGCACGGTGAGCACGACTCCGTCGCAGCACGCGTCCGACGACTTCGCAGCCTCCCCGGCCACCCCGGACGCCGGTACCCCGGCCGTGCCCGCGCGCGACGCCGAACGGCTGGAACGCGCCGTGCTCGAGGTCAAGCGGGTCATCGTCGGCCAGGACCGGCTGGTCGAGCGGATGCTGGTCGGCCTGCTCGCCCGCGGGCACCTGCTGCTGGAGGGCGTCCCCGGCGTCGCGAAGACCCTGGCCGTGGAGACGTTCGCGCGGGTGGTCGGCGGCAGCTTCTCCCGGCTGCAGTTCACCCCGGACCTGGTGCCCGCCGACATCCTCGGCACCCGGATCTACCGGCAGGGGCGCGAGGAGTTCGACATCGAGCTCGGCCCGGTCGTCGCGAACTTCGTGCTCGCCGACGAGATCAACCGTGCACCGGCGAAGGTGCAGTCGGCGATGCTGGAGGTCATGGCCGAGCGCAAGCTGTCGCTCGGCGGCCGCGACCACCCGATGCCGGACCCGTTCCTCGTGCTGGCCACCCAGAACCCGATCGAGAACGAGGGCGTGTATCCGCTGCCCGAGGCCCAGCGCGACCGCTTCCTGTTCAAGCTCCTCATCGAGTACCCCGGGGTCGAGGAGGAGCGCGAGATCATCTACCGGATGGGTGCGACGGTGCCGGAGGCCGCGCAGATCCTGTCCCCGGCCGAGCTGGTGCGGCTGCAGAAGACCGCCGCCGACGTGTTCGTGCACCACGCGCTGGTCGACTACGTCGTGCGCCTGGTCGTCGCGACCCGGCTGCCCGACGAGCACGGCCTGACCGACGTCGCGTCCTGGATCGCCTACGGCGCCTCGCCGCGCGCCTCGCTGGGCATCGTGTCCGCGGCCCGCGCGCTGGCCCTGGTCCGCGGGCGCGACTACGTCCTCCCGCAGGATGTGCTGGAGGTCGCGCCGGACGTGCTGCGGCACCGGCTGGTGCTGTCCTACGACGCCGTCGCCGACCAGGTACCGGTCGACCACATCGTGTCCCGGGTGCTGCAGACGGTGCCGTTGCCGCAGGTCAGCGCGCGGCCGGGGGTCGCGACGGCGCCGACCACCCCCGGATGGCCGTCCGCCGGTCCGGGCGCTCCGGGGGCCGCCCAGACGCACGGGGCCGTCGGACCCGGCGCCTCCGGACCCGGTGCCGGTCCGGACTCCGCTGCCGCCGGTCCGGCGGCTCCGGGCTACGGGGCCGGCGGCCCGGGCGCCACGCCGGGACCGGCAGGTGGCCCGGCGTGAGTCCGGCGGACCCGGCGGGCCACGCGGCCGGGCCTGATCCGGCGAACACGGGCGGCACCCGGAATCCGGGCGGTCGCTCCGGCGGTCTCGGCAGTGACGGCTCGGCCGACGACCGTGGCGCGGCCGGCGGAGAACCGGCCGGCGGCGTCGCGCACGGGGGAGCCCCGAGCGCCGGAGCCGACCGCGACATCCCGCGCGGCGGCGACGTGACCGCCGGATCGGCCGGCAGCGCCGACCTCACCCGGCTGGAGGCGTCGCTGCGGACGATGGAGCTCACCGTCCGCCGCCGCCTCGACGGGTTGCTGCAGGGCAACCACACCGGCCTGCTCCCCGGCCCGGGCAGCGAGCCCGGCGATGCCCGCCCCTACCAGCCCGGCGACGACGTCCGCCGGATGGACTGGTCGGTCACCGCCCGCACCACCGCCCCGCACGTGCGGGAGACCGTGGCCGACCGCGAGCTCGAGACCTGGGTCGCGATCGACCTGTCCCGCAGCCTCGACTTCGGCACCGCCGACACCGACAAGCGGCACCTCGCGCTGGCCGGGCTGACCGCGGTCGCCCAGCTGACCGCGGGCGGCGGGAACCGGCTCGGCGCCGTCGTCGCGAACGGGGCGGAGACGATGCGGCTGCCGGCCCGCGGCGGGCTGGTGCACGCCCGCGCGCTGGTCCGGCGGGTGGCGACGATGCCCGCTGCCCCGGAAGGCGTGCGGGGAGACCTCACCGCTGCGCTGGACCAGCTGCGGCGACCGCCGCGCCGTCGCGGGCTGGTCGCGGTCGTCTCCGACTTCCTCGGCGAGCCGGTCTGGGAGCGCTCGCTGCGCGCGCTGTCCGGGCGGCACGACCTGCTCGCGATCGAGGTCCTCGACCCGCGCGAGCTGGAGCTGCCCGACGTCGGCACCGTCGTCCTCGCCGACCCGGAGACCGGCCGTCAGCGGGAGGTCGACACCACCCCGCTGCTGCGCCGGGAGTTCGCCGCGGCCGCGTCCGCGCACCGGGACCGGGTCGCCGCCGCGCTGCGCCGGTGCGGCGCCGCGCACCTGATCCTGCGCACCGACCGGGACTGGGTGGCCGACATCGTCCGGTTCGCCACCGCCCGCAAGCACGCCTGGTCCGGCGGCGGGATGTCACCCGCGCGGGCCGGCCGGGCGGGAGGGCCGGCATGACCTTCGCGACGCCGTGGTGGCTGCTCGGCCTGCTCGTCGTCGCCGGGCTGGCGGCCGGGTACGTGTGGCTGCTGCGCCGCCGTCGCCGGGACGTCGTCCGGTTCACCAACCTGGAGCTGCTGGAGACGGTCGCGCCGCGCCGGCCCGGCCGCTGGCGGCACGTCCCGGCGATCGCGCTGATCACCGCGCTGGCGGTGCTGACCGTTGCGCTGGCCGGGCCGCAGGCGATGGCCAAGGTGCCGCGCAACCGGGCCACCGTGATGCTGGTGATCGACGTGTCGCTGTCGATGAAGGCGACCGACGTCGCCCCGACCCGGCTCGCGGCCGCCCAGGCCGCGGCCAAGCAGTTCGCCGACCAGCTGACCCCGGGCGTCAACCTGGGGCTGGTGTCGTTCGCCGGGACGGCGGCGGTGCTGGTCTCGCCGACCACCGACCGCACCGCGGTCAAGACCGGTGTGGACGGTCTGCAGCTCGCCGAGTCGACCGCGACCGGGGAGGCGATCTTCACCGCGCTGCAGTCGATCGACACGTTCTCCCGGTCGCTGGAGGGCGGCCCGGACTCCGAGGGCGCCCCGCCGCCGGCGCGGATCGTGCTGCTCTCCGACGGCACCCAGACCGTCCCCGGCCCGGACGGCGAGAACGAGCCGCGCGGCTCCTTCACCGCGGCCGCCGAGGCGGCCCACCAGGGGATCCCGGTGTCGACGATCTCGTTCGGCACCAGCTACGGGACGATCGAGCTCGACGGCGGCCGCACCCCGGTCGCCGTCGACGACGCCTCGATGGAACAGATCGCGGAGCTGTCCGGCGGGCGGTTCTTCACCGCCGCCACCGAGTCCGAGCTGCGGGCGGTCTACTCCGACCTGTCCGAGGAGCTGGGCTATGAGGAACGCGAGGTCGACGCCAGCCGGCCGTGGCTGGTCGGCGGGGTGTTGCTGCTGGTCGCCGGGCTGGGCGTGGGGATCGTGATGGGCCGGAGACTGCCGTGAGCTTCGTCCCGCCCGGTGATCGCCGGTACCGGGCGGTAGTGGGTTAGGTTCTGCGCCGTGGGACGCAGCGTGCTCGTGACCGGAGGAAACCGCGGCATCGGCCTGGCGATCGCGAACGCCTTCGCCGCCCAGGGCGACAAGGTGGCGGTGACCTACCGCTCCGGGAAGGACGGCATACCCGACGGCCTGCTCCCGGTGCACTGCGACGTCACCGACGCCGCGTCGGTGGACTCCGCGTTCACCGAGGCCGAGGCCGCGCACGGCCCGGTCGAGATCGTCGTGTCGAACGCCGGGATGAACGACGACGGCCTGCTGATGCGGATGGCCGAGGAGTCCTTCACCTCGGTGATCGACGCCAACCTGACCGCCGCCTACCGGGTCGCCAAGCGGGCGTCGCGGGCGATGCTCAAGGCCAAGGCCGGGCGGATGATCTTCATTTCGTCGGTGGTCGGGCTGTCCGGGTCCGCCGGTCAGGTCAACTACGCCGCGTCCAAGTCGGGGCTGGTGGGGCTGGCCCGCTCGGTCGCCCGGGAGCTGGGCAGCCGGGGGATCACCGCGAACGTCGTCGCGCCGGGCTTCGTGGACACCGACATGACCCGCGAGCTCGGCGAGAAGCGCCGCGACGAGATCCTCGCGACGGTCCCGCTGGGCCGCTACGCCGACGCCGACGAGGTCGCCTCGGTCGTCACCTTCCTCGCCTCGCCGGGCGCCGCGTACGTCACCGGGGCGGTCGTCCCGGTCGACGGCGGCCTCGGCATGGGTCACTGAGACCCGTTCACAGAACTCCCGAAAGGACGTCATGGGACTGCTCGACGGCAAGCGCCTGCTGATCACCGGTGTGATCACCGACGCCTCGCTGGCCTACCACTCCGCCAAGATCGCCCAGGAGCAGGGCGCCGAGGTGGTGCTCACCGGGTTCGGCCGCATGTCGCTGGTCGAGCGGATCGCGAAGCGGCTGCCGAACCCGGCCCCGGTCGTCGAGCTGGACGTGTCGAACCAGGAACAGCTCGACTCGCTGGCCGAGCGGATCACGCCGCACCTCGGGGACTCACCGCGCCTCGACGGGGTCCTGCACTCGATCGGGTTCGCCCCCGCCGGCGCACTCGGCGAGGGCGCGTTCCTGAACGCCGAGTGGGAGGACGTCGCGACCACGATCCAGGTGTCGGCGTACTCGCTGAAGTCCCTGGCGATGGCGTGCAAGCCGCTGATGGGGCCGGGCAGCGCGATCGTCGGGATGGACTTCGACAACCGGCAGGCCTGGCCGGCCTACGACTGGATGGGCGTCGCCAAGTCGGCGCTGGAGTCGGTCACCCGCTACCTGGCGCGGGATCTCGGCAAGGACGGGATCCGGGTCAACCTGGTCGCCGCCGGGCCGGTGAAGACGATGGCCGCCAAGTCGATCCCCGGCTTCGCCGCGTTCGAGGACGTGTGGAACGAGCGGGCCCCGCTGGGCTGGGACATGAACGACCCGGTGCCGGTCGCCAAGACCGTCTGCGCGGCGCTGTCGGACTGGATGCCGACCACCACCGGATCGATGATCATGGCCGATGGCGGGGTGCACGCGGTCGGGGTCTGATCTCCGGACCCGGGACGGACCAGCGCCCGACCGTCTTCCGGATCGGCACCGCGGGGGGCCGCGCCGGCCTTCGCACCCCGCCTCGCTTCGCACCCGTCGCTGCGGGTGCGAAGCGGGGTCAGCGGGTGCGAAGCGGTCCGGTGGGCGGATCGACGGTCGGGCACCAGCGGAGTGACGAGCCCGGCCCCACCGGCGCGTCCGCCGGTGAGCGTCGATAATCGGGACCGTGCCCGAACAGTTCGACGCGATCCTGCTGCTCAGTTTCGGCGGCCCCGAGGGACCCGACGAGGTCCGCCCGTTCCTGGAGAACGTGGTCCGCGGCCGCGGCGTACCCCCGGAGCGCCTGGACGCCGTCGAGGAGCACTACCAGCACTTCGGCGGTGTCTCGCCGATCAACGCCCGGAACCGGGAGCTGGTCGAGGCGATCGCGTCGCGCACCGAGCTGCCGGTGTTCTTCGGGAACCGGAACTGGCACCCGCTCGCCGAGGACACCGTGCGCGAGATGGCCGGGGCCGGGGTGCGGCGTGCACTGGTGTTCGCGACCAGCGCCTACGGCGGCTACTCCGCCTGCCGCCAGTACCACGAGGACATCGAGCGGGCCCGTGACGCCGTCGGGGAGTCCGCGCCGGAGCTGGTGAAGCTGCGGCACTTCCACGACCACCCGGACTTCGTGCGCGCCAACGCCGACGCCGTCCGGGTCGCGATCGCCGAGCTCCCCGAGGAGCAGCGGGACGCGGCCCGGCTGGTGTTCACCGCGCACTCGATCCCGAACGCGGCCGACGCCGCCGCCGGCACCCCCGCCGAGGGTGGGCACCGGTACTCCCGCCAGGTCGTCGAGGCCTCCGCGCTGGTCGCCGCGGAGCTCGGGATCGACGACCACGACGTCGTCTGGCAGTCCCGTTCCGGGCCGCCGCAGGTGCCGTGGCTGGAGCCGGACGTGGTCGACCACATCGACGAGCTGCACGCCAAGGGCGTCCCGGCGGTCGTCGTCGCGCCGATCGGGTTCGTGTCCGACCACGTCGAGGTCATCTGGGACCTGGACAACGAGGCCGCCGAGCGCGCGGCCGAGCACGGCATGGGCTTTGCGCGGGCACGGACGGCCGGCCCGGACCCGCGGTTCGCGGACATGGTGATCGAGCTGGTCCGCGAGCACACCGACGGCGCGCCCGCCCGCCGCCTGGGCACGGTCCCGGCGGCCGGATGTACCCGCAACGGCGCGCCCTGCGCGGTCGACTGCTGCGTCCCCCAGCGTCGGCCTGCCCGAACCGGCTGAGCCGAGGGGCGCCCCGCGGTCGCTCGTTCCACCCGGGCTGCGGCTTCAGCACGGCCCCGGCTCCGCATCGCGCGGGAGCAGGCGCGGTCGACATCTCGTGGGACGGGTCCGGGCCCCGGCCTCAAGGGGTGTGAAGTCCGGGGTCGATCACCGGACCGAACTCGGGTCCGCCGGTGACGGCCGGCGCGAGCAGGTGCACCGACCCGCCCGGGCGGACGAGTCCGGCCAGCGCGCGGGCGTAGCGGGCCTGGTCGCCGGCGTCGAACAGGTGGAACAGGGCGCTGTCCAGCACGGTGTCGAACGGTCCGAGCCCGGCCGGGTCGAGCATGTCCGCGACGGTGAACCGGGCGTCCACACCGGCGGCCGTCGCCCCGCCCCGCGCCCGGGCGACGGCGGCCCGCGAGCCGTCCGCGCCGAGTACGTCGTGCCCGAGCCGGGTGAGGTGGATCGTGTGCTCGCCGACGCCGCACCCGGCGTCGAGCACGGCCCCGGTGAACGCCCCGTCCGCGGCGAGCCGGGCGACGGCCGGTTGGGGCCCCTCGATGACCCAGGGCGGATCGCCGTCGCGGTAGCCACGGTCGAACCGGCTGAGTGGTGGTGTGACGTCCATGGGTGGCCTCCTCATCGCTGTCGACGAGCCTGCGACCTCAAGTGGAGTCGAGGTCAAGCCCCGTCCTCGGTTGCAACGCCGTAACCGTTTGCGGGGATTGTTGCGTTCCGTGCCCTGATGGGGTGAGGTACGGCTCCATGTCATCCGTCCTGCCGTCGGGCGCGGTCGCCTCCTCGCCATCGCCCGCCGACGTCCTCGCGGCACCGTCGCAACCCGGCGTGCTCGGGTCCATCGAGAGCGCGATCAACAACACCTTCACCCCGGTCTCCGAGTGGCTGAGCGGGGTCGTGTTCGCCGAGGTCACCCTGTTCGGCGTGAGCTTCCCGTGGATCGTGGCCTGGCTGATCCTCGCCGGGGTCGTCTTCACGATCTACTTCGGGTTCGTGCAGTTCCGGGCGTTCGCGCTCGCACTGCGCATCGTCACGGGCAAGTACACCCGCAAGGACGAGCCCGGCGAGATCACCCACTTCCAGGCACTGACCGCCGCGGTCTCCGGGACGGTCGGCCTCGGCAACATCGCCGGTGTCGGCGTCGCGGTCACCATCGGTGGCCCGGGCGCGACGTTCTGGATGATCGTCGCGGGCCTGCTGGGCATGTGCACCAAGTTCGTCGAGTGCACGCTCGGCGTGAAGTACCGGGAGATCCACGAGGACGGCACCGTCTCCGGCGGCCCGATGCACTACCTGCGCAAGGGCGTGGCCGAGCAGATCCCGAACGGGTTCGGTCGCGCGCTCGGCAAGGTGCTCGCGGTCGGCGCGGCGGTCATGCTGCTGTTCTTCGGCGTCGCCGGCGGCAACATGTTCCAGGCCAACCAGACCTTCGAGCAGCTGCAGGGCGTCACCGGCGGTGAGGACGGCCTGCTCGGCGGCGCCGGTGCGGCGCTGATCTTCGGCATGCTGCTCGCCGCGGTCGTCGGTGCGGTGCTCTTCGGCGGGGTCAAGTCGGTCGGCCGGGTCACCAGTCGCCTGGTCCCCGCGATGGGCCTGATCTACGTGCTGGCCTGCCTCACCGTCATCGCGGTGAACATCACCGAGATTCCGACGGCGGTCGGGATGATCTTCGCCGGGGCGTTCTCTGCCGAGGGTGTCGCGGGCGGTGCGATCGGCGCGCTGATCGTCGGGTTCCAGCGGGCCGCGTTCTCCAACGAGGCCGGCCTCGGCTCCGCGCCGATCGCCCACTCCGCGGTGAAGACGAAGAACCCGGTCACCGAGGGCTACGTCGCGCTGCTCGAGCCGTTCGTCGACACCGTGATCATCTGCACGATGACCGCGCTGACCATCACGATCGCCTCCACCGCGTTCTACGAGCAGGCCCGAGCGGACGCGTTCGCGGCCGGCGGGGACACCGAGCTCGGTGGCGTGACCGTCACCTCCGACGCCTTCGCGACCGTGCTGCCCTGGTTCCCGTACGTCCTCACCCTCGCCGTGGCGCTGTTCGCGATCTCGACGATGATCACATGGGGCTACTACGGCCAGAAGGCCTGGACCTACCTGTTCGGCAAGAGCACGATCATGGAGCGCATCTACCAGGGCGTCTTCTGCTTCTTCGTGATCGTCGGCTCGGTGCTCAGCCTGGGGGCCGTGCTGGACTTCGCCGACGCGGTGCTGTTCCTGCTCGCCGTCTTCAACATCCTCGGGCTCTACCTGCTCGCACCGGTGGTGAAGCGGGAGGTCAAGGCCTTCCAGGCGAAGCTGCGCAGCGGCGAGATCACCGAGGTCGAGAAGTCCGAGCGGTCGATGCTCTGACCTGGCAGCTCGTCGTTCTGTGAGGGCGGCGCGGGGACACGTCCCGCGCCGCCCTCACGTCCGTTCCGGGTCCGCGAGGAGCCCGGTGACCAGGTCGGCCGCGCTGCCCGCCCGGCTGCGCAGCGAGCGGTCGTAGTGCCGGGTGGTGGCGATGCTGGCGTGCCCGACGTCGGCCTGCACGTGCTGGATCGGCGCCCCGGCCTCCAGCGCGAGGGTCACGTAGGCGTGCCGCAGGGCGTGCGGGTGGATCCGGTCGGCGACGTCGGCGAGCTCGGGCCCGGCGTGCCGGGCGATCCGGCGCAGCAGCAGGTAGAGGTCGTGCCGGGAGCACCGGCCCGCGTCCCGCGTGGCGATCATGGGGGAGCGGCGGGCGCCGTCGCGGCGGGCCGGCAGCGGGTCGCCGGTCTCGCGGTCGCGGACGTCCAGGTACCGGGCGAGCGCTTCCACACCGGCCTCGCCCGGGAACACCTCGCGGACGGTGCCGCCCTTGCCGCGCACCCGCAACACGCGCTCGCCGCCGCTGACGACGAGGTCGTCGCGGTCCAGGTCGGTGACCTCGGAGATCCGCAGCCCCAGACTCAGCATCGCGACGACCGCGACCGCCCGGTGGGCGTAGAGCTCGCGCAGCCGGGTGCGGTTCGGCAGGTCCGCCGCGGCCGTCCACAGTGCACGGACCTGGGCCGCGGTGAGCCGGATCGTCGGCGAGGCGTCCCGGGAGGTCCCGGCGAGGCCGAGCCGTCCGCGGTGCAGTGCGGCCGGGCTGCCGGCGATCACGCCGTCCTCGGCGAGGAAGGCGTAGAACGCCGAGACGGTCGACAGCATCCGGGCCCGGGTCCGCTTCGCCGCGCCTGCCGCGTCCAGGGCGTGCAGCCAGGTGGTGACGTGGGTGGCCGTCGCCGCGCGGGGGTCGAGCGCGTGGCCGGCGCACCAGCGGAAGAACGCGAGGTGGTGCAGCCGGCCGCGACGGGCCGGGGGCGGGCGGTTCCCGTCGGCGGGGCGCGTCCCCGGATGTCCGGCGGCGAGGCCGGCCTCCGGTAGCCCGGCAGCGGAGCCGGGCTCCGAGTGCCCGGCGGCCGTGCCGGGCTCCGGTCGGGCGGCGGCGGCACCGCCCGCGCGGTGACCCGGTGGCACGGCGCCGGTGACCGCGTCGGCCCACTCCGTGGGCAGCCCCAGCGCGAGCGCGTAGGTCCGCCGGGTCGCCGCCGTGCCGTACCCGGCGAGCCAGCGTGCGACGAGTGTGCGCAGCGCGGCCGGGTCGTCGACGCCGGGCCAGTCGGTCTCCGTGACCTCCGGCAGCGGGGTCCGGGGGAGCGCCGACAGGACGGCGAGCGCGGTGGGGGCGGCGGGCTCGGTCATCGGTAGTGATCGTGGCTCAACACCGCCGCGGTGTCCGTAGCGACACGGCCGGAGCGGTCGCCGATCGTGGCTCCCGTCGACGTCGCTCGGGGCGGGGCCGCGCGGATCGTGGCGGACGGCGGGAACGATCAGATCCTGGCCCACGCGCGCGCGACGAGCTCGTAGGACCGCATCCGGTCCGCCAGCGACGGCGCCGCGGTCTCGATCACCAGCTCGTCGGCCTCGGCGGCCTCGACGATCGCGGCCAGCCGCTCGGCGACCCGGTCCGGCGTGCCGGTGACCCGGGTGCGGAGCCGGTCCTCGAGCAGGATCGACTCCTCGGCGTCCATCGGCGGCAGCAGGGCCCGCTCCGCGGCCGTCGGGTAGTAGGACGGCCCGAGGTCGAGCTCCAGGCCGCGCAGCCACACGTCGTACCCGGCGGCGACCTCCTCGGCGAGCTCGTCGGTGTCCGCGGCCAGCGCCGACACCGCGACGGCCACGTGCGGCCGCTCCCGGTACGGACCGGGCACGAACCGCTCGCGGTAGTGGTCGACGGCCTCGAGCACGGTCGTCGGACGGGAGAAGTGCGCGACCCCGAGCGGCAGCCCGTTGCGCGCGGCGAACTCCGCGCTCTCCGACGCCGTCGAGGCGTGCACCCACACCTGCGGCGCGGCGGTGTCGAGCAGCGCGACGGGTGCGCCCCGCAGCCCGGTCTCCTTGCCCGCCAGCAGCCGTAGCAGCTGGTCACAGCGCCCGGAGAAGGTGCCGAGGCCGCGTTCGAGCAGCCGGGCCTCGACGTTCGGCCGGTCCTGCTCGCCGGCGACGGTGCGCGGCGTGCGCGCCGCCGGGGACCTGCCCAGGCCGAGATCGGCCCGTCCGCCGGACAGCGCCGACAGCAGTACCGCGTCCTCGGCGAGGCGCAGCGGCGGGTGGTAGGCGACCAGCGCCGCGGCGACGCCGAGCCGGATGCGCCGGGTGTGCGCGGCGAGGTGGGACAGCAGCATCATCGGGCTGGTCGAGCCGAGACCCGGGCTGAGGTGGTGCTCGCCGGCCCAGTACCGCAGCATGCCCAGCGACTCCGCGTGCTGGGCGAGGGTGATCGCGTCCGCGACGACGTCGGCGGCCCGGCCACCCGGTCGCACCGGGCTCAGGTCGAGGCACGACAGCGGGATCGTGGACAGCGTGGGCTCCTCGCGCACGGGCGGGGCGACCGTGATCGGGCGCCGGGGGTCGAGCGCGAATCTATGCCCCGGTGATCGGGGCGGGCAATGCCGGGCCGGGGCGGGCGGGCCGGGCCCGTCAGCCGTCGTCCCCCTGCGCCGGCCCGCGGGGTCCGGTGACGGATCGCAGCGCGGCGGAATCGGTGTCCGGGCTGAACCGGTGGCCCGACAGCAGGGCGCAGCGGGCGAGCATGATCCCGCCCGCGGCGGAGGTGACCAGCTGCAGCACCACCGCGACCGCGGCCTTGACCGCGTCGGCCACGCCCGGCGCCACCAGAACCGACCCGATGATGATCAGGCTGATCCCGACGCCGGTGGCGGTGGCGACCGCGGAGGCGCGCATGTAGAAGTCGGCGAACCGGAGCAGCCCGATCGCGGCCAGCAGCAGGACACCGGCACCGGCGACCGCCAGCACCTGGCCCAGGACGGTGAGGAACCCGGTCATCGTGCACCTCCGACGAGCGCGCGGGCGAGCGAGACGGCGGCCAGGAACGCCGCCATCGTGACGACCAGGACGAGGTCGAACGTGGAGGTGTTGCCGGACCGGACGCCGCCGAGCGCGATCAGGCCGATCACGGTCACGGTCAGCAGCTCGGCGCCGACGAGCCGGGACCCGCGGTCGGGCCCGCGCACGATCCGGACGACCGACAGCAGCGCCACGACGGCGCACAGGGCGAAGGCGATGTCGATGCCGATCAGGGCGGTGCTCATGCGAGGTCCTCCCGGGTGCGGGGACCGAAGGCGCGGAGCATGCGGGACTCCATGTCCCGCAGATCCGCCAGCGCAGACTCCTCGTCCCGGTGGTACATCGAGTGCACGAGGAGCTCACGGTGACCGTCGACGACGCCGAGGGTGAGCGTCCCGGGGGTGAGCGTGATCAACGCACCCATGATCGCCGACCGGGAGCCGGTCTCGCAGTCGAGCGGCAGCCGCACGACCCGCGGGGTCGCCGACGAGCCCGGCGTGAGGATGTCGGCCAGGACGTCGCGGGCCGAGGAGATGATCTGGCCGGCGAACCAGCACCAGAACGCGACCAGCCGGACCGGACGGGTGAGCATCGCGCTCATCGGGGAAGCACCGCCTCCACGTAGGAACTGGTGTCGAGCAGGCCGGCCGCCGCGGTGGCGGACAGGCCGTAGAGCAGCTCGGCGCCGAGGCCGAGGCCGAGCGTGACCATGGCGAGCACGAGCCCGGGCAGGGTCAGCCGGAGCCCGACCCGGGGGACCGGCGGCGCCGCGACCAGGGTGTCCCCGGTCGATCCCGTGGCCGTGTCGTCCTCGTCGGGTCGCTTCACCAGCACGTTCCAGATCTTGATCATCGAGAGCAGGGTGAGCAGGCTGACGACGATCGCGACGACGGCCGCCGCGATCTGACCGGCGTCGAGCGCGGCGAGGATCAGCGTCAGCTTCGCGACGAAACCGGAGAACGGCGGGAGCCCGGCCAGCGACAGCGCCGCCATCCCGAACGCGGCCACCAGCAGCGGGTCGCGCCGCGCGACCCCGCGGATCCGGGCCAGCGCGTCGGTGCCGTGCCGTTCCTCGACCGCGCCGCAGGACAGGAACAGCGACGCCTTCACGATCATGTGGTGCAGCAGGTAGAAGATGCCCGCGGCCAGCCCGAGCGGGGTGAACAGGGCGACCCCGAGCAGGATGTAGCCGATCTGGCTGACCATGTGGAAGGCCAGGATCGAGCGCATCGTGCTCTCACCGACGGCGCCGAGCACCCCGATCAGCATCGTCGCCGAGAAGAGCACGACACCGATCCAGAGCCAGCGGGTGTCGCCGTCGAA
This sequence comes from Pseudonocardia nematodicida, assembly GCF_040105385.1. Lineage (NCBI taxonomy): Bacteria > Bacillati > Actinomycetota > Actinomycetes > Pseudonocardiales > Pseudonocardiaceae > Pseudonocardia > Pseudonocardia nematodicida. Next base: position 134,562 of record NZ_JBEDNQ010000011.1, read on the forward strand.
CACGACCGCGTAGATCCGGTAGATCGCGTAGATCGCGACCTTGGTGTGCAGGCCGGAGAACAGCGCCGAGATCGTCGGCGACGTCGACGGGTAGGCCTGCGCGAGCCAGCCGTGCACGGGCACGACCGCGGCCTTCATCGACAGCGCGGCGATGCAGATCCCGGCGGCGACGGCGACGGTCGGCGACTGCTGCGCCGCCCCGGCGAGCTCGGCCAGGTTCACGGTGCCGGCGGTGCCGTAGACCATCGCGACCCCGGCGAGGAACAGCGTCGAGACGAACAGGTTGAACGCGACGTAGAGCCGGGCCCCGGTGACCGACCGGAGCGTTCCCTGCCCGGAGCGGGCCAGCACGAGCAGCCCGTACGAGGGCAGCAGCATGACCTCGATGAAGACGAACAGGTTGAAGATGTCGGCGGTCAGCAGCGCGCCGTTGACGCCACCGACCAGGGCCATGACCAGCGGCGGGTAGAGCCGGGCCTCGCCGGTGCCGGTCATCAGCCCGAACACCGCGCACACCAGCGCGAGCAGCCCGGTGACGGTGAGCATCAGCGCGGACAGCGTGTCGCCGACGAACGGGATCGCGATGCCGCCCGGCCAGCCGCCGACCTGCTCGGCCAGCACCGCCCCGGACGACGTCGTGGCGACCAGCGCGATCCCGGCGGCGAGGTTGGCGATCAGCAGCGCGATCAGCACCGCGCGGGCCCACGGTGCGCAGGCCCTCGCCGGTGCGGTGATCCCGGCCGCGAGCAGCGGCAGGCCGACGAACAGCGGGAGCATCGTGGCGGTCATCGGGTCACCCCCGCGCGGTCGGCGGGGCGGTCGCCGTTCGAGGCCGGACCGCCGTGGCCTTGCGGATCGCCGGTCGGGCCGTCGTCGCCGTCCCGGCTGCCGTTCTCGGTCCGGGAGCCGTCGCCGGTCCGGTCGTCACCGTCGTCGTCGGGGGTCTCGGCGGGACCGCGGTCGCGGGTGTCGTCCCCGGCCCGCCCGGTCACCGCCAGCACCAGCATCACGACGACGATCGCGAACGCGATGACGATCGCGGTCAGCACGAACGCCTGCGGCAACGGGTCGGCCGACAGCGCCGGGTCGGTGCCCTCCAGGGGTTCGCCGCGGCGCTGGGTGCCACCCGTCGCGAACAGCAGCAGGTTGACGGCGTGGCCGAACAGCAGCAGCCCGAGGATGGTGCGCAGGTAGCTGCGGTCGAACATCAGGTAGGCGGCGCCGGCCACCAGGAGGCCGATCGTGAGAGCGAGGATCATCGGAGCGCCTCCTCGGGCTCGTGGTCGTCCCGCGGCTCGGTCTCCGGCTCGGGATCGGGGTCCGGCTCGCGCGAGCCGAGCAGGTTCAGCGCGGCCACCACGACGCCGAGCACGGCGAGGTAGACACCGACGTCGAACACCAGCGCGGTCGAGAGGTGGATGCCCAGCAGGTCGAGGTGCAGCGGCCGCAGGAACGACCCGTCGAACAGCCCGATCAGCCCGGTCAGCGCCGCGACGACCGCGCCGAGACCCGCGACGAGCAGGAAGGGCAGCCGGACGCGCCCGTCGGCGTCGGACGGGGCGGCCAGGTAGGCCAGTACCAGCCCGGAGGCTCCGACGAGGGCTCCGATGAAGCCGCCGCCCGGGTCGTTGTGCCCGCGCAGCAGCACCCACACCGACGCGATCAGCAGGAACGGCACCAGCACCTTCGCGACGGTCCTGAGGAAGATCGCGTTCGCGCCGGGGTCGGCCACCGGCGCCGGCTCGGGTGGGGGATCGGGACGCCGGACCGGTTGCGGACGGCGGGCGTCGAGCAGCGCGGCCATCACCAGCGCGGCGAGCGCGAGGACGACGAGCTCGCCGAAGGTGTCGAAGGCCCGGAAGTCGACCAGGATGGTGTTGACGATGTTGCTGCCGCCGGTCTCCGCCTCGGCCTCGGCCAGGAACCAGGTGCTGACCGCCGAGGGCTCCCGCCAGCCGGTCATGGCCAGCGTGCCGGCCGTGGCCGCGATCCCGGCGCCGGCGGCGAGCAGCACCCGCGGCAGCTGCCGGCCGGTGCCGGCACCGAAGCCGGCGGGCAGCCGGCGCAGCACCAGCACGATGACGGCGACCGTCAGCACCTCGACCAGCAGCTGGGTCAGCGCGACGTCCGCGGCGCCCAGCTCGTAGAACCACAGCGCGACCGAGAAGCCGACGACGCCCGCGCCGAGCACCGCCGGGAGCCGCTGGCCGGCGCGCAGCGTCGCCGCCACCCCGGCGGCGGTGAGCAGGAGCAGCAGGACGTCCACCGGACGGGAGGTTCCCGGTGCGGCGTCGAGACCACCGGCCCGGGCGACGACCGCGGCGGTGCCACCGGCCGCGATCAGCAGCACCGGCACCAGCAGGTGCCGGGCCGGGGAGTCGCCGCGGGTCGGGTTCCCCACGAGGTACCCGAGGTCGATGATCCCGGTGCGGATCCGCTCGACGACCGCGACGCCGGTGACCGGGAACAGCGGCCGGTCGAGGACCCGGTCGACCCGCGCCCGGGCGAGGACGAGCACCGCACCGGCGGAGAGCGCGAGCAGCGAGACGACCAGCGCCGGGTTCACCCCGTGCCAGACGTAGAAGCCCTCGATCTCGCCGACCGGGACCGCCAGCGACGCCGCGGCCGCGCCGCGCACCAGCCCGTCGAGCACCGACGCCGCCGGACCGAGCAGCGCACCCGCCAGCGCGGTCACGGTCACCGCACCGATCATCGCCCGGGCTCCGGTGACCGGGCCCAGCTCGGCCGCCGGCCCGAACAGCACCGGGAACACCATCCGTGCGCTGTAGGCCACGGTCAGGACCGCGCCCAGCCCGAGCCCGACGGTGGCGAGCAGCGAGGGCCCGCTCCCGCCGGTCAACGCGGCGTCGAGCACGTACTCCTTGGAGACGAAGCCCAGGGTGAGCGGGACCCCGGCCATGCTCAGCGCGGCGAGCGCGATCATCACCGCGGTCCACGGCATCGCCCGGTACAGCCCGCGCAGCTCGCGCAGGTCCCGGGTGCCGGCCCGGCGTTCGACGAGCCCGACCGTCATGAACCCGGCGGACTTGAACAGCGCGTGCGCGACGACGTGCGCGCTCGCGGCGAGCAGCGCCGTCGTCGTCCCGACCCCGATGACCGCGACGAGCAGGCCGAGCTGGCTGACCGTGGAGTAGGCCAGCAGTTCCTTGAGGTCGCTGCGCTGCAGCGCGAACACCGCGCCCATCAGCGCGGTCAGCACACCGACCGACACCAGCAGCCACGGCCACACCGGCGACGCCGACGCCGCGCCGGAGAACCGCATCAGCAGGTAGATCCCGGCCTTCACCATGGCCGCGGCGTGCAGGTAGGCGCTCACCGGGGCGGGGGCGACCATCGCGTCGGGCAGCCAGGAGTGGAACGGGAACTGCGCGGACTTCGTCATCGCGGCCACCGCGACCAGCACCGCGACCGTGCCGGCGAAGGCCGGATCGGTCTGCCAGGCCGGGTCGGCGAGCGCGACCGACAGCTGGGTGGTCCCGGTCCGGACGATCACCGTACAGACCGCCGCGAGCAGCGCGAGCCCCCCGGCCACGGTGATCAGCAGGGTCCGTGCGGCCGGGGCACGCCCCTTCGGCCCGACCCGCAGGATCAGCAGGTACGAGCAGAGCGTGGTGATCTCCCACGCCACGAACAGGACGACCAGGTCGTCGGCGAGGACCAGGGTGAGCATGGCCGCGGCGAACGCGGTCATGAGCGCGTAGAAGCCGGTGGGCCGCTTCTCGGTGACGTACGACGTCGAGTACGCCAGCACGATCGCGCCCACGCCCAGCACCAGCAGCGCGAACAGGGTGCCGAGCCCGTCCATCCGCAGGCGGAGCATCACCTCCAGCGTCGGGATCCACGGCACGACCTCGGCGACCGGTCCCGGCGTCGTGAGGGCGACACCGGCGATCACCGCGGTGAGTGCCGCCAGCCCGGCGGCGCCGAACCAGCCTCCGGCCGGCCCGTGGCGACGGGCGATCAGCGGAGTCAGCGCGACGAGCGCCCACGCCGCGGCGAGCGTGGCAGTCAGGACCATGACCAGAAAGCTCCCGGTGTCTGAAGGTCGTGCGGGGAGGTCGACGAGGAACCGGGCGGCCTGGTCGGCGGGTATCCCGGCGGCATCACGCGATCGCCGGGGTTCCCGGGCCGCGCCGCCGGCTCCTGCCGGACGTGCTGGGGCGAGCGCGGGTCAGGCGTCCGGGACGACGCCGGCGAGCATGGGACCCCAGGACGTGGGGTGCCCGTTCGTACCGGGCAGCGGCACGAGACACACCATCGCCCGCAGCGCGCTCCCGGCAGTCATGGTGGCGGAGACTACATGTGCTGCCCGCGTCGATCCCGGCTTCCGCATTGCGACCCGGATCACCTACGGCCTGGCGTTCGCACGTACTGCATGGTCACGCCAGCCGGTACAGGGCGAAGGGAGCGTCGTCATGGATCCCGTCCCGGCCGGCCACCAGCCCCGGCCGCCGGATCTCGCGGTCGTACTGCATGCCCAGTCGCTCCATCACCGCGCGGGAGCGTCGGTTGTGCTGTCCGGTGAAGGCCACGATCTCGTGGGAGGGCAGGACCTCCTGGGGTGATCGCGATCGCGATCGGCGCCTCGTACGCCAGCCATCGGCCGACCCGTCGGTACTCCAGCGTTCTGCGCTCCACCGTGCCGATCGGAGCGCATCGCCGGCCGTCCACGTTCCGCCGCACCAGGCCGCGATACCGGGATCGCTGTGCAAGGTCACCAGTGCGTCGATCGAGGCGGTCGAGACCGAGACCGGGTCAGGACGAGCCGACCGGCACGGCGTGAGCCGCTCACGCGCCCTCGTCCGCGCCACGGATGATCCGTAGCTGGCCCAGCTCGGCGACGTTCTTCATCAGTTCGGCATTCGCCCACGCGACGAGGTGCCCGACGGTGTGGCCGTCGGGCCAGGGGAACGTGACGGGCCTGTCCCGGTCGGCCGCGGTCTGGTCGAGCGCCGCGGCCCAGGCGGCGGCCAGTTCCCGGAGCGCGGCGACGACGCCGGCGGCCGAGCCCGGGTAGCTCACGTCGGTGCGGTCCCGCCGGGGACGGCCGGTCAGCTCGTCGAGCGCCGTGCCCCACCACCACAGCAGGTGCCAGGCGATCCACGCCCCGGTCGGCGCCGGGACCGGATCGGGCTCGACCCCGTCCTCCGGGAAGTCCGGCGTCCAGGTGCCACCGGGTCCTTCGTGGACGGTCCAGTGCAGCGGGGCGGGGACGAAGGCCAGGTCGTCGTCGGTGAGCGCGCTCAGGTGGTACTCGCACAGCGCCCGGACCAGGTCGAACTGCCAGCGCAGGGGATCGGTCACGAGGCGGCATCCTGGCGCGCGCCAGCGACGTCCGCCACCTCGATTCAGGCGACGTCGACGGGTCTGGGTCGTCGGCGTGGGAGTTGTTGCGGGTCGATCCGGCGCGGTGGGATGAGCGAGACGACGGTGGTCGAACGCCGTCACGACCCTCGCGAGGTCCGTGGCGAGTGCATCGAGGGAGCGGGTGTCGCCGGCCGGCCCCGGTCTCGACGAGACGGTCGTCGCCGAGCAGTCCGGCTCCGGGCATCGGGGGCACGACGCTCAGCCCGGATCCACATCGGACGGCGTCCGCTCGGCGAGGTCCCGGAGCGTCCGCAGCTGCTTGCGCATCATCAGCAGGTCTCCCCAGGCCAGGGTCTTTCGTCGCAGCCGGGCCACCGGTCCGCCACCGCCGCCGAGAAGTACCTTCACCACCAGCCGGGAGCGGCCGGGGGCGGTCTCGCGGACGTCGTAGGTCAGTACGAAGTCGCCGAGGACCCGCCGGCCCGGGCCTCCGCGCAGCCGGATGGTCAGGTGTCCGGCGCGGGCGAAGGAGACCAGCTCGAACAGGGTCATGACCGTCTGGCCGGGCGCCAGCTCGTCGACACCCGGGGTGAGGGTGCGCGGGCTGCGTCGGCCGAGGTTGTCCAGCAGGTCGTAGCTGTACGGGGCGACCCGCAGCTGGCACAGCCAGCGGTGCACCACCGGCGCGGGAGCGGCGACGTCGATGCCGCGGAACCAGGTGGCTCGCGGGTCGGGCAGCAGTTCGTCGCACGGGTAGCGACGGGTCGTCTCGTCGGGTGTGACGCCCCAGAGGGTGGGCAACGTGCCGGTCATGACCTGAGCCGGTCAGCGTCGTCGTCGAGGAGGGTCGTGATCGACTGCTCGGCGAAGCGCTCCCAGGCCGCGCGGCTCCACCCCCGCCGGACGACCAGCAGCTGGTGGGTCTCGACGCCCAGCAGCGCGTAGAGCAGGTCGGCCAGCTCGTCGCGCCGGTCGGCGTCGATGCGCCGGGCCAGCTCGCGGCAGGTCTCGACGCGCTGGGCGTGCAGCCGCTCGAGCAGCTCGCCGACCGCCGGGTCCGACGCCGCCGACGCGACGACCGCGAGGACCGGAGCGGCCCGTTCGGTCGAGACGGCGAGCTGTCCGACGGTCCGTCGGACCGCCTCGGCGCGGGACAGGGTCGGCAGCTCGGTGGCCCAGTCCCGGTCCAGGAGTGCGACGGCGTCCCCGTCGCCGGCGACGTCGCGGTCCTGGAGTGCCGTGAGGATGCCGACCTTGGAGCCGTAGCCGCTGTAGATCGTCTTGAGTGCGACGCCGGCCTCCCGGGCGATGTCGCCGATCGTCGTGTCGACGAAGCCGCGGTCGAGGAAGAGCGCGCGCGCGGCGTCGAGGACCCGTTGCCGTGGCGGCGTGGGCATCCGCACTCACCTTGTCTTCGAGGAGAATCTCGTTCTACCTTCGTACGGGAGAACGAGATTCTACCTCTGGAGGGGTCGCCATGTCCGTCAGTGTGTTGTTCGAGGGCCCGGGTTCGGCCGTGGCGGAGGTCGCTGGGGTGCGGTACGTGGAGGTCGCACGCGACCGGGTGGCCGCGGTGGCCGCGGAGGAGACCGCGCGCGGCGCCGGCCGGGTCGAGCTCTGCGGCGCGCTCGGACCGGTGCCGCACGCCGCCGTCCGGCGGGCGGTCGGGGACCGGGCCGAGGTCGGCGCGGTGATGTACGGGTTCGAGTCGCTCGAGGCCACGACCTCGTTCAAGCAGCGCTTCGCCGCGGGTGAGCAGCTGCGTGCGGCGTTCCTGATCGCCGCACCGGCCGGGACGCCCGGGGGTGACCGGGTCGAGGTCGCCGGTACGACGGTCGCGACGATCGGTGATCCCGCCCAGGCGGCGAGGCTGGCGAGGGAGCTGGCGGCCGAGGGGGTCGAGCTGTTCGAGCTGCACGGCGCACCCGCGCCCGAGGCCGCCGCGGCGGTGATCGACGCCGTCGGTGAGCGCGTGGCCGTCGGGCTCGCGCTCTACCCCGCGCGCTGACCGCGGCGCGGCCGTCGGCGGATACAGCAGAGTAGTTCGATCAAGCGGGCTGAACCCTCACGTACCCCTCAGCGGTCGAACGTTGCCAGGAAGCGGTCACGGAAGGTCTCCATGGGGGCGGCCTGCGCCGTCGGTGCGGGTTTCAGGCCGGGCGTCCAGCCCCATCCGGCGACGCGGTCCAGCACCGCGGAGTCCCGGGTGATGATCGAGATCGGGACGTCCCGGCCGCCGTCCGGCCCGGTGACGACCGAGACGGGCTGGTGGTCCCCGAGCACCACGACGACGAGGTCGTCGTCGCCGAAGCGCTTGACCCAGTCGAGCACCGTCCGCAGCGAGTACTCGGTCGCGTGCACGTAGTCGTCCCGGACCGCGGCCGGGTCCCCGCCGAAGACCGAGTCGAAGCTGCGCCCGCCCCCGGCGTGGCCGTCGTAGACCGCGCCGTCGCCGATCGCGTCCCAGGGCAGCGTCGGCGGGACCGGGGTCCACGGGGCGTGGCTGGAGGTCAGCGCGATCTCGGCCATCAGCGGCCCGCGGTCGGTGCGCTGGTACTCGAGGCGGTTGAACGCCGACAGGGTGTACTGGTCCGGCATCGGCGACCAGCTGAACGACGGGCCGCGGTAGCCCAGGCCGTCGTCGGTGGAGGCGTGCACCCGCTGGTGGCCGTAGAAGGACGCCTCGGGCCAGGCCCGCGTCGTCCCGGGCATGACCGCGGTGGTCTCCCAGCCGGCGTCGCGGAACGCGCGGGGCAGGGTCAGCCGGTCCGAGGAGACGAGCTGGTCGTGGCGGCCCTCGTCGTCGATGCGGAGCCCGGAGAACAGCGTCGCGTGCGCCAGCCAGCTGCCGCCGCCGGTCACCGGTGAGCTGAGGAACCTGCTGCGGGAGGCGAACCCGGCGGCGCCCAGGCGGTCGTCGCCCTCGGCGAGGACCGGGTCGATCCTCGGCGCCATCGCCGGGTCCTCGACGGCGGACCGCCCGTAGCTCTCCACGACGGTGAACACGACGTCCTTGCCGCGCAGGGCGCCCAGCAGCCGGTCGCCGGGGACGTCGGCGTAGGCGTCGACGGCGGCCTCGTCGGCGAAGGCGGCCCGGTCGCGGAGCGCGGCGGGGAGATCGGCCGCCCGGTCGCGTACCTGCGCGACGCCGTCCGCCGCGGCCAGCGGGGCCCCGGGCACGAGCTGGCCGCCGACCCCGGCCCACAGCACGATCCACGCCGTGCCGAGCAGCGCCGCCGCCGACAGCGTGGCCGGCCGGTGCCGGGCCGCCAGGCGACCGAGCCGCAGCAGGGCGGCCGCCGCCGCGACCGGCAGTGCGAGCGCCGCCAGCACGGCCCCGGCCGCCGCGACGAGCGCGCCGGTCGGCCCGACGGTGCCCTGCAGGAACTCCTGTGCGTTGCGCAGCAGCACCCAGTCCGAGACCGGGTCGAACGGGCGGTCCAGTGCCTTCAGGAACCCGATGTCGAGGAGCTTGAACAGCCCGATCACGGCGACCGCCGCGCCGCCGGCGACGGCCACCGCCCGCCGCAGCCGCGCCGGCAGCACCGCGAGGACCACGCCGCCGGCGACGACCTCGATCGGCAGGCGCACGAACCCGAGCGGTTCGACCCCCTCCGGGACGCCCGGCAGCACCAGCACCCCGACGACGAGCGCGGCGCCCGCCCCGGTGAGCAGCCCGGACCCGGCGACCCACCAGCGGACCGGGTGTTCCGGGGCCACCCGCCACCGCCAGGCGACCGACGACGCGAACGACCACACGAGCGCGATCAGGGCGACCCCGATCGCCGGCCGCTCCACCATCGGCGGCCACACGCCGGCCGCCACGACGACCAGGACGACGCCCTGCAGCGCCGCCACCACCTTCGCCGAGCGCAGCTCCGGGAGCTCGCCGCGCAGCCAGGGCAGCACCCGGCCGGCGGCGGCGTAGGCGTAGCGCATCAGGCCGATCGCGAGCACCCACCAGGGGCCGGTCGTGACGGCGACGTGCACCGACAGCACCAGCAGCAGGAACGCGTCGGTCTCCATGTCGAACCGCGCACCGCACGCCGAGACGGTGCCGGTGCGCCGGGCGACCGGCCCGTCCACCGCGTCGAGGAGCAGCGCGACGCCGGCGAGCACGACCAGCGCGACGCCTGCCGTGCCGCCGCGCCCCACCAGCGCGGCCGCGCCGATCACGAGCACCCCGCGGGCGAGCGTCACCGCCCCCGCCGGACCGAACGTCGTCGTCCGCGTCCGGTGCGCCGCGCGGGCCAGCACAGCGACGGCCGCTACGCCGAGGACCGCCCCGGCGGTGACCCGGACGGCGCCGATCCCGGTGCCGGCGGCCAGCAGCGCGAGCAGGGCGGCGAGCAGCGCGGCGGCGCCGCCCAGCTGACGGAGGAGCGGGGCGACGGCCGCGAACCGGGGGGAGCGATGCAGCACGACCGGCAAGGATGCCCCAGCAACGGGTGGCGCAGCGCCATGCACCCGTGCGCGATGAAACGATTCCGCCGTTGCTCGGATGCGGGGCAGGGCCGAACGGCCGTGCGCACAGTCCTCGGCGTCGGAACCCCCGCGACGTCGACGGGATACCCGCGTCACCGTTCGCCGTGATGACGGGTCACGGCGGCGGGGGCAGCTCGAACTCGTCCGCGGGCGATCCGAGACCGCGCAGCGCGACGGCCCCGACCCGTCGCGCCGCGGGGGATCCGGCGATCCGGATCGCGGTGCGCTGCACCCGGAGCCCGGCCCGGGTACGCGGGTAGACGAACCCGAAGAGGCTGGTCGGCAGGGACTGCGCCCGCTCGACGTAGGGGCGCATGAGGCGTTCGTAGGCGGCGAAGGCGTCGCGGTGGTCGTGGCAGCGGGTCAGCTCCCCGGCGAGCACGTACGCGCCGACCAGGGCGAGGCTGGTGCTCATCCCGCTCACCGGCGACGAGCAGAACGCCGTGTCACCGATCAACGCGACCCGGCCGCGGCTCCAGCTGGGCAGCCGCATCTGCCCGACGGTGTCGAGCACGAACGGGGTGTCGTCGAGCACGGCCAGCACCCGGTCGATCTCCCAGCCGGCACCGGCGAAGGTGCGGCGCAGCACCGTCGCCTGGTCGGCGCGGTCGAGATCCTCCAGGCCCCGCACCGCCGAACGCAGGGCGAGCCCGGCCCGGAGGGTGCCGTGGTTGTCCGGGCGCAGCCACAGGACCCGGCTGCCGGTCGCGGCGTATACCCGCCACCAGTCGTCGTCGGCGGGGGTGCGCGGGATCGTCAGGTAGGCGATGTGCATGCCCAGCTCGCTGATCCGCGCTCCGGGCAGGACCAGTTTCCTGGTGTGCGACGAGAGGCCCTCGGCGAGGACGACGACGTCGAACTCCCGCTCGTCGCCGTGCGCGAACCCGACCCGGACGTGGGTACCGAGGTCGTCGAGGTCGGCGATCTGGTCGCCGTAGACGTACTCGACGCCCGCGCGGGTGTGCTCGACGAGCAGGTCGGCGAGGTCGCCGCGCAGTATCTCCAACTCCGCGGTGGCGCCGTCGGTGTCCCCGGTGCCCGCCCCGAACTCGGCGAGCCGGTGGCCGCCGTCGTCGACGAAGGCGATGCCGCGCTCACCGGTCCCCGCGGCGCGGACGGTCTCCTGGAGATCCATCCGGCGCAGCACCTCGCGGGCGGCGCCGCGGACGTCGATGTTCTGGCCGCCCTCGCGCACACCGTCGAACCGCTCGACGACGGTGACCGACCAGCCGTACCGGGTCAGCCACCAGGCCAGGGCGGGGCCGGCGATGCTCGCGCCGGAGATCAGGACGCGGTGTGGGCGCACGAGGACCCCTTCGCCGGTCCTCAGGCGGTGGACAGGAAGTCCAGCACGGCAGGGCCCGCGACGGACCGGTACTCGTCGAAGTAGGCGTGCCGGGCACCGTCGACCATTCTCAGTCGCGCACAGGGGATCCGCTCGGCGAGCACGGGGGCGTTCGCGGCGGGATTGAGCCGGTCGTCGGTGCCGTGCAGCACGAGGGTGGGGGCGGCGATCGCGCCCAGCAGCGTGGCGCCGTCGTGCCCGTCGCTGGCGCGCAGGTGCCCCCGCCGGGCGTTCGGCGCCATCGTCGGGTCGCCGAGGACGCGGTACGGGCCGCGACGGGTCGCCAGTCCGGCCGGGGTGTACATCAACTCCAGCAGTGCCTGCCGGGCCGCGGTCCGGTCGGACTGCGCCAGCTGCCGGCGCACCTCGGCGTCGCGCTCGACGCCGAGCCGGCCACCGGGCGAGGTGCACCCCAGGGCGAGACCACGGACCCGGTCCGGGTGGTGGGCGGCCAGGCACTGCGCGACCCGGCCGCCCATCGAGGTGCCGTAGACGTCGGCCCGGTCGACGCCGAGATCGTCGAGGACGGCGACGACGTCCCGGGCGAAGATCTCCGTGCTGTAGCCCTCGCGCGGGGAGTCGCTGCGGCCGGTGCCGCGGTAGTCGAGGGTGATGGTGGTGTGCGTGGCCTCGAAGTCGGCGCGCACGTCGTCCCACCAGTGGTGGTTGTTCGCCTGTCCGGCCAGCAGCACCAGGGGTGGGCCCTGGCCCGCGTGCTGGTGGGCGATCCGTACGCCGTCGGACGCCTCGCAGATCTGCTCGGACGGCACGTGTCGCGACCTCCTCGATCGTTCCGGGCGCCTTCCATCGTGCCGCCGGTGATCGCGGTGTGCGGATCGGGGGCGCTCCTGGAGACGACCGGTCCCTGCCGGGAGCTGGGACGTCAGGGCGCTGCGCGGCCGGCGCGCGTCGACCAGCACTGCACCCGGCGGACGAACAGTGCCGTCGCGGCCGCCGCGATGACGGCGAGCGCCACCGTGAACGCCGGGAAGAGGTAGGCGGCCTGCAGCCAGGTGACGTCACGACCGCGGAAGAGCGTGCGTACGACGGGAGCCATGGCCCCGAGCAGACCGACCGGAGCCAGGAGTGGGATCACGCGGAACGCGAACCCCCAGCGGCTACTGCGCCGTGCCGCCCACGTCGGCGCCCGACGGATCCCGGCGGCGGCCAGGGCGACGGCACCGGCCGACACCGCGGCGAGGGCGGCGTCGATCCCGGCGCCGGGGTCGGCCGGCGGCGGCGACGGCGTCCGGTCGGCCAGCGCGATGATCCGCCGGGCGATCTCGTGCGCGTCGCCGTGGGCCGCGCCGGTGTTCGCCAGGACCGCGACACCGATCCCCGCGTCCGGCAGCACCGCCTGGTGGGCGGTGGAGGTGAAGATGTCCCCGCCGTGCGAGACGCTCCGCTGCCCGCCCGGGGTCGTGCCGGTGTCCCAGCCGAGTCCGTAGCCGCCCGAGGCCGGTGACGGCGTGTGCATCGCGGTGATCGAGGCCGGGGAGACGACCGCGGGCCGGTGTCCGGACTGCGCGAGCAGCCACCCGGCCAGGTCGTGGGCGCTGCTCAGCACGCCCCCGGACCCTGTGCCGAACGCGGGCGGCTCCGGCAGTGCGACCGCCCGGCCCAGTACCCGCAGGTGTCCCCATGCCGACGGCGGCAGCTCGTCGGCGGTGGCGATCGTCCGGCTGTCCGTCATGCCCAGCGGCCCGAACACGTGGGTGTCGAGCCGGGTCGCGAACGGCTGCCCGCTCACGACCTCGACGATCCGGGCCGCGATCTGGACGTTGGGGTTGTAGTACTCCCAGGTGCTCCCGGGGTCGTGCTCCGGCGCGCGGCCGCGGAAGCTCGCGACGGAACCGGCGAGATCGTCGGGCTGCGGGCGGCTGAACTGCGGGAGGGTCGCGTCGGTCAGGCCGGAGGTCTGGTCGAGCAGCTGCCGGAGGGTGATCCTCGCCCAGCGCGGGTCGTCCGACCCGGCGTCCGGCAGGTGTGTCCGAAGAGGATCGTCGAGGCCCAGCCGGCCGTCCTCGACGAGCTGCAGGACGGCGAGCGCGGTGAACGACTTGCTGAGCGACGCCGTCGCCATCGTGGAGTGCGGGGTGACCGGCGCGCCGTCGGGGGAGTGCCCGTACCCGGCGACGTGCAGGATCTCCTCCCCGCGGGTGACCGCCACGGCGACCCCGGGCACGGCCACCGCCGCCCGGTACTCCTCGACGACCCGGTCGACCGCGGCCGGCGTGACGTCGGCGCCGGGTGCGACGGCGGCGGGCGGCGGAACGGGAGCGGGCAGCACGGACAGGGCGACGGCCAGGACCGCACCATGGAGAGTCGGCATCACCGGACGAGCATCGGTCGCGTCCTCGACCGGGGGATCGGACCACGGTCCGATCCCGGCGCGCGGTCTGTGGCCGGTGCCGTGTGCCGGAGAGTGGTGTCGCCACCAGGCGCGGGTGACCGGCTGATGTGCCACGGCGCGTCCTTGGCGACGCCCAACCGGACACCGTGCGAGTCGCGTCCCAGCTGTCGGTGTCGTGGGGCCTCGCCGCTCGTCGCTGATATGTGACCGGTGGTCGCTTATTACTAGAGGGGAACGTGTGTTCGATCGGAGAATCGGACACATGACCACCGCCTGGCAGGCCACCGACGAGGATCTCCTCCTCGGTCTGCGCGTTGCCCAGGAGAATGTGAACGAGGCGTTCGCGCAGATGGTGGAGCTGATCGGCGAGGCCCGTTCCCGCGGGCTGGCCGAGGCCACGGGCTATAAGGATCTGACGGATCTGTTGCGGTCGGTGCAGAACGTGTCCCGCTCCACCGCACGAGCCCGGGTGCGGGCGGCCGAGCAGCTGGCTCCGCGCCGGCAGGTGAGCGGGGAGGCGGTGGAGCCGGATCTGGCGGTGCTGGCCGCCGCGGTCGCCGAGGGCGCGTTGACCCCGGAGCACGTGCGCGAGATCCAGGCCGTGTGCGTTGCCGCCGCATGTCGACGAGCACCGCGCCCCGCTCGAGGTCGACCTGACCGAGCACGCCCGGAGCCTGGACCCCGACGCGGTGCGTCGGCTGGGTAAGCACGCCCTGGCGCTGCTCGATCCGGACGGCGCCCGCCCGCGCGAGCCCAGGCCCACCCGCAACGCGCTGACCCTACGCTCGCTGGGGGAGGGATTCGAGGCACGCGGCTTCTTCGACCGCGAGTCCGCCGCGATCCTCCGCAGCGCGCTCTCGCCGCTGAGTGCGCCGTGCCCGACCGTCCCGGCCGATGCTGACTGCTGCGCCGACGGCGAGCACACCGGGCACGAGCCCGGCGAACGCGACCCGCGCTCGACGGCGGAGCGCACCGCCGACGGGCTGGTCGAGCTGGCCCGGCGGATGCTCGCCACCGGCGCGCTCGGGACCGAGGCCGGTCAGGCGGTGCAGGTCACGGTCACCGTCCCGTTGGAGACCCTCGTGACGGGCGAGGGTGGGGCGCTGATCGGGTTCGGGGACGGGACGTTGCGGGCGGCGATCGATGCCGAGGCGGCGTTGCGGCTGGCCTGTGATGCGCGGATGGTGCCGATCGTGCTCGCCTCGACCGGGGAGCCGTTGTTCGTGGGCCGGGACAAGCGGTGCGCCAACCGGGCCCAGCGCCGGGCACTGGCCCAGCGCGACGGCGGCTGCGCGTTCCCCGGCTGCGACGCCCCGCCGCAGTGGTGTGTCGCCCACCACGTGCGGCACTGGGCCCACGGCGGCTGCACCGATCTCGACAACCTCGTCCTGCTGTGCTCGCAGCATCACACGCTGATCCACAAGGGCGACTGGGTGATCATGATGGACGGCGGGTTCCCGCTGTTCCATCCCCCGCCGTGGGTGCCGGGTGGGCCGCGGCGCAACATGCTGCAGCGCCCGGACCTGGTCGGGCGGATCCCGGCGCAACGACCACCACCACGGGTCGCCCAGCTCGTGAGCTGACCCGATGAACGGCTCGAGGTGTTCGACCGGCTTCGACAGACGCGGTCTAGCGTGATATTCGTGACAAGGCGCGGACCGTGGCCCCCGCCGGGGCTGGTGGCGGCCGATGCCGTCGCCGCCGCGGCCGTCGCCGCGTTCGCCCTGATCCGCAGCCCGGTCCTCACACCGTCGATCTGGGTCGCCGCCCTCGCGATTGCGGTCGTCCTCCCGTTCCGCCGCGTCCGGCCGGGCCTCGTCCTGGGTGCCGAGCTGAGCGCCGGGGCGTCGGCGGTGCTGATCGGCGTGCCGGGGGATCCGGTCGTGCTCGCGGTCGCCTTCGCCCTCTACCCGGTGGCACTGCACACGGAGTCGGTCCGTGGCTCGATCATCGCATTCGGTGTCTCGCTCGCCGCCGTGGTCCTGCCCGGTCTGGCCGTTCTCGTGGTGGGTGGGCTCCCGCTCGCGACCGGGATCCGGGAGGTTGGCGCCGCCACGACCGGCGCGGTGACGGTCGTGGTCTACAGCGCCGTCGTCCTCACCTCGGTGTGGGTGCTCGGCCGGCTCGTGCGGGGCCGGCGGGCCGACGCCGCGGCGCTGATCCGGATGCGCGAGCGTCAGGCGGTCACCGAGGAACGACTCCGCATCGCCCGCGACGTGCACGACATCGTCGGGCACAGCCTCGGCCTCATCACGATGAAGGCCGCGGTGACCGGGCACCTCGCGGACCGGCCCGAGGAGAGCCGCGCCGCGCTGGCGATGATCGAGCAGGTCGGCCGGGACGCGCTGACCGACGTGCGGACGGTCCTCGCCGATCTCCGGTCCGCGCCGGACGACCTGCCCGACCTCGCCGGCGTCGACGGTCTCGTCGAGGCGGCCGGGGCGGCCGGCCTGCGGGTGGACTACACCGCGCTCGTGGAGCGGGAGAGGGTGCCGGGCGGCCTGCAGGCGTCGGCGTACCGGATCGTGCAGGAGAGCCTGACGAACGCGCTCCGCTACGCCGAGCCGCGGCGGTGCTCGGTCACCGTCGCCTTCGACGACGGCGTCCTGCGGATCGACGTGGTCAACCCGTCCACCGGCCGGCGGGACCCGGCCCTACGCGGGCAGGGGATCATCGGCATGACCGAGCGCGCGGCGCTGCACGGCGGCGAGCTCACAGCCACTACCGGTGCGGACGGGGAGTTCGCCGTCGTCGCCACCATCCCCCTCGACGCGCGTCAGCATGACCCGTGACATCGCCGTCCTGCTGGCCGACGACGACGTCCGCTACCGGGCGACCATCCGCACGCTGCTCGACGCGACCGACGGGTTCCGGGTGCCGGCCGAGGCCGGGACCGGCGACGAGGCGGCCGCACTGGCGGTCGCGCACGACCCGGACGTCGTGCTGATGGACGTGCGGATGCCTGGCGGCGACGGGATCCGGGCGACGTCCGCGGTCGTCGGGTCCGGCTGCCGGGCGCGCGTCCTCATCCTCACGACCTTCGACCGGGACGAGTACGTCTACCGGGCGCTGCGCGCCGGCGCCGCGGGGTTCCTGGTCAAGGACACACCGCCGGCCCGGCTGCTCGACGGCATCGCAGTCGTCGCCGCCGGGGAGGCGCTCCTCGCACCGACGGTCACCCGACGGCTGATCGCCGAGTTCGGCCCGGCGGCGACGGCCCGGAGGCGACACGACCGGCTCCCGGGCGTGACCGGGCGGGAACGGGAGGTGCTCACGCTGGTCACGCGCGGGCTGTCCAACGCGGAGATCGAGGCGGCCCTGCACCTGAGCCGCGGCACGGTGAAGACCCACATCGGCCGGCTGCTGGCGAAGCTGCACGCCCGCGACCGGGCGCAGCTGGTCATCGCCGGCTACGAGGCGTGCCTCGTCGAGCCGTCCCGGTGAGCGCGCCCGGAAGGCCGAGGCGGGAGGGCGGCCCGCAGGAGCTGCCGCACGGCCGCGGACGATCGCCGCTCCCGCCGCGCGGTGACCGCCCGGAGGTGTTCGACGTCGAGACCGTCCGGGACGCCCAGGGTGAACCAGTCGTCCAGCAGGGTCGCGCTCATCTCGGGATGGAACTGCAGGCCGACGCTCGTGCCGAGCCGGAAGGCCTCGCAGCCGTCGTCGCTGGTGGCCAGGACGGTCGCCTCACCGGGCGGGACGAGCTGATCGGAGTTCCAGCAGAACCACGGCCCGGCCGGCAGCCCGCTCCCGGCGGCCGGACGGACGTCGCGCCAGCCGATGCGTGACCGGCCGAGCGGGCGGGTCGTGCCGCCGAGCGCCTCGGCCAGGAGCTGGGCGCCGAAGCAGATCGCCAGGACCGGGACCCCGCCGTCGTGCGCGCGGCGGAGGAAGCCGGTCTCGGCCGCCGCCCAGCCGCGGATGCGGTCACGGGGCCACGGCGCTCCCAGGGTGATGACCAGATCCCATGCCCGGGGCTCGGGGAACGCGACGTCGACGTCGGGGGAGTCGACACGATCGGCCGGCACCACGGTGAGCCAGGTGAGGTCGATGCCGCTGCTGCGCAGCACGGACTCCAGCAGGCCGAGGCCCGCGACGTGGTCGTGGCCGATCACCAGGGCCCGGCGTGTGGTCACCCGGCGAACGTACTGCGCTGTCGCCTTGACCATGCCGCCACGGCACGATGTCCAGTGGCGGTACGGAGAGGGGAGCACCATGGCCTGGGGCATCCGCGAGCTCGCCGACCTGGCCGGGGTCAGCCGGCGGGCGGTGCGCTACTACAACGACATCGGGCTGCTGGCGCAGCCGGAACGGCGGCCGAACGGCTACAAGCAGTACGACGCGACCCACCTCGCCCGGCTGCTCTGGATCAAGCGTCTGACCGACCTCGGCGTCACCGTGTCCCGGATCGCGGCGATGGAGACCGACGCCCCGGAGCAGGTCGTGCAGGCCGTCGACGCCGAGCTGGCCGCCACCATCGAGACGCTCCGCCGGACCCGCACCGAGCTCGGCCGGATGCTGCGCGACCGCACGCCGGCCGAGCTGCCGACCGGTTTCGCCCCGCCCGCCGCCGAGCGGGCCATGACGAAGGCCGACCGCTCGTTCGTGGTCGTCATGTCCCGGGTGCTCGGCCCCCGCCAGCGGCCGGCCTACACCGACATGATCGCGACGATGCCGCCCGACCCGGCCGCCGGTCAGTTCGCGACCCTGCCCGCCCACGCCGACGCCCGCACCCGCCGGGACCTCGCCGGACGGATGGCCGGCTACGTCCGGCAGATCCACCTCCGGCACCCCGCGCTGACCGACCTGCACACCGACGCACCCCTCGGGGCCCGGTTCGCCCGGCAGGCGCTCGCCGCGGCCAAGCGCGAGCTCTACAACCCGGCGCAGCGCGACGTCATGTCCGGTGTGGACATCGTGCTCGGACGGGCGCGGGCCTGACGGTCCGTCTCATGTACTGCCGGGCGTCCGGCGGGCGGCGATCGACCAGGCCAGCGCCTTCCGGAGCCCGGGCAGCTCGCGGTCGACGCGGTCGCTCACCGCGCGGGCCGCGGCCTCGTGCGCCCGGAGCTCCCGGCGCCAGAACACCGTGGCGACGTGGCCGTCCATCGCGAGCGCCGCCGGCGTCGCGTCGGCGAGCGGGACCACCGGCAGGGTCATCGGGGGTCTCCGGGCGGCAGCGGCGTCGCGGTGAACACGCCGTCGGGGTCGTAGGTGCGCTTGGCCGCGCGCAGCCGCGCGGCGTTGCCGCCGTAGGCGTGCTCGATCTGCTCGTGCCGGGTCGCGGCGAGGAAGTTCGGGTAGCCGCCGGGCAGCGCGTGCGGCGCCAGTGCCGCGTCGACCTCGTCGGCCCACTCGCGGTAGGGGCCGGCGTCCTCGTCGGGGCCGCGGCCGGCGGAGATCTCGACGACGACGTGCGAGTCGCGCAGCCCGAACGCGGTGTCGCCTGCCCCGACGCGGGCCGCCGCGCCGTGGAACTGGCGGAGCCCGATCCCCGCTCCGGGACCGGGCCGGGTGTCCGTGCAGCGCACCAGGACCTCGGCGACCTCCGGGGTCACCGCGGCGAGGCTCCGGGTCCGGATGTCCCATCCCATGCCGGCCGGGACGGCGGCGTCGAACTGCGCCAGCAGGTCCTGCTGGCCGGTCGGCGCGACCGTGCTCATGATCGGGGTGCCCAGGCCCCGCACCCGGTCCAGTGCCGCGTCCGCCCCCGCCGGGTCGCCGGACCACACCGGGACCGCGAGCAGCGCCGGGCCCACCTCGGGGACGACGGTCATCTCGATCAGCGAGGTCAGCCCGTCCTCCGGGTCGGCGAGCAGCGCGGCGTAGCGCTCCAGGACGGTCGCGGCCTCCGCGTACGGGAAGATCACCATCCCGCCGGTCAGGCCGCGGTCGCGGTGCAGCCGGATCCGCAGGCTCGTGACGACGCCGAAGTTCCCGCCACCGCCGCGCAGCGCCCACAGCAGCTCCGGGTCGTCGCCGGTCGAGACGACCCGCCCGTCGGCGAGCACGACCTCGGCACCGAGGATGTTGTCCGCGGCCAGACCCGCGGTCCCCAGCAGCGGGCCGTACCCGCCGCCGAGGGACAACCCCGCCATCCCGACGACGCCTGCGGTGCCGGTCGCGACGTTGCGCCCGGCCGGTGCCGCGGCCGCGACGACGTCGGCGGTCCGGCAGCCGCCGCCGGCCACCGCCACGTCCCCGGCGACCTGCACGCCGCGCAGCGCACCGAGGTCGATCACCAGCCCGTCGGTGCGCAGCGACCGCCCGGCCCAGTCGTGCCCGCCGCCGCGCACCGTCACGGCCACGCCGGCCGTTCGCGCCGCGGTGACCGCGGCGGCGACCCCGGCGGTGTCGTGGGGCCGCACGACCAGGGCCGGGCGGGTGGTCACGGCACCGTTCCAGAGGGTCGTCGCCTCGCCGTAGCCCGCCGAGCCGGGCCGGTGCAGGCGGTCGTCGCCCAGCGCGCCGGCCAGCCGCGCGGACAGCTCGTCGATCGTCGTCGCAGTGGTCATGGGTCTCCGTCCGGTCCGGGGCGGCCGGTCAGCCCGCGCAGCGGGCGTCGGCGGCGGGCAACGTCAGGGTGGTCAGGTACTCGGCGACGGCCCGGTTCACGCACTCGTTCGTCCCGGCGGCGGCGATGGTGTGCCCGTCGCCGTCGACGGTGAGCAGGGTGCCGCCGAGCATCTCGGACATCCGGGTCGCGCCGTCGTAGGGCGCGGTCGGGTCCCGGGTGAAGGAGATCGTCAGCGCCGGGGCGGAGGCGTCGATGCGCTCGGGCAGCGGGTAGGCCGGCTCCGGCTCGGCCGGCCAGGCCTCGCAGGCGTCCCGGGCACCACCGGTGCCGCGGCCCGGGTCGGCGAACGGTGTCGCGGCGTAGATCCGGGCCCGGAAGTCGGCGGCGTCCTCCTCCGACATCCGCGCCTCGTCCATGCAGGTGATCGCCAGGTTCGCGTCGGTCAGGTTGCTGCCCCGGCCGTCCGGCTCCCGTTCGGCGGCGAGCTGGACCATCTGCACGAACCGGGTGGGGTCACCGGCCTGCAGCTCGGTGAGCCCCTTGGTGATCGCGGGCCACCGCTCCGCGGCGTAGAGGCCCCACACGGTGGCGTTGATCGCGTCGCTGTAGCCGAACAGCTGCCCGTCGCCGTGCGGGATCGGCGCGTCCAGCAGCGGCCGGACGATCTCCTGGTAGCGCTGCACGGCCTGCGCCGGGTCGGTGCCGAGCACGCAGTCCGGCTGCGTCGCGCAGTCGGCGGCGAGGACGTCGAACGACTGCTGGAAACCGGTGTACTGGGCCAGCCGGCGCTCGTTGCCGGCCCGGGGGTCGATGGCGCCGTCGACGACCATCGCCCGCACGTTCTGCGGGAACGCCTCGGCGTAGAGGGCGGCGATCCGGGTCCCGTAGCTCTGGCCCAGGAAGTTCAGCTCCTCCTCGCCGAGTGCGGCACGCAGGACGTCCATGTCGCGCACCGTGTCCCGGGAACCGACGGTCGCCAGCGCCCGATCCCCGCCGGATCCCTGCGCGCACTGCTCGGCCAGCCGCTCGGCGTCGGCGGCGGTCCAGTCGCCCGCGGTGAAGAAGAACTCGGTCGTCGCGTCCCCGGCGAGGTACTGCTCGGGGGTGAAACACTCGATCGCCGGCGTCGACGCACCCACCCCGCGGGGGTCGAACCCGACCAGGTCGAACCGCTCGGTCACCGGGCTGCCGTCCAGCGCGGCCGCGGTCTGCAGCGCGAACGGCATCCCCTGGCCACCTGGGCCGCCGGAGTTGAGCAGCAGCGATCCCTGTGACTCGCCCCGGGCGGGGACCCGCAGCATCGCGACCTGGCCGGTCGGGCCGCCGGGCTCGTCGTAGTCCAGCGGGACCTCGAGGCGGGCGCACTCGATGCCCGGGCCGGCGTACGCGGTCTCCTCGGCGGCGGTGGTCGCGTACCCGTCGGCGCACGACCCGAAGGTCAGCTCCTGGTCGTGGAAGCGGGCGAGCCCGGCGGGCGGGGCGGCGGTCCCGCCGGTGGCGGGAGCGGGGTCGGGCTGGGCGCAGGCTCCGAGGACCAGCAGCAGCGGCAGAGCCGCGGTCAGCGGCCACGAACGACCGTGTCGGGGTGGAAGCACCGCGGGAGTGGACACCTGGACGCCACGGCACACTCCACTCGGAGCAGCGTGATCCGGGCCACGTCCCGGGTGGGCCGATCCGGCAAGCCGGCCGGACCGTCGGGTCCTGCGTGGACGGTGCTGGTCGGCCACACTGCGGAGGTGGGGGGAGGATCACCGGCGGGCCACGCGCCGCCGCGACCGGCCGATCTCCGCACGCCCACGGCGTTCCTGATCTGGCTGGC
Source organism: Pseudonocardia nematodicida (assembly GCF_040105385.1). Classification (NCBI taxonomy): domain Bacteria; kingdom Bacillati; phylum Actinomycetota; class Actinomycetes; order Pseudonocardiales; family Pseudonocardiaceae; genus Pseudonocardia; species Pseudonocardia nematodicida. Next base: position 156,409 of record NZ_JBEDNQ010000011.1, read on the forward strand.
CCGGTCGCAGTGGCCGCGCATCCTGCGGGGGATGGTGTTCGGCAGCGCCTGGATGGTGTCGCTGGCGCTGCCGCCGTACCTGCTGTCCCGCGCGATCGACGACGGCCTGGGGCCGGGCGACAGCGCCGCGCTGCTGGGCTGGGCGGGCGCCCTGCTCGGCGCCGGCGGGCTCGTCGCGTTCCTCTCGATCGCCCGGCACCGCACGATGTCCCGGATCCGGATGGACGCCTCGTTCCGGACCGTGCGCGCCACCGTCCGGCACTGCGCCTACCTGGGCGCGTCGCTGCGTCGCCGGTCCGACACGGGGGAGGTCACCGCGGTCGGCATTGCCGACGTGCGGGTGGTGGCCCAGTCGTTGACGGTGACCGGACCCGGGCTCGGCGCGGTCGTCGCCTACGTCGTGGTGGCCGTCGTCCTGGTCGGCATCTCGCCGCCGCTGGCGCTGTTCGTGCTCGCCGGGGTACCGCTGCTCGCGGTCACCGTCGGTCCGCTGCTGCAGCGCATCGAGCGCACCGGCTCCGGCTACCGCGACGCCGAGGGCGTGCTCACCCGGCGGCTGGTCGACCTGCTCGCCGGGCTGCCGGTCCTGAACGGCGTGGGCGGGAAGCGGTTCCACCAGGACCGCTACGCGCGGCAGTCCCAGCACCTGGTGACCCTCGGCCATCACGTGGGGCGACCGGCGAGCTGGGTGGGTGCGCTGGCGACCGGACTGCCCGCGCTGCTGCTGGCCGCGGTCACCTGGCCGGCGGCACGGACCGCCGCGCAGGGCGGGATCACCGTCGGCGAGCTGGTCGCGGTGTACGGGTACCTGGCGATGCTGGTGGTGCCGGTCGCGGCGCTGATCGAGGGTGCCGGCGACATCGCCCGTGGCCTGGTCTCCGCGACGCGGGTGGTGCGGCTGCTGCGGCTGGAGCCGGATCGCCGCGCCGGCCCCGCCCCCGTCCCGATCCCGGACGACGGGCCGCTGGCCGACCCCGCCTCCGGGGTCGTGATCGGGCCCGGTGCACTGACCGCACTGGTCGGCGACGACCCGGCCGCCGTGATCGCCGTCGTCGACCGGCTGGGCGGGCTGGGCCGGACCGACGCGACCTGGGCCGGTGTCCGGCTGGACGCGCTGGACCCGGCCGGGGTGCGCGAGCGGGTGCTGGTCGCCGACCACGACGCCGCCCTGTTCGCCGGCACCGTCCGCGAGGCCGTCGCCGGCCGGCACCGGGCCGACGACGACCGGATCCGGGCCGCCGTGCACACCGCCGCGGCCGACGACGTCGTCGCGGCCCTGCCCGGCGGGCTGGACGCCCGGCTCGTCCCCGGCGCCACGACGCTGTCCGGCGGGCAGCGCCAGCGGCTGCGGCTGGCCCGTGCGGTGTACGCCGACCCGCAGACCCTGCTGGCGGTCGAGCCCACGTCCGCTGTGGACGCCACCACCGAGGCGGCGATCGCCGACCGGTTGCGGGTGCACCGCGCGGGCCGCACCACGGTCGTCGTCACCTCGTCGCCGCTGCTGCTCGACCGGGCCGACCGGGTCGTGTTCGTCGCCGGCGGGGTCGCCGTCGCGTGCGGGACGCACCGCGAGCTGTCGGCGGGGGAGCCCGGCTACCGCGCGGTGGTCGCGCGGAACACCGGGACCACGCCGTGAGCGCCGGTACCAGGGACCGGATCCTCCCGGTGGCCGGCTCCGCGCGACTGCGGGCGGCGGTGCTCGGTGAGCTGGCGGCCGACCGGCCCGCGGTGGCCGCGATGCTCGCGCTGAACGCGGCGGCGGCCGGGGCCGGGCTGGTCGGGCCGTGGCTGCTCGGCCGGATCGTCGACGTCGTCGCGGACGGGACCGACCCGGATCCACTGCGGACGATCGACCGGCTCGCGCTGGTCGTCGTGCTGAGCACGCTGGTCCAGATCGTGCTGTCCCGGATCGCGCTCGGGGTGGGCTACCGGTTCGGCGAGCGCAGCGCGGCCCGGATCCGGGAACGCCTGCTCGACCGGGCCCTGGCGCTGCCACCGGCCGTCGTCGAGGCCGCCGACCCCGCCGATCTGATCTCCCGGGGCAGCACCGACGCGGGAGTGGTCGCGTCCGCCCTGCGTCGTGCGGTGCCCGAGGTCGCGGTGGCCGTCGTCCAGGTGGTGTTCCTGGTGGCCGCGGTGCTGGTGCTCGACCCGCTGCTCGGCGCGTGCGGGCTGCTGTGCCTGGCCGGGCTGGGGGTCTCGCTGCGCTGGTACCTGCGCCGCGCGCGCTCGGCCTACCTGCACGAGGCCCACACCGGGGCCGCGCTGGCCGGCACCGTCACCGACACCGCGCGCGGCGCCCGCACGGTCGAGGCGCTGGCCCTGGACCACGAACGGGCCGCGGCCGCCGAGACGGCGATCGGTGCCGCCCGGTCCGCCCGGCTGCGGACGCTGTCCCTGCGCAGCGTGCTGTTCCCGTCGGTGGACGTCGCGCTGGCGCTGCCCGTCGTCGGCGTGCTGCTGGCCGGTGCGGCGCTCGGCCGGGCCGGCCTGGTCACCCTGGGCACGGTGGTCGCCGCCACCGTCTACCTGCGACAGCTCGCGACCCCGCTGGACACCGTCATGATCTGGGTCGAGCAGCTCCAGGGCGCCGCCGCGTCACTGGCCAGGCTGGAAGGCCTGGCCGAGGTCCGGGTCCCGACCGCGGCGACGGCCGGGACGCCCCGCGACGACCGCATCGAGGTGCGCGAGGTCCACCACGCCTACGGAGGCGGGCCGGACGTGCTGCACGGCATCGACCTGGTGATCCGGCCCGGCGAGCGGCTCGCCGTCGTCGGTGCCTCCGGGGCGGGCAAGTCCACCCTGGGCCGGCTGCTGGCCGGGCTGGACCGGCCGCGTACCGGCGCGGTCACCGTCGGCGGGGTGCCGGTGGCGGACCTGCCGCCGGACCGGCTGCGCGCCCAGGTCGTGCTCGTCACCCAGGACCACCACGTCTTCGCCGACACGCTGCGCGACAACCTGCGCCTCGCCCGCCCGGACGCGGACGACGACGAGCTGGTCCGGGCCCTGGACGCGGTCGGCGCGCACCGGGTCGCCGACCTGCCCGACGGCCTGGACACCGTGCTCGGCCGGGAGATCCCACTCGACGGGGCACGCGCCCAGCAGCTCGCGCTGGCCCGGGTGGTGCTGGCCGACCCGCACACCCTGGTTCTGGACGAGGCGACCGCGCTGCTGGACCCGAGGACCGCGCGCGGCACCGAGCGGGCGCTCGCGTCGGTGCTCGCCGGGCGCACGGTCGTCGCGATCGCGCACCGGCTGCAGACCGCGCGCGACGCCGACCGGATCGCCGTCCTCGACGAGGGGCGGCTGGTGGAGCTGGGGACGCACGACGAGTTGCTGGCCGCCGGGGGTGCCTACGCGCGGTCGTGGCGGTCGTGGAGCTCCGGGTGACCTCAGGGACCGTCGACCGGCGCGGGCCGCCGGACGGTCCCGAGCGCGGCGCGCGCTCGCCGGAGGCGCTCGATGGTGGAGACGAGCTGGCCGTCGAGCGCACTCAGGGCCTGCGGGGACGGGTCGCGCTCGCCCATCGCACCGATCTCGACCAGGGAGAACCCGAGATCGCTGAGATGCCGGATCCGGCGCAGCCGGGCCAGATGGGCGACGTCCTACCGCTTGTAGCCGTTGGCCCGGCGTGCGGGCTCGTCGAGCAGTCCGACCTCGTGGTAGTGCCGTACCGCCCGCACCGTCGTGCCGGCGAGCTCGGCGAGCTGGCGGGTGCTCCACGCCACGGTCCTCTCCTCCTCGTCGTCGTGTGGTCTCCGGTCGCCGGTCCGGCGGGCGGCACGGCGCTCCGCCGCGGACAGGCCGCCCCAGACGCCGTGGCGCTCCCCGTTGACCAGCGCGTCGGTGGCGCACTGCGGCCGGACCGGACAGCGGGCGCAGACGGCCTTCGCGGCCTGCTCGCGGCGGTGACGCGCCGTGCCGTGCTCGCCCTCGGGCGGGAAGAACACACCGCTGTCCATGTCGCGGCAGAGCGCCCGGTGCCGCCACGTCCAGTGCGACACGGAGACGGTTCGTCGTCCTGTCATGTGATCAGCCTCGTGCCGGCGACGGTGCCGTCGCGTCCGTGAAGGCCCCGGATACCCCGCCCCGGCGCGGCGTCCCGCGGTCCGGGGGGCGGAGCCCCGTGGCCGGGCCGGCGCCGCGGTCGCGACCGGCCGACACGCTGCGACGACCTCGGTGTGCGGTCCGCCGGCGGTCCCGGCCGGGAGGTGCGGACCCGGCCTGGTTCGTCCACTTCGCATCCGTAAGACTCACGTAGTCCGGATCGAACCGGCTCGGCCGGACCGAGGAGTCGATGTGGCGGAACTGGTGGGCCGACGTGCCGAGCGGGCGGCTGTCGAACAGCTGCTCGCCGAGGCACGGTCCGGGCGCAGCGGGGTGCTGGTAGTGCGTGGGGAAGCGGGCATCGGCAAGTCCGCGCTGTTGCAGCACGCACGCACGGTCGCGGCGTCCTCGGGGTTCCGGGTGGAGGGTTCCGTCGGTACGGAGGCCGAGACGCAGTTCGCGTTCGCCGGCGTGCACCAGCTGTGCGCGACGGTGCTCGACCGGGCTGCTGCGCTGCCCGCACCGCAGCAGGACGCGTTGGGCGTGGCGTTCGGGTCGCGCAGCGGTGCGGTGCCGGAGCGGTTCCTGGTCGGACTGGCCGTCCTGAACCTGCTGGCCGAGGTCGCGGAGGACCGGCCGTTGCTCTGCCTGTTCGACGACGCCCAATGGCTGGACCGGGCGTCCGCGGAGATCCTCTCGTTCGTGGCGCGGCGGGTGGCCGGCGAGCGGGTGGTGCTGCTGTTCGCGCTGCGCGACCTCGACGAGGGTGGCACCCACCCCGTCGACGGGTTGCCGGAGCTGCAGCTGGCCGGACTCGGGGACGTCGAGGCGCGGGCGGTGATGGCCGCCGCGCTGCGCACCCCGCTGGACGACGGCGTGCGCGACCGCATCGTCGCCGAGGCGCGCGGCAACCCGCTCGCGCTGCTGGAGCTACCACGGGTGGCGGAACCGGCACGGCTGGCCGGTGGGTTCGCGGGGCCGGACCTGCTCGGGGTGCCACGCCGCGTCGAGGAGGAGTTCTCCCGGCGTTCGGGCAGCCTGCCGGCCGGGACGCAGACGCTGCTGATGATCGCCGCGGCGGAGCCGACCGGCGAGGCGGCGCTGCTGTGGCGTGCGGCCGGGATGCTGGGCATCGACGACGACGCGGCCGCGCCCGCGGAGGCCGCCCGGCTGGTGGAGATCGGCAGCCGGGTGCGGTTCCGGCATCCGCTGGTGCGCTCCGCGGTGTACCGGGCCGCCGGTCCCGCCGATCGTCGTCGTGTGCACGCCGCGCTGGCCGAGGCCACCGACCCGCGCTCGGATCCCGACCGCCGGGCGTGGCACCGGGCGAAGGCGGCGCAGGGCAGCGACGAGGAGGTCGCGGCCGAGCTGGAACGGTCGGCCGACCGGGCTCGCGCCCGGGGTGGCCTGGCGGCCGCCGCCTGGTTCCTGGAGCGTGCCACCGAGCTGACCCCCGAGCCCGCCCGCCGGACGGAACGGGCGCTGGAGGCCGCGCACGTCATGCACGAGTCCGGCGCATCGGAGGTGGCGCTCGCCCTGCTGGCGGTCGCGGCCGACGGTCCGTCCGACGCGCGGCAGCGGGCCCGGCTCGACCTGCTGCACGCCCGGATCGCGTTCCACCGGGCACGCGGCAGCGACGTGCCGGCGATGCTGCTGCGGGCCGCCGGGACGCTCGCCCCGCTCGACCCCGCGCTGGCTCGGGAGACCTACCTGCACGCGCTCGACGCGGCGATCATCATCGGCCCGGCCGGGGACGGCCCGGGAGTGCTCCGGATCGCCGAGGCCGCCGCGGCCGCACCCGCGCCGCCCGGCCCACCCGAGGCGGTCGATCTGCTGCTCGACGCGCTGGTGACGGCCTACACCCGGGGATACGAGGCGGCCGTTCCCGGTCTGCGGCGGGCGGTGCTCGGGTTCCGGGAACGGAACCTCGCCGTGGAGGTCCCGTGTGATCACGCCAACCACCGCTTCCTGTGGATGGGCTGCCGGGCGGCCGTGGCCCTGTTCGACGACGAGCTCGTCCACGAGCTGGCCACCCGCAACCTCCGGCTGCTGCGCGAGATCGGTGCGCTGGCCGCGCTCCCCGCGGCGCTGCTGTTCCGGTCGATGGAGCTCGTGCTGACCGGGGACCTCGCCGAGGCCGCGGAGCTGGCCGACGAGCAGACCGTGATCGCGCGGGCGATCGGGTTCGTCCCGCTGCGCCACGACCGGCTCTTCCTGGCCGCCTGGCGCGGTGACCGGTCCGAGACCGTGCGGCTGTACGAGGCCACGGTCGAGACCGCGCACGGGCGGGAGGCGGGTACCGAGGTCGCGCTGGCCTCCTACACGCTCGCGGTGCTCGAGAACGGGCTCGGGAACTACGCGGCCGCGGTGGACGCCGCGGAACGGGCCTGCGGGTCCGAGGACCTGGCGCACAGCAGCCTGGCGCTGCCCGAGCTCGTCGAGGCGGCCGTCCGCGCCGGCCGGGCGGAACGAGCCGCCGAGGCCGTGGAACGGCTCGGCGCACGCGCGGACGCCAGTGGTACGTCCTGGGCGCTGGGGCTCGAAGCGCGCTCCCGGGCGCTGACCACGCCCGGTCCGGAGGCCGAGAAGTACTACCGCGGGGCGATCGAGCTGCTCGGCGGGTGCCGGATGGCGACCCACCTCGCCCGCACCCATCTCGTCTACGGGGAGTGGCTGCGCCGCAACGGCCGTCGCCAGGACGCCCGCGAACAGCTCCAGCACGCCCACGAGCAGCTCGCGGCGATGGGGGCCGAGGCGTTCGCCGCGCGCGCCGCCCGCGAGCTGCGCGCGACGGGGGAGCACCCACGCAGGCGTACCGCCCGGCCGACCGACACGCTCACCGCCCAGGAACTGCACATCGCGCGGCTCGTGTCGACCGGGGCGACCACCCCGGAGATCGCCTCGCAGCTGTTCCTGAGCCCGCGCACGATCGAGACCCACCTGCGCAACATCTTCCGCAAGCTGGGCATCACCTCCCGCCGGCAGCTCAGGGAGCTGTACGCCGGCTGACCCCGGCGGCCCCCGGGCACGCACGTCGCCCGCGCCGGGGATCTACGTGAGTTCCACCGAGGCGAAGCGACCGATGCCGGCACGACCCTGAGAACACGGATGGGCCGGACCGTGCCGGATGCCGGGCCCCGGGGTCGGAGCACGTCCGCACCCGGGTGGCCGTCCGTCCCCGGCCCCGCGTGGGGCCGCGCGAACGGAGGGAGACACCGCGGATGTCGGTCGGTTCGGCGAGCAGCGCCGTGGTCTCCGGCCGCCCCTGGCCGGTGTTCCCGGAGCCGGGCGCCGCGACGCCCCTCCGGGGCGCGACGACGACGGAGCTGATCGGGCGGGGTGCGGAGACCGCGGCTCTCGACCGCTGGTGGGCCGGGGTGGCGGACGCCGCGGGGTCCGCGCTGGTGCTGTGGGGCGAGCCGGGGATCGGCAAGACCGCACTGCTCGAGTACGCGGTGGCCGCGGCGGCCGGCGGCACCGTGCTGCGGTGCCGGGGTACCCGGACGGAGGCGGGTCTGGAGTTCGCGGCCCTGCACGAGCTGCTGTGGCCGGTGGTGGACCGGCTGGACATCCTGCCCGCCCCGCAGGCCACGGCGTTGCGTGGTGCCCTGGGGCTGGGCGGGGAGCCGGCCGCCCGCTTCCTGGTCGGCGCGGCGGTGCTCTCGCTGGTCTCCGACCTGGCCCGGCAGCGGCCCGTGCTGGTCGTGGTGGACGACGCCCAGTGGGTGGACGAGGCGACCGCGCACTGCCTGGGCTTCCTGGCGCGCCGGGTGCGGAGCGAGGCGGTCGGCGTGCTGTTCACCGGGTACGAGGACCCCGCGGCGGGCCCGTGGGAGGGGCTGCCGTCGATCGAGGTCGTGGGCCTGGCCGACGACGACGCCCGCCGCCTCGTCGACGCCGTCCTGCCGGGTGCCGACCGCGGCCTGGCCGACCACGTGATCCGGACGGCGGGGGGCAACCCGCTCGCGCTGCGCGAGCTGTGCACCCTCGATCTCCGTCCGGAACCCGGCGGGGCGCCCCGACGGCCGTTCGGGAACGGTGCGCCGCTGGGCCCACGGCTGCGGCGGGCGTTCGGCGCCCGGGTCGCCGCGATGGAGCCGTCGACCCGCGCGTTGCTGCTGCTGGCCGCGGCCGAGGACCGGGGCGCCCCGCACGTCGTGCACCACGCCGGATCCGGATGGGGCGTCGACCCGGCCGCCTGGGACCAGGTCCGGCGCTCGGGTCTGCTCCGGACCTCGGGATCCCGGGTGGAGTTCCGGCACCCGCTGATCCCGGCCGCGGTCTACGACGGTGCCGCGTTCACGGAACGGCAGGCGGCGCACCGGGCGCTCGCCGACGCGCTGCCGGAGGACGCCGCCGAGGAGCGGGCCTGGCACCTGGCTGCGGCCGCCGATGCGGCGGACGAGGACGTCGCCGCGTTGCTGGAGCGGTCGGCGGGGGAGCGCCTGCGGCACGACGCGGGACCGACGGCCATGCGTGCGTTGCGGCGGGCGGCGGAGCTGTCCCCGGCGCCCGCCGATGCCGTGCGCCGGCTGGCGGCCGGTGCCCGTGCCGCGTGGGACGCTGGGCACGCGTCGGCGGCCGGGCAGTTGCTCGACGACGCCGAGCGGCTGGGCGGCGAGGTGATCGTCGCCCGGCACAGCGGCGGGTTGCGCGGGATCCTCGAGTCCGCCCACGGCGTACCGGAGCGCGCCCACCACTACCTGACCCGCGACATGACCGCCGTGGACGGCGCCCGCTGCGCTCTGGAGCTGGGAACGACGGCGGTCCACGCGGCGTGGTCGGCCGGGCGGACCGACCTCCGGCAGCAGGCGCTGCGGCGGCTGCGGGAAGTCGACGCCCGGGTCGAGGTCGACGACGATCCCTCCCTCACCGCGCTGCTGCCGGTCCTGCGGAGCTGGTGGTCCTGCTACGACGGGACCGGCGGACCCGCACCCGCCGCGCCGGACGGGGGAGCGGACACCGTGGGCGTGCTCGGGGCGCTCACCTGGGAGCTGCTGCCACCCGCGCCCCTGGCCCAGGCCTGGGGGATCGAGGGCCCGGTGCTCGACGTGCTGCGGCTCCGGGCCGCGCGGCTGCGGCGCCGCCACGAACGCAGCGGGCTGGCGGTGGTGCTGTCCCGGACCGCGGTTCTGGACCTCGCCGCCGGCCGCTGGGGCGGCGCGATGACCGCGGCGAGCGACGGTCTGCGGCTGGCCGAGGAGGTCGGTGCGGATCATGTCGCCGCGCAGTGCCGCACCACCCTCGCCGCGCTGGCCGCAGCCCGGGGCGACCGTGCCGTCGTCGACGAGCACGCGACCCGGGTCCTGCAGGTGTCGGTCCCGCGCGGGGTGCGGGCCCTCACCGCGGAGGCCTACCTGTACCGCGGACGGGCGGCCCTGTTCGCCGGGCAGCCGCACGAGGCGCTGCACGACCTGACGGCTCTCGCCGAGCCCGGTCACGAGGCCGCCCACCCGACCTTCGCGCTGCTCGCCGCCGTGGACACCGCCGAGGCGGCCGTGCAGGCCGGGCATACCGACGTCGCCGAGTCCCGGCTCACGACGGTGTCCGCATGGGCGCAGCGCTCGGGAGCGGCCTGGGCCCGGGCGGCCGCACACCGGCTCCGGGCCCTCGTCCGGGGCGGAGCGGCGGCCGAGGACGCCTACCGGGCGGCCCTCGACGTGCCGGGCGCGGCGGACCATCCGTTCGAGCACGCCCGCACCCGGCTGCTGTACGGCGAGTGGCTGCGACGGGCGCGCCGCAGGGCCGACGCCCGGCACCAGCTCGCGGCGGCCGCCCAGGTCTTCGACCGCCTCGGTGCGGAACCCCTGCGCCGGCGGGCGCTGCGCGAGCAGGACCTGACCAACGGCCCCGTCGCCCGCAACGCGACCGGCCCGTCGGCCGAGCTGACCGCGCAGGAACTGCGCATCGCGCGGCTCGCCGCCGAGGGCCTGACCAACCGGGAGATCGCGGCGCGGCTCCTGATCAGCCCGCGCACGGTCGGCCACCACCTGGCCAACGTCTATCCCAAGCTCGGCATCACCTCCCGAGCCAGGCTCGCCCGGATCGAGTTCGCGGGCGAGCTGCGGGTCGGCGGTGCCGGCCCCGTCGGTTGACCCGGTGTCCGGTCCGGTCGATCTCGCTCACCGGAGTGCGGTGCCGATGAGCCCCTTGCGTGTGACCAGCTCGGCGAGGGCCGGCTCGTCGAGGGCACCGGTGTCCGGGGGCCGCTGGGGCAGGACCATGTACCGGGACTCGGCGCTCGCGTCCCACACGGTGATGTCGACCGAGGGGGCCAGCTCGAGCCCGAACTCCCGCAGCACCTCGCGGGGTTCGCGCACGACGCGGGCGCGGTAGGCCTCGCTCTTGTACCAGGACGGGGACGGACCGAGCAGGCTGATCGGGTAGCAGCTGCACAAGGTGCAGACGATGACGTTGTGCGTGGTCGCGCTGTTGGCGACGACCTCGAGCCGCTGCTCCTGCACCCCGCCGGCCATGGACAGGCCGAGATCGCGGATCGCGGTGTTCGCGTCCTCGAGCAGACGCCGGCGGAAGTCCCCGTCGATCCAGGCCCGCGCGACGATCCGGGCGCCGTGGGCGGGCGACCCGGTCCGGGCGTTGTCGTCGACCTTGGCGTCGATCTCGCCGGGGGCCAGTACGCCGAGGCGTTCGAGAGTCGACTCCAGGTGCCGGACCCGTGCGGCGATCGGCGCGTCGTCGTGCCTGCCGGTGCTCATGTCACGCTCCTGCGGAGTCGTCGGGGTCCGGTTCGAGGTAGCTCTCCCACAGCTCGATCACGAGGTCGTGGTCGCCCGCGCCGAAGAGCCGGGACGAGGCGAAGCGGACCTGGTACACCGTCTGCGCCTGCACGTCGAGGCCCTGTGCGCGGTCGTCGGCCAGGGGATGGTGCCCGCTCGCGGCGACGACCTCGCCGCGAGCGCCCCGGGCGTAGCGGGGCAGGCGCGTGTGGTGCGGCGGGTCGGCGTGGCGGGCGCGGACGCGGTCGCCGGGCGCGTAGCGATCAGGCACCGCCGAGCTCCTCGACACTCGCGACGCCCTTCTCCACGAGCAGCGTCGTGATCGCCCTCAACCATCGCTCGTAGTAGCTCGCGGCCAGGAACTCGGCCGGCGGGATGCGCTCGACGGCGTCGCGGAACTCGTCGAGGTTGTAGACGCCCTTGCGGACCATGAGCCCGTTGAGGGCGAAGACGTGCGCCTCCCAGTCCGCGTGGAACATCGGCTCGTCGGCTTCCTCGGTGATCAGGGGGAACCCGGTCATCCCACCGACGTCGTTGATTCGAGCCACGACCTCTCCCTACTGCCGCACGGCGATCGGGCAACCGCCCGAACGCGGCCATCGCAGTGTGCCCGAGACGGGGCGCACGGGAGCGAGCGAGACGGGACCGGGCCGTCGTGGGGTGGTCCGGTCACGCCCCCGCGGAGCTACGCATCATCACGCACCAACGAAACGATGGTTCTGTTGGTGGCAGGTTCAGTTGATCGAACCCGTAACTGGTACTGAAGTTCGGAACTAGCGAACTGATACGGTCCGTCACGTGATCGACGACGCCGTACGCTGCGGATACAGCCGTTGCCGTGCTGAGCTCCCCCCGCCGGGACCCCAGGGCGGACGCCCGCGCTCGTTCTGCCGCGACACCCGCTGGGAGGGCGGGCGCAGCTGCGCGCAGATGGCGCGCGCGGAGCGGGACGCGCTGGGCACCCTCGGGCTCGACGGGGGAGCGGGGACGTTCGCTCTCGACGCGGACCGGCTGCGCGAGCACGTGGCCGCGATGGCCGGCCCGGTCGCCGAGCTCTCCGCCGCGCTGACCGCGGTCTCCGACCGGCTCGACGAGGTACAGCGCGACGCGCTGACCGCGACGGAGCAGGCGCGCGCGGCCGCCGCGCAGGCCGACGCCGCCCGGCAGGAGGCCGACACGGCCCGGGACGCCGCGGTCCGGCGCGCCCGGGAGGCGGAAGCGGGTGCCGCGGACGCGCGCCGGGAGCGCGCCGAGGCCGTCACCCGGGCCGAGGAGTCCGCGGTCGCCGCGCTCGAGGCCACCGAAGCGCTCGGTGCCGCCCGCCAGCAGGCCGCGGACGCGGTCGCCGCGCGCGACTCGGCCGTCGAGGACGCCCGTGCCGCCCGCGACCAGGCCGCGGCCGCGGACCGGGGCCGGGAGGCCGCGGTGCTCGCCGCCCGCACGGCCGAGTACGAGCGGGACACCGCCGCGGGGCGCGCGACCGCAGCCGAGGGCGAACGCGACCGGATCGGCGGGGAGCTCGGCGGGCTGCGCGCCGAGCACGAGACGCTGCGCGCCGAGCGGGACACCCTGGCCGGGACCGTCGCCGAGCAGCGCAGCCGGCTCGACGCCGGTCAGGAACTGCTCGCCGACGCCCGCGCGACCGCGGAGCGGCTGCGCGAGCAGCACGCCGACGCGGCGGCTCTCGCCGAGCAGGCCCGCGGGGAGGCCCGGGACCTGGCCGCGCAGCTCGACCGTGTCCGTCGCGAACGTGACGATCGCACCGCCGAGCTGGATCAGCTCCGCACCGCCGGGCCGGAGGCCGGGACGGCGCCGGCCCGGTTGCACCCCGACGATCTCGCCGCGCTCGCCGCGGTCCTGCGGACGGACTGACTCCCACCCGGGGATCCGCGTGGACGGTCGGTGTCCGATCAGGACGCCCGGTCGGGCCCGAACCGGAACGCGGGGTGGCTGACCTCGGCCGTCGCGTCCCGGCGGAACCCGTCGAGGACGTCGTCGACGCCCGCCCACGCCCGGTCCGCCGGCACCGCGTCGGGGCCGAACGGTGCCAGCGCGCCGACCAGGAACCCGGCGCCCCGCCCGCGGACGGTGTCCGGCACCGCGGGGGACCGCCCCGCCGCGCCCCCGAGGTGCCGGATCCCGGTGACGACCATCGGGCCGACCCGGGACACGACCGTGTCGAGCCCGGCCGGGTCCAGGCCGGAGAGCAGCAGGTCGTCGCCGAGGTAGGCGTGCGGGAACTCCGGTTCCGCGTACACCCGGCCGCTGTCGACCGGGTCCAGCGGGGCCACCGTGTCCTGCTCGGGGAGCAGAGCCGCGCGCAGCGGCGCCAGCAGCGCGTCGGCGCGCGCCGAGCCGCCGAGCACGGTCACCCCGATCCTCAGCACCCGCCGGCCGCGCAGCGCCGGCGGCAGGAACGGCAGGTCCGGGTAGGGCACGACGCTCGCCCCCGAGGTGATCTCGTCGGGCAGGTCCGCGGTCCAGGACGCCCACGCGTGCAGTGGTTCCGGGTCACCCGGCTCGTCGGCGGGGCCGAGTACCCGGACCAGGCCGCCGCCGGTGAACCCGTCGGAGGGCAGCAGGCCGAGCTCGACGGCGGTCACGACCTCCCCCGCGACGGGGCCGGTCCCGCGCAGGCGGGCGAACGTGGCCGGATCAGAGCCGGCGTCGACCGTGCGGGGACCCTCGGCGTCGACCAGGTCGATCGACCGCAGATGATCGGCCGCCCAGCCGTCGGACCGGGCCGCGAGGCCGAGGCCGCCGCCGGACAGGTAGCCGGCGACGCCGACCGAGGGGGCGCTGCCGCTCGGTGGCCGCAGCCCGTACGGGGCGGCCGCGGCGAGGACGTCGGCCCAGCGCGCGCCCGCGCCGATGCGGGCGGTCCGGGTCGCCGGGTCGATCCGCACGCCGGCCATCCGGCCGGTGGTGAGCAGCAGCCCGCCGTCGGCGGGGGAGCGGAGCCCGTGCCCGGACGCGTGCACGGTGACGGGCAGATCGCGCTCCGCGGCGACGGCGAGCACGGCCGCGACGTCGGCGGTACCGGTCGGGACGGCCACCACCGCGGGCTGGTGGGCCAGCCCGGTCTGGAAGCTCGCCACGGACGTCGGTACCGCTGTGACGGGGCCCGTGATGCGGTCGGTCAGTACGTCGCGGATGTCGGTCGTCGTGTCCATGCCTCGAGCCTGCGCGGCGCGGAAGCAGAAGTCGAAGAGCTGGTTTGTCTCCGAGCTAGCATTGACAGTTATGGAACTGCGTCACCTGCGCTACCTCGTCGCCGTGGTGGACGAGGGCACCGTGACCGCCGCCGCGGAGAAGCTGCACGTCGCACAGCCGGGTGTGAGCGCCCAGCTCCGGCAGCTGGAACGGGAGCTGGGGGAGACCCTGCTGACCCGGGGGCCGCGCGCCGTCGTCCCCACCGAGGCCGGCCGGGCCGTCCTGCCGCACGCCCGTGCCGCGCTCGCCGCCGTCGAGGGCGCCCGGGACGCCGTCGCGTCGCTGCGCGGGCTGGTGCGCGGCCGGGTCGCGGTCGGGATGGCGTCGTCGCTGCCCGACACCGTGCTCGCCGACCCGGTGGGCGCGTTCGCCGCCGCACACCCGGGCGTCCAGATGACCCTGCGCGAGGGCACCGCCGACGAGCTGCTGTCCGGCCTGCGCGCCGGGGCCCTCGACGTCGCCGTGCTGGGACTGCCGGCCGGCCCGCCGGACGGGATCGAGTCCCGGGTCCTGACCGAGGCCCCGCTGGTCGCCGCGGTTTCCGCGGACGACCCGCTCGCCACCCGGGACTCGGTCGGACCGGCGGACCTCGCGTCCCGGCCGCTGATCTGCCTGCCGCGCGGGCACGGGCTGCGCGCGGCTCTCGACACCGCTCTGGCCGCGCACGGCATCACCGCACGGGTCGCGTTCGAGGCCGGGTCGACGACCCTGCTGCTGCGGCTGGCCGCCCGGGGCGCCGGGGTCGCCGTCGTCCCCGCGCCGGCGCCGACCGCGCCCGCGGTGCTCGCGCTGGACCACCCGCCGGTCACGGTGCCGATCGCGCCGGAGATCCGGACCCGGCTGCACGTGGCCTGGCGCGCGGGCGGCCCCGACGGCCCGGCGGGCCGGGCGCTGCTCGACACCCTCGCGGGGACGGATCCGCGATGATCGTCCATCCGGCCCGGAAACCGGCCGGATCCGACCGGAAACCGGGCCCGATCGTCGATCAGGTGCCGTGACCGCGCCCGATCGGTGCTCAGTCCAGGCAGAACTCGTTGCCCTCGGGGTCGGTCAGCACGATGTGGCCGGCGTCCAGGGGCGGGGCCGGCTCGTACCGCCGGATCCGGGTCGCCCCGAGACCGACGAGCCGGGTGCACTCGGCCTCCAGGGCGGCCATCCGCTCGTCGCCCTGCAACCCGGGTGCGGCGCGGACGTCGAGGTGCAGCCGGTTCTTCCCGGCCTTCTCCGCTCCGGCCTGCTGGAAGAACAACCGCGGCCCGGTGCCGTCCGGGTCCTGTACGGCAGACGACGAGTTCCACTGCTCCTCCGGGACACCGATCTTCGCGAGGAAGTCGTCCCACGCCGTCAGCGGATCGCCGTCCCCGGAGGCGCCGGGCGGTGCGGGGATGACGTAGCCGAGGGCGTCGCGCCAGAAGACGGACAGTGCGCGGGGGTCGTGGGCGTCGACGGTGATCTGGATGGTGCGGCTCATGGCGTTGCATCCTGACAGCGATCGCGGACGGATCCGGCCCGCGATCGGATTTCTCAGGCCCGCGGCACCGACACCAGCACCCGCACGGCCTCGGCAACCGCGGCCCGGCGCGCCACCCGCACGGCGGTGGCGATGGGACGCAACGCGTCCGACCGCGCGATGGCGGCCGAGGCGGACAGCGCCCCGCCCGGTTCGTCGCCCGCCGCCGCGCCGAGGATGGCGTCGACCTCGTCGGCCTGCTGGAGCACCCGCAGCGCCTGCGGCGGCATGCCGTCCGGCCACAGCGCGTGCGGACGGCGGCGCAGCGCGGCGGCGATCTCCTCGCGCACCCCGGGCCGGTGCCGGGCCACGCCGAGGTCGGTGAGCGCCGCCGCGGCGCTGCGCACCTGGCCGCGCAGGTCCCGCTCGGCCTCGTTCAGCGGCACGTACTCGGGGACCGGACCGCTGTCCCCGACCGCGTAGACGGTCCAGCGGACGACGCCGTCGGCGATCGCGGAGGGGACGACGCCGAACCCGGCGTCCGGGAACAGCACGCCCTCACCGGCCGTCGTCGCCTCCCGGGAGAAGCGGCCGGGGCCGGGCAGGCCGCGGACGTCGCCGGGCGCGGGCAGCACCAGGCGGGCCTGCCCGCGCGGTGCGGTGCGGCGCACGGCGGCCAGCAGCATCGCGGTCGACGTCGGCGGCGCGCCCGGGCCGGGGAGCCCGGTCCGCGTGGCGCCCTCGTCGTCGGCGGCCAGCACGTCGTGCGCCTCGGACCACGGCGCGAGCGCGTCGAGGACGTCGTCGGGGGCGGCGGACCCGGCCAGCCAGGCCGAGGCCCACACGGCCAAGGTCGCGGAGGCACTGGACACGGCGGCCAGGCTAACCGTCGATCACTGCCTGCACACCCCTGCACGTGGGTGACGCTGCGTGCCCGGCCGTACGCTGGAAGTCACAGAGCGGGAGCGGGCGTGTCGTACCGCGGTCCGGCTGCCGTGCCCGCCGATACTCGGGTCATGAGCCGGACCCACGACTACCGCGGCATGTTCGACTCCGCCGGGACCCGGACCGTCCGACGGAAGCAGGTGCCCGAGGTGCCGGCCGAGCCCGGGCTGGTCGTGGAGGACCCGGCGACCGGGTTCTGCGGCGCCGTCGTGACGATCACCGCGGCCGAGGTGACCCTGGAGGACCGGCACGGCGGACGACGGGTGTTCCCGCTGCGCCCGGCCGCGTTCCTGTACGAGGGCGCCCCGGCCACGCTGGTCCGTCCGGTCGCGAAGCCCGCCGGCGGCCGCACGCTCTCGGCGTCCGGCTCCGTGCACGTCGCGAACCTGAAGGCCCGCACCGCCCGGGCGGCCCGGATCTGGGTCGAGGGGCTGCACGACGCCGAGCTGCTCGAACGGGTCTGGGGACACGACCTGCGGGTCGAGGGCGTCGTCGTCGAACCGCTGCACGGCGTCGACGACCTGGCCGCCGCCGTCCGCGACTTCGACCCCGGCCCGCACCGGCGGCTGGGGATCCTGGTCGACCACCTCGTCGAGGGCACCAAGGAGACCCGCCAGGCCCGCGAGGCCTACCGGGCGACCCGCGCCGCACAGCAGCACGTGCTGGTCACCGGGCACCCCTACGTCGACGTCTGGCAGGCGGTGAAGCCCGAGGTCGTCGGCATCCGTGCCTGGCCGGAGATCCCGCGCGGCACGGACTGGAAGACCGGGATCTGTGCCCGGCTCGGCTGGGGCGAACCGGCCGACGGGGCGCGGCGCGTGCTGGGCGCGGTCCGCAACTACCGCGACCTGGAGACGCCCATGATCGGCGCGGTCGAGCGGCTGATCGACTTCGTCACGGCGGCCGAGGAATCCGGTCCGCGATAACGATCGGGAGACCGGGCGGCGCGTCCGCGATGCAAGCGCTCCGCCGGATGTCCGATTCCGTGGCACTCTGGTGACATGGAACTGGCACTGATCCTGCTGCTCGTCGGGGTGGTACTGGTCGGGGCCGAGGCGGCGCACGGCGAGCTCTTCCTGGCGATGCTCGGCGGGGGCGCGCTCGCCGCGGCCGCCGCCGCCGCCCTGGGACTGCCTGCGCTGGCGGTCGCCGGCGTGTTCGGCGGCGTCTCCATCGTGCTCGTGCTGGGCGTACGGCCGGCCGCGAAACGGAAACTGCAGGAACGGATGGGCACCCTGGAGCGGCACCAGGACCGCTTCATCGGATCCGCCGCACAGGTCGTCCAGCGGGTCGACGGGGCCGGGGGACAGGTGCGGATCGGCCGGGAGCTCTGGACCGCCCGGTCCATCGACGGCGAGGAGGTCCTCGAGGAGGGCGCCACCGCCACCGTGCTGCAGGTGACCGGCGCGGCCGTGCTCGTCACCGGTCGGGGGGAACTGCCTGACGCCTGATCCGATCTTGGTGAGAGGCTACGGCGAACAGCCCCGGGGAGTCCGGGGTGGACAATGAGCGCCGGTCCGCCGGCGCGCATCGAGGGGAGATCGGATGGACGGCGGTTTCATCATCGCAGTCATCCTGCTCGTGCTGGTGGTGACGGTGGTCGCGAAGTCGATCGTGATCGTGCCGCAGGAGTGGGCCTACATCATCGAGCGGCTCGGTAAGTACCACAGCACCCGGGAGGGCGGCCCCGCCATCCTGGTGCCGTTCGTGGACCGCACCCGCGAGCGGGTCGACCTGCGTGAGCAGGTCGTGTCGTTCCCGCCGCAGCCGGTGATCACGCAGGACAACCTGACCGTCAACATCGACACCGTCGTCTACTTCAAGGTGAACGACGCGAAGTCGGCGGTCTACGAGATCGCGAACTACATCGCCGGTGTCGAGCAGATCACCACGACGACCCTGCGGAACGTCGTCGGTGGCATGACGCTGGAGCAGACGCTGACCTCGCGGGACCGGATCAACACGGTGCTGCGCGGTGAGCTGGACGAGGCCACCGAGCGCTGGGGCATCCGCGTCGGCCGGGTCGAGATCAAGGCGATCGACCCGCCGCCCTCCATCCAGGAGTCGATGGAGCGGCAGATGAAGGCGGACCGCGAGAAGCGGGCCATGATCCTCAACGCCGAGGGCCAGCGGGAGTCGGCCATCCGCAGCGCCGAGGGTCAGAAGCAGTCCCAGATCCTCACCGCCGAGGGCTCGAAGCAGGCCGCGATCCTCGGTGCCGAGGCCGAGCGGCAGGCGGAGATCCTGCGGGCGCAGGGTCGCCGGGCCGCGCAGTACCTCGAGGCCCAGGGTGAGGCGAAGGCGATCGAGAAGAAGTTCGCCGCGATCAAGGCCGGCAAGCCGACGCCGGAACTGCTCGCCTACGAGTACCTGCAGACGCTGCCCGAGATGGCCAAGGGCGACGCCAGCAAGATGTGGGTCGTGCCGTCGGACTTCGGCAAGGCGCTGGAGGGCTTCACCCGGATGCTGGGCGCGCCCGGCGAGGACGGCGTCTTCCGGTTCAGCCCGAGCCCGTACGACGGCGCGGAGTCCCGTCCGGCCGACGACGACGAGTCGGTCAAGGACTGGTTCGACGTCTCGACCGACCCGGAGATCGCCAAGCAGGTCGCGGCGGCCTCCGCCGCGGCACAGGCCGAGGTCCCGCCGGTCGGCGCGGACGTGCCGCCGGTGCCGGGTGCCGAGGCCGCGGGCAACGGCGGGGGCGCGTCCCCGGCCCAGCTCGAGGCGTCCCGTGAGGTCCCCGGCCTGGACCCGTCGGCGCTGCCGAACGGTGCGCAGGAGCCGCGGGGCTGAGACCCCGGGTCCCTGTCGGGTCTCCCATGACGTGGGCCCCGGTCCGGATCACCGGACCGGGGCCCACGGTCGTCCGGGGCGCCGGCGCTCAGCCGGCCGCGGCCGCTTCCGAGCGCTCCTGGCGGTCCTTCTCGTCACGGCGGGCGGCGATCCGGGACACCCGGAACAGCGCGCTGCGCCGCGCCCGGCCCAGCGGCAGCGCCAGCTTGCCGATCCCGACGTCGACCGCGCGCACCTCGAACGCGCCGGACGACCCGATCTCGGCGAGGAGGTCGCGCTGCTCGGCGGCGATGGCCTGCGCGTGCTCGGCCGAGACCGAGCCGCGCCCGATCCGGAACGCGGCGAGGGTCTCGGGCACGCCGAGGAAGTCGCCGTACTGCAGCAACCGCATCCACAGGTCGAGGTCCATGACCAGCCGGCGGTCGCCCCGCCAGCCACCGGCCGTGACGAACTGCTCCTTACGGAACAGCACCGAGGCCGGCTCGCCGATCGGGTTCGCCCCGTTGCGGATGACCTTGCGGGCGACCTCGCTGCCGGAGTGCAGCCCGACCAGGCCGCCGCCGAGACCACGCCGCGGCACGATCACCCGGCTCTGCTCGTCGATCATGTGCCGGCGCGAGGCCAGCACCGCCAGCGACGGGTCGTCCCGCATGGGCGGGACCTGCAGCTCCAGGGCGCGCGGGTGCAGCAGGTCGTCGGCGCACACGAGCTTGACCAGCGGCGCCCGGCACAGGCCGACGGCGCGGTTCCAGTTCTCCGCCTGCGGCAGCGTCTCCCGGTTGCGCTCGACCCGGATCCGCGGGTCGCGGAACGACGTCGCGACCTCCCAGCTCGCGTCGGAGCTCCCGTTGTCCAGGATCACCAGCTCGAGATCGCGCCAGCTCTGGTCGAGGACGCTGCGGATCGTCTCGGCGAGGTAGGCCTCCCCGTCGAGCACGGGGATGCAGACGGACACGCTGGGCTGGAAGCCGCCGGGCCTCATCGGGTCACCTCACGGGAGTCGGGACGGAACGGGGTCGCCGCCCGGGCACGCTACCCCCCGCCGGTGCCGCGGCCGTCGCCGCCGGTGCCCCGCACCCGCGCGGAGATCGGCTCGGTGGAGCACCGGGAATCACCGGTCGTCCGCTCGTCGCCGGACGCTCACCGTTCGCCGGATGATCCACGGCGACTCGGCTATCCGGACGCGGACGGGTGGTCCCGATCTCCGGAGATCCACTCCGCGTCCGTACGATGATCGGTGGTGTCCGGCCGTTCGATCGTGTTCGGAGCGTGCCGCGCGCGTCGGGACGGACCCGTCCGGGTGACACACGCTGCGGTGCGTGTCACGTAACGCGAGCGGCGACGACGGAGATATGCCGTATGCCCCTTCCTGTGGGGCGAGGCATCCACCGGCTGTAGCCGGTGCTGCCGGACACGACCAGCTCGCCACCTGTGCGCGCCAGGACCGATCGATTCGGGGGAGAGACCGGTGAACAAGCGCCCTGACCGAGGACAGCATCGTCCGAGCCAACCGAGGGTGTCGGTGATCGTGCCGACACGTAACGAGGCACGGAACCTCGAGGTCGTGCTGCCGGCCGTCGCCGCGGTGCGGCCGGCCGTGCACGAGGTCGTCGTGGTCGACGGCAACTCCGTCGACGGGACGATCGAGACCGCCCAACGGGTGCTGCCCGGCGTCCGGATCGTGCGCCAGACCCGCAAGGGCAAGGGCAACGCGATGGCCTGCGGCTTCGCCGCCGCCACCGGGGACGTCGTGGTCATGTTCGACGCCGACGGCTCGGCCGACCCGGCCGAGATCCCGCGGTTCGTGCAGGCCCTCGTCGACGGCGCGGACTTCGCCAAGGGCTCCCGGTTCGCCAAGGGCGGCGGCAGCGAGGACATCACCCTGCTGCGCCGCAGCGGCAACTTCGGGCTGAACCTGGTCGCGAACACGCTGTTCGGCACCCGCTACACCGACCTCTGCTACGGCTACAACGCGTTCTGGACCGACATCCTGCCGATGCTCGAGCTCCCGGCCGTCGACATGCCGCCGCACCCGGACGGCGGGATGTACTGGGGCGACGGCTTCGAGATCGAGACCCTGCTGAACTGCCGGATCGCCGCCGCCGGGCTCGCGATCACCGAGATCCCCTCCGTCGAGAAGGAGCGGATGTTCGGCGACACGAACCTCCGGACCTTCGCCGACGGCACCCGGGTGCTGCGCACGCTGGCCGCCGAGCGCCGCCGCGCCGCCCGCGAGGAGCAGGTGACCGCGCCGGCAGCGATCACCCCGCCGGCGGGACACCCGGCGGCCCCGGGCGACGGGATCGTCGGCCACGTGCCGGCGCCGTCCGTCTCCGGCAGCACCCCGCCCGCCGCACCACGTCCGGCGTCGCGGCCCGGCCCCACCGACGCCCCGACCCTTCCGCCGTACCGGTCGCAGCCGTCGTCCGCGGGCCGTCCGGTGGCCGGGGACGGCCGTCACCAGGGCGGTCACGGTGTGCCGAACGGTGCCGGCCCCGGCCGTGCCGCCGCTCCCGGACACCAGGAGGGTCGGCGCAGCGACCAGGTCGGCGTGCGGTACGCATGGGGCGAAGAAGCGTCCTGAGCGCCTCTCCCGCGCACCGGCGCGGAGATCACGGCCGACCGGCCGGACCGTCGCCGGTGACGGAGCAGTCGCGGCCCCGCGGGGCCGCCGGAAGTCGACCGGCGTCCGTCCCACCGGACGGCCGCCGGTGATCGGAAGAAGGAGAGTGCCGCGGTGAGCACGCCGTCCGCAGCGGAGTTGACCCGGGCGAGGACCGCGCGTCGCTACGTCGCGATCCTGCTCGTGGCCGCCGGGGTCGTCGCCTGCGCGATGAACCTCGCGAACATCACGGGCGGCGCCCTGGGCGAGTTCCGGCTGCTCGTCACGATCGGCTTCCTGCTCCTCGGTCCGGGCTGGGCCGCCGCCGGCTTCCTGCGCCGGGCACCCGCCGCGCACGTCTGGCTGCTGACCCTCGGTGTCGGCACCGCGGTCACCCTGATCGGCGGCCAGATCATGGTCAGCCTGGGGATCTGGGAGCCGTCCCTGGCCCTGTTCGTGGTGACCCTGCTCAGCGTCCCGTTCCTGCTCCGCCACGCGGTGGTCGCACAGTGAGTCCGGTCGGGCCGGCGCACGCCCGCGGTACGGGCACCCCCGGTCCCGGCCCCGGCCCCGGCCCGACGCACACCCCCGGTACCGGCCCGCGCGACCCGCGGCGACCCGGTGGGCGCCCGGGCCCGCGGCACGGCCTGGCGCCCGAACCGGCGGGGACGAGCGGCCCGCGCGCCGACCCCGCGACCCGGGCACTCCCCACCGCGCGGGACGTCGAGACCGGGACCGGCGACGACGTCCCGACGCACAGACTCCCGGTCGCGCACGCCCGCACGCGCGCGATGGCCGAGCAGCGCACCGAGTACCTGCCGGCCGTCGGGCTGCGCGGTCCCGGCGAGCAGCCGCCGCTGCCCCCGACGCCCCAGCCGCCCCGTGCCGATCCCGGCGGCGCGGACGGCGGGTCCGGGGACGGGGACGGGGACGGGCCGAAGAACAGTTCGGCCGACGGCCTGGCGCTGACCCTGTGCTCCGGCTTCGGCTCGGTGGCCGGGCTGGTCGGGGTGCTGATCGCGGCGCGGATCATGCCGCAGGAGGAGGTCGGCAAGGCCTCCGAGTTCGTCTCGGCGTTCATGCTCATCGGCGGGGCCGCCCAGCTGAACCTGGGCATCGGCCTGATGCGCTGGCTGCCCGGTGCCGGACGGTTGTCGACCCGGCTCGCGTTCGGCTCACTGCTGCTGATCATGCCGCTGTCCGGCCTGCTCGGCCTGATCTACGGCGTGATCGTGCCCCGGATCGCCGAGACCGCGGGCGGCGGGAACTACTGGCTCGGCCTGGGCATCCTGGTGCTGACGTGCGCCGGCTGGGCCGTGTTCGTCGTGCACGACTTCATCATGGTCGCGGTCGGCAGGCCGTGGAACGCGGTCGTCCGCAACGGGACCTTCGCGGTGGCCCGGATCGTGTTGCTGGTGCTGCTCGGCACCTCGCTCGCGGCCGAGGCGCTGGTGCTGTCCTGGGCGATCCCCATCATGATCTGGATCGCCGCCGGCACCATCGCGATCTGGTTCATGGTGCGTCGCTTCGCCGCGTCGGGCGGACCGGGCCGGCTCCCCACCCGCACCGAGGCCGTCGCGTTCCTGGCGCCGACGGCGCTGGCCCAGGTCGGCAACGCGCTGCTCTACAACCAGGTCCCGCTGTTCGCGAACCTGCGGATGGGCAACGAGGTCGGCGCGGTCTTCTTCATCTGCTGGCAGGCGACCACCGTCGTCGACCTGGCCGCGACGTTCTTCACGAACTCGCTGGCCGTGCAGACCGCCCGCGAGCCGCACCGGGCCGAGGAGCTCGCCCGGGTGGCCCGGCGCCGGATGCTGCTGCTGTTCGTCCCGGTGCTGGGCATCGGTGCCGCGCTCGGCTACCCGGTGCTCATGCTGCTCGGCGAGGGCTACGCCGCGGGCGCCCCGGCGCTGGCCGTGCTGATGGTCGGCCTGCTGTTCCGGCTGCTCGTGGTGTTCGAGCTGGCCCGCCGTCAGGCCGACGGCGACGGCATGGGCTACGCCAAGATCCAGCTGCTGAACACCGCCCTGGTACTGGTGTTCGCGGGCTTCGTCCCGCTGCCGGAGGCGGGTACCGCCTCGGTGAGCATGACCATGATGCCGATGGTCCTCGCCTACGTCGTGTCGCAGTTGCTCTGCGCGCTGGCACTCAGATTCGTCCCGGCGTGGAGACGCCGACCACCATCGGAGGTGAAGACGTGACGTCGGAGACCCGCAGGGCGGGTGCACCCGATCCCTCCCCGCGGTCCCGCGCCGCGGGGAACGGCCCGTCGGGGCCCGCACAGGCCGGAACCGGCCGCCGTCGCCGCTACGCGGAGGACGCGGCTCCCGCGCCCGGCCCGCGCCCGGCCGGCACCCGCCCTCCCGGCGAGGCCGGTCCCGCCGAGCAGAGCCGGCCCGCCGGTGGTGCCGAGGGGAGCCGGCCCGCCGGTGGTGACGCCGCCCGCGCCCGGGTGGGTGCGGCGGCGGGACCGACCCGTGAGGCGGGCCGGCGCGCCGAGAGCCCGAGCGAGCAGACCCAGTTCGTACCGCCGCCGGGCCCGGAGTCGCCGACGTCGTTCGTCCGGATGCCGCCGCGCAGCGCGGGGGACGGCCCGCCGCCGCCCCCGGCCCCGCCCTCGGGGCCGCAGGAGCCGCTGTCGCCGCTGTGGATCTGGGCGTCGCCGGCGCTCGCGGTCCTCGCGGTGCTGCTGCTGCCGCTGGCCGCGATGACCACCGATCTCACCCAGCTCGGTGGCTGGGGCCTGGCCGCCGTGCTCAGCCCGTTCGGCTGGATCGCGCTGCTGCTGGCGATCGCCTGCTGCGTGGTCGAGCTGTGGTCGCGGCGACCGCGGATCCCGATGCTGGGCTTCGCGACCGGCGTCCTGATCCTCTGCAGCACCGGCATGCCCTCGGTCGTCCAGCCGCAGGCGCGGTTCACCACCGCCTGGCTGATCTCCGGTTTCGTCGACGCGGTCGCCGGCGACGGTGTGCCGCCGTCGGGCGTGGACGCGCGCTTCTACTGGCCGGCGTTCTTCGCGCAGTGGGCCTGGTTCCGGGACGCCGCCGGGATCGACCAGCTCGACGTGATCCTGCGCTGGTACCCGCCGGCGATCGTCGCGGTCTGGACGATCGGCGTCTACGCGCTGGCGCGCTCGATGCTGGGCGGCACCCGAGCGCCCTGGGTCGCGGCCTGGCTGTTCGTCGGGATGAACTGGATCGAGCAGGACTACTTCTCGCCGCAGGCGTCGGCGGTCGTGCTGATGCTGACCGTGCTGGTGTTCGCGCTCGGCCCGCTGGCGACCCGCCGGCAGGACAACGCGGGAGTGCCGGGGTGGCCGCGCCCGCACAAGGGGTCACCGAAACTGCCCCGCTGGCGTCGCTGGCTGAACAGCGCGCTCACACCGCCGAACCAGCCGACCCTGCCGGCCCGGCAGCTGCTGCTGATCTACTTCTGTGCCGCGCTGTGCCTGATCGCGCTGGCGCCGTCGCACCAGCTCACCCCGTTCGCGATCATCGGTCAGCTGGTGGTGCTGACGGTCGTCGGCCGGTTCCGCGGCCGGGGCCTGGTCATCATCGGGATGCTCGCGGTGCTGGTGTTCGTGCTGATCGCCGCCCGGGACTTCTGGATGACCCAGATCTCGATGATCACCGGTGGCGACCAGGACGGCGGGGCGCTGCAGTCGGGTGTCGCCGACCGGCTGGTCGGTGACACCGGTCAGATCGCGGTCAAGGCGCTGCGCGTCCTGATGCCGGGGCTGACCTGGCTGCTCGCCATCGCCGGCGCCTGGGTCTACTGGAAGCGTCGCCGCGACCTGGTGCCGATCTTCCTGGCCGCGGTGCCGATGGCGTTCGCGGCGCAGGGCTACGGCGGCGAGGTCTTCCTGCGCATCGTGCTGTTCGGCCTCCCGATCCTGACCATCCTGGCCACCGACGCGTTGCGCGCGTTCGCCCGGGTGGACCGCAAGCGGGAACGCATCCTGGCCGGCGGGATGGTGGTGTTGTTCGGGTTCCTGGTGCTGATCCGGGGTGGGAACGACGCCTACCTCGACGTCACCACCGAGGACGTCCAGATGACCCGCCAGGCCTACGCCGAGGCCCCACCGGGGGCGAAGGTGCAGCCGCTGTCGACGGTGGGCCCCTACGGGCTGACCGGCATCGGCGAGCACGAGAACATGACCAACAGCGTGCGTGGCTGCACGATCCTGGCGATGGACCCGATCCCGTGCATCGAGCAGGTGCAGCCGCAGACGGTGATGTTCTACGGCTCGATGGAGAAGCAGGGCGTCGTGCTCAACGACCAGCCGGAGGGCTGGACGCTGGCCGTCCGCGAACAGCTGATCGCATCCGGCCAGTACCGGGCGACCTACGAGAACGGGTTCAACGCGATCCTGGTCAGCACCGCACCGCCCGAGCCCGCCGAGGGCGAGGAGGCGGCCCCGCCGCCCGACCCCGCGGCCGACCCCGCTGCACCGCCGGCGACCGGGGAGGGGACCCCGTGAACGGATTCCAGCTGACCTGGCTCGCCGCGGGCGTCGTCCTGGCGCTGTTCGCCGCGCGGGCCTGGGTGGTCGAGAGCCGGCGCGATCGGCTGAGCACCCCCGGGACGGCGCAGCGCGTCCTGACCGGCGCGGTCGCGCTCAGCGTCGTCGGGCTGGCCGTCCTGCTCACCCTCAACGGCGGGCTCACGCTGGTCGACCTGATCGTCAACGGCGAGCCCGAGCTGGGCACGCCGTCGGACGTGTCGCCGATCGCGGGCCTGCCGCCCGGGGATCCGGCGGCGGATCCGGCGGCCCCGATCGCCCCGCCGGCCCCCGCGGACGGGTCGTGACCCTGGGCGGGCCGACAGCCACCGGGGAGCGGGTCCCGGGCGTCCGGGAAGTGCCGGTCGCCCTCGGAGGCTGACCCGTGACGTCGGAGGCCCGCCCGGCGGGTGCGCCCGATCCGGCCCCGGGGGGCACGGTGTCGCCCGGTGCCTGCGAGCCCGGCGCGAGCGCGAGCGAACAGACCCAGTTCGTCGAGCCGCTCCCGCCGGGTAGCGGCCCGCCGCCGGCCCCGGCCCGGGGAGCGGGGGCGCGCTCGGCGCTGTGGCCGTGGGCGTCGCCGGTACTGGCGGTACTCGCCGTGGCGCTGCTGCCCCCGGCCGCGATGACCACCGACCTCACCCGGCTCGACGGCTGGGGGCTGGCCGCGGTGCTCAGCCCGTTCGGCTGGGTCGCGGTGATCCTCGCCGTCGCGTGCTGTGTGGTCGAGCTGTGGTCGCCGCGTCCGCGGATCCCGATGCTCGGCGCCGCCACCGCCGTGCTCATCCTGTGCAGCACCGGCATGCCGTCGGTGGTGCAGCCGCAGGCCCGGTTCACCACCGCGTGGCTGATCTCCGGCTTCGTCGACGCCGTCGCGGGCCGGGGGATCCCGCCGACCGGGGTGGACGCGCGCTTCTACTGGCCGGCGTTCTTCGCGCAGTGGGCCTGGTTCCGCGACGCCGCCGGCGCCGACCAGCTGGACACGATCCTGCGCTGGTACCCGCCGGTGGTCGTCGCGGTGTGGGCGCTCGGGGTCTATGCGCTGGCCCGCTCGATGCTGGGCGGCACCCGGGCACCGTGGGCGGCCGCGTGGCTGTTCGTCGGCCTCAACTGGATCGAGCAGGACTACTTCTCCCCGCAGGCGACCGCGGTCGTGCTGATGCTGACCGTGCTGACCTTCGCGCTCGGCCCGCTGGCCACCCGCCGGGTCGACGACGCCGGGGCGCCGAACTGGCCGCGGCCACACCGCGGCGCGCCCCGGTCGCCCCGGTGGCGCCGCTGGCTGACCAGTGCGAGGACGCCGCCGAACCGGCCCACGCTGCCGCCCCGGCAGCTGCTGCTGATCTACCTCTGCGCCGCGCTGTGCCTGATCGCGCTGGCACCGGCACACCAGCTGACCCCGTACGCGATCATCGGCCAGCTCGTGGTGCTCGCCGTCGTGGGCCGCTTCCGCGGCCGCGGCCTGGTGATCGTCGCGTCCCTCGCCGTGGCCGTCTACGTGCTGATCGCCGGCCGGGACTTCTGGATGAACCAGATCGGGATGCTCACCGGCGGCGAGGGCGCGGCCGGCGCGATCGAGGCCGGGTTCTTCCAGCGGCTGCAGGGCGACGACGGCCAGATCGCGGTCAAGGTGGTGCGCGCCGTGATGCCGGTGCTGACCTGGCTGATCGCGATCGCCGGGGCCTGGGTCTACTGGAGGCGACGCCGGGACCTGGTACCGATCGCGCTGGCGGCGGTGCCGATGGGCATGGCGGCCGTGCAGAGCTACGGCGGCGAGCTGCTGTTCCGCGTCCTCCTCTACGGGCTGCCGATCCTGGTGATCCTCGGGGCGGAGGCCCTGCGGGCGTTCGTCCGGGCCGACCGCGGCCGGGAACGGCTGCTGGCGGCCGGGATGCTGGTGCTGTTCCCGTTGCTGATCGTCATCCGGGGCGGGAACGACGCCTACCTCGAGGTCACCACCGAGGACGTCGAGATGACCCGGCAGGCCTATGCCGAGACCCCGCCCGGTCTGACCGTGCAACCGCTGTCCACGGTCGGCCCGTACGCGGTGGAGGGCGTACGCGAGCACAACAACATGGCGTCGGCGGGGCAGGGCTGCGCCGTCCTCGCCCGGGACCCGCTGCGCTGCATCGCCCTGGTCGAACCGCAGACGCTGCTGTTCTACACCTCGATCGAGAAGCAGGGCGTGGTGTTGAACGGCGAGCAGCCGGGATGGACGCTCGCGATCCGGGAGCAGCTGACCGGGTCGGGGGAGTACCGGGCCACCTACGAGAACGGCTTCAACGCCGTCCTCGTGCGCACCCTGCCGCCGACCGGGGCCGACCCCGGCTGACCCGCGGCCTCCGCCCGGCTGAGGAGAGCTCAGCCGCTGTAGCCGATCGCCACGTACTTGGTCTCCAGGAACTCGTCGATCCCGACCATGCCGCCCTCGCGGCCCAGTCCGGACTCCTTGACCCCGCCGAACGGCGCGGCCGGGTTCGACACCAGCCCGGTGTTGAGCCCGATCATGCCGCTCTCCAGGTTCTCCGAGATCCGCAGCGCCTCGGTGATGTCCCGGGTGTAGACGTAGTTGACCAGGCCGAACTCGGTGGCGTTGGCCGCGGCGAGGGCCGCGTCGGCGGTGTCGACGACGGTGATCGGCGCGACCGGCCCGAAGATCTCCTCGTGGTTGAGCCGGGAGTCGGCGGGGACGTCGGTGAGCACGGTCGGCGGGTAGAAGTAGCCCGGCCCGTCCTGGGCGGTGCCACCCACGGCCACGCTCGCCCCGTTGGCGACGGCGTCGGCGACCAGGTCGGTGACCTTGTCCCGGCCCTTGGCGTCGATCAGCGGGCCGACGTTCACCCCGTCCTCGGTGCCGCGGCCGACCTTGAGGGCGCCCATCCGCGCGGCGAGCTTGGCGGTGAACTCCTCGGCGACGCCGCGCTGCACGTAGAACCGGTTCGCCGCGGTGCAGGCCTCGCCCATGTTGCGCATCTTGGCGACCATCGCGCCCTCGACGGCGGCGTCGACGTCGGCGTCGTCCAGCACGATGAACGAGGCGTTGCCGCCCAGCTCCAGCGAGGACCGCAGAACCTTGTCGGCGGCCTGTTCCAGGAGCTTCTTGCCGACCGGGGTGGAGCCGGTGAAGGAGATCTTGCGGGCCCGGCCGTCGCGGATGATCGGCTCCATCACCGCGCCGGCGTCGGTGGCGTTGAGAACGTTCAGCGCGCCGCCGGGCAGCCCGGCGTCGGCCAGCACCTGGGCGAAGGCGAGCATCGTCAGCGGGGTCTGCGGCGCCGGTTTGATGATCGACGCGCAGCCCGCGGCGATCGCTGGCGCGATCTTGCGGGTGCCCATGGCGAGCGGGAAGTTCCACGGCGTGACGAACACGCAGACCCCGACGGGCTGGCGGATCGTCAGGAACCGGGTCTGGCCGTTCGGGGCGACCTGGTAGCCGCCGGAGATGCGCACGGCCTCCTCGGCGAACCAGCGCAGGAACTCGCTGGCGTAGACGACCTCGCCCTTCGCCTCGGCCAGCGGCTTGCCCATCTCCAGGGTCATGAGCAGGGCCAGGTCGTCGGCGCGCTCGTGCAGCAGCTGGTAGGCGCGGTAGAGGATCTCGCTGCGCTGCCGAGGGGGCATCGCCGCGATCCCCGGCTGCGCGGCGTGCGCGGCGGCCAGCGCGTCCATGCCGTCGGCGGGGGAGGCGTCGGCGACCTCGGTCAGCACCTCGCCGGTGGACGGGTCCTCCACCTTCGCGGTGGCACCGTTCCCGGCGGCGCGCCATTCCCCGCCGATGAACAGTCCGGTCGGCACCCCGTCCAGCACCCTGCGCTCGTCCGCTGTGGTCGTCATGGCCGCAACGTACCCCGGTCACGCCGGGGATCACACGCCGTGCGGGCCCCCGGCCACGTGATCATCACAAGGGTCCCGATCGGTGCCGGCCGTGGCACCTGCCGGCGCCAACCCGATGATCACGCAGGGACCGGTCAGCTCTGCGGGATCTTCCGGAAGTCCCAGCTGGTGATCTTCTCCGGGCGCAGTCGCAACCAGGCGTGCCGGCCGTCGACCACGACCTGCCCGCCGGTGTAACGGTCGGCGTAGGCCTGCTCGACCCGTTCCAGTTCGGGATGCGGCTCGCCGGTGCGCGGGACCTCGCCGACCACCTCGACGGTGCCGCGCAGCTCCACGCCGCGCAGTTCGCCGTAGTCGTGCCCGGCGTCGACGACGGCGGCGATCCGCGGGTCGTTCATCAGGTCGGTCCAGCGCTGGGAGCGTGACAGCGAGGTCAGCCACAGGTTCCCGCCGTCCCAGAGGTACCAGAGCGGGGTGGCGTGCGGTCCGTGCGTGCCGTTGGTCGCGACCCGGCAGGTGCGCTCGGCGGCGAGGAACGCGTCGACCTCCTCCGGCGTCATCGCGATCCTCCGGGCGCGGCGCTGCGGCTTCGGTGCGGTCATGGGGGCACCGTAGATCGGCGCCGGACGCCGGGGGAGCATCTGTTCCCGTGTCCGATCACGTCCCGAGCCCCGGGCTCGAGAAGCTGCTCGCCGAGACCCGCCCGACGCCGTACCTGGCGCTCGACCCGCAGGTCGTGCGGGAGCGCCACCGCGAGCTCGCCGCGGCGTTCGGTGACGCGGCGGTCCTCTACGCGGTCAAGGCCTGCCCCGAGCCGGCGGTGCTGCGCGCGCTGGTCGAGTCCGGCGCCGGGTTCGACGTCGCCTCCCAGCCGGAGATCGACCTCTGTCTCGCCGCCGGCGCCGACCCGGCGCTGATCCAGCACGGCAACCCGGTGCGCGGCCCGGGCGCGGCGGCGGCCGCGGCGGCGTCCGGGGTCCGCCGGTTCGTCACCGACAGCGCCGAGGACGTCGACGCGCTCGCGGCCGAGGTGCCCGGCGCCCGGGTCCAGGTCCGGCTGAGCGTCGACGACACCGGGTCGGCGACGCCGTTCCACGGCAAGTTCGGCGCGCTACCGGACGAGGCGGTGCGGCTGCTGCGCCGGGTGGCCGACCGGGGGCTGGTCCCGGCCGGCCTCACGTTCCACGCCGGGTCGCAGCAGACCCGGCCGGAGACCTACGCCGCGGCCGTCGCCGTCGCACTGCGGGTGGCCGGGCGGGCCGGGCTGGCCCGCCCCGAGCTGGACCTGGGCGGCGGCTGGCCGGTCGCCTACCGCGGCCCCGTCGCCGGGCCGCACGCGTTCGCCGCCGCGGTACGGGCCGCGGTGGCCGGCGCCGTGGCCGCGGGGGACGTCGACGGCGCGGCCCTGCTGCTCGAGCCGGGCCGCGCGCTCGTCGCCGACGCCGGGGTGCTGCGCGCGACGGTGCTGCGGGTGTCCCGGCGCCCGGGCATCGACCACCGGCGCTGGGTGTACCTCGACGTCGGCCGCTACCAGGGGCTCGCCGAGACGGAGGGCGAGGCGATCGGCTACCCGGTCCGGGTGCCCGGGCGCACCGCTCCGGACGGTCCCGCGGTGCTGGCCGGCCCGACCTGCGACGGCGACGACGTCGTCTACCGCCGCACCCCGGTCCCGCTGCCGCTCGATCTCGCCGCCGGGGACGTCCTCGACCTGCTGTGCACCGGGGCCTACACCGCCAGCTACGCGTCGGTCGGGTTCAACGGTTTCGGGCCGCTCGAGGTGGTCGTGGCGGGCGCCTCCTGATCATCGCGCATGAGTCGTGCCACGCCGCGCCGGGAAAGGGGCGCGCGCGTGAAACGCGGCCGTTACCGTGTGCCCACGTGTCACCCTCCACCTCGCTGATCCCGCCCGCGTCGACCGCCGCCGGGGAGCTCCATCCGAGCGCCGACGGTCCGGGCGTTCCCGCGTTGCCGAGCACCGCCTCCCCGGTCGGCCGGCACGTGCTGGCCGAGCTCGGCGGCATCGACGCCGGCGTGCTCGACGACGTGGAGCGGCTGCGTGCCGACCTCGGTGCCGCGCTGACCGCGGCGGGCGCGCAGGTCCGCCAGATCGTCACCGAGCGGTTCGAGCCGCAGGGCGCGACGGTCGTCGCGGTGCTGGCCGAGTCGCACGCGTCGATCCACACCTGGCCGGAGCACGGCGGGATGCACGTCGACGTGTTCACCTGCGGGGACAGCGCCGACCCGGTGGCCGCCGTCCGGAACCTCGCCGAGCGGGTCGGTGCCACCGACACCGCGCTGCAGACCGTCGACCGCGGCGGCGCGCCGCGCACCGTCACCGAGCCGATCTCCGAGGGGCTCACCCGGCGCTGGCGGCTCGGGCGGGTGCACCACGTGGCGGACACCGGCTTCCAGAAGGTCGTCGTCGCCGACACCGCGCACGGCGTCACGCTGTTCTGCGACGACGAGCGCCAGTCCACCGAGCACACTCAGCTCACCTACCACGAGGCCCTGGTCTGGCCGGGCGCGCTGCTGGCCCGGAACCTGGACCGGGTGCTGATCGTCGGCTCGTCCGAGGGCGTCGCCTCCGAGATGGCCGTCGCCGCGGGAGCGACGCACGTCGACCACGTCGACATCGACACCGAGGCCGTCCGGATCTGCGCCGAGCACCTGCCCTACGGCTACACGCCCGAGACCCTCGCCGCCGCCGAGCGCGGCGACGGCCCGATCCGGCTGACCTACGGCGACGGCCGGCAGTTCGTGCTCGACGCGACCGAGCGGTGGGACCTGATCGTCGTCGACCTGCCCGACGAGCGGCCCGACGAGCCGGACGCACAGATCAACCGGCTCTACGACGCGGAGTTCGTGCAGGCCTGCGCGGACCGGCTCACCGACGGCGGCGTGCTGGTCTACCAGGCCGGCAGCCCCGCGGTGTGGCGCGACGCCACCCTGCGCTCGGCCTGGCAGCGGTTCGACGCGGTGTTCGGCGCGACCGGCGGGCGCGGGGTCTACATCGGATGCGAGGAGCACGAGTGGGCGTTCCTCGCCGGGGTCCGCGAGCCGATGACCGACCCCGGTGAGGTCGCGGCGACCCGGCTGGCCGGGCGCGACGTCGGGGACCCGCGTCCCGAGCAGTGGGACGAGACCAGCCTGCGCCACCGGCTCGTCGCGCCGCTGGCGCTGCGCCGGCTGACCGGCTGAGGTCGGCGCCGCCGTGCGGTTGCGCCCATACGGGGCGTAACCGCGCGTGCGGTCGCTCGTTGGCCGTGACGTGCGTCGTTCCCGCTCCGCCCGGCTGCTCGCCGTCGCCGCCATGACCGCCCTCACCTCGGTGGGCATGGGTGCGCTCGCGCCCGCCCAGGCGGAGGCGCCGACGCTCTACGCCGACAACGGCACGATGTCGGGGTCGCTGTTCGACGCGCCGGCCGGGCGTTATGTCGCGCTCGGCGACTCCTACGCCGCCGGACCGCTGATCCCGGCGCAGACCGGCCGCCCGGCCGGGTGCCTGCGCTCGACCCAGAACTACCCGTCGGTGCTGGCGAACTCCGGCGGCTTCACCGACTTCACCGACGCCTCCTGCAGCGGCGCGACGACCGAGCACCTGACCGGGCCGCAGGCCGTGGCCGCCGGCCCGAACCCGCCCCAGCTCGACGCGCTGGACGGGTCGGAGTCGCTGGTCACGCTGACCATCGGGGGCAACGACATCGGGTTCGCCTCGATCATCACCGAGTGCTCGACGCGGTCGTCGACCAACCTGCTGGGCGCGGCCTGCCGGGACTTCTACACCGCCGACGGCTCCGACGAGCTGGCGCAGCGCATCGACGACACCGCCGACGACGTCGCCGCGGTGCTGGCGGCGATCCGGGAGCGCTCGCCGCGGGCGCAGGTTGCGCTCGTCGGGTACCCGGTGATCCTCCCGGACAGCGGCCCGGGCTGCTTCCCGGTCGCGCCGTTCAGCCCCGGGGACACCGCGTACCTGCGCGACACGCAGAAGTCGCTGAACGCGATGCTCGAGGCGAAGGCCGCCGACGCCGGTGTGGACTACGTCGACACCTACACCCCGACGATCGGGCACGACATCTGCAAGCTCCCGGGTGTGAAGTGGGTCGAGGGCCTGGTGCCGACGTCCCCGGCCGCGCCGGTGCACCCGAACGACCGGGGCATGCGGGCGATGGCCGCCGCCACCGGTGAGGTCGTCGGCGTGCCGGTGGCCCCGCCGTCCTCGGAGCTGATCGAGGTCGCCGACGCCGGCTGACCCGGCGGTGCGGGGGCGCCGGCACCGGTGATCGTCGTCCGGGCACCGGGCGGTGCCGTCCGTGGCACCGACCGGGACCGGGACGGCGATCACGAGAGAGGTGACCCGGACGGGTCACCGCATCCCCGGGTAGGTGTCGGGGGTGCGTGCCAGACTCGCCGGGTGACGTCGCGGTGGACGGAGCTGCGCACCCGGGCCGCGGGGATCGACCCGGGGCGGACCCGGCTGCACCTGGCGTCGGTGGCCACCGCGGCGATGCTGACCGCGGCGCTGCTGGCGAGCGGGGTGCGCGCGGTCACCGGCGCGCCGGTCACGGTGGTGCTGTTCGCCGTCGTCCTGGCCATGATCAGCAACCTGGCGGTGCAGG
The DNA here is from genome assembly GCF_040105385.1 of Pseudonocardia nematodicida. Taxonomy (NCBI): domain Bacteria; kingdom Bacillati; phylum Actinomycetota; class Actinomycetes; order Pseudonocardiales; family Pseudonocardiaceae; genus Pseudonocardia; species Pseudonocardia nematodicida. The sequence continues at coordinate 191,150 of NZ_JBEDNQ010000011.1, forward strand.
AGCAGCGGCTGCCCCGGCGCCGGGTGACGACCGCCCTGATGATCCTCCCGGCGGGGGCCGCGGCGACCGTGAGCGCGCTGTTGTCCGGGCACCGGCTGGTCGCCGACATCGTGTTCGTGCTGGTGACGATGGTCGCGGTCGTCGTGCGGCGGTACGGCAACCGCGGGACGGCGCTCGGCATGGCCGCCTTCATGGCCTACTTCTTCGTGCAGTTCCTGCACGCGGGACCGGCCGACCTGCCGCTGCTGCTGGTCGCCGCGGTGATCGGCATCGGCAGCACGTTCGTCCTGCGCTGCCTGATCTTCACCCGGTCCGTGGACCATGTCCTGGACACGCTGGTGCGTGCCTTCGAGGCCAGGTTGCACGCCCTCGCCCGCACCGCGGTGACGCTGCTGGAGGCCGGTCCCGGCGGTGACCCGGAGCCGGTGCGGCGGGCGCAGGCCCGGCTCAACGAGACCGCGCTGCTCGTTGCCGACCGGCTCGACGACGCCGACGACGCCGACGATTCCGGCGATGCGGAGGCCGCCGACGACGCCGAGGGCCCGGACGGGTCCGCTCACGGGCGTGACCCCGGAGGCCCGGGCCGGTGCCGCAGCGCCGGCCTGCGGCAGTGGATCGTGGACACCGAGCTGGCCGCGGAACGGCTGGCGATGGCGGTCCGCCGCTCGGCCCAGCACGGGGACCGGATCCCGGGCCCCGACCGGGCGGCACTGGCCGAGGGCATCCGCGCGGTCGCGGCCGCCACCGCGGCCGGCACCCCGCGCCCGATGGCCGAGATGCTCCACACCTCCGCCACCGAGGCCGTCGAGCAGCTGGCCGAGCGGTCGGCGGCCGGTGGGCCCGCCGCGCGGCAGCAGCGGATCGCGTTCGCCGTGGTCCGGCTGGCCGACGCGCTGGGCACCACGGTGGAGCAGGCCGGGTGGCGGGTGCCCGGAGCGGAGGCGTCCGGGACGGTGGACGCGGAGATCCCACCGCGGGCGGACCGCGACCACGGCGGCGGCCCGGCGTTGCACACCCGGCAGGCGGTGCAGGTCGGGATCGCGGTCGCGCTCGCGATCGTCGTCGGGGAGCTGATCTCGCCGGCCCGCTGGTACTGGGCGGTGGTCGCCGCGTTCGTGGTCTTCGCCGGGACCAGCAGCCGGGGTGACGTGCTGAGCCGGGGCTGGGCGCGCGCGGTCGGCACCGCGGGCGGCGTCGTCGCGGGGATGCTGCTCGCCGTGGCGGTCGGCGGCAATCCGGTGGTGAGCCTGGTGCTGCTGTTCGCGTGCGTGTTCCTCGCGCTCTACCTGGTGCGGATCTCGCAGGCGATGATGGCCTTCTGGATCACCTCGGTGCTCGCCCTGCTCTACGGCGTGATCGGCCAGTTCAGCGTGCAGACGATGGTGCTGCGGATCGAGGAGACCCTCGTCGGCGGCGCGCTGGGGATGCTCGCGGCGTTCCTCGTGCTGCCGACCCGGAGCCGCACCGCGTTCGCCGAGGCCCTCGACGACGCCCTCGACGCGGTCGGCGAGTCGCTGCGCAGCTCGGTCGACCGGGCAGTGGGCAGGCCCGGGGACGGGGACCCCACGGCGCGGGCCCGGGCGGTGGCGACGGCGGTGGGTACCGTCCGGGACCGGGCGCGGCCCCTCGAGCACCCGGTGTCGCGCCGGCCGCTGCGCCGCGGGGTGCACCACACGGTGCGCGTGGTCGCGGCGATGGACCACTACTGCCGTCTCCTCGCGGCGCAGGCGGTGACCGCGCAGGTGCCCGGCTGGGCGTCCACACTGGACCCGGCGGCCGAGCGGGTCCGGGCGAACGTGGCGGGCCTGAGCCGGATCCTCGACGACGCCTGGGGCCCGCCCGCCCGGCGTGCGCACCCGCCCGGCACCCGTGCCGCGGACTACGGCGTGGTCTCGGCCGAGGAGCTCGTCGACGCCGCAGAGGCCGACGCCGCATCGCGCGACGGTCCCGGCGACGGGCTCCGGCAGCGGCGCCTCGCCGCCGCCCGCTGGCTGCGCCGGATCGACCAGCTCGCCGTCGGGCTGGCCCGCGAGCTGTGCGGTGGCGACTGGAACGATCCGGACCCCGCTCAGCCGGCCGGTGCGAGCGTCCGCACCACCGGCGACCAGCGCTCGGCGTAGCCCTCCAGCACGCCGTCGGCGGTCTAGGCCGAGTCGATCAGGTACAGCCCGGGCAGCGCGCACGTCGCACCGAGGGTGAACAGCACCGGCCGGAGCGTCAGGTCCGGGGCCAGGGCGTGGTCCGGTCCGGCCCCCAGCATCAGCGGCGCCGCGACCACACCCGCCAGCCCGTCGCCGCCGGGGATCCGGTCCAGGAACAGCTTCAGCAGGCCGGTGTAGGTGCCCTTGTAGGTCGGGCAGGCGAACACCGTGACCGCCGACGCGCGCACCCGCTCCAGGGCGGTGTCCACGGCGTCGTCCGCGTCGGGCTGGGGATCGGGTTCTTCGCCGCGCCCAACACCGAGGCGATCATGACCGGGGTGCCGCCGCGGCGCCGCGCCGTGGCGAACTCGGTGCGGTCGATGCTCTACAACAGCGGGCAGGCGGTCGGGACGTCGGTGAGCCTGCTGGTCGTCGCCTCGGCCGGGGTGAGCAGCTACGCCGGCCGGACCGACGATCCGCGGGTGGTCGCCGGGTTCGCCGCCGCGATCGGGCTCAGCGCGGTCGCGGCGGCGTTCGCGCTGGTCTTCGCGGTGCTGCGCGGCGGGCCGTGGCTGGTCCCGCGCGGCTCGCGCGCGCCCGACCGGGAGATGCAGCGGGCGGTCGAGCCGTAGCGCCGGATCAGGTGGGCAGCACCGTCCGGGTGGCCAGGCAGGCGTGCGCGGCCGCCCGGTAGCTGTGGCTGAACTCGCGCACCGCGCCGTCGGCGTCGAACAGCACCCGCTCGCTGAGCAGCAGGATCGAGTCCGGCGCGACCCGCAGCCGGCGCGCCGCGTCGGCGTCGGCGGTGACGGCGTGCACGACGGTGACCACCCGCCCGGGCGGCCGTCCGTAGGCCCGCCGGAACCCCTCCCGGAACTCGTCACGCCGGCCGACCACCAGCGGCCGGGGCTCCGCACTCGGGGTCGTGTACCGCAGGTAGAGGGTGGCGTGCCCGTCGTCGCGGACGGACAGGAACTCGTCGAGCACGACGCGGCCGTCCGGCGGGGCCAGCAGGTGTGCGACGAACGGCGCGGCGGGGATCGTGACCGACGTGAGGTGCCGCGAGCGGTGCCGGCCGGTCTCGGTCTCGCGGTGCGGGACACCGGAGTTCAGCCGGTAGGCCGCGATCGGGCCGGCCAGCGTGCTGCCCGCGGTGCGGGTCACGGTGCCCTCGTGCGCCAGGTGGGTCAGTGCCTGCCGGACGGTGGACCGGCCGGCGCCGAAGGACCGCGCCAGCTCGTCCTCGACGAGCCGGTCGCCCGGCCGGACGATCCCCTCGCGGATCGCGGCCCGCAGCTCGACCCGCAGGTTCGCGGCGGAGGTCCGCAGCAGGTCCGGGGCGGCGTCGACGCCGCCGGTGCGGACCTCCGGGACGGCGACGGACTCGACCACCGGGTCGTCGTCCGGCCCGGCCCCGTCGGTGGCCGTCGACAGCGCCACCCGGGCGGCGGGGTAGTGGGTGATGCTGAACTCGCGGGGGACTCCGTCGCCGCTCCAGAGCACCCGGGACTTGACGATGAGCGGCGTCCCGGCGGGGGTGCGCAGCTGGGCGGCGGTGCGGTCGTCCGCGGAGCCGGCCTCGATCCAGGAGTCGATCCGGGCGAGCGGGCTGCCGTAGGCCCGGGCGAACACCTCCTCGAAGCGGCCGTCGTCGCTGCGGGGCACCAGCGGCCGGTCCCGGCCCTCCTCGAGGGTGTAGCGGGTGTAGAGCAGGATCGGGTTGCCGACGTGCAGGTCGAGGATCTCGCTGGCGTGCACCCGGGTCGCCGTGGTGCGCAGGTACCGCCGGATCACCGGCGACGACGCCACCCACCGCTGGTCGAGCACGACGACCTGGCGTTCCGGATCGGTCCCGACGTTCCACGCCAGACCGTTGTCGATCGGGATCTCGGTCATCCCGGAGGTGACCACGGTCCCGGCCCGCGGGGACCGGGACACCACGCCCTCGGTCGCCAGCAGCCGCAGGGCGCTCCGCACGGCGTTGCGGCTCACCGAGAACCGCGCCCCGATATCGCCCTCGTCCAGCCGGTCGTTCACGCAGATCTCGCCGGTCCGCAGGCTGGTCACCAGTGCCCCGTGCGCGCCGAGCACCGAGGGGACCCGGACCCGGTTCTGCCGGGCCGCGCGTTCGCGGGCCGCCCGGCGGAAGTCGTCGTGGCCGTCGTAGGAGGAGTGGTCGTCGGGTCCGGCGGGTCGGGACACTGGCGGTACCCCCGTGGTCGGTCACCGCGCCCGCGGTGACGGAGCTGGCTGGCTGCCGGTGCGGCGGTGCGACGCGGGTGACCCCAGTCTCGGTCCCGCCTGTTGCCGCCGTGTTGCGACCGGTCGACGTCCGTGGGCGTCCGTCCACCCCGGATGTGACAAGGATCCGGGCCGACCGTTCTACGGTCGGTAGAAAGGGTGCGTAGTATGGCGTCCGTGACGAGTCTGGGTGAGCTGGAGCGGGCGGTCATGAACGTCCTGTGGGAGACCGACCGGGACATGACCGCACGTGAGGTGCAGGATCAGCTCGCCGACCGCGACCTGGCGACCACCACCGTGCTCACCGTGCTCGGCCGCCTCGAGCGCAAGCAGCTCGTCCAGCGCATGCGCGACGGCCGGGCCCACCACTACCGTCCCGTGGCCAGCCGCGAGGACCACGTCGCCGAACTGATGACCGACGCGCTCGACGACGCCCCGGACCGCGGCGCCGCGCTCGCCCGCTTCCTCGGTGGCATGACCGAGGAGGAGCGCTCCCGGCTCCGCGACCTGCTCGGATAGCCGTACGGGAAGGGTCCGTGACCCACGATCGGAGGGGGCGTTCGGCGCCGCCGGGCCGATTCGGTCACGATGTGGAGCGATGGAGCTGACCGCGCTGGGTCTCGGGCTGCTCGGCCTCGCACTGGCCGAGCCGGTCTCCCGCGCCCTCGCCCGGGCCCGCTGGCCCGCCCGCGACCCGGTCGGCGCGTTGTTGCTCTGGCAGGCCGTCGGCCTCGGCGGCGGCATCTCGCTGTTCGGCGCCGGCCTGGCCTACGGGCTCTCGCCGCTCGGGGACAGCCTGCCGTCCGCGGTGTCGGTGCTCGTCACCTCCCTGCGCGCCGGGGACTGGCCGGCCGCGCTGGACCCCTTGCACGCCGGCGCGCTGCTGATCGCGCTCGGGGTGCTGCTGCGGCTGTTGTCGGTCCTCGCGCTCACCGCGTTCCGCACGCTGCGTGCCCGGCGACGGCACCGTGACCTGCTCGACGTGCTCGCCACCCCCTGGCCCTACGCATCCGGGACCCGGGTGCTCGACCATCCGGTCCCGGTCGCGTACTGCCTGCCCGGCCGCAACTCGCGCCTGGTCGTCTCCGCCGGGGTGCTCGACGCGCTCGACACCCCCGGCGTCGTCGCGGTGCTGGCCCACGAGCGGGCGCACCTGCGGGAGCGGCACGACCTCGTGGTGCTGCCGTTCGTGGCGTGGGGCGCGACCGCGCCGTTCGTGCGCGGCATGGTGTGTGCCCAGCTGGCGGTGGCCCGGCTGATCGAGATGCGGGCCGACGACGTCGCCCGCAGGCTCTGCGACCCGACCGAGCTGGCCACCGCGCTCAAGGCGGTCGGCGGGTCCGCGCCGGCCGCGGCACTGAGCTCCTTCACCGACGCCCTCGACGCCCGGATCGACCGGGTGACCGCTCCGCCCGCGCCGCTGCCCGGCTGGTCGCACTGGCTGATCCGGCTCACCGCGGTCGTGCTGGTCGCCGTGCCGCTCTGGCTGCTCCTCGCCCCCTGATCACGGCCCCGGAGTCGTACCCTGCTCTGTCATGAGCCGACCGGGCACGACCGGGTACGGGAGCCGGACCCGCGCGCTGGTGGATCGCGGCGTGGTGGCCGTGACGATGGGCTGGGCGGACAACAACGGCGTCCTGCGGTCCCGGACCGTCCCGGTGGAGCGGCTCGCCGACGCGGGCCGCACCGGGGTCGGCGTGACTCCGCTGTTCGCCGTGTTCGACAGCCACGACCGGATCGTCTTCGGTCCCCCCGGCCTGGAGACGCCCTCCGGCGACGTCCGGCTGGTCCCCGCCGCGGGCCCCGAGGGCATCGTCCCGTGCGCCGGCCGGCACGGCCTCGCCTGGTCACCGGGCCGCCTGGTCGCCGCGGACGGCGCGCCCTGGCCCTACGACCAGCGCGGCGTCCTGGAACGCCAGGTCGCGGCCGCCGCGGAGGCCGGACTCACGGTCCGGGCCGGCTACGAGATCGAGTTCGCCCTCTACACCGACGGCGACGGCGAGCCGCCGGTCCCGGCCTTCACCGGGCCGGTCTACGGACCGAACGCCCTGGTCGGCCTGGACGGCTTCGTCACCCGGCTGCTCGCCGACCTGCGGGACAACGGCGTTCCGGTCGGCCAGTTCCACGCCGAGTACGGGCCCGCGCAGCTGGAGCTGAGCATCGGGCCGGCCGACCCGCTGACCACGGCCGACCGCCAGCTGCTGGCCCGCCAGACGATCCACGCCGCGGCCGCCGCGCACGGTTTCCGGGCCTGCCTGTCGCCGCTGCCGACCGCGCACTCCGCGGGCAACGGCTGGCACCTGCACAGTTCCGTCAGCCGGGACGGCACGAACCTGCTCGCCCGGGGCGACGGCCGCCACGGGCTGACCGCCGACGGTGCCGCCTGGCTCGCCGGGCTGCTCCGGCACCTGCCGGCCCTGGCCGGGGTGACGGCACCGAGCGTGCCGTCGCTGCACCGCAGGCGGCCCGGCTCGTTCGCCGCGGCCTACATGGTCTGGGGCGTGGAGAACCGGGAGGCGGCGCTGCGGCTGGTCCCGGCGAACCCGCGGCTGGGGGCCGCGCACGCCAACGTCGAGCTGAAGGCGTCCGACGCCTCGGCGAACCCGTACCTGGCGCTGGCCTGCGTGATCGGCGCCGGGCTGGCCGGGATCGACGAGGGGGCCGACCTGCCCGATCCCGTCCAGCAGGACCCCGCGACCTGGTCCGACGACGAGCGCGCCGCCCGCGGGGTGGCGGCGCTACCGGTCACCCCGGCCGAGCAGGCCGAGGCCCTGGCCGCCGACCCGGTGATCACCGGGGTGCTGGGGGAGCACGTCACGGCCGCGCTGCGGGCCGTGCGCGCCTCGGACGCCGAGTTCGCCGAGGGCAAGCCGGTCGACGAGGTCCTGGCCGCCTTCCGCTACCGCTACTGAGCCCGCACCCCGGCGCAGCTCTCGCACCCCGGGGTGGCTGGCGCACGGACTCGGGTCGGTGCGACATGAGTCGTCGGGGTGCGAGAACGGCGCCGGGGTGCGAGGCCTCGGGTGAACACGGTGTGACCGGACCGGGCGCCCGTGTCCGAGCGCGCGCTGCGTCGCGGAACCGGGCGTAGCGTGGATTCCGTGCCCGTCACACCCGACCGCCCCCGCACCGTCGGCGCGCTCCGCGCGTCCGGACACGAGCAGCGGGGCGTGAAGCAAGAGATCCGCGACAACCTCCTGGCGGCCCTGCGCGCGGGCCGCGACCCCTGGCCCGGCATCGTGGGCTTCGGCGACACCGTCCTCCCGCAGCTGGAACGCGCCCTGATCGCCGGCCACGACGTCGTCCTGCTCGGCGAGCGCGGCCAGGGCAAGACCCGGCTGCTGCGCTCGCTCGCCGGCCTGCTCGACGAGTGGACCCCGGTCATCGCCGGTTCCGAGATCGGCGAGCACCCGTACGAGCCGATCACCCCGTCGTCCCGCCGCCGCGCCGAGGAGCTGGGCGACGAGCTGCCCGTCGGCTGGGTGCACCGCTCCGAGCGTTACACCGAGAAGCTCGCCACGCCGGACACCGCCGTCGCCGACCTGATCGGCGACGTCGACCCGGTGAAGGTCGCCGAGGGTCGGTCCCTGGGCGACCCCGAGACCATCCACTTCGGACTCGTCCCGCGGGCGCACCGCGGGATCGTCGCCATCAACGAGCTGCCCGACCTGGCCGAGCGGATCCAGGTGGCGCTGCTCAACGTGATGGAGGAACGCGACATCCAGGTCCGCGGCTACACGCTGCGGCTGCCGCTGGACGTGTTGCTGGTCGCGAGCGCGAACCCGGAGGACTACACCAACCGCGGGCGGATCATCACCCCGCTCAAGGACCGGTTCGGCGCCGAGGTCCGCACCCACTACCCGCTGGAGCTGGCCCCCGAGATCGACCTCGTGCTGCAGGAGGCCTCGCTCGAGGCCGACGTCCCGCGGCACCTGATCGAGATCGTCGCCCGGTTCACCCGGCACCTGCGCGAGTCGTCGGCGATCGACCAGGGCTCCGGTGTCTCGGCCCGGTTCGCCGTCGCCGCCGCCGAGACGGTCGCCGCCTCGGCGCTGCGCCGCGCCGCGCTGACCGGCGAGGACCGGGCCTGCGCCCGGCCGGTGGACCTGGAGTCGGTGCCGTCGGTGCTGCGCGGCAAGCTGGAGTTCGCCGCCGGCGAGGAGGGCCGCGAGGACGAGGTCCTGGAGCACCTGCTGCGCCGGGCGACCGCCGACACCGCGCGGTTCGCGCTGCGCGGCATCGATCTCGACGAGCTGGCCGTCGAGGTGTCGACGCGCCCGGTCCGGACCGGCGAGCGGATCCCGGCCCGCGACGTCGTCGCCGCGCTACCGCAGGTCGAGGCGCTGACCTCGATCGCGGAGAAGCTCGACGCGGGCGGCACCGAGGACCCCGGCCCGATGGCGTCGGCAGCGGAACTGGCGCTGGAGTACCTGTTCCTGACCCGCAAGCTGGCGAAGGACTCCAGCGACGACGGCGACACGGTGTCCTATGGCTGACCCCAGGCGGCGCACGAGGCGCTGGGCCTACGGTCCGTACTCCGGTGGGCCCGACCCGCTCGCGCCGCCCTACGACATCCGGTCGGCGATGGACGAGATCGGCCGCGACGTCATGGAGGGCTCCTCGCCCCGCCAGGCGCTGCAGGAGCTGATGCGCCGTGGCCTCGACGGCCGTCGCGGGCTCGACGACCTGACCCGCCGGGTCTGGGAGCGTCGTCGGGACCTGCAGCGGGACAACCGGATCGACGGCACGCTGCAGGAGGTCCGCGAGCTCCTGCAGCGTGCCCTCGAGGCCGAGCGCGGTGCGCTGGACAACGAGGACAGCGACGACGCCCGGTTCCGTGAGATGCAGCTCGACGCCCTCCCGGACGACACCGGGGGAGCGGTCCGGGAGCTGAACTCCTACGACTGGCGTTCCTCCGACGCCCGCGAGGCCTATCAGGAGATCCGGGACCTGCTCGGCCGGGAGATGCTCGACCAGCGCTTCGAGGGCATGAAGCAGGCCCTCGAGGGCGCCACCCCGTCCGACGTCGAGCGGATCCGGGAGATGCTCGACGACCTCAACGACCTCCTCGCACAGCACGCCCGGGGCGAGGACACCACCGAGCAGTTCGCCGAGTTCATGGGCAAGCACGGCGACCACTTCCCGGAGAACCCGCAGAACACCGAGGAGCTGATCGACGCGCTGGCGGCCCGCGCCGCGGCGGCCCAGCGGATGATGAACTCGATGTCCGCCGAACAGCAGGCCGAGCTCGCCCAGCTGTCCCAGCAGGCGTTCGGTGATCCGCGGCTGGCCCAGTCGCTGGCCCAGCTCGACGCGCAGCTGCAGGGCCTGCGGCCCGGCGAGGACTGGTCCGGGCAGGGGAACTTCCGCGGGGACAATCCGATGGGCATGGGCGAGGCGACCCGCGCCCTGGAGGAGCTGGGGCAGCTCGACGCGCTGGCCGAGCAGCTCGCGCAGAGCTACCCGGGCGCGCGGATGGAGGACATCGATCTCGACGCCCTGGCCGAGATGCTCGGACCGGAGGCCGCCGCCGACGCCCGCACGCTGGCCGAGCTGGAGCGGGAGCTGCAGCGCCAGGACCTGTTCCGGCGCGCGCCGGACGGCTCGCTGATGCTCTCGCCGAAGGCGCTGCGCACGCTCGGGCAGTCCGTGCTGCGCGACGTCGCCGACCGGATCTCCGGCCGGCAGGGTCAGCGGGAGACCCGGCGTGCCGGGGCGGCCGGGGAGGCGACCGGGGCGACCCGGCCGTGGGAGTTCGGCGACACCGAGGCCTGGTCGGTGCCCCGCACCCTGCTCAACGCCCAGCTCCGCCGGGCCGGGGGCGACGGGCGTCGGCTGGACGTGTCCGATGTGGAGATCGTCGAGACCGAGCAGCGCACCCGGGCCGCGGTGACCCTGCTGGTCGACACGTCCTGGTCGATGGTGGCCGAGGGCCGGTGGGTGCCGATGAAGCGCACCGCGCTGGCGCTGCACCAGCTGATCTCGACCCGGTTCCGCGGCGACGACCTGTCACTGATCACCTTCGGTCGGCACGCCCAGACCGTCGAGCTCGCCGAGCTGGTCGGGTTGGAGGGCACCTACATGCAGGGCACGAACCTGCACCACGCCCTGCTGCTGGCCCGCGAGCGCCTGGCCCGGCAACCGGACGCCACCCCGGTCGTGCTGGTGGTGACCGACGGCGAGCCGACCGCGCACCTGGAGTCCGACGGCGAGGCCTACTTCGACTACCCGCCCAGCCCGCAGACACTCCGGAACACCGTCGACGGCCTGGACCGGCTGATCGGGATGGACGCCAAGTTCACCTTCTTCGTGCTCGGCGACGACCCGGGCCTGGCCGCCTTCATGGACCGGCTGGCGAGGCGGGCCGGGGGACGCGTGGTGCACCCCGACCTGGACGGTCTCGGCGCCGAGGTGGTGTCGGACTACCTGCGCAAACGCCGCGGCTGACGTGGTCCCGCCGCCGCGGCCGGTGCCCGCCACCAGGCGGTCGCCGTTCAGACCAGGTGCTCGGCGGCCCAGGAGCGCAGGGTGCTCGGGGTGGTCGTGGTGGCGTCCCGGGGTTGTTCGGGCTCGTAGTCACGGCTCAGGCCGGCGGCCATGCCGGCGATCGCGTCCACCTCGGGCGCGGTGAGACCTGCTCCGGACAGCACGGCGTGGAACTCGGTGTCGGCCAGGTGTACCGGCTTCACCGGGTGTCCGAGTACCGTGCTCAGCACGCCGGCCGCCTGCGCGAATGTCAGGTCCTCCGGCCCGTGCACGCCCTGCACCCGCCGGCCCATCCAGGCCGGCCCGAGCAGCCGGGCCGCCGCGACGTCACCGATGTCGCGCGGATCCACCCACGGCAGCGGGTGGTCGAGCGGCCACGGCGTCGACAGGGTTCCGGCGGCGATCTCGGCGGCCTGCACGAGCAGGTTGGTCATGAAGAACCCGCACCGCAGGTGCAGCACGGCCGCGTCGGTCGCGTCGAGTGCCACCTCCGTCGCGGCGAGGCCGTCGATGTCGCCCGCACCCTGGCGCAGCTCCGCGCCGCCGCTGCTCTGGAACACGGTCCCGCCGATGCCGTTCTCCCGGATCGCCTCGGCCACGACGGCGGCGCAGGCGGTGTGGTGTGCGAGAGGGTCCGTACCCGGCGGCCCGGGCGGGTTCACCCAGTAGAGGCGGTCGGCTCCGGCGGTGGCGCGCAGCACCGCGTCCCGGTCGGTCTGGTCGGCGACGACGGTCTCGACCCGGCCGGCCAGGTCCGGTGGCAGCCGTTCCGGATCGCGCAGCAGGGCCACCGGACCGGCCCCGGCCTGCACCAGCAGCCGGAGCACCCGCGAGCCCACGTTCCCGGTCGGCGTCGTGACGATGATGCGCATGGCGGACAGCCTGGCACGCACCCCCGACAGGAATGCCGCCGTCGATCACCTGGGCGGGCTCGTCCGGGTCAGTAGGTCACCCGGTACCAGTGCGCGTCCTCGCCGGCGAGCCGTTCCAGCGCGACCGGGGGACCTCCCGGGCGGTCGAACAGCCGGGTGCCCCCGCCGAGGAGCACCGGGACCACCATGACCAGCACCTCGTCGAGGAGCCCGGCCTCGATGCACTGCCGGGCGACGTCGGCCCCGAGGACATTGACGTAGTCCTCACCCGCCGCGGTGGCGGCCTCGGCGACCGCGGTGCGCAGGTCCCCGACGAACGTGACGCCCGGGACCGGCTCGGACGGTGGCCGGTGGGTCAGGACGAACATCGGCCCGTCGTAGCGGCCCCCGAACGCGCCCTCGGCCTCGGTGTCCTCGTTCGGGTCGCCGCCGCCGAACGTCGCGTTGCCGGCCAGGACCGCGCCGACCCGGGACAGCAGCCGGTCGGCCGTCGGATTCGGTTCCGCCGCGTAGTCGGTCAGCCAGGACATGTCCTGGTCGGGGCCGGCGATGAAGCCGTCCAGCGACATCGCCGCCGAGTAGAGCAGTCGGGCCACGATCGTTCCCTCCGTCGTCGGTGTCCGACGTGTCCGACCGCCGGCGCGCGGCGGTCTCATCGGTCCACGGACCCGGCCCGCGCCCGGCCGGCCGGTCCGGGCAGGATCATCGACCGTGGACGTCATGATCCGCGAGCGGACACCGGACGATCTGGACGCGTGCGTCCGGGCGCTGGCGCAGGTGCACACCGCCGACGCCTATCCGATGGTCTGGCCCGACGACCCGGAGGCCTTCCTGGCGCCCGCGGACCTGCGGGCGGCGTGGGTGGCGGAGCTGGACGGCGCGGTCGTCGGGCACGTCGCGCTGACCGACGGACCGGGAGAGATCGCCGGTGTGCGACCGGACGCGCTGGTCAGCCGGCTGTTCGTCGCTCCCGCCGGACGCGGCGGTGGGGTCGGGGTGCGGCTGCTCGACCACGCCCGGCGGCACGCGGTGTCGCCGATGCTGCAGGTCGAGTCCGAGAGCGGCGGTGCCGCGATCGCGCTCTACGAGCGCCACGGCTGGACCCGCGTCGCCGACGGGATCGCACACTGGACCACACCGGACGGCGGCCCGGTCACGGTGCGCTGGTACCGCGCTCCCGCCCGGTAGTGCCGGCCAGCCGCGCGTCGACGGCAGCCGGCGCGAAGTACTCGTCGAGCACCAGTTCGGCGGCCCCGGCGACGGCGGCGGACCGGCCGGGCCCGGCCGTCACCACCCGCAGGTTCTGCGTCGCCCGGGGCAGTGAGCGCTGGTAGAGCACCTCGCGCACGCCGGAGACGAAGTGGCCGTCGGTGTCGGCGATGTCCCCGGCGAGCACGAGGACCTCCGGGTTCAGCACCGACACGACCGTCGTCAGCACCTCGCCGACCATGCGACCGGCCTCCCGGACGGCCGCGACCGCGTCGGCGTCGCCGCGCTGGACGAGGTGTCGCACGTCGGCGGCGCGGGTCACGTCCTTGCCCAGGTCGGCGAGCGACCGGACCAGCGCCCGACCGGAGGCGACCGCGGCCAGGCAGCCCCGGGCCCCGCACGCGCAGCGCTCGTCGCGGCCGTGCATCCGGATGTGCCCGATGTCGCCGGCGCCGCCGTCGATGCCGCGGTAGAGCCTGCCGTCGACGACGATGCCCGCCCCGATGCCCGAGCCCACCGTCACCAGCAGCAGCGACGACGTCTCCGGCCAGTTCGTGCGCTGCTCGCCGAGCGCCATCAGGTTGGCGTCGTTCTCCAGGTACACCGGCCGGCCGAGCCGCTCGGCGAGCCGGTCGCGGACCGGGTGGCCGTGCCAGCCCGGCATCACGGGCGGCTGCACCGCGCGGCCCGAGGCCACGTCGACCGGACCGGGCACGCCGACGGCGAGCGCGACGGTGCCGGCCGGGTCCAGCCCGGCCTCGGCGGGCAGCCCGTCGAGGCGGCCCGCCGCCTCGGTGAGCACCGGGTCCGGGCCGTCGGCGATCGAGATCGGGTACGACGTCCGGGTCAGCACCCGCCCGCCGAGGTCCAGCACGGCGAGCTCGGCCCACGCGGTGTGCAGCAGCGCGACCAGCAGGTGGCCCCCGCCCTCGTCGAACGACAGCGCACCCGACGGCCGTCCCCTCCCCCCGGCCTCGCCCGCCGACTCCCGCAGCAGGCCGGCGTCGAGCAGCAGGTCGACGCGCTGCGTCACCGTCGACCGGGACAGCCCGGTCACCCGGATCAGCTCGCCCCGGGTGGTGGCCACCCCCTGCCGGACCAGGAGCAGCAGGTTCCCCGCGGAGGTGCCCGGCTGCGTCGGTGGAGTCACTCGCTCATCCCTTCTCGGCCCCGCTCGTCATGCCCTCGACCAGCAGCCGCTCGGTGAAGAAGAAGATCACCATGATCGGCAGTGTGAGGAGCACCGACCCTGCCATGAGGACGGTGGTCGGGATCTCGAGGCTCCCCGAGAGCTGCGACAGGCCCAGCGAGACCGTCCAGCGGTCCCGGTCCTCGGCCAGGAACAGCAGCGCGAACAGGAACTCGTTCCACGCGATCATGAAGACGTAGAGCGCGTTGGACACCACGGCGGGCATCGCCAGCGGCAGGCTGATCCGGCGCAGGATCTGGAACCGCGAGCAGCCGTCGATCGCGGCCGCCTCCTCCAGCGACACCGGGACCGTCGCGAAGTAGTTGCGCAGCATGTAGATCGAGATCGGCACGGTCTGTGCCACGTAGACGACCAGCAGGCCGATGAGCGAGCCGCGCAGCCCGATCCGGGAGAAGAACACGAACAGCGGCACCGCGAGCAGGATGGCCGGGAAGAAGTACACGGCCAGGAACAGCGCGCTGACCTGGCGGCGGCCGCGGAACTGCAGCCGGCTGATCGCGTACGCCCCGGGGATCGCGGCGAGCAGCGTGACCGCCACGGTGAGGACGGCGATCACCAGGCTGTTCCGCATGAAGACCAGGAAGCCCTGGCCGCCGGCGGCCTCCGAGGCGAGCACCGTCGCGTAGGTCGAGAAGTCCCACTCCGCGGGCCAGAGCACCCCGGGTTCGAGCACCACCTGGTCCAGGCTGCGCAGCGACAGGACGATCATGTAGTAGAAGGGGAACGCCGTGGCCAGTACGAGCCCGGCGATCACCACCCAGCGCAGGACGCCGAACAGGCGCGTCTCGAAGGCGTCCCGGGTGAGAACACTTCGGCGTGTCATGCGTCCTCCACCTTCCGGCCGAGGAACCGGAAGTAGATCCCGAGCAGCACGACGAGCACGAGCGAGAGCACCAGCGCCTGCGCGGACGCGCCGCCGATGTCCCCGCGGGCCATCAGCAGGTCGTAGACGCGGACGCTGACCACCCCGGTCCCGGCGCCGCCGCCGGTGAGCAGGTAGATGTCGTCGAACTGGTTGAACGTGAAGATGAACCGCAGCACCGACAGGAACGCGATGACCGGCAGCAGCTGGGGGAGCAGCACGTAGCGGAACCGCTGGCTGGGGGTGGCGCCGTCCATCCGGGCGGCCTCCTCCAGGTCGCCGGGGACGGCCGCCAGGCGCGCGGTGAGGAACAGGAACGCGAACGGGAAGTAGCGCCAGATCTCGAACGCGATCACCGTCAGGAGCGCGACCGGGACGCCGAACTCGAACCCGAAGACCGACACCGTCGTCGAGCGCTGGGTCAGGAAGGCGATCGGGTCGTCCCAGCCCAGCAGCGACGTGCCGATCTCGTTCACGATCCCGAACTGCGGGTTGAGCATCGTCTGCCACACGAACGTCACCGCGACGACGGGTGCGACGTAGGGGAGCAGCATGAACGCCCGGGCGACGGTGCGGCCGCGGAAGGTGCGGCGCAGCGCCAGCGCCGCGACCAGGCCGACCCCGATCGAGCCGGCCGTCCCGACGGTCGCGTAGACGATCGTCGTGAACAGGGCGTTGTAGAAGCCCGGCGAGGTGAACACCGCGGTGACGTTGTCCAGGGTGAACCCGCCGGTGAGCCCTCCGCGGTGCAGGTCGATCAGCCGTAGGTCCTGGAAGGCGAGGACGACGGTCCAGGCGATCGGCACGATCACCACGAGCAGGACGATCAGCAGCGTCGGGGCGAGCAGGGTGCGGCCGGCGCGGGCGTCGCGCTGCGCCCGGGTGGGCCCGGGACGCGCCTGTACGGGCGCGCTCATCGGAGCGAGTCCCGGATCTCGGCGACGTCACCGGCGGCCTGCTCGGCGGCCTCCGCGGGGTCGAGCTCGCCACCGGCCATGGCGCCGACCGCCTGGGGGACCGGGAGCTCGCCGAGGGTGGCGCCGACCAGGGCGCCCTGTCCCTGCGGGATGCCCCAGCGGTCGAGGGTGTCCACACTGGAGACGAGCTCGTCGAGGACGTCGGGCGGGTAGAAGTCGGTGAGCGGGGCGCGGGTGTCCACACCGGCCGGGAGCTCGCGCCACGCGTCGGCGTAGGCGGTCGGGGCGTCGGCGGTGCCGGTACGGGTCGGGACCTTGCCCTCGGGGGCGAACCCGAGCCAGTCGGTGTAGCCCTCGCTCATCATGAACTCGACGAACCGGCCGGCCTGCTCGGCGTTCGCGTCCTCGATCACCGACCAGGACACGATCTCGCCGAACTGGGTGGGCGTGCTGCCGTCCGGGCCGGTCATCCCGGTGACGACGCCGGTGTTGTCGACCAGGAACCGCGGGTCCTCGACGCACTCGGGGCAGCTCGGCGCGGCGTCGTCGCGCAGCCCGGCCAGCTCGTCGAGGACGAACGAGGACCAGACCACCATCGCGGCCCGGCCGGCGAAGTACGTCGCCCGGGTGGTGTCGACGTCCTGGGCGCCGCTGACCGAGTGGTCGCGCACCAGGTCGGCGTAGAAGGCCAGGGTCTCGACGCAGGCCGGGGTCTCCAGGGTGATCTCGCCGGCGTCGTCGACCAGCTCGCACCCGTTCGCCAGGGCGAAGTGCTCGAAGGTCTGCTGGGTGAACGCGTCGCCCGGGGTGGTCGAGCCGACGAAGCCGGCGATGCCGTCGCCGTGCAGCGCCCGGGCGGCCGCGGTGACGTCGGCGAAGGTCCGCGGCTCGTCGAGCCCGGCCTCGGCGAACAGGTCGGTGCGGTAGAGCAGCATCTGCGCGTAGCCGTCGCTCGGGACGGCCAGTTGCGCGTCGCCGTCGCGGGTCAGCTCCAGGGCGCGCTCGGCGAAGGTGTCCGGGCCGAGCGCGTCGATGATCGCGGCGTTGGCCCCGGTGTCGATCAGCTCGTTGGCTGCCAGGCCGTGTACCAGGGCCAGCGGGATCGCGCCGATGACGTCGGGCAGGGTGCCCGAGGCGGCGGCGGAGATGATCAGCTGGTTGGTCTGGTCCTCGGCGACGCCGACGAGCTCGACCGCGATGCCGGTCCGCTCGGTGAACTCCGCCGCGAGCTCGCGCTGGACGGCGAGCCGCTCGGGCATGTCCTCCTGGGTCCAGACCGTGATCGCGTTCGGCCGCCGGTCGGGTTCGGGTGCGCCGCACGCCGCGACCGCGGCGAGCGCCGCGGCGCAGGCGGCGGCCCCGAGGGCACGCGTCGGGATCCTCATCACGCCTCCGTTGGTGGTCGAGGAGAGCATTATGCTTACCGATCACGCACAAATACGCAACCAGCGCGCAGAGAGCTGCTTGACCGGACTGATTTATGACTGCTAGCACTACATAATCCAGTCGTACCCGCATCCCGGTGGAGACCGCATGACGCTCGACGACCCGCCCGCTCCCGATCCCGGTCCGCTGGTGGTGACCCTGACCGCGCCGGGACGGGTGGAGGTGCTCCCCGCACCGAGTGCACCGCTGCCGGCCGGTCACGTCCGGGTCCGCACCCTCTACTCCGGCGTCTCGGCCGGCACCGAGCTCACCCTCTACCGGGGCACCAACCCACACGCGAACCGGCGGTGGGACGCCGACCGGCGGCTGTTCGTCGAGGAGCCGGCGACGGCCGCCTACCCCAACGACGCCTGGGGCTACAGCGAGGTCGGGCGGATCACCGAGATCGGCGACGGCGTCGACGACGGCCTGCACGACGCCGTCGTGTGGGGGCTGTGGAGCCACCGCGGCGAGGTCGTCCTGCCCGTCGAGAAGGTGACCGGCCGGGTCCTGCCCGACGGGCTCGACCCGCTCGCCGGCACGTTCGCCCGGGTCGGCGCCGTCGCGCTCAACGCGGTGCTCGCCGCCGACCTGCACATCGGCGAGACCGTCGCGATCTTCGGGCAAGGCGTGATCGGGCTGATCGCCACCCAGCTCGCCGTCGCCGGCGGGGCCCGGGTGGTCGCCGTCGACGGCATCGCCTCCCGCCGCGACCGGGCCGCGGACTGCGGTGCGGCGCACGTGCTCGACCCGGCCGCCGACGACGTCGGCGCGCGGCTGCGCGAGCTGACCGACGGCCGCGGGGCGGACGTCTGCGTCGAGCTCAGCGGCGCCTACCGGGCCCTGCAGGAGGGGGTCCGGAGCTGCGCACCCGGCGGGCGCGTGGTGGCGGCCGGCTTCTACCAGGGCGAGGGTGCCGGGCTGCGGCTCGGTGAGGAGTTCCACCACAACCGGATCCAGCTCGTCTCCTCCCAGATCTCCTCGGCGCCGGCCGGGCTCGCGTCCCGGTGGAGCCCGGAACGCATGCACCGCACCGTGATCGACCTGATCGCGGCGGGGGAGCTGGACGTGGTCCCGCTGGTCACCCACCGGATCCCGGCGCGTGATGCCGCGTCCGCCTACGCCCTGCTCGACCACGACGCGACCGCCGCGCTCCAGGTCGTGCTCGATTTCCGTGACGAGCCCTGCCGCGACGAGCCCTGCCGCGACGAGACCTGCCGCGACGACGCCGAGGAGACCGTCCGATGAGGATCACCTGCCAGGAGCAGCTGCTGCCCGGCACCACCCTGACCGAGAAGTGGGACGCCGCCCGCCGCCTCGGCTACGACGGCATCGAGCTGCGCGGCCAGGGCGACCACCGGATCCGGGAGCGGCTGCCCGAACTGCGCGCCGCTCGCGCCGCCGGGGTCGTGATGAACACCGTCTGCGTGGAGATGCTGCACTTCATCGGCGACTTCGACGCCGACCGTCGCCGCGACGCCGTCGACAACATGCGCACCCAGCTGTCGGTGATCGCCGAGCTCGGCGGGAGCGGGGCGATGACCCCGGCCTCCTACGGCATGTTCTCCCGGCGGCTCCCCCCGTTCACCCCGCCCCGCGACGAGGCGGGCGACCGGGAGGTGCTGCTCGACGCGCTGGGCGAGCTGGGCCGGCACGCAGATGCCGAGGGCGTGCGGATCCTGCTCGAACCGCTCAACCGCTACGAGGACCACATGGTCAACCGGCTCGACCAGGCCGTCGAGCTGGCGGAGGCGACCGGGCTGGACGCCGTCGGGGTCGTCGCCGACGCCTACCACATGAACATCGAGGAGACCCGCCCCTCGGCGGCGCTGGAAGCGGCCGCCGGGCGGCTCGCGCACGTCCAGGTCTCCGACTCCAACCGGCTCGAGCCGGGAGCCGGCCACCTGGACTGGGCCGCGTTCCTCGCGGCGCTGGGCCGGATCGGCTACCGCGGTGACCTGGCGGCCGAGTGCCGGCTGTCCGGGCCGGCCGAGGACGTCCTGCCCCGGGCGTCGGCGACCCTGCGCGCGGCCCTCCCGGCCCCGGAGACCGCCCGATGAGCGAGCACGGGATCCGGGCGGCCGCCGTCGCCGTGCTGGGGAAGAACTGGGAACACGACCACACGGTCCCGTCGCGGCGGCTCTACCCGCACCAGTGGAGCTGGGACTCGGCGTTCACCGCGGTCGGGTGGGCGCACGTCGACCCGGAACGGGCCCGGCTGGAGCTGGAGTCGCTGCTCGGGGCGCAGTGGGCCGACGGGCGGGTCCCGCAGATCGCGTTCGACCCCGGCACCGCGCGCGACGCCTACGCCCCCGGCCCGGACTTCTGGCGCTCGGCGCAGGTGCCCGGCGCCCCCGTCCGCGAGACGTCCGGGATCGTGCAGCCGCC
This sequence comes from Pseudonocardia nematodicida, assembly GCF_040105385.1. Lineage (NCBI taxonomy): Bacteria > Bacillati > Actinomycetota > Actinomycetes > Pseudonocardiales > Pseudonocardiaceae > Pseudonocardia > Pseudonocardia nematodicida. Next base: position 210,901 of record NZ_JBEDNQ010000011.1, read on the forward strand.
GCTGCACGCCGTCGCCGCCTGGGAGGTGTTCCGGGCCGACCCCGGACCGGGCCGGGCCTTCCTGGAACGCGTCTACTCCGGACTCCGCTCGCAGCACGAGTACCTGCGCCGGGAGCGGGCGGACGGCGACCTGGCCGTCATCGTGCACCCCTGGGAGTCCGGTCAGGACAACTGCCCGTCCTGGGACGCCGAGCTCGCCGGCGTCGCACCGCCGGCGGACGCACTGGACGGCTACCAGCGGCGCGACCTCGACCACGCCGACCCCGCGGACCGGCCGACCGACCGCGACTACGCGGCCTACATCCACCTCGCGGGCCGCTACCGCGACCACGGCTACCGCGACGCCGACGCGCTCCCCGATCATTCCTTCGTCGTCACCGACCCGCTGTTCAACGCGCTGCTGGGCTGGTCCGACGAGGCGCTGGCGCGGATCGCCGACGAGCTCGGGCTGCTCGCGCAGCAGCACCGCGACGACGCCCGCCGGGTGCGCGACGCGCTGCTCACCGAGCTCTGGGACGCCGACGCGGGCCACTTCTTCGCCCGCGGGCGGCACTCCGGCCGGACGGTGGAGTACGCCGTCGGCGGGCTCGCGCCGCTGGTGCTCGACCTGCCCGCCGACGTCGTCGACGCACTGGTCCGCGGCATCCGCGGACCGCGGTTCGCGCTCGACGACCGCGGCCCGCTGCCCAGCTACGACCGCACCGCGCCCGGCTTCGACCCGACCCGGTACTGGCGTGGCGCCGCCTGGGTGAACACCAGCTGGCTGGTGCTGCGCGGCCTGGAGCGGCACGGCCGGCACGACGAGGCGGACACCCTGCGCGCGGCGCTGCTGACCGCCGTCGGCGACGGGTTCTTCGAGTACTACGACCCGCTCACCGGCACCGGGCGCGGCAGCCCCGAGTTCAGCTGGTCCGCCGCGCTGGTGCTGGACGTGCTCGCCCGGGTGCCCGGCGGGGTGGCCCGGTGACGCCCCTGCGCGTCACGGTCTGGGGCGAGCACCGGCACGAATGCTCCGACGAGGACGTGCCCCGGATCTACCCCGACGGCATGCACGCCACGATCGCCGAGGGCGTCCGCGCGCACCTCGGCGACGGCGCCGCCGTCCGCACCGCGACGCTCGACGAGCCCGAGCACGGCCTGACCGACGAGGTGCTGGCCGGCACCGACGTCCTGACCTGGTGGGGGCACGCGGCCCACGACGAGGTCGGCGACGAGATCGTCGAGCGGGTGCACCGGCACGTCCTGTCCGGGATGGGTCTGATCGTGCTCCACTCCGGACACTTCTCGAAGATCTTCAAGCGGCTGATGGGCACCACCTGCAGCCTGCGCTGGCGCAAGGACGGCGACCGCGAGCTGGTGTGGACGGTGAACCCGTCGCACCCGATCGCGGCCGGCGTGCCGCACCCCATCGCGCTGGGCGAGCAGGAGATGTACGGCGAGTTCTTCGACATCCCCGCCCCCGACGAGCTGGTGTTCGTCAGCTCCTACACCGGCGGCGAGGTGTTCCGCAGCGGCGCCACCTTCCGCCGCGGGCACGGGAAGATCTTCTACTTCGGACCGGGGGACCAGGCCTACCCCGTCTACCACCACGACGACGTCCGCCGGGTGATCGCCAACGCGGTCAGCTGGGCGCGCCCGGCCGCCGCGGACCGGGTGCTGCCGGAGGCGCGGCGCACCGATCCGGTCGACACCGACCGTTGATCTTGTCTGCTCGATGAGGAGAGGACCGACCATGGCCGAGGTGACCTACCGGGCGGCGTCCCGGATCTATCCCGGGACGACCGGCGTCCGCGCCGTCGACGCGCTCGACCTGGAGATCGACGACGGCGAGTTCCTGGTGCTGGTGGGCCCGTCGGGTTCCGGGAAGTCCACGGCGCTGCGGATGCTCGCCGGCCTGGAGGACCTCGACGAGGGCTCGATCCACATCGGGGACCGCGACGTCACGCACGTCCCCTCGAAGGCCCGTGACATCGCCATGGTCTTCCAGTCCTACGCCCTCTACCCGCACATGACCGTCGGGGAGAACATGGCGTTCGCGCTGAAGCTGGCGAAGGCACCGAAGGCCGAGGTCCGGGAGCGGGTCGCCGAGGCCGCCCGGCTGCTCGACCTCACGGCCTACCTGGACCGCAAGCCGAAGGCGCTGTCCGGCGGGCAGCGCCAGCGGGTCGCGATGGGGCGGGCCATCGTCCGGGAACCGTCGGTGTTCCTGATGGACGAGCCGCTGTCCAACCTGGATGCGAAGCTGCGGGTCGAGACCCGGGCGAACATCGCCGCCCTGCAGCGCCGGCTGGCCACCACCACGGTCTACGTCACCCACGACCAGGTCGAGGCCATGACCATGGGGCACCGGGTCGCCGTGCTGCGCGACGGCCGGCTCCAGCAGTGCGACACGCCCCGCACCCTCTACGACCGGCCGGCGAACGCGTTCGTCGCCGGGTTCATCGGGTCCCCGGCGATGAACCTGCTGACCGTCCCGCTGGCCACCGACGGCGCCCGGCTCGACGACGGCCTCGTCCTCCCGCTGCCCCGGGACCTGCGGGCCCGCGCGGCCGGGCGGGACCTCGCCGAGGTGACGGTGGGGGTGCGGCCCGAGGCGCTGCGCCCCGCCGCGGCGGACGAGCCGGGCGTGGCGCTCACGGTCGAGCTCGTCGAGGAGCTCGGCGCCGACTCCTTCGCCTACGGCAGCACCACCGGTCCCGAGCCGCAGCGGGTCGTCGTGCGGCTCGACGGCCGGGCGGACGCCCGGATCGGCGGGACGCTGCGGGTCACCCCGTCCGAGCCGGACCGGGTGCACGTGTTCGACCCGGCCTCGGGGAGCCGCCTCGACGACTGACCGACGCCCGGACGGCGGTACCACCGATCCGGTGTGCGTGACGGCCCCGCGCGCTGCTACCAAGTGATCGTGAGCCGCATCGGGTGCACCCAGCTGAGCTTCCTCGTGGAGCGCGAGACGTTCGCGTGGTGGGGCGGGCCGGACCCGCAGGCCGCGGCCGCCGAGCTGGGGCTCGCGGCGACCCCGGAGCCGGTGCGGATCGCGAGGCCCGACGCCGGCCGGATCGTCAGCGACCCGCTCACGGCCGCGCTCAGCCCGGCCGGCCCGACCCTCACCGCGCTGGACGCGCACGAGGACCGGTCCGGCTGGGGTGACTCGGTGCGGGCCTGGCGGGCGCTCGCGCCGGAGATCCTGCGTGGCGCCGACCCGGCGCCCGTGCTCCCGGTGGCCGGGCACGCCGGTCTCGGCGGCGACGGCACGACGATCTGGTCCGCCGCGAGCGCGGTCCGCGCCGCCGCCCGCGCGGCCCGGCACGACGACCACGAGCACGCCGTCCGGTCCCGGCTACGGCCCTACCAGCGGTCCGGCGCCCGCTGGCTCGACGAGCGCCTCGACACCGCCGGTGGCGCGGTGCTCGCCGACGAGATGGGGCTGGGCAAGACGGTCCAGGCGATCGCGGTGCTCGCCGACCGGCCGGGACCGCATCTCGTCGTGTGCCCGTCGTCGGTGGTCGCGACCTGGCGCCGCGAGCTCGACCGGTTCGCCCCCGGCGTCGCGGTGGTCGAGCACCGGCGGGGCGCGACCGCCCCGCCGGACGGGGTCGTCGTCGCCACCTACGGGATGCTCGCCCGCGACGACGCGCTCACCGCCGCCGAGTGGGACGTCGCCGTCCTCGACGAGGCCCAGCACGTCCGCAACCCCGCGACCGCGACCGCCCGCCGGGCCCGCGCGTTGCGGGCCCGCGGCCGGATCGCCCTCACCGGCACCCCGGTGGAGAACCGGCTCGACGACCTGTGGTCGCTGCTCGCCGTCACCACCCCGGAGGTCCTCGGGTCGCGCGCCCGGTTCCGCCGCCGGTTCGCGACCGCGGCCGACCCCGGCGCGGCGGCCGACCGGCTGCACGCACTGGTCGGGCCGCACCTGCTGCGCCGGCGCAAGGCCGAAGTCGCCGCCGAGCTGCCGCCGCGCATCGAGGTGACCCACGAGCTCGACCCGACGTCCGAGCAGCACCGCCGCTACACCACCGCCCTCGACGGCGCCTTCCGCGGCGGGCTCGGGACGGGCATCGACCGGCGCGGCCGGGTGCTGGCGCTGCTGACCCGGCTCAAGCAGCTGTGCGTGCACCCGTCCCTGGTCACCGTCGGCGACGACGCCCGCGCCGTGGCGGGCCGTTCGGCGGTGTTCGACCGGCTGACCGAGCTGGTCACCGAGATCGTCGACAACGGCGAGGCCGCGCTGGTGTTCACCCAGTACCGCACGGCGGGTGAGCTGCTCGCCGGGCACCTGGCCGGGCTGCTCGGGACCGAGATCCCGTTCCTGCACGGCGGGCTGACCCGGCCGGCCCGGGAACGGCTCGTCGAGCAGTTCTCGGGCAGCGGTCCCGGCTCCGGGGACGGCCCGCCCGTCCTGGTGCTGAGCCTGCGGGCCGCCGGGACCGGGCTGACGCTGACCCGGGCGACCCACGTCCTGCACCTGGACCGCTGGTGGAACCCGGCGGTGGAGGCCCAGGCCTCGGACCGGGCGCACCGGATCGGGCAGACCCGCGCGGTCACCGTGCACACCTTCACCACCCGCGGCACCGTCGAGGAGCTGATCGCCGAACTGCACCGCGGCAAGCGCGACCTGGCCGGCGCCGCGCTCGGCGAGACCGAGTCCGGGTCGGTCGGCGCGCTGGCCCGGCTCGGCGACGACGAGCTGCGCGCCGCGCTGGAGGGTGCCCGGTGAGCGACTTCGGCACGACCGCGTGGGGACGGGTGTGGCTGCGGCTGGCCGAGCCGGTGTCGGTGACCCGCCCCGACCCCCAGCTGCCCCGGGCCCGGTCGCTGGCCCGCCGGGACCGGGTGCGCGAAATGACGACCGGGCCCGGCCGGATCACCGCCGTCGTCGACGACGGGGGAGACCACCGGGTCGAGCTCCACTTCCCGGTCTGGTCCCGGCCGCCCCGCATCGCCGACCCGGAGCTGCCCGACGAGCTGGTCGAGACACTCGCTGGCGAGGGCACCCCGGTCGCCCCGGGCGCCGGCGACCTCGCCACCGAGTGCGACTGCCGGGCCCGCGACGGGCGCTGCCGGCACGTCCTGGCGGTGCTCATGGAGACCGCGCGGCGGGCCGACGAGACCCCGTCCCTCGCCCTGGCGCTGCGCGGCGCGGAGCCCGCGCGCACCGCCGTCGACCGGGACCGGATCCCGATCACCGATCTGGACCCGGAGACGTTCTGGAGTCTGCCGCCCGGCTGATCGTCCGGCTGTCGTCTTCCGACACGTGGACACCAGCGTTCCGCAGCGATGGTCGACCAGCGCACAGGTGCCCCTGGACGGGCCGGTGGGTCGACAGTGAACGGGCGCGTTCGCGGCACCATCGCGGACGTGAGCGTCGAACCGACCACCTGCCGGCTCTGTGGCGCGGACGGCCCGGACGGGGCCGGGGCGGCGGCAGTCGCGGGATGGGTGACCGAGCGCGACGACGCCGGCCGGGACCGCCGGTTCTGTCCACCGTGTGCCCGCCGGCACCTGCGCGCCATCGAGTCCCGGCTCGACACCGAGTGGTGGTAGAGCGCGACGTTTCATCGCGCACCGGCCGGGGCACATCCGGCGCATGGTGTCCGACCGGGTCCACGCCGCGCTCCCGGAGTGGGAGGGGTTCGCCCGGGCCGTGCAGGCCCGCCGCCCGGACTCCGGGACCTGGTGCGAGGGCTGGACCGTGCGCGACATCCTGGTGCACAACACCGGCAACGCCGCCGAGTTCGTCCGGGTGCTCGGCGCCCACCTGGCGGGCGAGCCGGTGGCCACCCGCGCGTTCGAGGAACGTGAGGCCGTCTACCGCGAGCTCGACGGGCCACGGCTGTGGTCGGCCTTCCGCGCCCGGTGCGAGGAGCTCGTCCAGCTCTCCGCGACCGCCGTCGCGGAGCTGCCCGCCGGCGCCGAGATCGCCTGGACCGGGCGGATCGTGCACCCGGACTTCTTCGTCGAGCACATGCGCGAGGAGATGGTGCTGCACCGCTGGGACATGACCGGCGACGACGCCGTCTCGCTCCGGTCCCTGGGCACACCCTGGATGACCGCGCACAGCGTCCGCGAGGTCGGCGTGCCGCTGCTCGCGCGGGGCACCGCCTCGCTCGGGCTCGGCCCGGAGGACCGGGTCGAGGGACGGCTGCGTGCGCCCGGCACCGACGACGTCCTGCTCACCGCCACCGCGTCCGGCGCCACCATCGAGCTGGTGCCGCCGGCCGGCGAGGCGACCGTCGAGAGCGACCCGGCGACGCGGGCGCTGCTGCTGTGGGGCCGCCGGCCCGGTGACCCGTCGCGCTGGCACAGCCGGGCCGCCCCCGAGGACCTGGTCCGGGTCCGGACGCTGCTGAGCGGCTACTGACCTCTCATGTCCCGGAGAGCTGCGCGACGACCGGGGCGAGCGCGGTGGCGGTGTACTCGTTCACCGCGAGGTAGCTGATCCCCAGCTCGTCGCGACGCCGGCGGAGCTCGTCGGCCATCTCCGAGGTCGACCCGGTGAGCCGGGACGGGTTGTCCGGGGCACGCAGCGCCTCCGCCGCGCCGGGGCCGGCCCAGCGGAGCATCTCCTCCGGGATGTCGTCGCCGACCGCGAACAGGCTCATCCCGGTCTCGACGTCGCGTCCCGCGGCGCGGGCACGCAGCTCGCCGGACATCCGGTCCAGCTCGGCCCGCGGGGTGCCCGGGGGCGCGGCGAGGAACACGGTGTCGGCGATCCCGGCCGCCGCGGCCAGCGCCTTCGGCCCGCCGGCGGCCATCACGACCCGGGTGGCCGGGCCGTCGCCGTCGAGCTCGCGCAGTGCCGCGACGGCCGCGCGCACCCCGGCGAGGCGCTGCGCACCGGTGCCCCACGGCATCCCGAGCCGCTCGGCCTCGCCGCGGGCATCCGGACGTCCGGTGCCGATGCCGAGCTCGAACCGGCCGCCGGTCAGCACGGCCAGGCTGTGCGCCTCCCACGCGGTCGTCCGCGGGGTCCGCAATGGACCGGCCAGCACGAACGGGCACACCCGCAGCCGCGGCTCGGCGGTCGCGGCGACCGCGAGCGCGGGCAGCGGCGCGATCATGTGCAGGTTGTCGGGGACCAGCAGCGTCGAGTACCCGAGGTCGGCGACCCGGCGGACGCGGGTGACCCACTCGTCGGCCGGTCCCCTCGCGGCAGCGGTCACCCCGAACCGGAACGGCGCGCTCACCGGGTCGCTCCCGCGTTCCGGGTGACCGGCAGGGCCACGGCGAACGCCAACAGCATGACGGCGCCGCCGAACCGGCCGAGGGGGATCAGCGGGTAGAGCACGTCGGTCGCCAGGGCGAACGTGCTCAGCAGCGCGAGCACGCCGACGACGACGCCGGTGACCGCGAGCCAGCGCGGGACCAGCGCCGTGACCAGGGCGGGAACCGAGATCCCGAGGACGAGCAGGCCCATGGGTGCGGCGTACCCGACCCCGCCCGCGCCGAACCAGAGCCAGGCCAGTGTCCGGGTGAGAGCGGCGTCGCCGAGGCCGGCGGTCTGCGCGGCGGTCCAGGACGCGAGCGCGCTCACCGACAGCGCGGCCGCCGCGAGCACCGCCCCGGCCAGGCCCATCAGCGGGCCGGGCGCGGCGACGCCGAGCCGCTCGAACCGGCGGACCGCGGTCGCGGCGTAGACGACCAGCGGGAACCCCGTCCCGAGCAGCAGCGCGGCCCCGATGCCGATCACCACCGGATGCGTGGCCGAGTAGGCGAGGCTCTCCGCCGGTGTGGAGCCCGGTCGCGGGCCGCCGATACCGGCGATCGCCGCGGCGACGGTCAGGACCGCGACGGCGGCGGCCGGCACGGCGAGTGGTGGACCGCCGCGGACGTCGGCGGGCGTGGTGGGCGTGGCGGTGGACATGGGCTGCCTCCCGTGTCGTTACAAGAAGTAATGATTTCTTGTGTACACGGTTTGTCAAGGGATACGGTCCGGCTCGTGACCACGGCTCCGCGCATCGGCTCGGCGTTCCTGCTGGCCCAGATCGGGGCGCACGCCGCGTCGCGGTTCGCCGAGCGGATCTCCGAGCTCGACCTGACCCCGCCGCAGACCGGGCTGCTGCGCGCGGTCGCGGCCGAACCCGGACGGTCCCAGCAGTCCCTCGCCCGGCACCTGGGGACGCCGGCCAGCCGGCTGGTGGCACTGGTCGACGGGCTCGCCGGGCGCGGGCTGGTGGAGCGCCGCCGCAACCCCGACGACCGCCGGTTGCACGCGCTCCACGTGACACCTGCCGGGAAGGAGATGCTCGACCGGATCGGCGGGGTGGCGGGGGAGCACGAGCAGGACCTGCTGGGCGCCCTGGACCCGGACGAGCGCGCGACCCTGCGGGAGCTGCTCAGCCGGGTCGCCGACGACCAGGGCCTCACGCCCGGGGTGCACCCGGGCTACCGGCGCCTCTGACCCTCATGATCCTTCTCTGTGGAACCCGGATGCGAGCCGACCGGCACCGCGGTTCCACGGAGAAGGATCACGACGCAGGGCCCCCGCGGCGGAGCACGTCCGTGACCTGCAGCTGTGCATCCAGCAGGACCAGGTCCGCGCGCGCTCCCGGGTGCAGGTGCCCCAGGTCGTCCCGGCCGAGCAGGCGGGCCGGGGTGGTCGAGGTCCACTCGGCGGCCCGCGCGAGAGCCTCGGCGCGGGGCAGCGGCGACTCCGCGACCAGGTTCCGGAACAGCACGTCGGCGGTGGCGGTGGAGCCGGCGATGGTGCCGTCGCCGAGCCGGGCGACCCCGTCCGCCACGTCGACGTCCAGGCCGCCGAGCCGGTAGCCGCCGTCCGGCATCCCGGCCGCGGACATCGCGTCGGTGACCGCGGCGACCCGTCCCGGCGCCGCCCGCGCGACGACCTCCCACAGCGCCGGGTGCACGTGTACCCGGTCGGTGATCAGCTCGACGGTCGCCCGCGGATCGGCGAGCAGCGCCGCGGCCGGGCCCGGGTCGCGGTGGTGCAGGCCGCCCATCGCGTTGAACAGGTGGGTGCCCACCCGCGCCCCGGCGTCGAGGGCGCGGCGGGTCAGGTCCACCCCGGCGGTGGTGTGCCCGACCGCGGCCAGCGCCCCGGCCCCGGCGATCTCCGTCAGCAGGTCCAGGGCACCGGGCAGTTCGGGGGCGACCGTGACCATCGCGATCGCGCCGGTGCCGAGCAGCGGCGCGAGCTCGGCCGGGTCCGGGGCGCGCAGCAGCGCCGGGTCGTGCGCACCGCAGCGGTCGGCGGCCAGCCAGGGACCCTCCAGGTGCACCCCGGCCAGGATGCCGTCGGCGACCAGCGGGGTGAGTGCGCGCACCGACCGGGCCAGCGCCTCCGGGGCGAGGGTGACCAGGGACGCGACGAGCGTCGTGGTCCCGTGCGCGGCGTGGAAGGCGGCGACCGCCGCGGCCTGGTCCGGGTCGTCGCCGAACGCGGCGCCGCCGCCGCCGTGGCAGTGCAGGTCGACGAACCCGGGTACGACGACCTCGGCCCACCGGTCCGGTGTCCGCGGCGGTGCGCCGGTGCCGGTCGCGGTGACCCGCCCGCCGTCCAGCAGCACCCAGCCGGGCTCCACCGGTGCTCCGCGGCCGGCGACGAGTACCCCGGCGCCGATCAGCTCGCCGTCCATCAGCTCTCCGCCGGCGGGCCCGCCGCGCTCGTTCCCGGGCATCGGCCGGCTCACAGCGTCTCCGTGACCTTGCGCAGCCCGCGCGGCGCGTCCGGATCCCCGCCCCGGGCGACCGCGACGTGCCGGGCCAGCATCTGCAGCGGAAGGATCTCCAGCAACGGGGCCAGCTCCTCGGCCGGCGCCGCGGGGAGCCCGAACCCGGGCCCGTCACCGCCGATCCGCAGCACGTCCGCGTTGCGGGCGGTCAGCGACTCCAGCACCGGCGCCATGGCGTCGCCGCCGGCGCCGGGGGAGACGACGGCGAGCACCGGCACCAGCGGGTCGACCAGCGCCAGCGGCCCGTGCAGCAGGTCCGCCCCGGAGAACGCCTGTGCCGAGACGTAGGCGGTCTCCATCAGCTTGAGCGCGGCCTCCCGCGCGGTCGGGTAGGAGTAGCCGCGCCCGGTGGTGAGCAGCCGCTCGGCGAACCGGTAGCGCGCGGACAGGTGCCGGACCTCGTCGTCGCGGGCGAGCACGGCGTCGGCGAGGTCGGGCAGTGCGCGGGTGGCCGCGCCCGTCCCACCCCGGACCCTCTCGAGCAGCAGGTACAGCGCCAGCAGCTGGGCGGTGTAGCTCTTGGTCGCGGCCACCGCCCGTTCCGGCCCGGCGAGCAGGTCGACGTGCGCCGACGCCGCCGCGGCCGGCGCGGAGCCGGCGTCGTTGGTGACGGCGACGGTGAGCGCGCCCTGCTCGCGTGCCGTCCGCACGCAGTGCAGCAGGTCCGGCGAGCCACCGGACTGGCTGACCGCGATCAGCAGCACGTCGCGCAGGTCCGGCCGGGCGCCGTAGGCGGTCAGCGTGGACGGTGACACCAGGCCGGCGGGCAGCCCGAGCCGGATCTCGACCAGGTACTTGGCGTACAGCGCCGCGTGGTCGCTGCTGCCCCGGGCGGCGAGCAGCACGAACCGCGGCGAGCGCTCCCGGACGAGTGCCGCGGCACGATCCACACCGGACGCGCCGTCCGGCCCGGTGCCGGCGAGCAGGCGCCGCCACGCGTCGGGCTGTTCGGCGGTCTCGGCGGCCATCGCGGCACCAGGGTTGTCGGTCACGAGGCTCCTCCCCGATCTTGCGTTTCGCCGCGCAGAACTGTACCACTGGTCCAACTTCGGGAGGCGCGATGAAGTACCGGCGGCTGCACGACGAGCTGCGTGAGCGGGTGGACGCCATGGCGGCGGGGGAGCCGCTCCCGCCCGAGCGGGAGCTCGCCCGGGAGGTCGGGGTCAGCCGCACCACCCTGCGCCGCGCGGTCGACGAGCTGGTCGCGGCCGGCCGGCTGCGCCGCCGGCAGGGCGCCGGGGTCTTCGCCGTCGGACCCCGGATCGGCCAGTCGCTCACCGCCACGTCCTTCTCCCAGGACATGCGGGCGCGCGGCCTGGTCCCGGCGACCCGGACCGTCGAGTTCGAGACCGGCCCGGCCGGCCCGCGGCTGGGCCGCCGGCTCGAGGTCTCGCCTGAGGCCGAGGTGGTGCGGGCGCTGCGACTGCGGCTGGCCGACGGGCAGCCGATGGCGCTCGAGACGCTGCACACCCCCGCCGCGCTCGTCCCCGGGCTGGACGGGGACACGCTGGCCGCGTCGTCGTACTACGAACTGCTGGCCCGGCACGGGCACGCGGTCGCCGGCGGGCGCCAGTCGATCGAGCCGACCGTCACCGACACGGCGGAGTCCGCGCTGCTCGGCGTTCCGCTGCACAGCCCGGCGCTGCTGTTCGAACGCACCACCCGCGACGACGGCGGCCGGGTCCTGGAGTTCGTCCGGGCCGTCTACCGCGGTGACCGCTACCGCATCGAGACCGAGATCGCGCCGGTGCCGGCGCCGGTCGCGGAGGTCGTGCGGTGACCCGGCTGCTCGTGCTCGACGTCGGCAAGACCGGCTGCCGCGCCCGGCTCACCGACGGCGGCGCGCCGGTCGCGTCGGGGGAGTGGCCGGGCGCCTGCGGGGTGGCCGACCGCGACGGCGCGCAGCGGGCGCTCGCCGCGATCCACGGCGTCACCCGGGGCTGGCCGGTGCCGGACGCCGTCGCCGCCGGCCTGGCCGGGCTCGCCTCGGCCCCCGACCGCGCCGCGGACATCGCCGCGGGCCTGCGCGAGCGGTTCGTCCCGGACCTGCGCGTGCTGCTGACCAGCGACATGACCACCTGGCACGCGGGCGCCCTCGGCGGGGCACCCGGTGTCGTCCTCGCGGCCGGCACCGGTGTGGTGGCACTCGGGATCGACGCGGCCGGCCGCTCTGCGCGGGTCGACGGCTGGGGCCACCTGCTCGGCGACGACGGCGGCGGCTTCGCGCTCGGCCGCGCCGGGCTGGCCGCGGCGCTGCGCGCGCACGACGGCCGGTCCGGCGGCTCCCCGGCGCTGCTCGCGCTGCTGCGCGCCCGCTTCGGCGAGCCCGACCGGCTGCCCGCGCGGGTGCACGGGGCGGACAACCCGGCCCGTGAGGTCGCGGCGTTCGCCCGGGACGTGCTGGCCGCGGCCGGGTCCGGCGACGACGTGGCCCGGGCGATCGTCGCCCGCGCGGCGGCCGACCTGGCCGGCACCGCGGCGGCCGCCGACGCCGCCGTGGAAGGCGCCGCGCCGGACCGTGCCGCCTCGGACCCTGCCGGCCCGGGACCGTCCCGCCCGGTGGCCTGCGGCGGCGGGCTCCTCGACGCCGGACCGGTCCTCACCGGCCCGCTCGACGCCGAGCTCGCCGCCCGCTCCCTGACCCGCACCCGCCCCCTCGGCGACGCCCTCGACGGCGCCCGCCTGCTCCTGGAGGACCCGCACGTGCCCCATCACGCCCTGACCGTCCCGAGCCCGGCCGGTGCCCGGTGAACCGCGCCGACCGCCTCGCCGCGCTGGCGACCGAGCGCTCCCGGGACGACCTGACCGACCTGGACCAGTGGTCCACCCGCGCGGTGGTCGATCTGATCACCTCCGAGGACGCGGCCGTCGTGGCGGCGGTCCGGGCCGAGACCGACCGGATCGCCGCCGTCGCCGACCTCGCCGTCGAGCGACTGGCCCGGGGCGGGCGGATGATCTACGGCGGTGCGGGCACGGCGGGCCGGCTCGCCGTCCTCGACGCCACCGAGCTCGCCCCGACCTACGGGGTCGGCGAGGAGGGTGTGGTCGCCCTGCTGGCGGGCGGGCCGGAGGCGGTGACCGGCGCGGTCGAGGGCGCCGAGGACGACACCGACGCCGCCCGCGCCGACCTCGCCGCGCTCGGGCCCGGCCCGGACGACGTGGTGATCGGGATCAGCGCCTCCGGGCGTACGCCCTGGGTGCGCGCGCTGCTCGTCGCCGCCCGCGAGGCCGGGGCGGCGACGGCGGCCGTCGCGAACAACCGCGGCTCCGAGATCGCCGGGCTCGCCGACGTCGTGATCACCCTCGACACCGGTCCGGAGATCGTCGCCGGGTCGACCCGGATGAAGGCCGGGACCAGCCAGAAGATGCTGCTCACAGCACTGTCGACGGCGGTGATGGTGCGGCTGGGCAAGACCTACCGGAACCTGATGGTCGACGTCGCCGCGACCAACGTGAAGCTGCGCGCGCGGGCCGAGCGGATCGTCACCGAGGCGACCGGGTCCGCACCCGAGGACGTTCGTGCCGCCCTCGACGACGCCGGCGGGCACGCCAAGACCGCGATCGTCGCCCTGCTCGCCGGGGTCGACGCCGGCACCGCCGCGGACCTGCTGGCCGGCGCCCGGGGCCGGATCCGCGACGCGGTCGGCGGCACCCCCACCGGCGGTGCGTCGTGATCGTCGTCGGACTGTCCTCGGGCACCTCGGTCGACGCCATCGACGTCGCCGCCGCCGAGCTCACCCTCGACGGCGAGACCGTCGTCCTGGACCCGCTCGGCCGGCGCGAGGTCCCGTTCTCCGCGGACCTGCGCGCGGACGTCCTCGGCGCGCTCCCACCGGCCGCGGTCACCCTCGAGCAGGTCGCGCGGATCGACACCGGCCTGGGCCGGGAGTTCGCCGCCGCGGCGGCGGCCGGGATCGACGAGCTCGCCGGCGGTCGGGCCGACCTGGTCGCGAGCCACGGGCAGACGCTGTTCCACTGGGTCGAGGGCGGCCGCGCCCGCGGCACCCTGCAGCTCGGCCAGCCCGCCTGGATCGCCGAGGCCACCGGGCTGCCGGTGGTGTCGGACCTGCGGGCCCGCGACGTCGCCGCCGGCGGGCACGGCGCCCCGCTCGCCTCGGTGCTCGACACCCTGCTGCTCGGCGAGCGCGCCGCCGGCGTCGGTGGCCCGGTCGCCGCGCTGAACCTGGGCGGCATCGCCAACGTCACCGTCGTCGGCGCCGGTGACCCGGTCGCCTTCGACACCGGCCCGGCGAACGCCCTGCTCGACGCCGCCGTCCGGGCGGCCACCGGTGACGCGCAGGACACCGGCGGCCTGCGCGCCGCCCGCGGCACCGTCGACGCGCAGGCGCTCGCCCGGTTGCACGCCGAGCCGTACTACGCGCTGCGCCCGCCGAAGAGCACCGGCAAGGAGCTCTTCGACCCCGGCTACCTGCACCGGGTGCTGGCCGGGCACGACGTCCTCCACCGGCTCGACGACCTGCTCGCCACCCTGGCCGAGCTGACCGCCGGCACCGTCGCCGACGCGCTGCGGCCCTACCGGGTGCGCGAGGTGCTGGTCTCCGGCGGCGGCGCCCGCAACCCGGCCGTCGTCGCGGCGCTGGAACGCCGGCTCGCCCCGGCGCCGCTGCGCCCGATCTCCGACGCCGGCCTGCCCGGCGACGGGAAGGAGGCGCTGCTGTTCGCCCTGATCGGGTTCCTGACCTGGCACGGCGTCCCGGCCACCGTGCCGTCCTGCACCGGAGCGAGGGTCGCCACCCTCGCCGGGCGGATCAGCCCCGGCGCCGGGCCGCTACGGCTGCCCGAGCCGGCACCGCCGCCGTCGCGGCTCCGGATCGTCTGACCCACACACCCCGAGCCCCCGGGAGCCCCCGATGTTGCGCACGCTCGACCTGATCGTGATCGTCGTCTACCTGCTGCTCTCACTCGGCATCGGGCTCTGGATGGCCGGCCGGCAGAAGTCCAACGAGGACTACTTCCTCGGTGGCCGGCAGCTGCCGTGGTGGGCCATCTCGTTCTCGGTCGTCGCGACCGAGACCTCCGCGCTGACCGTGATCAGCGTCCCGACGATCGCCTACCTGGGCAGCATGACCTACCTGCAGCTGGCGCTCGGGTACCTGATCGGCCGGGTCGTCGTCGCGTTCGTGCTGCTCCCGCGGTACGCGGCAGGGAAGCTCACCACCGCCTACGGCTACCTGGGCCGGCGGTTCGGGCGCGGCATGCAGGGCACCGCGTCGGTGGCGTTCCTGCTGACCCGGCTGCTCGCCGACGGCGTCCGGATGTTCGCCGCGGCCATCCCGGTCAGCGTGATCCTGTCCGGGATGGGCTTCGAGGTGTCCTACTTCTGGATCATCGTGGTGCTGTCGCTGGTCACCGTCGCCTACACCTGGGTCGGCGGGATCAAGGCCGTGGTGTGGACCGACGTCATGCAGATGGGCGTCTACGTCGCGGGCGGCGTCGCGGCGCTCGTGGTGATCGGCCCGCAGCTGCCGCCGACCTTCTGGGACGACGCCGTGGCCGCCGGCAAGACCCAGCTGCTGGACTTCACGTCGAACCCGGTCACCGCGCCCTACGCGTTCGTCACCGCGGTGCTCGGCGGGGCGCTGCTGTCGATGGCCAGCCACGGCGTCGACCAGATCATCGTCCAGCGGCTGCTGTCGGCCCGCACCGCCCGCGACGGGCAGAAGGCCGTGATCTTCTCCGCGTTCGTCGTCGCGCTGCAGTTCGCGCTGTTCCTGGTCGTCGGACTGTTCCTGTGGGGCTACTACCGGGGCGCCTCCCCGGAGGCGCTCGGCGCCGCCACCGGCGACGAGATCTTCCCCAGGTTCGTCGTCGAGGGCCTGCCGCCCGGTGTCTCCGGACTGGTGCTCGCCGGGATCCTCGCCGCCGCGATGTCCACATTGAGCTCCTCGCTGTCGGCGCTGTCGTCGTCCACGGTGCTCGACCTGGTGCAGAAGCTGTCCCGGCGCGAGCTCACCGAGGCGCAGGGGATCCGGCTGTCCCGCGCGACGACGATCGGCTGGGGCCTGGTCTTCATCGTCTTCGCCAACCTGTTCACCTCGACCGAGAACCCGGTCGTCGAGCTGGGGCTCTCGGTCGCCGGGATCACCTACGGCGGGCTGCTCGGGGCGTTCGCGCTCGGCATCTTCGTGCCGCGGGCCCGGCAGACCGACGCGGTGGTCGCCTTCGCGGTCGCGGTGGCCGTGATGGGCTCGCTGTTCCTGTTCGCGCCGGACGCCGTCGGATTCACCTGGTACACCGCGATCGGCCTGGTGCTCACCGTGGGGCTGGGCCTCCTGCTGTCGTTGCGGCACCGGAGCCCGGCGCCGCTCCCGGCCGCCGAGGACGAGGTCCGCGACCCGGTCTGAGCTGCGCGTTCCTACGGGGGGAGGAAGCCGGGGCGGCCGCCCGCTACCGGTGACGGTCGCCGCGGCCGCCGCGGCCCGGGCAGGCTGAAGGGGCCCGACACCGCCGACGGCGAGGAGCGATCGACGTTGACCGCAACCGGCCCCGCACCGTCCCCACCGCCCGTCGCGATCGTGACCGGCTCCAGCGGCGGCATCGGTGCCGCGATCGCCGCCCGGCTCGCCGCCGACGGGTTCACCGTCGCCGGGTTCGACGTGACCGGCCCGCCGGCACCGGACCCGGCGGTCGCGACCACCCGCGTCCTCGACGTGTCCGAGGCGGACCAGGTGCGGCGCTGCGTCGACGACGTGGTCGACGAGCTCGGCCGGCTCGACGTGCTGGTCAACTGCGCCGGCACCGGCCGCCGGACCTCGTTCGCCGGCACCACGCCCGAGGAGTTCATGGGCGACATCCGGTCCAACCTGCTCGGCACCTTCCTGATGTGCCAGGCCGCGGTGTTCCCGCACCTGGCCGCCGCCGGGCGGGGCCGGATCGTCAACGTCGCCTCGATCTCCGGCAAGACCGGCGGCACCGGCCCGGCCTCGGCCGACGGCACACCGGGGCGGTCCGGTCCCGGCTACGCCTCGGCCAAGGCCGGGGTCATCAACCTGACCCGCTGGATCGCCCGGGAGGCCGGGCACACCGGGGTGACGGCGAACGTCGTCGCACCCGGCCCGGTCGTGACCGCGATGACCGCGGGCGCAGCCTACGACACCTCGGAGATCCCGCTCGGCCGGATGGCCCGGCCCGAGGAGGTCGCGGACGCCGTCGGCTGGCTGGCCGGGGCGTCGTCGGGCTACGTGAACGGCACGGTCGTCGACGTCGACGGTGGGCTGGTCCGTGCCTGAGCTGCGCCATCCCGGCCCCCGCCACCCGGTCCGCCGGCAGGGGATCGCCGTCGCCACCCGGGCCGTGCACACCGTGCTGCCGCCGCACACCCCGCTGGTCGACGCGCTCGCCGCCGTCGTCGAGGCGACCGGGCACACCAGTGGGCAGGTCGAGCTCTCCGGGGGAGTCCTGGACCGGATCTCCTACTGCGTCCCGGCGCTGTGCGACGACGGCTCGGTCGCGGCGTCCTACAGTGCGACCCGCGAGGCGGCCTGTCCCGCGCAGGTCCTGACCGGATCGGTCACCGTCGGGTTCCGGGAGGGGCGGCGGTTCGCGCACTGCCACGCGGTCTGGCTCGAACCGGGCGGGGCGCTGCGGGCCGGGCACCTGTGGCCGGACAGCCGCACCGGCGACGTGCCGGTCGGGGCCACCGTGTTCGGCCTGTCCGGTGTGGACATGGTGAACGCGCGCGACGACGAGACGCACATGCCCTGCTTCGCCCCGGTTCCCGGTACGGCCGGTGACCCGGTCGGCGGGCCCGCGGTGATCGCCCGGATCCGGCCGGGGGAGGACGTCACCGGGGCGGTCACCGCGCTGAGCCGGGAGCACGACCTGGCCGGCGCCACCGTGCGCGGGTCGCTGGGCAGCCTGGCCGGCGGCGTCCTGGCCGGGCCGTCAGGACCGTGCCGGGTGGACGGGCCGGCGACCGAGGTGGTCCTCAGCGGCGCGGTGCGCGACGGCGAGGCCCGGCTCTCCGCCGTGCTGGTCGACCGGCACGGCGCGGTCCACGCCGGGGCCCTGGTGCCGGGAGCCAACCCGGTCGCGGTGACGGCCGAGGTGCTGATCGTGGGGGAGGAGCGGACATGACCGATCTGCGGGACCGGGTGGTCCTCGTCTTCGGGGCCGGGTCGAGCGGGGCGGCGACCAGCAACGGGCAGGCGGCCGCGCGCGCCTACGCCCGCGCCGGTGCCCGGGTGGCGGCGATCGACGTCGACACCACGGCCGCCGAGCAGACCGCCGCACTCATCGACGGCGAGGGCGGCACGGCCGTCGCGCTCACCGCGGACGTGACCGACGAGGCGTCCGTCGCCGCCGCCGTGCAGACCGCGACCGCCCGGCTCGGCACCCCGGACGTGCTGCACAACAACGTCGGAGCCGCGATCCTCGGCGGGGTCGGCGAGCTCGATCGGGCCGGCTGGGAGCGGGCGCTCGCCCTCAACGCCACCGGCGCGTTCCTGACCTGCACGCACGTACTGCCGCTGATGCTGGCCGCCGGACGGGGCGCGATCGTCAACGTGTCCTCGGTGGCCGGCATCCGGCACCTCGGCTACGACTACCCCGGCTACATGGCGGGCAAGGCCGCGCTCAACCAGCTCACCGTCTCGGTGGCGCTGAGCCACGCCCGCGACGGCATCCGGGCGAACGCGATCCTGCCCGGCTACATCGACACCCCGCTGGTCGGGAACCAGCTGCACGCCGAGGACCTGGCCCGGGCCCGCGCGGAGCGGGACGCGGCCAGCCCGACCGGCCGGATGGGCAGCCCGTGGGACGTCGCGCGCGCCGCGGTCTTCCTGGCCTCCGACGCGGCGGCCTACGTCAACGGGGTGTGCCTGCCGGTGGACGGCGGCCTCAGCGCGCGGGCGTGACCGGCCTGCCGCTACCGGTGGTCTCCTCGAGCCGCAGCTGCATGTGCAGGAGGAGCCGGTCGCGGCCGTCGTCGAGGTCCAGGCCGGTGATCTCCCGGATCCGCCGGAGCCGGTAGTGCAGGGAGGTCCGGTGCAGGTGCAGCGCGCGTGCCGCGCGGGGCACCGATCCCGCCTCGTCGAGGAAGACCCGCAGGGTCTCGCGCAGCCGGGAGCCGGTGTCGTGTGCGGCGAGGCGGCCCAGTGCCCGGGCCCCGGCATGACCGGGCGGGACGTCGTCGGGCACGCACAGCAGGACGGCGTACTCGCCGAGCTCGTCCCACACCCCGACGCCGCCGAGGTGCGGGAGCCGGTGGCCCGCCCGCACCGCCACCGAGGCCTGCCGGCCCGACTCGTACAGCCCCGACGGCGAGCCCACCACGCCGCCGGTCCCCACCACGACATCGGCGGGGCCGCCCAGGACGCGCAGCACCGCGTCCCGCTGCCGGGCCGCGCGGGCCCGCAGATCGGCCGGCGTCGGGGCCGCGGTGTCCCGGCGCACGATCTCGGCGCGGCCCCCGTGCACCGCGACGGCCGTGTCGTCGCCCACGCCCGCGGTGACCGACCACAGGGCGGGCTCCACCCCGGCACCCGGCGGGTGTCCCCGCACCTCGACGACCGTGACGGACAGGTGCGGGCCGACGGCGAGGCCGAGCCGGTCCAGGTCCCCCACGGCCGCGCGGCGCTCGGCGGGATCCGCCGACAGGATCCGTCGCACGGTGGCGGCCCGCGCGGCGCGTTCCCGGTCGCCGGCCGCGGCCCGCCCGGCCAGCAACGCCGCGACCCGGTCGCCGACCAGTTCGACGTCGGCGATCTCGGCGGCCGACAGGCCGTGCTCGGCGTCGATCACCAGCAGCAGCCCCACCAGGTGACCGTGCGCCCGCAGCGGCGCGCAGAGCCGGGGGAGCAGGCCCAGCTCCGGCGCGCGTCCAGCCCGTGACGTGGTGGCCGAGCAGGTGGGTGACGGCCGCGGCCCCGGCATCGCGCTGCAGCAGCGCCCGCACCCGGACCGGGTCCTCGTCGTCGAAGTGCCGGCTGGCGTAGAGCGGCCGGACCTGCGGGTCGTCGACCACCACCGAGCGGCCCAGCCGCTCGGCCAGGTCGTCGACGAGGATCCGGACCCCGTCGTCCGTGCCGGCACCGGCCCAGCCGCTCCCGGCCGCGCCGTCGTCCCGCACCGGTGCGCTCATCTAGAACCCCAGCAGGTCGGGCAGCCCGTTCGACAGCACCGGCAGGTAGGTGACCAGCAGGAGCACCACCAGCCCGGCCACGAAGAACGGCCGGATGCCGCGGAAGGCGTCACCCAGCGACGTGTGCGCGATACCGGCCGCGACGAACAGGTTCACCCCGACCGGCGGCGTGATCAGGCCCAGCGCGAGCCCGACGGTCATCATCACGCCGATCGTGGTCGGGTCGACGTCGAGGGCCAGCAGGACCGGGGCGACGATCGGCACGAGCAGGTAGAGCGCCGAGATCGCGTCGATGAACGCCCCGATCACCAGCAGCAGCACGACGACCAGGAACAGGACGACGTAGAGGTTGCCGGTGAGCGCGAGCATCGCCTCGGCCAGCGTCGACGCGATGCCGTTGGCCGTGACCACGTAGGCGAACACCGACGCCGCACCGACGATCAGCATGATCACGGCGGACTGCATCGCGGCGGTGACCAGCACCCGGAACAGCATCGACGGGCGCAGCTCCCGGTAGACGAACAGGCCGACGACGAGCGCGTAGAAGGCGGCGACCACGGCGGACTCGGTCGGGGTGACGATCCCGCCGTAGATCCCGCCGAGGATGATCACCGGCAGCAGCAGGCCGGGCAGGGCACGCCCGAACGCGCCGGCGAGGGTGGCCCAGGACGTCCGGGCCTCGAGCGCCACGCCGGGCGCCCCCGCGGATGCGGGCCTGCCGGCCGTCCCGGATCCACCGGCTCCGCCGTCCGGGCCCGTCCCGCCGTCCGCGATCGCGGTCGGGCCGGACCCGCTCACCCCGACCGTGGCCGGCTCGGCGACCGGCGCGGTGCGCGGCAGGAACAGGCACGCCACGAGCAACGCGACCGCCAGCAGGATCCCCGGCACCACACCGGCGACGAACAGCCGCGCGATCGACACCCCGGCGAAGTCGCTCACCACGACGGCGAACACGATGAACACCACGCTCGGCGGGATGATCAGGCCCATCGAGCCCGCACTGGCCACCATCGACGCCGAGTGGCTCCGCGAGTAGCCCTGCCGGATCAGCGCCGGGATCAGGATGGCGCCGATCGCGGCGACCGTCGCCGGCCCGGAGCCGGAGATGGCGGAGAAGAAGAACGCCGCCAGGATCACCACGGCGGCCAGGCCGTGCTTCCGGTGCCCGACGCAGGCGCTCGCGAAGTCGATCAGCCGCCGGGAGATCCCGGCGTACTCCATGATCACCCCGGCCAGGATGAAGAACGGGATCGCCAGCAGCGTCTCCGAGGACACCGACGCGGTGAACACGCTGGGCAGGACCGCGATGTCCCCGGGCCCGCCCGCGGCCACGAGTGCGACGACCGCGGCCAGCCCGAGCGCGAACGCCACCGGGACCCCGAGGAACAGCAGGACGAAGAACGTGCCGAACAGCGCGAGTGTGATCATCGGTCGGCCACCGGCCCGAGCGGGGCGGCGGGACGGTCGGTCCGGCGCAACGCGGCGACCCCGGCCCGGACCGCGCGGTGGACGCCCAGCGCCGCGCCGACCGGGAGCGCCGCGGTGAACAGCCACTGCGGCACGCCGATCGACGGGGTCGCCCGGCCGCGCTCGAACTGCTGGGCGGCCATCTCGGTGCCGTGGACGAGCAGGGCGAGCAGGAAGGCGACCGTCGCCAGGGTCACCAGCACGGTGAGCCCGTCACGCGCCCGGCCGGTGACCCGGTCGCGCAGCATGGTGAACCCGAGGTGGGCGCCCTCCCGGATGCCGATCACCGAGCCGATCATCACGGTCCAGACGACCAGGTTGACCGTCAGCTCGGTGGTGAAGGCGAGCGAGACGTTGAAGAAGTAGCGGGTCACCACGTTCACGAACGCGATGACCGCGACGACGGCGAACGGGATCGCGGCGAGCGCGTTCTCCGTGGCGGTGAGGATCCGGTCCGTCATCGGCCTGCCCCCGGGTCCACGGCGGCGTCGAGCTCGGGACCCCAGACCGGCGCGTAGGCGTCGTAGAGCGGCTGCACCGCCTCGGCGAAGACCGCGATCTCGTCCGGGGTGAGCTCGACGGTCTCCATCAGCTCCGACTGCTCGGCGACCTGCGAGTCCTCCAGCGCCCGGTTGCTCGCGATCTGGAGCTCGTTGGCCTCGGCCGCGGCGGACCGGACCAGGTCCCGGTCGGCCGGGTCGAGGGAGTCGAAGAGCTCCTTGTTCATCCCGAGGATGAGCGGGTCGTAGACGAAGTTCCAGATCGTGAGGTGCTGCTGGACCTCGGCGAGCCCGGCCGAGGAGATGACGTCCATCGGGTTCTCCTGGGCCTCGATCGTGCCCTGCTGCAGGGAGGTGAAGACCTCGGCGAAGTTCATCGTCGTGGGGTTCGCGCCCAGATCACGGAAGACGTCGGTGAACAGGCCCATCCCCGGGATCCGGATCTTGATCCCGGCCAGGTCCTCCGGTGTCCGGATCGGACGCACGTTGTTGGTGATCTGCCGGAAGCCGCTCTCGCCGAAGCCGAGCATCTCCACGCCGAACTCGGCGGAGAGCTCCTCGTAGGCCTCCCGGGCGCCGCTCTCGATCGCGGCCTCGGCGGCGGCGTGGTCCGGGTAGCGGAACGGCGCGTTGATCGCGCCGAACCGCGGGTCGATCCCGGCGTAGATGATCGTCGAGTTGTACGAGAGGTCCTTGGTCCCGGCCATGAGCTGCTCGACACCGGCGGCCGGGTCGCCCGCCGAGAGCCGTTCGCCGGTGAACAGCCGCACCTGGATACGACCGTCGGACCGCTCGGTGAGGGTGTCGGCGAAGTGCTCGGCCGCCTCGTACCAGGTGGACGAGTCACCGGTGGTGACCGTCATGTCCCACACGTGTTCCGGATCGGGCGGCGCCGCCGGGTCCGTCGCACCGCACGCGGCGAGCGCGAGGCAGGACAGCGCGGCGATGCCCGAAGCGAACAGCTTCGACCTCATCGTCAGCTCCTCGGGACCTCCCCGCAGCGGTGCGTGGAAGGTGGTCGGGGGCCGCCCGCGGGACGCTCCGCGGCGCGACGGCACACGCATGCTCGGGTCGGCCGGAGCGTGTTGTCAATCGACGAGAGCAGCATGATCGCGAAAATCGTTCCGCATGGTGGACCATTGCGGTCGGCCGCTTCGTTGGGTATTCCTGGTGCTCGTGTCCCTGCGCGGCGGTCCAGGTCCGACGGACGACGCCGGTGCCGGCGCCCGGCGATCCGCATCACGGAACGTCGTGCACGCCCACGAGGCGGGTGCCGAACCGCCGGGTGCGCAGAGCATCCAGCGGGCGCTGGTGTTGCTCGACCTGGTCGCCGTGACGGCCCGGGACCGGCCCGGCGGGGTGTCGCTGGCCGAGCTCGCCCGGACCAGCGGGCGTCCGAAGGGGAGCGTGCACCGGGTCCTGACCGCGCTGGTGCACGCCGGCTACGTGGCGCAGGACCCGGACACGAGCGGGTACCGGCTCGGCGTCCAGGCCGCGGTGCTCGGCGAGCTGGCCGGCTACGGCGCGGACCGGCTCGGCGACGCCGCGACCGACAGCCTGATCCGGCTCGCGGACTCCTCGGGCGACACCACCTTCCTCACCGTGCGCCGGGGCAGCTACGCGCTCTGCACCCGTCGCCAGGAGGGGTCTGGCCCGATCCGCAACAACGCGCTCGCCGTCGGCGACCGCCATCCGCTCGGCATCGGCGCCGGGAGCCTGGCCATCCTCGCGGCGCTGCCCGACGACGAGGTGGCCGCCGCGCTGGCCGCCACCGCCCCGGCCCGCCGTCGCTACCTGCGCTTCGACGACGAGGCGCTGTGGCACCTGGTGCAGCGCTCCCGGGCCGACGGGTACGCGCTGAACGACGGGCGGTTCGTCGCCGGCTCGTGGGCGATCGGCGTGCCGCTGCACGACGCGGACGGCCGCGTGGTCGCCGCGCTGAGCGTCGCCAGCATCGAGCAGCGGCTGGGGCCCGAGCGCCGGGCCGAGCTGGCCGCCGAGCTGCACCGCTGCGCCGAGGACGTCCGGACCGCCCTGACCGCTGGCGCCGCACCGCCCGCCACACGACCACCGCCCCCGCGGGAGAGGACGACATGACCACGACCCCGAGCATGATCGGCTGGGCGCACTCGGCGTTCGGCCGCGCCCCCGAACCGGACGTCGAGTCGCTGATCGCCGGCGTCGTCGGCCCCGCGCTGGAGCACGCCGGGATCGGCCCGGGCGAGGTCGACGGCGTGTTCGTCGGGACCTTCGACGGCGGCCTGTCCCGCCAGGGGTTCGGCGGCGCGCTGGTCGGCGCCGCCTGCCCGGAACTGGCCGGGACCCCCGCGGTGCGGCTGGAGAACGCCTGCGCCACCGGGTCCGCGGCGCTGTACGGCGCGCTGGACTTCGTGCAGTCCGGCCGGGGCCGGATCGCGCTCGTCGTCGGCGCCGAGAAGATGACGCACGCTGCGAGCGGGGTGCTCAACGACGCCCTGCTGAGCGCGTCGTACCGCAACGAGGAGAAGGCCGAGAGCTTCCCCGGCGTGTTCGCGGTGCTCGCCAGGGAGTACGCGGCGCGGCACGGCGACCCGGGGGACACGCTGGCCGCGATCGCCGCCAAGAACCACCGCAACGGGGTGGACAACCCGTGGGCGCACCTGCGGACCGATCTCGGGTACGACTTCTGCCGGACGCCGTCGGAGCGCAACCCGCTGGTCGCCGACCCGCTGCGGCGCACCGACTGCTCGCTGGTGTCCGACGGCGCCGCGGCGGTCGTCGTCGCGGCCCCCGAGGTCGCCGCCGGCGCCGCGCGCGCGATCTCCTGGCGGGGCCGGGGCGCCGCCAACGACCACCTGCCGCTGAGCCGCCGGGGCGACGTCCTGGAACTCGCCGGCGCCCGCGCCGCGCACCGGGCCGCGCTGGCCGAGTCCGGTGTGGACACCGGTGACCTCGACCTGCTGGAGACCCACGACTGCTTCACCGTCGCCGAGCTGCTGCAGTACGAGGCGTTCGGGCTCGCCGGACCGGGCGGGGGACCGGCGCTGGTCGCCGAGGGGGCCACCGAGCGCACCGGAGCGCTGCCGGTGAACCCGTCGGGCGGGCTGAAGGCCAAGGGGCACCCGATCGGCGCGACCGGGGTGTCCCAGCACGTGATGGCCGCGCTGCAGCTGACCGGCGAGGCCGGCGGGATGCAGGTGCCCGGCGCGACCCTGGCCGGGGTGTTCAACATGGGCGGGGTGGCCGTGGCCAACTACTTCTCGGTGCTGGAGCGGACCCGGTGAGCGGCCTTCCGGGGCCCGCGATGCCCGAGCTGCGCCCGGCCGTGCGCGCGGTCAACCTGGCCGAGCTGTTGAGCCAGACCGCCCGGCGGCTGCCCGGCCACGACGCCGTCGTGCACGGCGCCGACCGGATCACCTGGCGGGAGCTCGACCGCCGGGCCGACGCCGTCGCCGCGGAGCTGCGGGCCCGCGGCGTCGGGCGCGGCGACCCGGTGCTGGTGGACGCTCCGAACCAGGTCGGCCTGATCGCCGCGATGTTCGGCGTCTGGCGGGCCGGCGGGGTGTTCGCGCCGGTCAACCACCGGCTCACCCCACCCGAGACGGCCGACCTCGCCGAGCTCGTCGCGCCGGCCGCACTGATCTGCCACGGCTCGCACACCGGGCACGCCGAGGCGGTCCGCGCCGCCGCCGCGCCCCGGGCCGGTGTCCTCTGGATCGACGCCCCACCCGGCGAGGGCCCGGACCTCGCAGCGCTGCCGCGGCCGGCGGACCCCGAACCCAACGAGCCGGTCCGGACCGGCGACCACGCCTGGTACTTCTTCACCTCCGGCACCAGCGGGCGCTCCAAGGCGGCGGTGCTGACCCACGACCAGATGGGCTTCGTGGTCACCAACCACCTGTGCGACCTGCTGCCGGGCACCGACCACACCGACGCCCAGGTCGTCGTCGCCCCGCTCTCGCACGGCGCGGGGGTGCACCTGCTGCCGCTGGTCGCCCGCGGCGCGACGACCGTCCTGCCGACCTCGGCGAGCCTGGACCCGGCCGAGGTGTGGCGCCTGGTCGAGACCGAGCGGGTGAGCAGCATGTTCACCGTGCCGACGATCCTCAAGCGGCTCGCCGAGGCGCCCGAGGCCGCCCGGCACGACCTGGGCTCGCTGCGCCACGTGATCTACGCCGGCGCCCCGATGTACCGGGCGGACGCCGACCGGGCCCGCGCGGTGCTCGGCGAGGTCCTGGTCCAGTACTACGGGCTCGGCGAGGTCACCGGGAACATCACCGTCCTGCCGCCGGGGGAGCACGACCGGCCGGTGCCCGACGGCCTGCAGTTCGGCAGCTGCGGGCGGCCGCGGACCGGCATCCAGATCAGCGTCCAGGACGACGACGGCCGCGAGCTCCCGGCCGGGGAGCAGGGCGAGATCTGCGTGGCCGGCCCGGCCGTGTTCGCCGGGTACCTGAACAACGAGCGCGCGAACGCCGAGTCCTTCCGGGACGGCTGGTTCCGCACCGGTGACCTGGGCCTCGTCGACGCCGCCGGCTACCTGTACGTGACCGGCCGGGCGTCGGACATGTACATCTCGGGCGGGTCCAACATCCATCCGCGGGAGATCGAGGAGAAGCTGCTGCAGCACCCGGCGATCGACGAGGTCGCGGTGCTCGGGATGCCCGACCCGCAGTGGGGCGAGATCGGCGTCGCCGTCTACGTGGCCGCGGCCGGTCACGACGAGGCCGGGGAGGTCGAGCTGCGGGACTGGCTGGCCGGCCGGATGGCCCGGTACAAGATCCCGAAGCGGTTCGTGCGCTGGGAGACGATCCCGAAGTCGGGGTACGGGAAGATCGTCAAGCGGACGATCCGGGAGCAGCTGGAACCGGCGCCGGCGCCGGCCGGGGTGCCCGGGCCCGGAATCCCGTGACGGCCCGGGTGGTTGGGGTGGGTGAGCGCACCCGCGCATGCCGCCGAATCCCGACGACACGCAGGTAGGTTGACCGTATGGAGTCCTGGGCCCCGACCGACGTCCCCGCGCTCGAGGGCAGTGGCCCGCCGTTGCGGCTGCACGACACCGCGACCGGCCGGGTCCGGCCGACCGCGCCGGGCGCGGTCGCCACGATGTACGTCTGCGGGATCACCCCCTACGACGCCACGCACCTCGGCCACGCGGCCACCTACCTCGCGTTCGACCTGGTGAACCGGCTCTGGCGCGACCTCGGCCACGAGGTGCACTACGTCCAGAACGTCACCGACATCGACGAGCCGCTGCTGGAGCGCGCCCAGCGCGACCAGGACGACTGGGTGGTGCTCGGGCTGCGCGAGACGGCGCTGTTCCGCGAGGACATGGAGGCGCTGCGGGTGCTGCCGCCCCGCCAGTTCGTCGGCGCGGTGGAGGCGATCCCGGAGATCTCCGAGCTGGTGGCCAAGCTGCTCGCCTCCGGCGCGGCGTACCGGCTCGACGACCCGGAGTACCCGGACGTCTACCACGACGTCTCCTCGACCGGGCACTTCGGCTACGAGTCGAACTACGACCTGGACACGATGCTCACGTTCTCCCGGGAGCGCGGCGGCGACCCGGACCGGCCCGGCAAGCGCAACGCGCTCGACCCGCTGCTGTGGCGGATGGAGCGCCCGGGGGAGCCGGCCTGGGAGTCCGACCTGGGCCGCGGCCGTCCCGGCTGGCACGTCGAGTGCGCCGCGATCGGGCTGAACCGGCTCGGCCAGCAGATCGACCTCAACGGCGGCGGCTCGGACCTGATCTTCCCGCACCACGAGTGCGGGGCGCTGCACGCCGAGTCGCTGACCGGTGAGCACCCGTTCGCCCGGCACTACGTGCACACCGGCATGATCGGGCTGGACGGCGAGAAGATGTCGAAGTCCAAGGGGAACCTGGTCTTCGTCTCGAAGCTGCGCAACTCCGGCGTGGACCCGAACGTCATCCGGGTCGCGCTGCTGGACGGGCACTACCGCGACGACCGCTCCTGGACCGAGGACGTGCACGCGCTCGGCGAGCGCCGGGTGGCCCGCTGGCGGGAGGCGGTGCAGCTCGACGCCGGCCCGGACGCCGGCGGGCTGGTCGCCACGCTGCGCACCCACCTGGCCGACGACCTCGACACCCCCGGGGCGCTGGCCGCCGTCGACGCCTGGGCCGACGAGGCGCTCACCCGCCGCGGCACCGACCCCGGCGCGCCGCAGCTGGTCCGCACTGCCCTGGACGCCCTGCTCGGCGTCACGCTGTAGACCCGACCCGACCCGACCCGACCCGACCCGACCCGACCCGACCCTTCCCCGAGCCCGACCCCACCCCGAGGCCGACTCATGGAGCTTTAGTTCGGCAGCACCGAACTAAAGCTCCATGAGTCGAAGGGGTGGGGGCGGGGGGCACGCGGCGGGCTCTGCTCACGGCCGCAGAAGGATCTTGCCGGTCGCCCGGCGCTGCTCCAGGTCGGCGTGCGCGTGCGCGGCCTCGGCCAGCGAGTACGTGGCACCGACGACCGCGCGCAGCTCCCCGCGGGAGGCGCGGGCCAGGACCTCCCGGACCCGGCGCGGGCGCTCCGCGGCGAACCCGGCCAGCTGGTCGATCCCGGCGACGGTCAGCCTCCGGGACCGCGTCTCGGCGGATCCGACGACCACCGGCCGTCCATCGGCGGTGCCGTAGGAGCTGTAGCGGCCGCCGTCCGCGACCAGCCAGGCCGCCGACCGTCCCACGTCCCCGCCGACGCCGTCGAACACCACGTCGAGGCCGCGCGGGACCAGTGCGTGGACCTCGGCCATCCACCCCCGCGCGGCGCAGGTCCCCTGGTCGCCGTGCGGTCCACCGGCGCTGTGATTGCGGGCGGCGCTGTGGCCGACCACGTGCTCGGCGCCGAGTGCACGCACCAGGTCCTGCCGGGCGGTGCCGCGGGCGCCGCCGATCACCCGTCCGCCCGCGGCGGTGACGAGCTGGACCAGCAGGCTCCCCGCCGCCCCCGCGGCCGGGAGCACGAGGACGTGCTCGCCGGGCCGCACCGGGGTGCGTTCGAGCAGGGCGAGGGCGACCGCGCCGTCGCCGGCCAGCGCGGCCGCGGAGGGGAGGTCGAGCCCGTCCGGGACCGCGGTCAGCTCGTCCGTACGTACGGCGACCCGTTCGGCGTAGCCCCCGGCCGGCGCCCGCGCCACCACCCGCCGGCCGAGCAGGTCCGGGCCGACGCCCGCGCCGAGGCCGGTCACCGTGCCGGCGACGGTGCCGCCGGGCACGTACGGCGGCACCGCCCGGTGCGCGTGCGGCGCGTCCCCGCGCCGGATCGCGGTGTCGATCCAGAGCACCCCGGCCGCCTCGACGTCGAGCAGGACCTCGCCGGTCGCCGGCGCCGGGGCCGGGACGTCGCGCACCTGCAGCACTTCCGGACCGCCGAACCGGTCCACCACGATCGCCTGCATCCGGGTCTCCTCCACTCCGTGGCCCGCACGAAGGATGCAACCTCGACCGGGGTTCAGGTCCAGCGATCCGGGTTCCGGTCGAGCGCCAGCAGCGCGGGGGCTCCCGCCGCGAGGAGTCCGGCCGGCACGAGGAACCCGGCCAGCGGGTCGGCGTGGTAGATCGGGGTCACCAGCGCCGGAGCGGTCGCCGCTCCGGCGAAGCGCCCCGCCTGCACCACGGACACCGCACCACCGTTGTTGGGTCCGCGGGAGGAGAGCACGAGCGTGTTCAGGCCCACCAGGATCAGCTGGCCGCAGACACCGCCGAGTGCCCAGAGCGTCACGACCGCCCACAGCAGCGGGACCGCGCCGACGCCGGCGACCAGCGCCCCGCCGCCGACGGCACCGGCCAGCACGCAGCGCCGCGGCCCGAGCCGGTCGACCGCGCCGCCGATCAGCCGCGCCGTCAGGATCCCGGTCAGGCCGAACGCCGTCAGTACCAGGCCGCGAGGACCCGCGCCGAGTGCGAACCCGTCCTCGAGCCGCAGCGCGAGCAGGAAGCTCAGCCCCGCCAGGCAGCCCCAGCCGAGCGCGGCGACCAGCGCGAGCCGCAGCACCGGCGGGGTCCAGGCCGAGCGCAGCCGCAGCGGTCCGGAGGTCCGCCGGGCGTGCGCGCCGGCGTCGCCGGGGAGCCCGATCACCGCGAGCAGCAGCGCGAGGGCGGCGGCCGCGCCGAACGCGAGCCGCCAGTCGAGCTCGGCGGCCAGGCCCCCGGCGAGCGGCGCGAAGGTCTGCCCGGCCGCCTGCATCGACCCGAACCAGCCCAGCGCACGTCCCAGGCGCTCCGGCTCCACCGAGGCCGCCAGCGCGGACAGCAGCAGGGGCGTGGTGAAGGCGTTCGCGACGCCCTGCAGCGCCCGCGCGGCGAGGAACAACGTCCAGGACCCGGCCAGCACGCAGGCCAGCGACGCCACCACGTAGAGCACGTACCCGGCGACGACGGTGCCGGACCGGCCCCAGCGCTCGCCCAGCGTGCCGGACACCAGCAGCACGGCCGCGAACGGCAGCAGGTAGGCGGTGATCGACACCGACGCCGTGGCGGTGGGCACGCCGAAGTCGGCCCCCAGCTCGGGGAGCATCGCGGCGGTCATACCGCCGCCGTAGGGGCCGAGGAACGCGCCGGCGAACAGCGCGCCGCGGCGGATCACCGGCGGGACGGCCACCGTGAGCCCACGGGTCTCAGGAGTTCGGCCCGCGGCGGCGCAGGTAGCGCTCGAAGTCGGCGGCGATCGAGTCGCCGGAGGTCTCCCGCAGCTCGGTGCGCTTCTCCTCCTCGTCGGTCTCGTTCGCCTGCTCCTCGAGCTGGCGGACGTACTCGCGGACCTCGTCGTCGGCGTCGGCCATCTCCGAGACGGTCCGCTCCCACTCCTCGGCCTTCTCCGGCAGCACCCCGAGCGGCACCTCGACGTCGAGCGCCTCCTCGATCCGGTGCAGCAGCGCGACGGCCGCCTTCGGCACCTGCGCCTGGGACACGTAGTGCGGCACCTCGGCCCAGTACGACACCGCCGGGATCCCGGCCTGCACGCACGCCTGCTGGAACACCGCCACGATGCCCGTCGGCCCCTCGTAGTTCGACGGCTCGGTGGCCATCTGCTGCAGCGACTCGACGTCCCAGGATGTGCCGTTCACCGGCGTCGGCCGGGTGTGCGGGACCTCGGTGAGCAACGCTCCCAGAGTGATGACCTTCGTCACGCCCAGACGCTCGGCGTGACCGACGAGCTCCGCGCAGAACGACCGCCAGCGCAGGTTCGGCTCGATCCCGTTCACCAGGACGACGTGCCGCTCGGTGCCCGGGAGCGTCGCCCAGGACAGCCGCGTCGTCTGCCACTCGATCCGCCGGGTGATCCCGTCGGAGAGCTTCACGTGCGGCCGCGTGACCTGGAAGTCGTAGTACTCCTCGGGATCGATCGAGGTCAGCGGCTGGGCGTCCCAGGTGAGCTCCAGATGCTCCAGAGCGGTGCTCGCGGCCTCGCCCGCGTCGTTCCAGCCCTCGAACGCCGCGATGAGGACCGGCTCCACCAGGGTGGGGGAGTCGCCGGTGCCGGCGGTGCTCGGCTCTCGGTCGGTCATCGGTCCAGCCTACGACCCCTGCGCTGCGAAACCGGGGTACGACCCCTCCTGCGGGTAACCTGATCGACCGTGTCATCCACGACGGGAGCAGATCACTCGGTGAGCACCTCTTCGGAAGGCGACATCACGACCGGCTCGGCGGACCCCGATCGGGTCGCGCGCGCGCGGGAGAAGACCGAGCAGCTGAAAGAGCTCCTCGGCCGCAGGATCGGCGTCATCGACGGGGCCTGGGGCACCGTCATCCAGGGGCTCGGCCTGTCGGCCGACGACTACTCGGCGGACTGGCTGCAGGGGCACCACAAGGACACCAACGGCGACCCGGACCTGCTGAACCTCACCCGTCCGGACCTCATCCTGGCAGCCCACCGTGACTACTTCGACGCCGGCGCGGACCTGACCACGACCAACACCTTCACCGCCACGACGATCGGCCAGGCCGACTACGGGCTCGAGGCGCACGTGAAGGAGATGAACGTCGAGGCCGGCAAGCTGGCCCGCCGGGCCGCGGACGAGGCCGAGGAGCGCACCGGCGAGCCGAAGTGGGTGGCGGGGTCGATCGGCCCGCTCAACGTCACGCTGTCGCTGTCGCCGAAGGTCGAGGACCCGGCCTACCGCGCGGTGACCTACCAGCAGGTCTACGACTCCTACGCCGACCAGATCGCCGCGCTCGACGAGGGCGGCGTCGACGTCCTGCTCATCGAGACGATCTTCGACACGCTGAACTCGAAGGCCGCGCTGCAGGCCGCGCACGACGTCGCGCCGCACCTGCCGGTCTGGATCTCGGTGACGATCGTCGACCGCTCCGGGCGGACTCTGTCCGGCCAGACCGTCGACGCGTTCTGGACCTCGGTCCGGCACGCCGACCCGCTCGTCGTCGGGCTGAACTGCGCGCTGGGCGCGGACGAGATGCGCCCGCACGCGGTCGCGCTGTCCGAGATCAGCGACGCCTTCGTCGCCACCTACCCGAACGCCGGCCTGCCGAACGCCTTCGGCGGCTACGACGAGACGGCCGAGCAGACCGCGGCCTACCTGCGCGAGTTCGCCGAGTCCGGGCTGGTGAACCTGGTCGGCGGCTGCTGCGGTACCGGGCCCGAGCACATCCGGCACATCGCCGAGCAGGTCAAGGACCTGCCGCCGCGCAGCCCGGTGGAGACCCCCGACCGCACCCGGTTCTCCGGGCTGGAGCGGTTCGAGATCGGCCCGGACACCGGCTTCGTCATGATCGGCGAGCGGACCAACGTCACCGGCTCGAAGCGGTTCCGCCGGCTCATCGAGTCGAAGGACTACAACGGCGCGCTCGACGTCGCGCTGGACATGGTCCGCGGCGGGGCGAACATGCTCGACGTCAACATGGACGCCGACCTCCTCGAGTCCGAGGAGGAGATGACGACCTTCCTGAACCTGCTGGCCACCGAGCCCGAGGTCGCCCGGCTGCCGATCATGATCGACAGCTCGCGCTGGTCGGTGATCGAGGCCGGGCTGCGGTGCGTGCAGGGCAAGGGCGTCGTCAACTCGATCAGCCTGAAGGAGGGCGAGGAGCCCTTCCTCGAGCAGGCCCGCCGGGTCAAGGCCTACGGCGCGGGCGTCGTGGTGATGGCGTTCGACGAGACCGGCCAGGCCGACACCGCCGACCGCAAGGTCGAGATCTGCGGCCGCGCCTACGACCTGCTCGTCGGGCAGGCGGGCCTGGACCCGCACGACATCATCTTCGACCCGAACATCCTCGCCGTCGCCACCGGCATGGAGGAGCACAACGACTACGCCAAGGACTTCATCGAGGCCTGCCCCCGGATCAAGGAGCGCTGCCCGGGCGCGCACATCTCCGGTGGTGTCTCGAACCTGTCCTTCGCCTTCCGCGGCAACAACGTCGTGCGTGAGGCGATGGACTCGGCGTTCCTGTTCCACGCCATCAAGGCGGGCCTGGACATGGGCATCGTCAACGCCGGCCAGCTGGCGGTCTACCAGGACATCCCGGCCGACCTGCTGGAGATGTGCGAGGACATCCTGTTCAACCGGCGCCCGGACGCCACCGACCGTCTGGTCGAGGCCGCGGAGCGGTTCAAGGGTGAGGGCACCCAGCGCAAGGTCGACCTGACGTGGCGGGAGAACGACGTCCGCGCCCGGCTCTCGCACGCGCTGGTGCACGGCATCGTCGACTTCGTCGAGGCCGACACCGAGGAGGCCCGCGCGCAGGCGTCCCGGCCGCTCGACGTGATCGAGGGCCCGCTGATGGACGGCATGAAGGTCGTCGGCGACCTGTTCGGTGACGGCAAGATGTTCCTGCCGCAGGTCGTGAAGTCGGCGCGGGTGATGAAGCGCGCGGTGGCCTACCTCGAACCCTTCATGGAGGAGGAGAAGGAGGCGGCCAGGGCCCGCGGCGAGATCGACGAGCGCGGCAACGGCAAGGTCGTCATGGCCACGGTCAAGGGCGACGTGCACGACATCGGCAAGAACATCGTCGGCGTCGTGCTGGGCTGCAACAGCTACGAGGTCATCGACCTCGGCGTGATGGTGCCGGCCCAGACGATCCTGGACACCGCGGTCGCCGAGGGCGCCGACGTCGTCGGGCTGTCCGGGCTGATCACCCCGTCGCTGGACGAGATGGTCGGCGTCGCGCAGGAGATGGAGCGGCGCGGGCTGAAGCTGCCGCTGCTGATCGGCGGTGCGACGACGTCCCGGCAGCACACCGCGGTCAAGATCGCGCCCGCCTACGACGGGAACGTGCTGCACGTCCTCGACGCCTCCCGCGTCGTCGGGGTGGTGTCCGACCTGCTCGACGACGACCGGGCCGAGGCGCTCGCGAAGTCCAACGCCGAGAACCAGGAGCGGCTGCGCGAGCAGCACGCCGGGCGCGAGGCCAAGCCGCTGCTGCCGTTCGAGGAGTCGCGCGCCAACCACGAGGTTGTCGAGTTCGACGACCTGCCCACGCCGGAGTTCACCGGGGTCCGGGACTGCACGCCGACGATCGCGGAGCTGCGCGAGCTGATCGACTGGCAGTTCCTGTTCCTGGCCTGGGAGCTGAAGGGCAAGTTCCCGCAGATCCTGAACTCGCCGGTGGCCAAGGAGCTCTACGACGACGCGCAGGCGATGATGGACCAGATCATCGCCGAGGACCGGTTCACCGCTCGCGGTGTGTACGGCTTCTGGCCGGCGCGGGCCGACGGCGAGGACGTCGTCATCTCGCCGGACTCCGGGGACGTGCGGTTGCCGATGCTGCGCCAGCAGACCCGCAAGCCCGAGGGCCGCGCCAACCGCAGCCTGGTCGACTACGTGGCCCCCGAGGGGGACCACCTGGGTGCGTTCGCGGTGTCCATCCACGGCGCCGAGGACATGGCGAAGGAGTTCGAGGACGCCCTCGACGACTACAAGGCGATCATGGTCAAGGCGCTGGCCGACCGGCTCGCGGAGGCCTTCGCCGAGTACGTCCACCGGCAGGCCCGCCGCGAGTGGTTCGAGCCGGAGGCCGACCAGCCCCTCGAGGAGCTGCTGGCCGAGAAGTTCCGCGGCATCCGCCCGGCGTTCGGCTACCCGGCCTGCCCGGACCACACCCTCAAGCGGCCGCTGTTCGACCTCCTCGGCGCGGAGGAGACCGGGGTCGGGCTCACCGAGTCCTACGCCATGTACCCGGCCGCCGCGGTCAGCGGGATGATGTTCGCCCACCCCGGCTCGCGGTACTTCACCGTGGGACGGGTGGGCTCCGACCAGATCGCCGACTACGCCTCCCGTCTCGGAACCGACGTCGCCGTCGTCGAGAAGTGGCTCCGACCGAACCTGGGGTACACACCCAATGCCTGAGACCGCGCGTGCGAACAGGCCGGCCGCCGTCCTGCTCGACATGGACGGCACGCTGATCGACTCCGAGAAGGTGTGGGAGGTCGTGCTCAACGACCTCATGAAGCACCTGGGCGCACCACCGCTGTCCGCCGAGGCCCGCAAGGAGACAGTCGGCGGGTCGCTGACCTCCAGCCTGCGGATCTGTTTCCGGGAGTCCGGGCGGGACCCGGAGACGGTTCCGGAGGCCGACTACCGCGAGATGGGGGAGTGGCTCTACGACCGCGCCGGGGAGCTGTTCGCCCAGGGCGTGCCGTGGCGCCCGGGTGCCCGCGAGCTGCTCGGGCTGCTGCGCGACGAGCGGATCCCGGCCGCACTGGTCACGAACACCATCCGGGTGCTGGTCGAGAAGGTCCTGGACACGATGGGCCGGGAGCACTTCGCGGCCGTCGTGCCGGGCGACGAGGTCACCGACCCGAAGCCGGGACCGGAGCCGTACCGGCGTGGGGCGGAGCTGCTCGGGGTGGCCCCGGCGGACTGCGTGGCGGTCGAGGACTCGCCGACCGGCGCGCTGTCGGCGGAGCGGGCCGGCTGCGCGGTGCTCGTCGTGCCGTGCGAGCTGCCGGTGGCGGCCGGGCCGCGGCGGGTCCACCGGGAGACCCTGTCCGGCATGACGACCGCCGAGCTCGGCGAGATCATGGATCGGGTGCGCGGCCGCCCGTGAGTGGATCTCTGGCCGCGACGAACGGCTGATCGGGGCCGGGCCGGTCACGCCGGGTGAACCATCCGGCGCGGTCGGTCGCCCGTACGGCTCCGTGCACCGGGTACCCGCTGGTACGTCCGGGGCGGCGGTTCACACTGGTGGCGAAAGGGGTCGATGCACGTGAAGACTTTCGACGGGCTGTTCGCCGAACTGCAGGCCAAGGCCAAGGACCGTCCCGCCGGTTCGGGGACCGTCGCCGCACTGGACGCCGGGGTGCACACCCAGGGCAAGAAGGTGCTGGAGGAGGCGGGCGAGGTGTGGCTCGCCGCCGAGTACCAGGGCGACGACGAACTCGCCGAGGAGATCTCACAGCTGCTCTACCGGCTGCAGGTGATCATGATCCAGCGCGGGCTCACGCTCGAAGACGTGTACAAGCACCTCTAGTTACGACCTCAGCACATCAGCACCACCGAGAACCATCAGGAGAGCGTCATGCTCCGCGTGGCACTGCCGAACAAGGGCACCCTGGCCGAGCCCGCCGCGACGATGATGCGCGAGGCCGGATACCGGCAGCGGTCGGACTCGCGCGACCTCAGCGTGGTCGACGAGGAGAACGAGATCGAGTTCTTCTACCTGCGGCCCAAGGACATCGCGACCTACGTCGGCAAGGGCGACCTGCACCTCGGCGTGACCGGCTTCGACCTGATGGAGGAGTCCGGCAGCCAGGTCCAGGAGATCCTGGCGCTGGGTTTCGGCAAGTCCCGCTTCCACTTCGCCGCCCCGGCCGACTCCGACTGGAAGCTCGAGGACCTGGACGGGCGCAAGATCGCCACGTCCTACCCGCGGCTGGTGCGCTCGCACCTGTCCGGCAAGCGGATCGGCGCCGAGATCGTGAAGCTCGACGGGGCCGTCGAGATCTCGGTCCAGCTCGGCCTCGCCGACGCGATCGCCGACGTCGTGTCCTCGGGCCGGACCCTGCGCCAGCACGGCCTGAAGGTCATCGGCGATCCGCTGGCCACGTCGCAGGCCACGCTGATCGAGCGGGAGAAGCGCCCGGACCGGGCCGAGGACGAGCACACCACCGCGCTGAAGCGGATCTTCGCCGAGCGGCTCAAGGGTGTGGTCCTGGCCCGTGAGTACCTGATGATGGACTTCGACTGCCCCGAGAGCCTGCTGTCCGAGGTCGAGAAGGTCGCGCCCGGCCTGCAGGCGCCCACCGTCTCGCCGCTGCGCAAGGCCGGCTGGGTCGCCGTCCGGACCATGGTGCCGTCGAAGGACACGAACCGGGTCATGGACAAGCTGGCCACCATCGGGGCGACCGCCATCCTGACCTCCGAGATCCGTTCCTGCCGGGCGATGAGCTCGGACCGGGCCCCGGAGGTCTGAGCGGGGTCGCTAGCCGCGTGGCCGGACGGTGAGCGCCTGGGCGCCGCGCCCGGTGTGCCCGGCGGTGTCGAACAGCGCGGCCGAGCAGGTGCCGAGCCCGTCCGGACCGATCGTGGTGGCGGCGTCGACCCCGATCCAGTCGCCGGCGGGGGCGCGGTGCAGGTGCACCGTCAGGTCGGTGTTGACGAACAGCCACCGGCGCACGTCCAGCGGTGCGGCGAGCCCGTTCGCGCAGTCCGCGGCGACCATGAGCCGCTGCACCGACGTCGGCTCCTCGCCCTCGACCAGCGGCACCCGCATCCGGATCCAGCCGCGCCCCGGACCGGGGTCGTCCAGCGCGCCGCCGTCCAGCCAGACCCACTCGATGGCGTCGAGGAACCCCGGCAGCCAGCCGTCGGGAAGGCCCGGCTGCGCGACGCCGGTCTCCGGGCCGGGCAGCGCCGGCACGGCACCGGTGGCCGCGTCCGCGGTGTCGCCCGCGGCCAGCCGCCACCCGCGGGCGCGCAGCACGTCGCGTCCGGCGGCCTGCATCGTCGCCTCCAGCAGCTCGATGCTGCGCCCCGGCCGTTCCACCCGAGCGGTCACCGTGAC
This sequence comes from Pseudonocardia nematodicida, assembly GCF_040105385.1. Lineage (NCBI taxonomy): Bacteria > Bacillati > Actinomycetota > Actinomycetes > Pseudonocardiales > Pseudonocardiaceae > Pseudonocardia > Pseudonocardia nematodicida. Next base: position 248,608 of record NZ_JBEDNQ010000011.1, read on the forward strand.
CGGCCCGGCGGGCACCATCCCGAGCACCTCGACGGTGGCGCGGGCGAGCCGCCACCCGTCCTGCGCCCCGCCCGGGCGGGACTCCGGCAGCCGCTCCATGGCGCGGACCAGCAGAGCCGACGGGGGCCCCATGTGCTGGGCCTCGGCGTACCACGGCCCGGTGGTGGAGAGGGTGGCCTCGAAGTCGGCGGTGCCGGCGCCGTCCGGGCCGGTGCGCTCGCCGCGCGGGAGATAGAACGGCGTGGGCGGGATGGGATCGTGCACGGCGGCGATCATGCCCGTCGGGCGGCGGTCGTGCCGGTCCGGTGGTGGTCGTCCCGGCGCGGTGCTCGCCGGTCCCCGGGAGGGGTCGGGTGTGGCCCGGGGGTCCGGCCCGGCCGTCCGCGGGTCACGGGGTCGCCGGAGTCCCGGGCCACCCCGGGTACGGCGGCGGCACGCCCCCCCACGCCGGGCACCGGGCCCGGTGGTCGCAGGCCTTGCAGGCGCGCCCGGGGTTGGGCTGGAAGTCGCCGTCCGGCGCGGCCCGGCGGATCGCCGTCCACACCGCGTCGAGCAGCCGGGCGAAGCGGTGCAGCTCCGGCTCGTCGGGGCGGTAGGTCAGCGCCGTCCCGTCGGACAGGTACAGCAGCCGCAGCTCGTCCGGGACCCGGCCGCGGGTCAGCAGCACGGCCAGCGCGTAGAACTTCAGCTGGAACAGGGCTGATCCCTCGAAGCCCTCGCCGGGGGTGGACCCGGTCTTGTAGTCGACGACGCTCAGGGTGCCGCCGGAGCCCTCGTCGAGCCGGTCCACGATGCCGCGCAACGGGACCGGGCCACCGGGGGCGGCGAGCTCGACCTCGATCCGGGTCTCGACCTCCGCGGCCGGCACCGCGGCCGGGTCCTCCAGGGTGAAGTAGGTGTCCAGCAGCGCCGACGCCGAGTCCAGCCAGACCGCGAGCTCCCGGTCGTCCGGGCCCTCGAACAACGTCAGCGCCTCCGGCCAGGCCGTCGCGAGCTCGTCCCAGCACGGCCCGAGCAGCGCCCGGGCGGCCGCCGGCGTGCGGTCGGGCGGGTCCGCGGCGAACAGCCGCTCCAGCACCGCGTGCACGAGCGTCCCGCGCACCTGGGCCCGCGAGGGCGGCTCGGGCAGCCGGTCCACCGCCCGGAACCGGTAGAGCAGTGGGCAGCGCCGGAAGTCCGACGCCCGGGACGGCGACAACGCCGGCGGCCGCGGCCGCTCGTCGGGTTCCGTCGACGGGGGACCGGCGTCGACGGCACGGGGCGGGCTCCCGATCGTCCCCGCCCCACCCGCGGGCGGGCCGGAGGCGGCGAGATCGAGCGGCGACGAGGCCATACGGCGAGACTAGGCGACACCCCCGACAACCCCGTCCGGGTGCGCGGATCCCCGTACGCGATCCGGTTCGGCGATCACCGGGGCGGCCCCGATGCGGGGGGCTCCGCGGTTCGTGGCTAGCGTCGACGCCCGTGCACGACCCGCTGCCGGCCTCCGGCCCCGCTCACGACACCACGTCCGGCCGGGACACCGTCCCCGTCCAGGACCTCGTCCCCGGCGAGGTGACCGCTGCCGGCGAGGAGACCGCCGCCTGGGTGCCGCCTCGGCGCGGCGGGCCGCTGCGGGTGGGGGACCGGGTCCAGCTGACCGACCCGAAGGGCCGTCACTACACCCTGGTCCTGGAGGAGGGCGGGTACTACCACACCCACCGCGGCCAGATCTCCCACGACGACCTCATCGGCGCCGCCGAGGGCTGCCTGGTGCACAGCGCCGCGAACACCCCGTACCTCGCGCTGCGGCCGCGGCTGGCCGACTACGTGCTGTCCATGCCCCGTGGCGCGCAGGTCATCTACCCCAAGGACGCCGCACAGATCCTCATGTGGGGCGACGTGTTCCCCGGCGCGCGGGTCCTGGAGGCCGGTGCCGGTTCCGGGGCGCTGACCTGCTCGCTGCTCCAGGCCGTCGGCCCGACCGGGCGGGTGATCTCCTACGAGGTCCGCGACGACCACGCGCCGCACGCGGTCACCAACGTCGAGAAGTTCTTCGGGCACCGCCCGCCGCACTGGGACCTGACCGTCGGCGACGTGAAGGACCACCGCGGCGAGGTCGACCGGGTGGTGCTGGACATGCTCTCGCCGTGGGACGTGCTCGAGACCGTGCGGGACGCCCTGGTGCCGGGCGGGATCCTGGTCGGCTACGTCGCGACCACCACCCAGCTGTCGGTGCTCACCGAGAAGCTGCGCGAGATGCAGTGCTGGACCGAGCCGGAGGCGTGGGAGGCGATGGTCCGGCCCTGGCACGTGGTGGGTCTGGCGGTCCGTCCGGAGCACCGGATGATCGCCCATACGGCCTTCCTGCTGACCGCCCGTCGGCTGGCCGACGGGGTCACGCCACCCCGCCAGCAGCGCCGTCCGACGGGCCGCTGACCCGCCGTCCGCTGCGGCGCCCGGCCCGCGACGCGCCCGGTGTGGAACAAGAACTTTACGAAGGACCCTCCGTGTGGACGTGGCGGTGACGAGCAGGAGGCCGCAGAGTGACTCACGGTGCCCGACCGGCTGAGGCCCGGATCACCGGTTGGACGCACCGCCGCGGTATCCCACCTGGGTACCCTGGTCGGACGGAACACGGAGGGAGGCTGCCGTGAACCACCCCCACGACGACGGTCCCGGCAGGCGGGACATCCAGTCTGAAGGCAGGCACCGTGACCTCAGCCCAGCTGAGGCCGCCGAGAACATCCGTCACCTCGAGACCGAGATCGCGACGCTGCGCCAGCGGCTGACCGAGACCCCCCGGCACGCCCGAGTGCTGGAACAACGACTGGCCGAGACCACGAGCCGGCTCTCCGCGCTCAACGCCCGCAACGAGAAGCTCACCGAGACCCTCAAGGAGGCTCGGGGGCAGCTGGTCGCACTCCGCGAGGAGGTCGACCGGCTCGCCCAGCCGCCGTCCGGATACGGCGTGTTCCTGGGTCGTTACGACGACGACACCGTCGACGTGTTCACCTCCGGGCGCCGGATGCGCGTCCCGGTGTCCCCGGCCGTCGAGGGCGAGTCGCTGCGCAGCGGCCAGTCCGTGCGGCTGAACGAGGCGCTCACCGTGGTCGAGGCCATGGGCTTCGAGCAGGTCGGCGATCTCTACTCGCTGCGGGAGGTCATCTCCCGTCCCGGCGACGACGGCTCGGCGGGCCGCGGCCTGGTCGTCGGGCACTCGGACGAGGAGCGGGTGGTCTGGCTGGCCGCACCGCTGTTCGAGCTGGGCGAGGAGGAGGGCGTCAGCCCTCTCAAGTCCGGTGACTCCCTCATGGTCGACTCGCGGGCGGGCTACGCCTACGAGCGGGTCGCCAAGGCCGAGGTCGAGGACCTCGTGCTGGAGGAGGTCCCGGACATCGCCTACGCCGACATCGGTGGGCTGTCCCGGCAGATCGAACAGATCCAGGACGCGGTGGAGCTGCCGTTCCTCCACCAGGAGCTGTTCACCCAGTACGAGCTGCGCCCGCCGAAGGGCGTGCTGCTCTACGGCCCGCCCGGCTGCGGGAAGACGCTCATCGCGAAGGCCGTCGCCAACTCGCTGGCCAAGAAGATCGCGAGCCAGCGCGGTGACGACCCGGACGAGGGCCGTGCGTTCTTCCTCAACATCAAGGGCCCGGAGCTGCTCAACAAGTTCGTCGGCGAGACCGAGCGGCACATCCGGCTGATCTTCCAGCGCGCCCGGGAGAAGGCGAGCGCCGGCACCCCGGTGATCGTGTTCTTCGACGAGATGGACTCGATCTTCCGGACCCGTGGCTCGGGTGTGTCCTCGGACGTCGAGACGACGATCGTGCCCCAGCTCCTCGCCGAGATCGACGGCGTCGAGGGCCTGGAGAACGTCATCGTCATCGGTGCCTCGAACCGCGAGGACATGATCGACCCGGCGATCCTGCGCCCGGGGCGGCTCGACGTGAAGATCAAGATCGAGCGTCCGGACGCCGAGGGCGCGCAGGACATCTTCTCCAAGTACATCACCGAGACACTGCCGATCCACGCCGACGACGTCGCCGAGTTCGGCGGCAGCCGCAAGGCGTGTGTCGACGGCATGATCCAGCGGATCGTCGAGCGGATGTACGACGAGTCGGAGGAGAACCGGTTCCTCGAGGTCACCTACGCCAACGGTGACAAGGAGACCCTCTACTTCAAGGACTTCAACTCCGGCGCGATGATCCAGAACATCGTCGACCGGGCGAAGAAGTCCGCGATCAAGTCGGTGCTCGAGTCCGGGCAGGCGGGCCTGCGGGTCCAGCACCTGCTGGACGCGATCGTCGACGAGTTCGCGGAGAACGAGGACCTCCCGAACACCACCAACCCGGACGACTGGGCCCGGATCTCGGGCAAGAAGGGCGAGCGGATCGTCTACATCCGCACGCTGGTCACCGGCAAGAGCGACACCACCGGCCGCGCGATCGACACGGCGTCGAACACCGGTCAGTACCTGTAGACAGACCGCACCACCCACGACGGGCCCGCCGCTCACCTCGAGCGGCGGGCCCGTCGTCGTCGGGAGGGGGAGGGTCAGAACACCATCCCGAGCGCCCAGCTGCCGATCAGCCAGGCCACCCCGGTGATGACGAAGACCCCGACCACGTTCACCCAGGCACCTGCCCTGGCCATCTGACCGATCGTCACCGCGCCGGATCCGAACACGATCGCGTTCGGTGGAGTGCCGACCGGCAGCATGAACGCACACGTCGCGGCCATCGCGGCCGGGATGAGCAGGGTCGCCTCGTCGGTGCCGATGCCCAGCGCGACCGCGCCGAGCAGCGGGATGAACGTCGCCGAGGTCGCGGTGTTGCTGGTGACCTCGGTGAGCATCAGGACGATGGCGACGACGCAGAGGACGAGCAGCAGCGTCGGCAGCACGCCGAGCGCGCCGACCTGGTTTCCGATGAACTCGTCGAGCCCGCTCGCCGACACCGATCCGGCCAGGGCGAGCCCGCCGCCGAACAGGACCAGGACCCCCCAGGGCAGGCCCTTCTGGGCGTCGTCCCAGACGAGCACCATCGGATACCGGCCGCGCCCATCGCCCGCCGGCCCGGCCGGAACCAGGAACAGCGCGATGCCGGCCGCGATCGCGATCGCGGTGTCGTTCAGGTTGCTCAGCCACGGCAGCGCGGTGTCGATCGCCTCGAACTCCGACAGCAGGGCCGGGACGATCCAGAGGAACGCCGCGCCGCCGAACACGGCCAGCACCCGCTTCTCGGCGGAGCCGACCGGTCCCATCTCGCGCAGCTGCTCGTCGATCATCTCGCGGCCGCCGGGGACCTCGGACAGCGAGGTCCGGAAGAGGAACTTGGTCAGGACCAGCCAGACCGTCAGCAGCAGGATCACGGTGACCGGGACGCCGATCAGCATCCACTGCAGGAACCCGATCTCGCGGCCGAACTCGTCGGCGAGGAACGCGACGACCATCGCGTTCGGGATCGACCCGACGATCGTCCCGAGACCGCCGATGGACGAGGCCCAGGCCACGGCGAGCATCAGGCTGATCCCGAAGCGGCGCACGTCCCGGTTGTGGATGACCTCGGAGACCGGGGTACCGGGGGTGAGCCGCTCGTTGCTGACCCGCTCGGCGACCAGCGCGAGCACCGACAGCGCGATCGGCAGCATCATCAGCGCGGTGGCGGTGTTGTTGACCCACATCGACAGGAAGCCGCAGGCGATCATGACGCCGAGCACGATCCGGTCCGGGGTCGTGCCGACCGCGCGCAGGGTCAGCAGCGCGATCCGCCGGTGCAGGTTCCACTTCTGCATCGCGATCGCGATGAGGAACCCGCCGAGGAACAGGAAGACGATCGGGTCGCCGTAGCGGGCGGCGGCGTCGGTGACCGACACGATCCCGAACGCCGGGAAGGCCACGATCGGGATCAGCGCGGTCGCGGGGAGCGGGACGGCCTCGGTGACCCACCAGGTCGCCATCAGCACGCCGATCGCGGCGACGAGGCGCGCGTCGGGTTCGATCGTCTCGGCGGCGCCCAGCAACAGCCAGGTCAGGCCCGCGAGGACGAGACCGAGGGCGCGCAGGCCCCACACGACCGCGGGGGTACGGGTGGTGCCGGTGCCGGGCTCGCCGGGTGGTGCAGCGTTCTCGGCGGACCCGGGAGTGGTGTCGGTGGACATCCGTGCCCTTCCTCGGCGCGCCCGGTCGGACGCGCCGTTCGGCCGGGCGGCGGCTGTGCGGCCGCCGCCCGGATCGGCCGTCGGGCCCCGCTCACCGGTCGGGCGAGCGGGGTCCGACGATCAGAACTGCAGGCCCAGCGCCCATCCGCCGAGCAGGAACGCGAACAGCGTGATCAGCAGGACGCCCACAATGTTGAGCCAGACACCGCCGCGGGCCATCTGGCCGATCGTCACGACGCCGGAGCCGAACACGATGGCGTTCGGCGGCGTGCCGACGGGCAGCATGAACGCGCACGTCGCGGCCAGCGCGGCCGGGATCAGAAGGGTCATCGAGTCGGCCCCGATCCCGATCGCGACGCCGCCGAGGACCGGGATGAAGGTCGCGGCCGTGGCGGTGTTGCTGGTGACCTCGGTGAGCAGCAGGACGATGGCGACGATCGCGCCGACGAGCAGCAGGATCGGCAGCACCCCGAGCCCGGCGACGCTGGTGCCGATGAACTCGTCCAGGCCGCTCGCCGAGACCGCACCGGCCAGCGCGAGGCCACCGCCGAACAGCAGCAGCACGCCCCAGGGGAGCCCCTTCTGGGCGTCGTCCCAGACCAGCAGCATCCGGTAGCGGCGCGGGGCGCCCTCGGCCTCCGCGGCCTCGCCGGGCGGAGTGGTGCTCGCCGGCATCAGGAACAGCACGATGCCGGCGAGGATCGCGATCGCGGTGTCGTTGAACTCGCCGAGCCAGGGCAGCGCGGTGTCGATCGCGTCGAACTCGGTGAGCAGGCCGGGCGCGATCCACAGGAACGCCGCACCGGCGAAGACGGCGAGCACCCGCTTCTCGGCCCGGCTGGCCGGTCCCATCTCGCGCAGCTGCTCGTCGATCATCTCCCGGCCGCCGGGGATCTCGGTCAGATCGGTGCGGAACAGGAACCGGGTGATCAGGAACCACGCGATCCCGGTGAAGACGATCACGATCGGCACGCCGAGCTGCATCCAGCCCAGGAAGCTGATCTCCCGGTCCAGCTCGTCCTGCACGTAGCCGGCGACGATGGCGTTCGGCGGGCTCCCGAGCAGGGTCCCGAGCCCGCCGATCGAGGACGCCCAGGCGACCGAGAGCACCAGGCCCACACCGAACATCTGGACGGACGGATTCTTGATCGTCTCGCTCAGCGGCGCCCCGCGCTTCACCTCGTCCTCCGCGCCACCGGCCCGCTCGGCCACCAGCGCCAGCACCGACAGCGCGATCGGCAGCATCATCAGCGTGGTCGCGGTGTTCGACACCCACATCGACAGGAACGCGGTGGCGATCATCATGCCGAGCACGATCCGGGTCGGCGTGGTCCCCACCGCACGCAGCGTGAGCAGCGCGATCCGCCGGTGCAGGTGCCACTTCTGCATCGCGATCGCGATGAGGAAGCCGCCCAGGAACAGGAAGACGATCGGGTCGCCGTAGCGGGCGCCGACGTCGGCCACCGGCACGACGCCGAAGGCCGGGAAGAGCACCAGCGGCAGCAGCGCGGTCGCCGACAGCGGGATCGCCTCGGTGACCCACCAGGTCGCCATCAGGACGCCGATCGCGGCGACCATCCGCGCGTCGGGCTCGAGGGTCTCGGCCAGGCCGAGCAGCAGCCAGGTCAGGACGCCCAGACCGAGGCCCAGGGCACGGAAACTCCAGGTACGGCCCGGGGATCGCCCGTCCGCCGCGGTGGCGCCGCCGGTGCCGACGGGCGGGTCGCCGCCGGCCTTCTCGGGAGCCTTGTCGGCGTCCCTCTGGTCTGGTTCTGTCGTGGACAAGAGGACCCCTTCGGCCGCCGGAACACTCGGACGCTCACGCGTCGTGCCGGGAAGGTACCCGATAGGAGCATTCGTCCTTGAATGTCGACTCCCGCTGTCCGATCCGTTCACGACACGACATCGTGGGGCGGGCACGCTGGCACCCATGGACGAGACGATCGGCGCCGAGGTCGACATGATCGGCATCCTGGTGACGGACATGGCCACCTCGGTGGCCTTCTACCGGCTGCTGGGCCTGACGTTCCCGGACGGCGCGGAGGGGGAGGCCCACGTGGAGAGGACGCTGCGCGGCGGGCTGCGCCTGGCGCTGGACCTGCAGTCGATGGTGGAGACCTTCCATCCCGGGCCCGCGCCGTCGCCGGACGGGCGGATGAGCCTGGCCTTCAAGCTGCCGTCGGCCGACGCCGTCGACGACGCCTGGAAGCGGGTCACCGCTGCCGGCCACGGCAGCGTGCTGGAGCCGTTCGACGCGCCGTGGGGGCAGCGCTACGCCACCGTGCGCGATCCGGACGGGCAGTCGCTGGACCTGTTCGCCTGGACCTGAGTGTCCGGGCCGCGGCCGGGGGACCCCGGGTGCAGGGCGGTCGCCGGGACCCCGGCCAGGGCCCGGACCTCGCGGGAGAGGTGTGGCTGGTCGGCGTACCCGGCGCGGGCGGCGACCTCGGCGGGCGGCACGCCGTCGTACAGCAGGCGGCTCGCCGTGCGGAACCGCAGCACCCGGCGGGCGACCGAGGGGCCGTAGCCGAGCGTCGCCAGGCAGCGCCGGTGCAGGGTGCGGGTGGTGACGCCGAGCCGGTCGGCGAGCTCGCCCGCCGGCATGCCACGGGCCAGCGCCCGGAGCGCGGGCCGGGGGAGCGGCGCGGGCAGGCCGACCCGGTCGTCGTCCGCGGCTGCGCGCAGGGCGGAGAGCACGCCGAACAACCGTGCGAGATCGCCGAGGGGTACGGCAGGGTCGTCCGGGCCACGCTCGGCAGCGCCCACGTACCCCTCGGGCGGGGCCGGCGACCGATGGGCGATGGCGGCGGGGAGGCGCCCGACCGTGGCGGGAGCGGCGGGAGCGGCGGGAGCGGCGGCCAGGGCGGCCCGACGCGGGGCGGGCAGCACGTCGTCCAGAGCGGGTCTGCGGTCCCGCAGCTCCGCGGCGGGCACGCCCAGCAGCGCCGGGAGCGCGCCCGGCCGGAAGCGCAGCCCGGTGGTGACCGAGCCGGCCGGGGTCGTCGTGCGGTGCGCGGCCGTGTCCGGCCCGGCGACGACGATCCGGCCGCCGAGCACGATCAGGTCCATGCAGCCGTCGGGGAGGACCCGCCCCTCGGAAGCGACCGGGGTGCGCGCCCGCCACGCGCACTCCACCAGCTCCGCAGCCGGCCCGGCCGCCGGGATCTCCCGGTAGTCCACCCGCCGAGCCTACGACGCCCGGACGCACCGGAGCCCCGGCCGCGCTGGATGCGCGCCGGGGCTCCCGGGTGTGGCAGTGCGGATCAGGCCGCGCGCAGGACCGCCTGGATCTCGAGCTCCACGCCGACCTTCTCGCTGACGACCACGCCGCCGCCGTCGAGCGGCAGCTCGATGTCGACGCCGTAGTCCGAGCGGTTGATCGTGGTCTTCGCGGTGAAGCCGGCGCGGGTGCCGCCCCAGGCGTCCGGCCCGAAGCCGTTGACCTCGAGCTCCAGCTCGACCGGCTTGGTGACGCCCTTGATCGTCAGGTCGCCGGACAGCACGTACTCGTCGCCCTTGGCCACGAGCCCGGTGGAGGTGAAGTTCCAGGTCGGGTACTTCTCGACCTCGAAGAAGTCGGCCGACTTGACGTGCCCGTCGCGCTGCTCGTTGCCCGTGGTCAGCGAGCTGCAGTCGATCGTGGCGGAGACGGTGGAGTTCTCGAACTCCTCGCCGGTGACGAGCTCACCGGACACGCCCTCGAAGCGACCCCGCACCTTGCTGACCATCATGTGCCGGACGACGAAGGACACGTCGCTGTGAACCGGGTCGATGTCCCAGGTGCCGGCGACGTAGTTCGGGATGGTGGTGGACATGGGTGCAGCCTCCGGGCAAAGTAGTTGAACGCTCAGCTGATGAGTACAGTAGGACCCAACAAGATGAAGGCTCAATCATTCCGGAGGGTGACGTGGACCACACGCGCTGGCTCGATGACGAGGAGCAGCGGACGTGGCGCGCCTTCCTCGCGGCCCACCGCCTGGTGTTCGACAAGGTCGAGCGGCGGCTGCAGGCCGGGGCGGGGATGCCGCAGGCGTACTACGAGATCCTCGTCCGGCTCTCCGAGGCGCCGGGGCGGACGCTGCGGATGAGCGTGCTCGCCGAGTCGGCGCTGGCCTCGCGCAGCCGGGTGTCGCACGCCGTGGCCAGGATGGAGGAGGCCGGCTGGATCGTCCGGCGGTCCTGCCCGACCGACCGTCGTGGACAGCTCGCCGTCCTCACCGACACCGGCATGGGTGTGCTGGAGGCGGCCGCGCCCGACCACGTCGAGAGCGTCCGCGAGGCGGTGTTCGACGGCCTGACCCCCGCCCAGCAGGCCGCGCTGCAGGAGGCGAGCGAGGCGATCGTCACGCACCTGTCCGACGGCGCGGAGTGGCCCGTGACGGGGGACTCGGGACCGGACGGCCCGGGCTGCCCGCAGGCGTCCTAGGCTGGGCACATGCCTCATTTCGACGTCGTCGTACTCGGAGCCGGACCCGGCGGATACGTGGCGGCCATCCGCGCCGCTCAGCTCGGCCGCAGTGTGGCGGTGATCGAGGAGAAGTACTGGGGCGGTGTGTGCCTGAACGTGGGCTGCATCCCGTCCAAGGCGCTGCTGCGCAACGCCGAGATCGCGCACATCGTCACGAAGGAGCAGAAGACCTTCGGCCTCTCCGGCGAGGTCTCGCTGGACTTCGGCGCCGCCTTCGACCGCAGCCGGACCGTCGCGGACGGCCGGGTCAAGGGCGTGCACTTCCTGATGAAGAAGAACAAGATCACCGAGTTCGACGGGTTCGGCCGGTTCACCAAGCCGGGCGAGATCGAGGTCGAGCTGTCGAAGGGCGGCAGCGAGACCGTCACCTACGACGACGTGATCATCGCTTCCGGTTCCACGGTCAAGCTGCTGCCGGGCACCGAGCTGTCCGAGCGCGTGGTGACCTACGAGGAGCAGATCCTCACCCGCGAGCTGCCGGAGAGCGTGATCATCGCCGGCGCCGGGGCGATCGGTGTCGAGTTCGCCTACGTGCTGGCCAACTACGGCGTCGACGTCACCATCGTCGAGTTCCTGGACCGGCTGCTCCCGCTCGAGGACGCGGACGTGTCCAAGGAGCTGCTCAAGCGCTACAAGAAGATGGGCGTCACCGTCCGCACCTCGACCAAGGTCGAGTCGATCGCCGACGACGGCAAGGGCGTCACCGTCACCGTCTCGTCGTCGAAGGGCACCGAGGAGCTGCGCGCCGACAAGGTCGTGCAGGCCATCGGCTTCGCCCCGCGGGTGGACGGTTTCGGGCTGGACAAGCTGGGCGTCGAGCTCACCGAGCGCGGCGCGATCAAGATCGACGACTACATGCGCACCAGCGCCGAGCACGTCTACGCGATCGGCGACGTCACCGCGAAGTTGATGCTCGCGCACGTCGCCGAGGCCCAGGGCGTCGTCGCCGCCGAGACCCTCGCCGGCGCGGAGACCCAGGAGCTCGAGTACGTGATGATGCCGCGGGCGACGTTCTGCTCGCCGCAGGTCGCCTCGTTCGGCTACACCCAGGCCCAGGCCGAGGAGCTGGCCGACTCCAAGGGTTGGAAGGTCAAGGTCGCGTCCTTCCCGTTCACCGCGAACGGCAAGGCGCACGGCCTGGCCGAGCCGAACGGGTTCGTGAAGCTGATCGCCGACGAGACCTACGGCGAGTTGCTGGGCGGGCACATCATCGGCCCGGAGGCCACCGAGCTGCTGCCGGAGCTGACCCTGGCGCAGAAGTGGGACCTGACGGTCTACGAGATGGCGCGCAACGTGCACGCGCACCCGACCCTGTCGGAGGGGCTGCAGGAGGCGATCCACGGCCTGGCCGGCCACATGATCAACCTCTGAGTCACGCTACGACGGGCGGCCCCGCGGCGAGAGCCACGGGGCCGCCCGTGCGTTCCGGGTCCGATACCGGCCGGGCTCGATCCGTCGCCGCCCGCCCACCCGGCCGGAGGCCGTGAGGAGGCTCGGTGGCGGACGCCCCGGGGTCGGCGGGTCAGGCGTCGCCGGCGGCGCGGCCGGGCTCGCGGCGCGCGTTGTGCTCGCGGCGGGCAGCGGGACGGCCGGCGTCGCGCTGCTCCTTGCGCTCGGCGACCAGCGCCGCCTCGACCGCGGCCTGGACGGCGGCGGTGTTGACGTCGGGGTCGATCAGCCGGGCGGCGGCGAGGGACCGTGCCGAGACCGAGATGCTGACCATGGGGAGCTCCTGGGGGCGTGGTGGGGAGTCGATGCTGTCGGGGGCGCCCCCACGCTGGGGGCCTCTTCGATTGTCGTCACGCGACCCGCCGGGTGTTAACCGATCCAGCGACCGTTGTGGGTGACATCTGTTACCGATTGGTAAACCTGCAGGAAAGAGATTAGCCGACCTGGCCGAAGATCCACCGCCGGGTGACGTGCGCGCCGTCCGGAACCCACGGAAAGGCGGGGTCGCCCAGTCGCTCCCGCAGCTCGGCGAAGGTCCACCACCCGCCCTCGGCGACCTCGCTGGCCTGGTGGGTGACCGGTCCGTCGGAGAACGCCTGGTAGGTGTGCACGTGGGCGCGCAGGCCGTGTGGCCCGGTGCCGGGGCCGGTGTCGATGCCCAGCGCACCGGCGTCGAACGGGACGACGAACAGCGGCTCCAGCGCGACCCCGGTGATGCCGAGCTCCTCCGCCAGCTCGCGGGCGGCGCCGTCGTCGGGGGTCTCGCCCTCGTCGAGCACGCCGCCGGCCCAGTTGTCCCACAGTCCCGGCATGACCATCTTGGTGTCGGTGCGCCGGTGCACGTAGATGTGCTCGCCGTCGGTGCTGCGCAGCGCGATCGCGGTGGTCGCGTGCCACAGCGAGCGGGCGTAGACCTCGCCGCGCTCGGCGACGCCGGTCGGCCGACCGTCGGCGTCGAACACCGTCAGGCGCTCGCGTGCGGGGTCGGTCACGGACCACGATGATCCGCGCCGCCGTCCGGCCCCGCGCGGCGGGGGTGCGCGGCGGCCGCCGACGGCTAGGCTCGGAGGATGCAGTCTCGCGAGAGGGGCCGCCCGTGACGGCCCGCCGGATCATGGGCACCGAGGTCGAGTACGGCATCGCGGTGCCCGGTGACCCGACCGCGAACCCCGTCGTCACCTCCACCCAGGTCGTACTGGCCTACGCCGCGGCGGCCGACGTCCCCCGCAACCGGCGCGCCCGCTGGGACTACGAGGTCGAGTCGCCGCTGCGCGACGCCCGCGGTTTCGACCTGTCCGCCCCGTCGCTCGCACCCCAGCTCGACACCGACCTCGACGACCTCGGCGCCGCCAACGTCATCCTCACCAACGGCGCCCGGTTCTACGTCGACCACGCGCACCCCGAGTTCTCCACGCCCGAGGTGCTCACCCCGCGCGACGTCGTGACCTGGGACAAGGCCGGCGAACGGATCATGCTGGAGGCCGCGAACCGGGCGGTCACCGTGCCCGGCACGGCGCGTACCCAGCTCTACAAGAACAACGTCGACGGCAAGGGCGCGAGCTACGGCTCGCACGAGAACTACCTGATGGCCCGCACGACGACGTTCCCGTCGATCGTCGGCGGCCTCACCCCGTTCTTCGTGTCCCGCCAGGTCGTCTGCGGGGCCGGCCGGGTCGGGCTCGGCGCACAGGGCGACGAGCCCGGCTACCAGATCGCGCAGCGCTCGGACTACATCGAGGTCGAGGTCGGCCTGGAGACCACCCTCAAGCGGGGCATCATCAACACCCGCGACGAGCCGCACGCCGACGCCGACAAGTACCGCCGGCTGCACGTCATCATCGGCGACGCGAACCTGTCCGAGGTCGCGACCCTGCTCAAGGTCGGCACCACCGCGCTGGTGCTGGACATGATCGAGCACGGCCGCACCTTCGAGGACCTGCGCCTCGCCGAGCCGGTGAAGTCGGTGGCCCGGATCAGCCACGACCCGTCGCTGCAGCTCACCGTCGAGCTGGCCGACGGCCGGAAGATGACCGCGCTGGACCTGCAGGACGAGTACCTGGCCCGTGCCGTCGCGCACGTGGAGGACACCCAGGGGGCCGACCGGTCCGGGTGGGACGCCGACACCCGCGAGGTCGTCGAGGAGTGGGAGATGGTGCTCACCGACCTGCGCCGCGACCCGATGCTCACCGCCGACCGGCTGGACTGGACGGCCAAGCTCAAGCTGCTCGAGGCCTACCGCGAGCGGGACGGGCTGACCTGGGCGTCCGGCCGGCTCGGGATGGTCGACCTGCAGTACTCCGACGTCCGGCTGGCCAAGGGCCTCTACAACCGGCTGGTCACCCGCGGGTCGATGCGCCGGATCGTCACCGAGGAGCAGGTGATGGCGGCGATGACCGAGCCGCCGACCGACACCCGGGCGTTCTTCCGGGGCACCTGCATGGCCCTGTACCCGGTCGAGGTGGCCGCGGCGTCCTGGGACTCGGTGATCTTCGACCTGGGCCGCGAGTCGCTGGTCCGGATCCCGACGCTCGAACCGTTGCGGGGGACACGCCGGCACGTCGGGGAGCTGTTCGAGGCGACCTCGAGCGCCGAGGAACTGGTCGACAAGCTCACCCAGGGATAGGGGGCCCGGCACTGCGCTACAGGCGAATTTGTCGGTCCCGGTCGGTAGTGTGAACACGTACCGGATCCGGGTTCTCCGCGCGGGCCAGCGTGCGGGCGCCGGATCCCAGTGCGAGAAGGAGACGTCATGTCGCAGGAGCAGACGAAGCGCCAGGGCGGTGGCGACGGCGACGACGAGTCCGGCGAGAACGCGTCCGGATCGGGCCAGGAGCGTCGGGAGAAGCTCGGCGAGGACGTCGACACCATCCTCGACGAGATCGACGACGTGCTGGAGGAGAACGCGGAGGACTTCGTCCGGTCCTACGTCCAGAAGGGCGGTCAGTAGGCCCGCGGGCCTCCGGCCACCCTCCGCACCACCGTCCCGGCCGGGTCCGCAGTGCGCGGGCCCGGCCGTGCCGGACCAGGCCGCTCGCCACGAGCGGAACCGCCGGCGCACCACCCCGGATCGAGAGGCACGCACCCGACCATGGAGTTCCGGCTCGGCCACACAGTCGGCAGTACGGCACCCGGTAGCACCGGACACCTCGGCACCTTCCTGACCGGGTCCCAGTCGTTCACCGACTTCGTCGGGGCGACGGCGCCGCACCTGATGCCGGGCGCCGGGGTGGTGCCGCACGCGGCCGCACCCGGGAACGCCGCCGAGGCGCTCGGCGCGGTGCACGGCACCACGATCGTCGCGCTGCAGTACGCCGGCGGCGTCGTGATCGCCGGGGACCGTCGCGCCACCCAGGGCAACGTCATCGCGCAGCGGGACATCGAGAAGGTCTTCGTCACCGACGGGCACTCCGCGGTCGGCATCGCCGGCTCGGCCGGGATCGCACTGGAGATGGTGCGGCTGTTCGCGATGGACCTGGAGCACTACGAGAAGCTCGAGGGTGTCCCGCTGTCGCTGGACGGCAAGACGAACAAGCTGGCGGGGATGATCCGGCAGAACCTCGGCGCGGCGATGCAGGGGTTCGTCGTCGTCCCGCTGTTCGCCGGGTACGACATCGACGCGACCGACCCCGCGCGCGCCGGCCGGATCGTCACCTTCGACCCGACCGGCGGGCGGTACGACGAGCACATGGGCTACCACGCCGTCGGCTCCGGCTCGGTGTTCGCGAAGTCGTCGCTGAAGAAGCTGCACGACCCGGCCGCCGACCTCGACGGGGCCGTCCGTACCGCGATCGAGGCCCTCTACGACGCCGCGGACGACGACACGGCGACCGGCGGGCCGGACACCGTCCGCCGGATCTACCCGATCGTCGTCGGGATCTCGGCCGAGGGTGCGGCCCGGCGCGGCGAGGACGAGATCGCTGCGGTGGTCGACCGCGTCGTCGCGGGACGCAGGGAGCAGCCCGGTGGACCGAGCCGCTGACCCGGCCGGCCGGCCGCACCCCGCCTTCCGTACGCACGAGCCCCTGGAGCGCTCCCCATGACGATGCCGTTCTACTCCTCCGTCGACCAGCTGCTGCGCGACCGGTCCGAGCTGGCCCGCAAGGGCATCGCGCGCGGGCGCAGCGTGGTGGTGCTGACCTACGCCGGCGGGGTGCTGTTCGTCGCCGAGAACCGGTCGACGGCGCTGCACAAGGTCTCCGAGATCTACGACAAGATCGGCTTCGCGGCCGTCGGCCGGTACAACGAGTTCGAGAACCTGCGCACCGGCGGGATCCGGATGGCCGACTTCCGCGGCTTCTCCTACGACCGGCGGGACGTGACCGGCCGGATGCTGGCCAACGCCTACGCCCAGGCGTTGGGGACCGCGTTCGTCGAGCAGCAGAAGCCGTTCGAGGTGGAGCTCTGCGTCGCCGAGGTCGGCGCCGAGGCGGACGGCGACCAGCTCTACCGGATCACCTACGACGGCTCGATCACCGACGAGCCCCGCTTCGTCGTGATGGGTGGTCAGACCGAGCCGATCTCGACCAAGCTCGGCGAGACCTACTCGCACGGCCTCGAGCTCGGCGCGGCGATCGAGGTCGCGCTGGGTGGTCTGCAGGTCCCGGGTGCCGACCCGGCGGCGTCGAACGGCAGCTCCGAGGCGCGCGTGCTCGGTGCCGAGGCCCTCGAGGTCGCCGTCCTCGACCGCGCGCGGCCGCGCCGGACGTTCCGCCGGATCGAGGGCGCGGCGCTGGCGGCACTGCTCCCGGCCGTGAACCGGGGCACCGAGGAGCCCGAGCCCGACGTCGCGGGCGGGGACGACGCGCCGGCTGCGGGTGGTGCGCTGGGCGAGGACGGTTCGTCCTGACGCGGTTCTCGGCGACCACCGAGTCCGCGGCGGTCGTGACCGCGGACCGGACGGCGGTGTGGGGTGTGCTGACCGACCCTGTGCTGCTGCCGAAGCTGACCCCGTTGCTGAGCAGGATCGACGCCGAGCCCGGCCCCGACCGGGCGAGTGCCCGCTGGCGCTGGCACATGGTGCAGCTGGCCGTGCTCGGCGTCGGGATCAAGCCGGTGTTCACCGAGCGGATGAGCTTCACCGAGGGCAAGCGGATCGAGTTCACCCACGAACCGCCGCCCGGGGTGACCGAGTGGTCCGGCGCGGAGGGGTACTACGCGCTGCGCGACGCCGAGCCCGGTACGGACGGGGCACCGGCGACCCACCTGGAGATCTCGCTGACGCTGCACGTGGACATGCCGCTGTCCCGGCTGGCCGCGCCCGTCGTCACCCGCACCATGCGGGCGACGATGGACGTGACGGGGGACCGGTTCGGCGCGAACCTGCTGAAGTACCTGCACGCCCGGGAGCGGTAGGCCTCACCGTTCGGCCGCCGGGCGCGAGGCGGGCTCGAACAGGAACTGGATCCGCTCCATGACCGGCCGGCGTGCCGTGTTGTGGAAGGCCGCGACCGACCAGGTGCCGCCGTCCCGCACGACGATGTAGGTCTGGACCTTGCCCGGCACCGACGGGGGCTCGTCGCCGTCGTAGGTGTCCCCGCGGGTGCTGACGACCGCGACGTCGGGGCGCACGAACCGCACCGACAGGTACCGGTCGACCAGCCGGGTCCCGGACAGCAGCCCGCCGAACAGGGCGCGGTGGCTCTCGACGACGTCCTCCCGTCCGGCGTAGTGGGTGCCGACCCAGCTGGTGTAGGTGGCGTCCGGGGTGAAGGCGGCCCCGTAGGCGTCGGCGTCCCCGGCGTTCCAGGCCGTGGTCAGCGAGCCGATCGTCGCGCAGACCGCCCGGTGCTCGGGCCCGCCGGGCGCGACCGGCCCGGTCACGGGTGCGGCGGTGCAGTCGACGTGCCCGACCGCGTGCGGGGTGGAGGACGCCGTCAGCCAGAGCCACGCCCCGGCACCGAGCGCGACGAGGCCGGCGCCCACGAGACCGGCGACGAGACGGCGGCGCCGGCGGGGGACGAACGATGTGGTCACGGGACCTCCCGATGAGTTGTGCGTGTGCAATCATTGTGTAGACGCAGTCATTGCGCAAACGCAACTGAAATGGGGCGAGGGTGACCGAGCGCGATCCGACGACCGAGATCTATCGCCGCTACCTCGCCGCGGTCGTGCGGTTCCATCTGCGGGCGGCCGAGGCGGCCGGACTGGGGCCCACCGACTACCAGGCGGCGAGCCTGCTGGAGCTGGACGGCCCGACGACGGCCGGTGCGCTGGGCCGGCGGCTCGGGCTCACCCCGGGTTCCGCGACCCGGGTGGTCGACCGGCTGGTCGCCGCCGGCCTCGCCCGCCGGGTGCCGGATCCGGGAGACCGCCGGCGCGTCCTGGTCGAGCACACCGGCGTCCTGCCGCCGGGGCTGACCGAGATCCTCGACCGGGTCCGGGAGCCGATCGGCGCCGCAGTGGCCGATCTGTCGAGTTCCGAGCGCGCGGGCCTGGTCCGCTACCTGACCGTCGCGGAGCGGGCATACCGGGACGCTCTCGAGTGTTCCCCCGATGGCATGATTGAAGAATCAACTACTTGGGGGCGCCATGAGTGAGATCGTCTTCGGCCTGGACACCTTCGGCGACGTGCCGACCGACGACGCCGGGGAGTCGCTGACCCATCCGCAGGCCATCCGGCAGGTCGTCGACGAGGCGGTGCTCGCCGACGAGGTCGGCGTGGACGTCATCGGCCTGGGGGAGCACCACCGCGCGGACTACGCGATCTCCACGCCGGAGACGGTGCTCGCCGGGATCGCCGGCCGGACGTCGCGGATCCACCTCTCGTCCGCGGTGACCGTGCTCAGCTCCGACGACCCGGTGCGCGTCTACCAGCGGTTCGCGACGCTGGACGCGCTGTCCTCCGGTCGCGCCGAGGTGATCCTCGGCCGCGGGTCGTTCACCGAGTCGTTCCCGCTGTTCGGCTACGACATGAGCGACTACGAGGTGCTGTTCGAGGAGAAGCTGGACCTGTTCGCCAGGCTCCTCGACGAGAAGCCGGTGACCTGGCGCGGCACGACGCGGGCGGCGCTGGACGGCATCGAGGTCTTCCCGACCACCGGCCGCAGGATCCCGGTGTGGGTCGGGGTGGGCGGGTCGCCGGAGTCGGTCGTGCGGACCGCGCGGCACGACCTCGGCCTGGTGCTGGCCGTCATCGGCGGGGCGCCGGCGCGGTTCGCGCCCTACGTCGACCTCTACCACCGGGCCGTCGAGCAGTTCGGGAACGCCCCGAAGCCGATCGGGGTGCACGCGCCCGGATTCGTCGCCGACACCGACGACGAGGCGCGCGAGATCTTCTACGCCCCGTTCAAGGTGCAGATGGACCGGATCGGTGCGCAGCGCGGCTGGCCGCCCATGTCGCGGGCCCGGTTCGAGGCGGACGTCGCGCAGGGGGCGCTGCACGTCGGGTCGCCGGAGACGGTCGCCCGCAAGATCGCCGAATCCGTGCGCTCGCTCGGAGCGGGCCGGTTCGACCTGACCTACACGGTCGGCCCGCAGCCGGTCTCGGCCCGGATGCGCGCGGTCGAGCTGTACGGCACCCGCGTGGTCCCGATGGTGCGTGAGCTGCTGGCCTGATCACGGGGTGGGCGCACACGCGGCCGGTCGTGATCGACCATCGGGCCCGGAATCCGGCCTGATCCGTCCGGGTTCCGGGCCCGATCAGTGATCGCCGCAGCCAGGCTCGGCTCCGGGGCGTGGGGCCGATGATCACGGGGTGTCGTGGGTGCGCGCGGGGTCCGGGGCGACGTGGACCGCGCGGGCCGCGGTGGTGCGCAGGGTGTCGGTGAGCGCGCGGAGAGCGGGGAGGCCGGCGTCGGACTCCCGGGTCGCCAGGAGCAGGGCGCGGGTCACGGCCGGCCGGCACGGCACGAAGCGCACGCCGTCGAGTGAGCCGGAGGGTCGCGACGACGGTGCCACCGCACCCGGAACGAGCCCGGACGGCACCTCGTCGCTCTCGTCAGGGCCCACACCCGGCCGGGGCCCGACCCGCTCGGCGTCCCGGGGGCTCCCGTCGGGCGCGGCGGCGCCGGTCGTGCCCGGCACCGCGGTCGTCGGGACCAGGGCGATGGCAAGCCCTGCACGGACCAGCGCGAGCTGGGTGGCGAAGTCGCCGAACAGGTAGCGGACGTCGGGCTCGACCCCTCGGGACCGGAGCAGCTGCAGCATGGCCTCGTAGGGCTCGGTGCCCACCGGGCTCGACGCCCACACCTCGCCGGTCAGCCCGCGCAGCGGCACCGGGTCCAGCTCGGCCACCGCGTGACCGTCGGGCACCGCGAGCAGGACGGGTTCGGTGACCAGTGTGGTCACTTCGAGGCCGGCCGGGAGTGTCGCCGGGCGGTGCGTCCAGCTCTCCAGCAGTACGGCGTCGAGATCCCGGGAGCGCAGCGCGGGCAGCATGTCGACGACCTCGCCGTCGGTGACGGTCGGGACCAGCCGCGGGTGGTCCGCGGTCAGGCTCCGCAGCACGTCCGGCAGCAGGGCGCGCAGGGCGCTGGCGACCGAGGCGATCCGCAGCGGGCCGGCGACGTCGTCGTGCAGCGTGGCCAGGTCGCGCTCGGCACCGGCGACGGCGGCCGCCACCGCGCGGGCGTGCCCGGCCAGCACGTGCCCGGCCGCGGTGAGCCGGATCCCGCGGCCGTCCGGTTCGACCAGCCGCGTCCCCGTCTCGCGTTCGAGCTTGCGCAGCTGCTGGGTCACGGCGGGCCCGGTGATGTGCAGCGCGGCCGCCGCGGCCCCGACCGACCCGTGATCGGCGACGGCGGCGAACACCCGGAGCCTGTCCCATGCGATCACAGCGTCATTCCGATCACGCAGCGATTCTAAGCAGTACACCGCAGAAACAGTCATTGGATCTTCACGGTTTCGACAGGCAGCGTGGAGATCGTGACCGCAGCAGTACACGCCCCCGCACCGCACCGGACCCCGTCCGCCGACCCCCGCTCCGTCGGTGCCCTGCTCGCCGGGGCGACCGTACTGGCCTGGACCGGGATCCTGGTCGCACTCACGGGTGCGGACCCGGCGACGGCGTCGTTCTGGCGGTGCGTGCTCGCGCTGGTCGTGCTGGCCCCGTGGGCACTCGCCGAGTGCCGGCGGCACGGAGGGGTCGCTCCGGCGGCAGCCGGCTGGGCGCTGCTGTCCGGGGTGCTGCTCGGCGCGGACTTCCTGCTGTGGGCCCGCGCGGTGCTCGATGCCGGGACCGGCATCGCGAACGTCGTCCTCAACGTGCAGGTCGTCGCGCTGCCGCTGATCGCGTGGCTGGTGGCGGGGGAGACGATGTCGCGGCGTCAGCTGCTCGCCGTCCCGGTGCTCCTGGGCGGGATCGCGCTGGCCGGTGGGGTGTTCGGCGCGGGGGCCGGCGGGCCGGAGCCGGTCCGCGGCGCGGTGCTCGGCACGCTGGCCGGGATCGCCTACGCCGGGTTCCTGTACCTGAACCGCTCGGTGTCCCGACGGCACCGCCGGCACCTGGTCACCCCGGTCGCGCTGGCCACGGTCGGCGCCGCGGTCACCAGCGGGATCGTCGGTGCGGTGGGCGGCGGGATCGCCGTCGACCTGCCGGCGCAGAGCTGGGCGTGGCTGATCGTGCTCGCACTGTCCGGCCAGGTCGTGTCGTGGGTGCTGATCGGCCGCGGCACCGCGGGCCTGACGCCCGGGACGGCCGCGGCGCTGCTGCTGGTTCACCCGGTCCTGTCGGTGATGCTCGGGATGCTGGTGCTGGCGGAGCGGCCGACGGCCTGGCAGCTCGTGGGGTGCGCGGTGGTCGTCGCCGCCGTGGCGTGGCTCGCCGGGCCGGGTGGGTGGGCCCGCAGGTGGACGCGTCGGGTGGCCGGGACCGTGCCGCGGACGGACTGATCAGTCCCGGACGGCCGCGACCGCCTCGATCTCGACGAGCTGGTCGTCGTAGCCCAGCACCGTCACCCCGATCAGCGTGCTCGGCGGGTCGTGGTCACCGAAGGCGTCCCGCACGACCTCCCAGGCGGCGACGAGGTCGGCCTGCCGGCTCGACGCCACCAGCACCCGGGTGCTGATCACGTCGGTCAACGACGCGCCGCTCTCGCGCAGCGCGGTCGTCATGTTCTGCACACACCGGGCCGCCTGACCTGCGTGGTCTCCGACCGCGACGGTCGTCCCGTCGACGTCGAGCGGGCAGCTCCCCGCCAGGAAGATCAGTCTTGCGTCGGCCGGAGCGGTGGCGGCGTAGGCGTACTCGGCGACGTCGGACAGGGCCCGGGAACGGATCAGGGTCACGGCGCTGGTCATCGCCGGCAACCCTAGTCAGCTCACGCCCGGATGCGCCGAGGATTCGTGTGGACGTCGCCGGCCTCCTCGCGCAGACCACGGGATCGGGCGTGAGTCGACGATCATGCGTGGTCGTGGGCGCGCGTGTGGGGAGCCGGGAGGCGGGCGCGGTCTCGCGCGAGAGGGCACAGGACCCGGTAGCCCGTCCCGGACACGCGGCGGCTACCGCAGGAGGTCATCGGCGACCGGCACCGGTCGCTGCGAGCTCGCCGATGCAGCGGTACGCCAGCGCGAGGATCGTGAGAACCGGATTCACTCCGCCGTTGGTGACGTGCAACGAGGCGTCGCTGATCCAGAGACCGGCGTGTCCGTGTACCCGGCCGTACGGATCGGTCACCGAGTGGGCGGGGTCCGTCCCCATGCGCGCGGTTCCGGCCTGGTGCTGACCACCGGTCAGGCCGGTCTGCACCGGTCCGGTCCAGACCTGTCGCGCCCCGGAGGCGTGCATCCATCGTTCCGCCCGGCGGCGAAGTGCATGCGCGGCGCGCACGCTCTCCGGGTGCTGTGCGCCGGACAGCCGGGCGACCCGCTGGCCGATTGCGTCCCGGACGTCGTCGGCGAGGGTGACACGCGCCTGCGGGTTCGGGATCTCCTGGATCGGCCCCATGAGGTGGGCGGTACGCAGATAGGCGTCCCGCATCCACTGTTTCGCCGCGTGTCCCCATCGCGGCGCGTCGGGTGCGATGGCCCAGACCCGGAACAGGGCCGGCATCTTGACGACCTCGTTGGCGATCACCCCGCCACCGATCCCCTCTCCATCCAGGTCGTGTGTGTACTCGGTGGTCGCGATGGACACGCCGGGTCCGTGCAGGTCCTGTACCGGATCGTCGAACAGCCCGAACGCCCCGACGTAGTTGTGCCCCTGCAGATGCCGGCCGACGTGGCCGCTCCGGTTGCCCAGCCCGTCGGGGAACTCGGGGGTGCTGCTGGCGAGCAGCAGGCGTGCCGTCTCGATCGCTCCCGCGGCGAGCACGACGGCGCCGGCCCGGATCTCGCGCCGCGCGCCGGTGCGCAGGTCGTCGACGACGACCCCGGTCGCCCTCCCGGTGTGGTCGACGAGGACGCGCTCGACGAACTGCCCCGGGACCAGGCGGCACAACCCGGTGGCGAGGGCGAGCGGGATCACCGTGTTGTGGGAGCCCGCGCGGGCGTCGACGGGGCAGCCGAAGCCGATGCACTGGCCGCACCGCACGCACGCGGCCCGGCCGTCCCGTTGCTGTGTGTTGATCAACAGTGGGACCGGTCCGGTGCTCAGGCCGAGCGCCTCGGCGCCCTTGCGGAGTACCCCCGCCTCCACGGTCTCGGGCTGTGGTGGCATGGGATACGGGGCGCTGCGCCGCCCCTGGAACCGGTGCGCCGATCCGTCACCGCACACCCCGAACTCCTGCTCGACCCGGGTGTAGAAGGGTTCCAGCTCGTCGTAGGTGAGCGGCCAGTCGGCCAGGGAGCTGCCCTCCGGGACCCCGTAGCGCGAGGCCATCCGGAAGTCGTCGGGCTGGAATCTCCAGGCCATGCCCTGGTAGACGCGGGTGCCTCCACCCACGGTCATCGCGTTGTTCTGCCACTGGAAGTGGTGCGGCGCGTCGATCCTGTGCTCGCCGTCGGAGTCCGCGACGACACGCGGATTGCCCGTCCGCTCCGGGCCGGTGTTGTGCCCGTAGCCCGAGAACCGGTGGTTGGCCAGGTGGTCGTGACCGATGGCCTCGGTGGTCAGGAACCGGCCGCGGTCGAGCAGCAGCACCCGCGCACCCGCCTCGGTGAGAACCCGGGCGGCCACGCCACCGCCGGCTCCCGCACCGACCACGACGACGTCGTAGCTCCCGTCGAGGGCCTCGACGCCGGACTCGGTGGGCGCGACGTGCCGGACGAGCTCGGGCACGGGGAGCTTCGGTGCCGGGTCGTAGCCGATCCCGGACCATGACCCGCTCTCCCGGCGACCGTAGTAGCCGTGCGCGGCGACGTCGGCCAGCGTGGCGACGAAGACGCGGGGAGACACCGTCCACCCGGGTCGCCGGTCCTGGTCGCCGAGTTCGGCGACCAGCTCCGCGTCCAGCTCCGCCCCGGCGGCGAGCTCCGCGGCGAGCGCGTCGAGACCGGGGGTGAACAGGGTCCTCCAGTGCTCGGCGTGATGGTCGGCCGCGACGCCGTCGAGCCAGCCCAGCACGCCCGCCTCGGTCGCCCCGGGCTGGGAGTCGGCAGGGATCACCACGTCGAGCAGGCGGGTGACCAGCGAACGGTCGGGGTAGGGGATCACGGAGTGCTCCTTGTCGGCTCTGTCGCGGCCGAGGTCATCGGACGCCACGGACGGGCTGGATCGCGATCGCACCGAGCACCGCGAAGACGGCGGCGGCGACGAACACGGCCAGGTAGTCGCCGCTGCCCAGGAGCAGGAAGACCGGTGCGATCGTCGGCGCGAGCGACTGCGGGATCGAGCTCGCGATCTGGAAGGTCCCCATGTCCTTCGCCGCGTCGTCCGGGTTCGGCAGGACGGCCGCGACCAGGGCGAGGTCGATGGCGTGGTAAAGGCCGGTGCCCACCGAGGTCACGGCGCTTCCGATGAGGAACTGCGTGAACGTCGTCGACATGCCGATCGTCAACAGCCCGGCCCCGCCGATCAATGCGGCAACGAGGACCAGCGGCTTCCGCCGCCCGATACGGTCCGACAGCCAGCCTCCGAGCACGGACACCGCGATCGTCACCGTGGCGCTGACCAGTGTGCTGACGAAGACGCGGCCGGCCACCTCGTCCGTCGGGATCCCGAGCCCGTCGGTGAGGAAGTAGACCTGGTAGGTCAGCAGGAACGCGGCACCGGTGAAGAAGAGGAACCGGCTCAGGAAGGCCCACGCAAGTCCGGGTGCCGGCGCGGGCTGATCCAGAAGCCGCGGACGAACTCGACGGGGTTCACCCGGGCCGTGTGCGGTCCGGCGGGGACATCGGCCCGCGGCCGGTCGGGGAGCACCGCGACGAGCAGGCCGACGAACAGCGCCGCGACGGCGAGCGGTACCAGGAACATCCAGACCGACGGGCTGCCCACCACCTGCACGATCAAGGTGCCGAGCAGCACGGCGCTGATCGGGGTCAGGCCGAGCAGGCCGGACACCCTGCCCCGCTGCGCATCGGGGATGTGGTCGGGGAGGATGGCGTTGAGCGCGGCCTGCGTGGCGTTGAACGCCGCCTGGCACAGGCACCAGCCCAGCCCGAGCACGAGCATGTTCGGCGCCAGCACGATGACCGCGAGGCCGATCCCGCCGGCGACGACACCCGCCGCGAGCCACGGGCGTCTGCGCCCGAACCGGGATGTGGTCCGGTCCGACAGCGCCCCCCAGATCGGCATGCAGATCATCGCGATGAAGGCTCCGATCCCCAGGATCAGGCCCAGCGCGGTGGCCTTGTTCACCCCGTCCAGGCTCGCGACCTTGAGTGCGAGCGTCACGGTGACCGGTGTCAGCAACACGGTCCACAGGCCGAACTGGGCCAGCACGTAGATCGCGATGAGAGAAGTCGGTGCCCGGGCTGCGTCCGGCGCTGGGTGACGGACGTCGGCCGGTCGTGCGGCGGTCGGATCGTGGGACTGCGACATTGCGGTCTCCTGGAGGCGGCGGCCCGGGTGGGCCGAAGCGGACGTACGGGTCAGACGGTGGTCGCGACGGTGGCGCGCGCCGCGACGGTCAGCTCGTCGGCGATCGCGACGGCCGCACGCCAGGCGAGCGCGACCGTCGTCAGCGTCGGGTTCGATGCGGTGGCCGTGGGGATGACCCCGTTGCCGCCGACGTAGAGGTTCTCCACCCCCCAGACCCGTAGCAGCGGGTCGCACACCGAGGAGCCGTCGTCCGTCTCGCCCATCCGTACGGTCCCCTGGTAGTGCAGTGACGAACCTCCGGCCGCCAGGGTGGGCGGCTCGACGAGCGTCCCGATCCGGCTCGCCGCGCGGGCCGAGTTCCGCCTCATCTCCTCGATGGTCGCCCGGTCCCGGTCGGTGTGCGCGTAGCGGATCCGCATCCGCGGCATCCCGTAGAAGTCGGTCTCGGTGTCGCTGAACTCGACGGCGTCGGCGAAGCGGACGTCCTTCGCCCCGTACCAGGCCAGGACCGCGAGCCTGGCCGAAGCGTCGTCGCCCGGGCCCATCCGGTACGCGGAGTTCGCGAGCAGCACCACGCCGCCCTGCATGGGCCGGGTGTCGGAGAACGGCGTGAGCACGGACCGGACGTCGCGGGGTGCGGGCGGAAACCGGGCGGGGTCGAACTCGTCGTCCAGCGTCACGAACGAGGTGACCTGGAAGTGCTCGTTGAGATGGTGCCCGAGAGCGGGAGGCCGGATGCCGGAGGCGAAGAGGACCTGCGGTGTGCGCAGCCCGTCGGCGCAGACGACGACCCGCCCGGCCCGCACCTCGTGGACCCGGCCCGATCGGCGGTCCTCCAGCACCGCGCCGACGGCGACACCGTCCTCGACGAGCACCCGGCGGGCGAGAGTCTCGCTGCGCAACTCGAAGCCGGGTACCGATCGTTCGAGATCGCCCAGGATGGTCCCGGTCCCGGCGAAGCGGAGGACGTCACCCTCCCACCGCGTCGAGGTCGGCATGAAGCCGGTCGGGACGAGCCCCGGCCCGTCGAACTCCTCCGCGATCACCGAACGGACCGCCTCGGGCAGCCCGTCGCCCGGAACCGCCGGCGTCGTCGTGCCGAGAAGCTGCTCGGCACGGTCGAGGGCGGCGTCCATCTCGGCTGCATCGACGAACGGGACGCGCTCGGACTGCTGCGGCCGGGGGCTCGACGTCGCCCAGTGGATGCCCATCCCGCCGACGCCGCTCGCCATACTGGCCGCGGGTAGTCCGACCTCGCCCGGAGACGTCGCGGGTCGTGGATCCACGAAGAACAGGCCGGGCAGGATGGTGTGCCGGAACTCCAGGCTCGGATCGATACCGGTCGCGAGATCCGAGAGGGCGGCCGCCCTCTCGATGCCGGCGTCGGGGCCCTGGGTGATCAGCTGGGCCGCGGTCCGGTCCTCGTCCGACAGGTTCTGCGTGTGGTCGCCTCGTCCGCCGGGTACGGGCGGACCGACCTCGACCATCAGGATCCGGGCCGACGGCACGGCGTCACCGATGGTCCGGGCGTAGGTGGCACCGGCGGGGCCGCTGCCGATCACCAGCACGTCCACCGGTTCGTGTGTGGTCATCCGTACTCCTTCCACCGCCGGAGCGGCGTCAGTCGGTGGCGGGAGCCATCGCGGCGGTCAGGTCGAGGATCTGCCGGATCTTCGACCACGGATCGCCCCCGGTGCCCTCGTACTCGATCGTCAGCGGACCCCGGTAGCCGTGCCGGGCCAGGATTCCCAGCGCGCGCGGGAGATCGACGAGCCCGATCGCCCCGTCGTCGGCCACCTCGTGCGCCTTGACGTGCACGAGCTCGGCCCGCCCGGCGAGTGCGTCGATCCCCTCGTAGACGGGCTCGAGCTCGGCCGGGCCGGGGAGTGGGCCGGCCGGTCCGCCGGTCAGCGGCGCCATCATCGGCGCCATGATCACGTCGAAGTTGCCGAGGTCGAGGAGCAGGCCGAGGTTCTCCGGGCCGACGGCGTCGAGCAGCCGGTTCATCCAGACGGCGTCGCTCGACCGACCTCCGTGGTTCTCCACGAGCAGCCGGACCCCCCTCTCGCGGGCGTACGAGCCGAGCCGGGCCAGTGCCTCGACCAGGTGGTCCGGCGGGGTGCTGCCGTGGTTCGGGCTCAGCGGTGACCCGGGGTTGACCCGGACGAAGACCGACCCGAGCTCCGCACACCGGTCGATCCAGGCGGTGAGCGCGGCGATGTCGTCGGCACGCCGGGCGGGGTCGTCGGCGAGCAGGTCGCCGTCGTCGACGGCGACGTTGAGCAGCGTCGCGCCCGCCGCCACCGCTTCCGCCGCGAACCGGTCGAGCTCCGGGTCGTCGACCCCGGCGAACTGGAACGCGACCGTCTCGACCGCGGTGACCGCGAACCGGTCCGCCGCCAGGCGGGGGAACTCGGTCAGCGCGATCAGTCTGGGGTACTCGGTCGCGAACCGGATCTCACGGCCGTCGGGCGCGACGGCGCTCAGATCGATCGGTCCGAGCTGCTCCCGGAGGCTGTAGGACGACACAGACAGGGTGTTCATCGGTTTCCTCTCCGCGGTCGATCCTCCGGAGAGGAAACCGTCTCGGTGTCGCGCACCACTTGGTAGTGACTACCTATTTGTAGTCTAACCCGGCACGGTGTCAAGCCCGCACGGGAGTCGGTGGCCGGTAGGCTCGGGCGATGGGGCTTCGAGAGATCAAGTCGGCGCGCACGCGACAGCGGATGGTCGGCGTCGCCGTCGAGCTGTTCCTCGAGCAGGGCTACGACGACACGACGATGGAACAGATCGCCGAATCCGCCGAGGCGGGGACGACGACTCTCTACCGGTACTTCCCGACGAAGGACCTGCTGCTGCTCGACCGGCTCGTCGGCGGCCCGGACCTCGGGGAGCGGCTGCGTGATCGGCCGTCCGACGAACCGGTCGGCGAGGCACTGGCCGCGGTACTGCGCGCCGCCGCGGCCGACTTCGATGCCCCGGACCTCCGGATCGCGGAGATCCGACAGCTCGTGGACGTGACCCCGGTGCCGCGCGCACGGCTGTGGGACTTCCACCTCAGCGCCCGGACCCGATTGCAGGACGCGCTGGCCGCTCGCATGGGCCGCGCGGCCGCCGACCTGTCCGTCCGGCTCACGGCCACGCTCGCCCTGGAGATCCTCACCCTCTCCGACGACCACCGTCGGACGCGCGATCACCCGACGTCCCACTCCGCGGCGATCGAGGACGTGCTCGCCGGACTTCCCGATGCCGAGCTGGTGCTCCCGTCGGGCGCAGCGGCGCGCGCCGAGCCGGTGCCGTGACCGGCCGGCTCAGACGACGATGCGCTCGGCTCCGGTGTAGACATTGCCGGTCTCGCCCCGCAGGAACCCGACGAGCGTCATCCCGGCCTCCTCGGCCAGGTCCACCGCCAGCGACGACGGCGCGGACACCGCCGCCAGCATCGGCACCCCGGCCATCACGGCCTTCTGCACCAGCTCGAACGACGCCCGTCCGGACACCATCAGCACCGTGCCGGCCGCCGGGATGCGGCCGTCCATCAGCATTCGGCCGAGGACCTTGTCGACGGCGTTGTGCCTGCCCACGTCCTCCCGGGCGGCGAGCACCTCACCGTCGGCGTCGAACAGCGCGGCCGCGTGCAGGCCGCCGGTCGAACCGAAGACCTTCTGGTGCTCACGCAGCCGGTCGGGCAGCTGCACCAGCAGCTCGCGCCCGATCCGCAGCGCGTCGGCGGCGGGGGAGTGCCGGGTCTTGAGCTTCACCGCGTCCAGCGAGGCCTTCCCGCACACCCCGCACGACGACGTCGTGTAGAAGTTCCGTTCCACCGAGGTGTCCGGCGGTTCCACACCGGCGGCCAGGTCGACGTCGAGCACGTTGTAGGTGTTGCGGCCCTGGTCGTCGAGCGAGTCGCAGTAGCGCGCGGCCGCGATGTCGGCGCCGCTCCCGATCACGCCCTCGGTGAGCAGGAAGCCGTGCGCCAGCTCGACGTCGTGGCCGGGGGTCCGCATCGTCACCGACAGCGGCTTCCCGCCGACCCGGAGCTCGAGGGGTTCCTCGGCGACCAGGGTGTCCGGCCGCGACCGGGTCGTCCCGTCGGCGGTCAGGCGCAGCACCGGCCGGCGGACCGTCAGCCGTCCCATCACGTCCTCGTTCCTCCGCGCCACCTGGGCGGGCGGTGGGCGGACCACCAGGGTAGGCGCCGCCCGGGGCCGGCCGCCGCGGCTCGGTCTACTCCGGGATCCGGGTGCGCCCGCCGGACGCGATCGCGCCGATCGCGACGACGCAGGCGACCCCGGCCACCGTCCACGGCACCCACGCGCGACGGGGGCGCGGACCGGGCGCCGACGGAGCGGACCCGGACGACGACGGGTCCGCCCCGACGGCGGGAGAGATCGGTGCGGCGGCGGTCCGCATCATCGCCTCGATCGCCGAGGCGGGCAGCGCGGTCGCGCCGGGCCGCGGAGGGACCCGATGGGTGGGGTCGACGGGGGTGACCCACTCGGACGGGGTGGACAGCCCGGCCGGGGCGGTCCACCGGGGGCGCTCGGGAAGCATCGGCGGGGCGCTCCGCTGCGCCGGGACGGCCGGGGTGGTCCACCTGTTCTCGTCGTCGTCGGACGCGCCGTGGCGGGGCTGGTACGAAGTGGTCACAACTTCGCATCGGTGCCCTGACCGGACGTGTTGCCCCCCGCCGTTCGGAGTCATCAGTTCTGGGTAGGCCGGGCCCGTAGGATCACCGCGTGCGCGGGTACGGGGGCCGACGACCGGGGGCCGGGATCGTCCTCGCCGGCGGCCGGTCGTCCCGGATGGGGACGCCGAAGGCCGACCTGGACTGGCACGGGACGCCGCTGCTGACCCGCACCGTCGCCGTCCTGGGCCGGGCGGTGAACGGGCCGCTGGTCGTGGTGCGTGCGGCCGGGCAGCCGCTGCCGCTGCTCCCGGAGGGCACCGAGGTGCTCGACGACCCGGTGCCGGACCTGGGCCCGCTGCCCGCGATCGGGATCGGCCTGGCGGCGGTCGAGTCGCTGGACCGGAGCTCCGCATTCGTCGCGTCGGTCGACCTGCCCCTGCTGCACCCCGCGTTCGCCGCGCGGACGCTCGACCACCTGGACGGCCACGACGTCGCCCTGCCGGTCGCGCACGGCCACCACCAGCCGCTGGCCGCCGCCTACCGCACAGCCCTCGCCGCCGAGATCGCCGCGCTGACGCGAGCCGGGGAGGGCCGGCCGCCGTCGCTGTTCGCCCGCTGCGACGTGCACCGGATCGACGAGCGTGCGCTGCGCGCCGACCCGGTCCTCGCCCGCCTCGACCCCGGCCTGGACTCGCTGCTCAACGTCAACACCCCCGACGAGCTCGCGGACGCCCTGGCCCGCCCACTGCCGGCGGTCCGGCTGCAGGACGGCGACGGCCGGACCCGCACCCTGCGCGCGGCCCGCGCCGGCGCCGTCGAGGGCGGTCTCGTCGCGGTCGGCGAGACCGTCGCGCCCCCCGGCCCGCTGCCCTCCTGGTTCCCGCTGGTCACCGGCGACTCCGTCGCTCGTGAGCGGTTGTCGCGGTCAGGACCGCGATAACCACTCACAAACCGTTGCGGTTCAGGGCGGTCATCAGCGACGTCCGCCGCCGGTAGGTCTCCCGGAGGACGCGCAGGTACTGGACGAAGTCCTCCTCGCTCCCGGCCGCCCTGTGCAGCTCCCGGACATCGACGAGCGTCTCCGCGACCGAGGCGTACACCCGGGTGTCGGCGCCGCCCTCCAGCTGGGCGTCGACCTCCGAGCGGTAGAGCTGCGCGGCGCCGAGCGGCCGTTCGTCCCGGCTCGCCTCGGCCAGATCACGCCACCCGGCCCCCGCACCGAACTCGTCGGCGGCCGCCCACGCGGCGGCGAGGTCCCCCTCGCCCAGCGCCAGGTCGACGAGCACCGCACCCCGCTCGTGCGAACCGGCGCGCGAGCGGGCGTGCGCCAGCGCCCACTCCCGCTCCGCCTCCCGCCGGCCGAGCTCGCCGGCGAACGCGAGCAGCGCCGCGAACGTCGTCCGGTCCGGACGGCTGGTGAACTCGGTGCGCAGCACCCCGACCGCGTCGTCGGGCCGGCCGGCGCCGAGCAGCACCCGGGCGACGTCGGCGGGGTCGAGCCAGTGATCGGCACCGGACGGGCCGAGCCGGCCGGACACCCGGCCGTCGGCGATCGCCCGGTCCATCCAGCCCAGGACCTCGGACTCCCGCCCGGCGGCCCGCAACCGCCGGACGATCCCGCCGTAGGTCGGCGACCGGCCACCGTGCTGCAGGATGTCGATCGCGGCGTCGACGTCGCCGTCGTGGTCGGCCAGCTCCAGGCGCATCCGCTCGATCTCGAACAGGGTGTCGCCGGTGGGGTCGAGGCCGGCCACCGCGGCCCGGTAGGCCGTGAGCCCGGCGTCGCCCAGCCCGGCCAGGTGGTCGTCGAGGACGACCTCCGGCCACCCCGGTGAGCCCACGCGGAACTTCACCAGCCAGCGGGCCAGCCTCCGGCCGTCGGGCGAGCCCTCGCGGCACGACCGGGCGTGCAGGTCGACGGCGCGCTGCCCGGCGTCGCCGATGACCCCGGCGGAGTCGTCGGCCTGCAGCGCGAGCGCGCGCAATCGGGTCGTCGCGCGCTCCAGGGCGGGCCGGACGGTGTCCGGGGCGCCCGCGTCGAGGTGGTCCTCGAGCTC
This sequence comes from Pseudonocardia nematodicida, assembly GCF_040105385.1. Lineage (NCBI taxonomy): Bacteria > Bacillati > Actinomycetota > Actinomycetes > Pseudonocardiales > Pseudonocardiaceae > Pseudonocardia > Pseudonocardia nematodicida. Next base: position 281,208 of record NZ_JBEDNQ010000011.1, read on the forward strand.
GTCGAGGACCGCGTTCGCGTCCTTGGCGACGTCGAAGGAGTGCCGGTAGTCGATGAACTCGCGGGTGCGCAGCGCCTCGGTCACGGCCGCCGTCAGCCGTCGCGTCGCGCCCGGGTCGGGGGTGCCCGCGGTGGCCCGGACGCGCAGCAGCCGGTCGACCGCGGGGTCGCCGTCGGCGATCGTGCGCAGCAGGGCGCGCAGCGCGTCGGCGTCGAGGGAGCCGAGGTAGATGTCGAGGTCGTCGCCGGGGGGAGGCCGTCCGGGGTCGGAGTCCATCGGGACAGTCTGCCGCCTACGCCGATCATGTGACGTGGATCTCCGCGGTTGCTACGGTGGAGGAGTCCCGGACTCACCAGCCGGAGGTCGACGATGACCCGCACGACCCGCAACCGCCGTGGCTTCAGGCCCCGCCACGTCCGTCTCACCGAGCCGCTCGTCCGCGAGAACGGCGTGCTCCGCCCCGCCTCGTGGGAGGAGGCCCTGGACCGCGCCGCGGCCGGGTTCCGCGACGTGCCGGGCGAGCGCTACGGCATGTTCAGCTGCTCCAAGGCCACCAACGAGATGAACTACACCGCGCAGAAGTTCTCCCGGGCGGTGATGGGCAGCAACAACGTCGACAGCTGCAACCGCACTTGACACGCTCCCAGCGTCGTCGGTCTGACGGCGGTGTTCGGTGCCGGCGGCGGCACCTCCGCGTACGTCGAAGCGGAAAACGCCGACCTGATCGTCCTGTGGGGCAGTAACGCCCGCGAGACGCACCCCATCTTCTTCCACCACGTGCTGCAGGGGATCTCGGGCGGGACCCGGCTGTTCTCGGTGGACCCGCGGCACACCTCGACCGCGCAGTGGGCCGACTCCTGGCTCGGGCTCGACGTCGGCACCGACATCGCGCTGGCCAACGCGATCGGGCGCGAGATCATCCACGCCGGTCTGGTGAACCGGTCGTTCGTCGAGCGCTCGACCACCGGGTTCGACGACTACGCCGAGACCGTCGAGCCCTACACGCTGGAGCGAGCCGAGGAGATCACCGGCGTGCCGGCGTCGTCGATCCGGGAGCTGGCGCACGCCTACGCCCGTGCCGACCGCGCCCAGATCTGCTGGACGCTCGGCATCACCGAGCACCACAACGCCGCCGACTACGTCTTCGCGTTGATCAACCTGGCGCTGCTGACCGGGCACGTCGGCCGCTACGGCTCCGGTCTGGTGCCGCTGCGCGGGCAGAACAACGTGCAGGGCGGCGGCGACATGGGCGCGATCCCGGCCAAGCTGCCCGGCGGCTACGACGTGTCCGACGACGAGGCCCGCGCCCGTTTCGAGGCCGTCTACCGGGGCAAGCCGATCCCGTCCGAGAAGGGGATGCACCTCTCGGAGATGTTCGAGGCGATGGAGCGCGGCGAGCTGAACGCGCTGTACTGCATCGGCGAGAACCCGGCGGAGTCCGAGGCCAACGTCGTGCACGCCCGGCAACTGCTGGAGGGCCTGGACCACCTCGTCGTCCAGGACATCTTCCGGACCGCCACCGCGGAGCTGGCCGACGTCGTGCTGCCGGCCTCGGCGGACTGGTGCGAGTACGAGGGCACCGTCACCAACTCCGAACGACGGGTGCAGCGGGTCCGCAAGGCGCTCGACCCGCCCGGGCAGGCCCGCCCGGACACCCACATCATCTGCGACATCGCGAACCGGCTCGGCCACGACTGGGGCTCACCGACCGCCGAGCAGGTGTGGGACGAGCTGCGGTCGGTGTCGCTGAACTGGCACCACGGGATGAGCTACGCCCGGCTCGACGCGCTCGGCGGCATCCAGTGGCCGTGCCCGACCGAGGACCACCCGGGTACCCCGCTGATGCACGCCCGGCTGTGGGAGACCGAACCGGAGAAGCGCGGGAACGCGGCGCCGTTCACGCCGGTCGAGCACGTCCCACCGGTCGACGAGCTCACCGACGACTACCCCATCAGGCTCACCACGGTGCGGCTGCTGGACGCCTACAACTCCGGCGTCCAGACCGGCGGCTACGCTTCGCCGCTGCGCCGCCGGGAGTCGCTGCGGATGGACGCCTCGGACGCCACGCGGCTCGGCATCGCCGACGGCGAGCGGGTGCGGGTCACGAGCAGGCGCGGCTCGGTGGAGGCCCCGGTGGCGCTGGACCCGTCGCTGCGGCCCGGGCTGGCGTCGTTCACCCCGCACTTCACCGAGGAGGTCGACGTCAACGCGCTCACCAACGACGCCTGGGACCCCAAGTCCGGGACGTCGGAGTTCAAGGCCACCGCGGTGCGGATCGAACGTCTCGGTTCGCTCCCGGCGGCCGGGGGGTAGTGGATGGATCTGCACCTGTCGTCGGCCTCGCCCACCGAGGGCGAGCGCGAGGCGATCGACGCCGCGTTCGCGATGCTCGCGCCCACGGTTCCCGAGCGGGACGGCGACGTCGCGACCCGGTCGGTGCACGCCGGGCACGCCGCCCGGTCCCGGCGGCACCTGCTGCTGCCGATGCTGCACGCGGTGCACGACGCCGTCGGGTGGCTCTCGGAGGGGGCGCTCAACCACGTCGCGCGGACGCTGCAGGTCCCGCCGGCGGAGGTGTACGGCGTCGCCACGTTCTACGCGATGTTCTCGGTCGAGCCGCGGGCGCCGCGGGTGGTGCACGTGTGCGACGACGTCGCGTGCGGCCCGTTCGGCGGCGAGGAGATCATCGCCGAGCTCGAGCCGGGGCTGGACGGCTCCACCGACGCCTGCTGGGTGCGCAGCCCATGTCTCGGCCTGTGCGAGCGCGCTCCGGCCGTACTGCACCAGCGCGCGGGGGAGCCCGACCTCTCCCAGGCCCCGGCCACGCCGTCGTCGGTCCTGCAGGCCGCGCAGGCCCCCGCGGACCCCACCGGCGAACAGGCCTCCGCCGCGGATCACGCGTTCGCCGACACCACCGTCAGCGCACCCCAGACCCGCACCGGTGAGCACCTGCGGCTGCTGCGCCGGGTCGGCGTCGTCGACCCCGGCTCACTGGACGACTACCGGGCCGCCGGCGGGTACGCCGCGCTGCGCCGTGCCGTCGACCTCGGCCCGACCCGGGTCATCGCCGAGCTGAAGGACGCCTCGCTGACCGGGCGCGGCGGTGCGGCGTTCCCGACCGGCGTGAAGTGGGAGACGGTCGCGGCCACCCCGGAACGCCCGCACCACCTGATCTGCAACGCCGACGAGTCCGAGCCCGGCACGTTCAAGGACCGCGTCCTCATGGAGGGCGACCCGTTCGGCCTGATCGAGGCCATGACCATCGCCGGCTACGTCACCGGCGCGACGACCGGGCACCTCTACATCCGCGGCGAGTACCCGCTGGCGACCCGCCGGCTGCAGGACGCGATCGCCGCCGCCCGGGCCCGTGGCTACCTCGGCGACGACGTCATGGGCGAGGGCTTCGCGTTCGACATCGACCTGCGCCGCGGCGCCGGGGCCTACATCTGCGGTGAGGAGACCGCGCTGCTGGAGTCGATCGAGGGCTACCGCGGGGAACCACGGAACAAGCCGCCGTTCCCCGCCACCGCCGGGCTGTTCGGCAAGCCCACGGCGATCAACAACGTCGAGACCCTGTACGACGTGCTGGAGGTCCTCAACATCGGCGGGCAGGCCTTCGCCTCGGTCGGCGGCGGGAAGTCCACCGGGTCGAAGCTGTTCTGCGTCTCCGGCGCGGTCGGGACGCCCGGGGTGTACGAGGTGGACTTCGGCACCACCCTGCGGGAGCTGCTCGACCTCGCCGGTGGCACGCGCGGGGAGCTGCGCACCGTGCTGCTCGGCGGCGCGGCCGGTGGTTTCGTGATGCCGTCCGATCTGGACACACCGCTCACATTGGAGGGTGCCCGGGAGATCGGCGCGACCCTCGGCTCCGGCGTCGTGCTGGTCTTCGACACCGCCGCCGACCTCACCGGCACGCTGCGCCGGATCGCGGCTTTCTTCCGGGACGAGTCGTGCGGGCAGTGCGTGCCCTGCCGGGTCGGGACGGTGCGCCAGGAGGAGGCCCTCGCGCGGCTGGAACGGGACGCGCCGATCGGGTCCCGGGAGACCGAGCTGGCCCTGCTCGACGACCTCGCCCGGGTCATGCGGGACTCGTCGATCTGCGGGCTCGGGCAGACCGCGCCGTCGGCGGTGATGTCGGCGATCGACCTCGGGTTGATCGCGGCGCCGTCGCGCAACGCCGGTGGCCCCGACTCGAACGGGCACGCCCATCCGGAGGTCAACGGGCACTCGGGCAACGGACACGGGGGCGGGCGATGACCGCCCCCGGATCGGCTCGGGGCAGGCACGAGGAACGGCGCGCGTACCGCATGCGGCCGGCACGGGACGCGGAGACGGGGTGGCGGACATGACCACGACCGGCGGCAAGGGCCCGGCCGGACCGGACGGCGGGTCGCGCGCACCCGAGCCCGGTGAGATCGACGGCGCCCCCGAGGCGGACGCGTCCCGTACCGAGAGCAACGGCTCCGGGACACCCGGCGGCGGCCCGGGCGCGGGGGAGGGCGTCGGCACGCTGCGCCGCAGCAACGGTGCGGGCGCGGTCGGCGTCACCGTCGCCGACCCGGCCGGATCCGCACCCGGCCCCGCCGAACGGCTCGCCGGCGGCCCGGTCATGCTCGGGCAGATCCGCCGGACCGTGACCGTGACGCTCGACGGCACCGAGGTCCGCATCCCCGAGGGCTCGACGATCCTCGAGGCCCTGCACCGCGAGGGCACGCCCGAACAGGCTGACACCCCGACCCTGTGCTGGGCCCCGAACATGGACCCGATCAACGCCTGCCGGGTGTGCGTGGTCGAGGTCGAGGGCTCCCGCGCGCTCGTCCCGTCCTGCGCGCGGAAGTGCGAGGACGGCATGGAGGTGCGCACCGCCACCGAGAAGGTCCGGCACAGCCGCCGGATGGTCCTGGAACTGCTGGCGTCCTCGGTGGACATGGACCAGGCGAGCGCCGACGTGCAGCGCTGGATGACCGACTACGGCGTCGACCCCGACCGCTACGGCCCACCGGCCGCACCGGCGGAGGCCGGCGAGCGGGACCGCCGGCACGCCGGGCACCACCATGCCCCCGACGGCCGGACCCGGGCCACCGTCGCCCAGCCCGTCAAGGTCGACAACGACCTCTACGTGCGGGACTACTCGCGCTGCATCATGTGCTACAAGTGCGTCAACGCCTGCGGGACCGACGCCCAGTTCACCTTCGCGATCGCCGCGGCCGGGCGCGGGTTCGACGCCCGCATCGCCACCGAGCACGACGTCGAGCTGCCGGAGTCGGCGTGCGTCTACTGCGGGAACTGCATCGGCGTCTGCCCGACCGGCGCGCTGAAGTCGGTCGCCGAGCACGACAAGCGCGAGGCCGACGACTGGCACCCCGACGAGGAGAGCGTCACGACGACGGTCTGCTCGTTCTGCGGGGTGGGGTGCAACCTGGAGCTGCACGTGCAGCGCGGGGAGATCGTGAACGTGACCAGCCCGTCGGACCACTCGGTGACCTACGGGCACCTGTGCATCAAGGGCCGTTTCGGGTTCCGGCACGTGCAGAACCTGCCGGGGAGCTAGCGCCCCGGACCTCTCCTCGGCGCGGGCCATGTCCCCGGTCACATCGATGACCCCTCGATGTGGCCCTGGCGCCATGGCGTGGTGGGTGCGAACTCGGTCACAGTGAAGTCCGATCGCAGCACGGTGGGTCACCGGACGACCACCGTCCCCGACCACCGGGCGATCGACTTCCTGGCCACGCACCGAGGGAACGAGGATCGAACGTGTCCACACTCGACCCTGCAGCTGCTCGCACCGCGGATCACCCGGACGACCGGGATCCGGTCGCCCTCGTGGACGAACTCTGCCTCCGCTACCGCAACTGGGGACGCTGGGGGGAGGACGACCAGCGCGGCACCCTCAACTTCATCACGCCCGGCGTGCTGGTCCACGCCGCGTCGATGATCCGGTCGGGACGGGTCGTGTCGTGCGGCCTGCCCTTCGACGACGAGGGCCCGCAGCGCGGAGGCTTCGGTGGGCGGACGAACCCGGTCCACTCGATGTTGCAGGACGGCGGCGACATCGCACTCGGCGCCCAGGACCACCTCGCCGTGCTGCGCTACACCGACGACGCCGTCTCGATGCCGCTGCAGTGCGGCACCCAGTGGGACGCACTGGCCCACATCTTCTACCGCGGCCAGATGTGGAACGGGCACGGTCTCGAGCACGTGACGAGCACGGGAGCGACCCTCAACAGCATCGACCGGATCGCCGACGGGGTGGTCGGCCGCGGGATCCTGCTCGACATCCCGCGGCACCGCGGGGTCCGGTGGCTCGAGGCCGGGCAGGGGATCGGTGCCGAGGAGCTCGCCGACTGCGCGGCCGCCCAGGGCGTCGAGGTGCGGTCCGGGGACATCGTGCTCGTCCGGACCGGGCAGATCGCGCAGGTGCGCGCCACCGGGACGTGGGGCGAGTACGACTCGGGGCCGGCCCCCGGCCTGGGCGTCAGCGCCGCCCACTGGTTCGCCTCGCACGAGATCGCGGCCCTGGCCACCGACACCTGGGGGGCCGAGGTCCTCCCGAACGACACCCCGGGGGTCTTCCAGCCGCTGCACCTGATCCTGCTGGTCAACGCCGGTATGACGATCGGCGAGATCTTCGATCTCGAGGGGCTCGCGACGGCGTGCGAGGAGGAGGGCCGGTACGACTTCTTCTTCAGCGCGCCGCCGCTGCCGATCACAGGTGCGGTCGGTTCGCCGATCAACCCGCTGGCGATCTTCTGATGGGTCCGTTCCAGGCCGACGAGGTCGAGATCACCGTCCTGGTGGAGAACTGGGTCGACATGCTGCTGCCGGACCGGGACCTCGGCGACGGGAGCCACTGCGTGCGGTCGGGCCTGATCGAGCACTTCGACCTGCGCCGGCTCCCGCCCCAGGCGGAGAACGGCATCAGCCTGCTCGTGACGGCACGGCGCGGGCGGCACGAGGTCACCGTGCTGTTCGACGTCGGGTTGACCGGCACGGTCCTGCTCCACAATCTGCGCGCGCTGGGCGTCGATCCGCGACGGATCTCGCACGTCGTGATCAGCCACGGTCACCCGGACCACTACGGCGGCCTCGACGCCCTCCTCGGCGCGCTCGAGGACACCGTTCCGGTCGCGACGCACGAGGACGCCTTCCTCCCGCGGTACGCCGTGATGGGGGACGGCCGCACCTCCGCCTACTACAACCAGGCGTTCACGCTCGACGGCATCGAGCGCCAGGGGGGTCGCCCCGTCCTGAGCTCGGGCGCGCTGGACCTGGGCTGCGGGATGTACACCACCGGATCCATCCCGAGGCAGGTGTCGTTCGAGGGGCCGGTCGAGCCACCGGCCGAGCACGCTCCCGGCCTCTACCAGGTCCGCGCCGACGGCAGCTACGGCCTGGACAGGGTCCTGGAGGAACAGGGCCTCGTGATCGACGTCAAGGGCAAGGGCCTGGTCGTGCTCACCGGCTGCGCCCATGCGGGGGTGCTCAACACCATCGACCGGGCACGCGCGATCTGCGGACCCGAGCCGGTCCTGGCGGTGATGGGCGGGTTCCACCTGGGGTTCCCGACCACCCCGCACGACAACGTCGACCTGACCGTCGGCGGTATGCGGGAGCGGGACGTGCGGCACATCGTCCCGATGCACTGCAGCGGGCTGCCCGCGCACGCGGCGTTCCGGTCGAGCGCGCCGGACCGCTACCTGCAGCCCTCCGTCGGCACGGTGCTGAGGTTCTGATGCCGGACCCGCAGGGCCCGTTGGCCGGTCTCCGGATCGTCGCGCTGGAACAGGCCGTCGCGGCGCCGCTGTGCTCACGCCACCTGGCCGACCTCGGCGCGGACGTCGTGAAGGTCGAGCGGCCGGACGGCGGGGACTTCGCCCGCGGGTACGACACCTTCGCGCAGGGGTACGCCTCGCACTTCGTGTGGCTGAACTACCGGAAGCGCTCGGTGGTGCTCGACCTCAAGACGGCGGCGGGGAAACAGGCGCTGGGCACCATGCTGCGCGATGCCGACGTGTTCCTGTCCAACCTCGGGCCGGGTGCGGTCGAGCGCATCATCTCCGACGACGAGCTGCGCGACCTCAACCCCGGCCTGGTCACCTGCCGGATCAGCGGGTACGGGCCGGACGGGCCCTACCGGGACCGCAAGGCCTTCGACCTGCTGGTCCAGGGGGAGGCGGGGGTGACGGCCAGCACCGGACTACCCGGACAGCCGGCCAAACCGGGGGTCTCGCTCGCCGACCTCGGGGGCGGGATCTACGCCGCGACCGCCGTCCTCGCCGCGCTGCGGGAGCGTGACCGCACAGGGCGGGGGCCGCGGATACACGTGTCGATGTTCGACGTGCTCGCGGAGTGGATGAGCCCGCTGCTGATCGCCCACCGGGAGGGTGGGGTGGACATCGAGCCCGCCGGCACCCGGCACGCGTCGATCACGCCCTACGGACCGTTCGGCACCGCCGACGACGTCACCCTGAACATCGCGGTGCAGAACGATCGCCAGTGGGCCCGGTTGTGCAGCGTGCTCGGACTCGACGACCTCGCCGGCGACCCGCGTCTCGTGCACAATGCCGGGCGCCTCGAACACCGGGACCTCGTCGAGTCGGCGGTCGCCACCGCGACGGCGCGGCGGTCCGCCGCCGATCTGGAGCACGAGCTCGATCGGGCGGGCGTGCCGTGGGGACGGCTCAGCTCGGTGGCCGATGTCGCGCGCCACCCCGAGCTGGTGGACGGACGGCGCTGGCGGCCGGTGCGGCTCCCCGACGGTGCGGTGGTCTCGGTCGTGGCCGCACCGTTCCGCTTCTCGACGGACCCGGGCCCGGACCCGTCCGTGCCGGGCGTCCCCGGGCTGGGGGAGCACACCGCGGACGTCCTCGGCGGTCCTCCGGGGCCGGACGACTAGCGTTCCACGGCACCGGCCACGTCGATCAGTGTCAGCGCCATGCGCGCCTCGAGAGTGGCGCGCGACGACCGGACGTCGAGCCCGGTGAGCAGTTCGATGCGGCGCAGCCGCTGGGTGACGGTGTTCGGGTGGACGACCAGCCGCTCGGCCGTGTCGCGCCGGTCGAGGTCGCTGTCGAGATGGGCACGCAGGGTCGTGACCAGCTCGGTCCCGTGGGTGGCGTCGTAGTCGAGGATCGGGCCCAGCGTGCGGGCGGCGTAGCGCCGCAGTGCCGACGGCTCGGCGAACTGGAGGAGGAGCCCGGCCGCGCCGAGGTCCTCGGTCGAGACCAGACCTCCTCCCCTCCCGTTGGCGAGGGCGAAGGCCATCGTTCCCGAGGCCAGCCGGTGGGCGGCGGCGATGCCGAGCCGGTCCGACCGGGCGACCGCCACGGTGACGGCCGCTCCCGGTAGCGCCGCGGCGACGGCCCGGCGCAGGAGCCGTTCGGCATCGGGGGAGTGCTCGCCGGGCCAGAGCGCGACGACCACGCCGTGCACCGCGGAGACCAGCGGCCGGGGCCGGATGTGCGAGGTCAGGCGGACCGCCTCGGGGACGACGCGCTCCGCCCCGTCGGCTCCGGCCCGGCGGTCGGCCGGGCGGGACGGGTCCGGGGCCCCGTCGGAGCGGACGACGTAGATCGTGCAGTCGCCGCTCAGGTCGTGCCCGAGGAGCTGGGCGCGGTCCCTGATCCGCGCGGAGCGGGGGTCCGCCCCGGCGAGCAGCTCGGACAGGAGCTCCCCGCGCACGCCCTGCTCGGCCTCGGCCGCGGTGCGCCGGCGGAGGACCTCCAGCGAGAGCTGCACCGCCGCGTGCTCGGCGGCCCGCACCCCCAGTGCGTCCAGGCGGTGCGCGTGGCCGAGGAGCCACACGGTCGCCACGACGCGCCCGTCGAGCACCACGTCGGCGACGACGTGCTGCCCGTGCCGGCGGACGAGTGGCCGCTCGGTCGGCGCGGGGTCCGTCCCGGCCGTCGGCAGGTCCGCGGGGGCCCGGTCGGCGTCGGTCCCGACCCGTGCGAGCACCTCACCGTCGGCATCGAGGACGACGACCGGGCTCGACACCAGCTCGGCCAGGGTCCCGGCGATGCCCTCGACACCCCCGGCGCGGACCGCCGCGCGGACCAGACGGTCGTGGATCTGCCCCGCGCGCTCGATCAGACGGTGTTGCCTGCGGAGGTCGTCGAGCACCCGCGCGGACGTGATGGCGATCGTCGCGTGCTCGGCGAGGAGCTCGAGGTGCTCGACCTCGCGCGGGGTGAACTCGTGCACCGTCGAGCGGTAGCTGTTGAGCGTGCCGATGGTGCCGGCCGAGGTCCTCAGTGGAACGGCCAGGATCGAGCGGTAGCCCTGCTCGCGTGCCACGTCGGACCAGCTCGAGTTCGGTTCCGCATCGGTGTCGGAGACCGAGCACGGGCGACCCGAGTAGAACGCGCGGGCGGCGGGGGCCCCGACGGCGTCGGGGCCGTCCAGCCGGATGCGGCGGTGCTCGTTGACCCGGGCGATGTAACCGGCGGGCAGCCCGCTGGCCCCGTGGATCAGCAAGTGGTCGTTCTCCGGTGCCGGGACCATCACCCCGCAGAAGTCCAGCCCGAGCAGCTCCCTGGCGGTCGTCGCCACGAGGTCGAGCATCGTCGGCAGCTCGGTCTCCGTGTTCACCGCGGCGGTCAGCGTGCCGATCGCCCGGAGCCAGGTCCGCAGGTCCGGGACAGGAGGAACCGTCACCGGCGCGATTGTGTCATCGGGGACATGAGGCGCGTCAATGTCTGTCATCGCGGACATTGTTGGCGCGGATCGACGCTGAGAGGCTCATCACATCGCGGGGACGAGGTGCTCGGACCTGCGTGGCCGGCGTCGACCGAAGGGCACATCGTGCGCGAGATCATCGAGACCGAGAGCGGGCCCGTCCTCGCCGAGTGGGACGTCCCCATCACCGCCGACGACGGTCTCGTCCTGCGGGCCGACGTGTTCCGGCCCGTCGGCGGGGAACCGGCCGCCGTCCTCCTGAGCTACGGCCCGTACGGCAAGGGGCTGCCGTTCGCCGAGGGGTACGCGACGGCCTGGGAGAAGCTCGTCACCGACCACCCGGAGGTCGGGAAGGGCTCCTCCAACCGCTTCCAGAGCTGGGAGGTCGCCGACCCCGAGCGCTGGGTGCCGTACGGCTACGCCTGCGTGCGCGTCGACTCGCGCGGCGCCGGTCGTTCGCCGGGCCGGATCGACTGCTTCTCGGAGCGGGAGACCCGGGACGTCGCCGACTGCATCGAGTGGGCCGGGACCCGGGAGTGGAGCAACGGCAGGGTCGGGCTCTCCGGCATCTCCTACTACGGCATCAACCAGTGGCAGGTCGCCGCGATGCGGCCGCCGCACCTCGCCGCCATCTGTGTCTGGGAGGGCGCGAACGACGTCTACCGCGAGGTGACCCACCACGGCGGCATCCTCTCGACGTTCACCCGGCACTGGTACGAGATGCAGGTCGTGTCGGTGCAGCACGGCAACGGCCGGAAGCTCCTCAGCACGATCAACGGACTCGAGGTCACCGGCGACGAGGCGCTCGACGAGAGCACGCTGCGCGAGAACCGGGTCGACCTCGGCGCGGACCACCGCGCACACCCGTTCGACGACGAGTACTACGCCACCCGCACGCCCGACCTGTCCCGGATCGAGGTGCCGCTGCTGTCCGCCGGCAGCTGGGGTGGTGCCGGGCTCCACCTGCGGGGCAACGTCGAGGGATACCTGGGCGCCGGGTCCCGGCAGAAGTGGCTCGAGATGCACGGTCTGGAGCACTGGACCGAGTACTACACCGACTACGGGCGTGACCTGCAGCGCCGCTTCTTCGACCACTTCCTGTTCGGCGTCGACAACGGCTGGGACGAGCAACCTCCGGTGCTGCTGCGGGTCCGTCACGTGGACGGCTCGTTCTCCGACCGCACCGCCACGGGCTGGCCGCTGCCCGAGACCGACTGGACCGAGCTGTTCCTCGACGCCGCGACGGCGTCCCTGACCGACGAGCTGCCCGCGGCCGCCGAGTCCGGCTACACCGAGCTCGTCGACGGTGCGACCTTCACCCTGCCGCCGTCGGACCGGACGATCGAGATCATCGGCCCGCTCGCGCTCAGCCTGTTCGTCAGCAGCGACACCGACGACGCCGACCTGTTCGCGGTGATCCGCGTGTTCACCCCGGACGGCGACGAGGTCACCTTCCCGGGCGCGATCGATCCGCACTCGCCGCCGGCCCAGGGATGGCTCCGCGCCTCGCACCGCGAGCTCGACGCCGACCGGTCGACCCCGTACCGGCCCTACCACCCGCACACGTCGCGGCAGCCGCTCGAGCCCGGCACGACCTACCAGGTCGACGTGGAGATCTGGCCGACCTGCGTCGTCCTGCCGCCCGGCCACCGGCTGGCCGTGACGGTGCAGGGCCACGACTTCGAGAACGGCGGTGCCGCCGAGGCGCTGTCCAACATCCGCGTGCCGCTGCGGGGATCCGGCCCGTTCGTGCACGACGACCCCGTCGACCGGCCCGCCTGCGACGACGCGAGCCCGGCGAGCGGAGCCACCGTCACCGTCCACACCGGAGCCGGCACGCCCTCGCGACTCGTCGTGCCCTTCATCCGGCGCTGACCGCCCGCGACACCACACCCACCCGGCAGAGCGATTGGGCGCGCCACCGGCGTCGTCCCGCGGTGCCGTCGCGCCCGTCCCAGGAGAGCCATGAGGATCAGCAGTCCGTTTCCCGACGTCACCCGGCGGCGGCTCGTGAGCCGGGCGGAGCCCGCACTCGTCGTGGTGGCCGTGATCCTGGTCTGGGAGGTGTGCACGCGCACCGGAATCCTGCCCGGCCAGGACTTCCCCCCGGCGACCGAGATCGGCGCGGCGTTGCTCGCCGACCTGCGGGGAGCCGATCTGTGGAACGGCATCGCCTCGTCGATGAGCGCCTGGGCCCTGGGCATGGCGCTGGTGACCGCCGTCGGCGTGCCCGTCGGGATGCTCCTGGGCGCCTCCGAGCTGTCGTACCGGGCGAGCTACCTGACCCTCGAGTTCGTCCGGACCCTCCCGGCCATCGCGGCGCTTCCCCTGCTGTTGTTCATCTACGGCATCGGGCAGCAGCTGACGGTGGTCATCGTCGTCCTGGCGGCGCTGTGGCCGCTGCTCATCCAGTCGATGTACGGCATGCGCGACGTCGATCCGGTGGCGGTGGCCACCGCCCGGGTCTACGGGATCGGCCGTGCGCGCCGGTTCGTGCTGGTCGACGTCCCCAGCTGCCTGCCCTACATCGCGACGGGGATGCGGTTGTCCGGGACGTTCGCGTTGATCTTCGCCATCGCCACCTCGCTGATCGTCGGGGGTCAGGGGCTGGGCGCCGAGATGGCGCGGGCGGCCAGCATCGGTGACCGCCCCCTGCTCTACGCCCGGGTGCTGGTGACCGGCCTGATCGGTCTCGCCGTGACCGCCGCACTCGTCGGCATCGAGCGGCGGGCCCTGCGCTGGCACGTCTCGCAGCGGGAGCAGCTGCAGTGAGCTCCGTCGGGACGAGGGTGCTGGCCAGCCTGGCGGTGCCGGTGGTGCTGGTGGCGCTCTGGTGGGTCGTCAGCTCCGGCAGCGCCTCGCCGTACTTCCCGCCGCTGCCGGACATCGTCGAGGGATTCGCGGAGACGTGGACGGCGGACCGCCTGCGCGGCGATCTCGTGCCGAGTCTCGTCGCGCTGGCGGTGGGATTCGTGATCGCCGTGCTCGTCGGCATGCTCGGCGGCATCGTCCTCGGGCTGTCCCCGCGGCTCCGGCGTGACGTGCGCCCGCTCACCGAGTTCCTGCGGGCCACGCCGGTCGTCGCACTCGTGCCGCTCGGGCTGGTCCTGCTCGGGCCCGGCACGACGATGGAGATCGCACTGATCGCCTTCGCCGGCACGTGGCCGATCCTGATCGCCGCCGTCGACGGTGTGCGCGCCGCCGACCAGGTCGCGCTCGACACGGCCCGGGTCTACGGCCTCTCGCCGGCCCGCCGGCTCGTCCAGGTCGTCGTTCCGGGCGCGATGCCGCAGATCATGGCCGGCGTCCGGATCGCCGTCGCGGCGTCGGTCGGAACGATGGTGGTGGCCAACATGCTCGCCTCCGGTGCGGGCCTCGGCTACGTCGTCATCCGCGCCCAGCAGTCGTTCAACATCCTCGACACCTGGTCGGGCCTGCTCATGATCGGCCTCGTGGGCTGCTCGGTGACCGGCCTGGTCGTGACCGTCGAACGCATGGTCCTCGGCTGGCACCGCAGGTGGCGGGCGCTCGATCAGCGCAGCGCCTGACACCGCAACCGACCTCTCACACCCGACGAAAGCGAGTGCAGTGTGTCCACCTCGAGTCACGGGCACGTCGACGGTGGCCGCGCAGTCCCGGCGGCACCGCACGACGCGCCCCACGACAGTGTCACGACCGCCGCGAGCGGCGCCGACATCGTTCTCGAACCGCGCCACCTCCGCGTCACCTACGGCCGGGGCCCGGGCGCCGTGACGGCGATCGGCGACGTCAGCTTCCAGGTGCGGGCGGGCGAGTTCGTCTCGGTCGTCGGGCCGTCGGGTTGCGGGAAGACGACGCTGCTCAAGTCGCTGTCCGGGCTGCTGCGGCCGACAGCCGGTGACGTGCTGGTCGACGGTGCCGTCGCCACCGGTGTCTCGCCGAGCCTTGCGATGGTGTTCCAGGAGTACAGCCGCTCGCTCCTGCCGTGGCAGAGCGTGCGCGCGAACGTCGAGTTCCCGCTGCGGGGCGCCCGCCTTCCGCGTGCGGAGGTCACCGCCCGGGCCACCGAGGCACTCGCCCACGTGGGCCTCGGCGATGTCGACCAGGCCTATCCGTGGCAGCTGTCGGGCGGGATGCAGCAGCGCGTCGCCATCGCCCGTGCCCTGGCCTACCGGCCGACCGTGCTCCTGATGGACGAGCCGTTCGCCTCGCTCGACGCGCAGGTGCGGGCCGAGCTCGAGGACCTGCTCCTGGACATCCGGGCCGAGTCCGGCATGACGATCGTCCTCGTCACCCACGACATCGACGAGGCCGTCTACCTGGGGGACCGGGTCGTCGCGCTGACGCACCGGCCGACCGAGGTCCGGACGACGATCGACGTCGACCTGCCTCGGTCGCGCGACCAGGTCCGGACCAAGGCGCTGCCCCGGTTCGTCGAGCTGCGCACCCAGGTGCTCGAGCTGATCCTCGCCGAGCGTTCGGCCTCCGAGCGCACCGGCGCATGACGGTGCCCCACCCCCACCCGAGAGGAACGATCCCATGACGCACGCCGTACGGACGCGGAGCCGGCCGCGCCTCCTGCTCACCGCGACCCTGTCCGTCCTCGCCGTCCTGCTGGCCGGCTGCGGCGGATCACCGGGACCGGACACCGGCAACTCCCCGGTCAGCATCGGGACCCTGCCCTTCGCCGGTGTCGCCGGGTGGCAGGTCGCGTCGGACGAGGGCTATTTCGCCGAGGCGGGCATCGAGGTCGAGTACGTCGAGCTGCGCACACCGGCCGACGTGGTGCCGAACCTGCTCAACGGCACGGTCAACCTCGGCGCTCTCAACATCGGGAACCTGTCCCAGGCGCTGGCCCAGGGGCTGGACCTCTCCATCATCGGGGTTACCTACTACGCCGACAACGACATGTCGATCCTGACGATGAAGGGCAGCGGCATCTCCGCGCCGGCCGACCTCGAGGGAAGGACCGTCGGGTTGTTCCAGCTCGAGAACGCGAACCACGCGGCGCTCCTCGAGACGCTCGAGGGCCAGGGGGTCGACACCGCCGCGATCGAGTTCGTCCTCATCCCGGCGACCGAGATGCCCGCGGCGCTACGGTCCGGCCAGGTCGACGCCGGGCACGTGCTCTACCCGCTCGCGACGACGATGGCCGACGAGACGGACATCGTGATCGAGAACATGATGGAGCCCTACGGCGAGCAGCCCGTCCAGGCGTACAACATCGTGAACACCGCGTGGGCGGAGCAGAACCCGGACGTGGTCGCCGGGCTGCAGCAGGCCCTCGCCCGGGGGAACGAGCGTGCGGGAACGGACCAGGACGCGCTCATCGCCGCGGTGGCCGAGCTGACCGGGGCGCCGACCGAACTCCTGGCCGCGTCGAAGCTCCCCGCGTTCGGGAGCGACCTGAAGCTGGACTCGAGCCGCCGTCAGCTCGAGATCATGACGAAGTACGGCTTCCTGGACGCCCCGGTGGATCTGGCCGCGCACGTGTACCGGAACCAGGAGACGGGGTGAGGACGGTCCGCACGAACCGGGTCAGCTCCCGCTCGACGTGCTCGGCCACCGGATCACCCGGGTCGAAGCTCCACCAGAGCAACGTCCCCTGCCAGTAGGTCGCCAGCACCGCGCCGGCGTCCGGCGGGACGCCCGGCGTCCCGGCCAGACAGGCGTCGAGCACCCCGGTGAGCGACGCCCGCCAGGCCGCGCCCCGCCGTCGTACCTCGGGGTCGAGGAGGTCCTCGCGCAGCACCAGCAGCGCGTCGGCGTAGCTGTCGATGCCGACGTACTGCTCGGAGAGCCCGACCAGGAACGCGACCGCGCCGTCCGGGGTGCGCTCCACCCCGGCGCCGAGCGAGTCGGTCCGGTGGTCGAGCCGGTCCCAGGCGTGCAGCAGGGCCCGGCGCAGCAGGTCGGCCTTGCCGCCGAAGCGCTGCACCAGCGTCGCCGGGGCCAGCGAGCTCGCCTCGGCCAGCGCGGCGAACGTCAGCGCCTGCGGCCCGCGGGCGTGCAGGACGTCGAGGGCGGCGTCGAGGACGTCCACGTCGGGAACCTGCTTGCGGCGGGGCACGAGCCCATCGTATATAAATGAATAGACGTTCATAAACGAGGAGGGCACATGGATCTGTCGGGACGGGTCGCGCTGGTCGCCGGGGCCACCCGCGGGGCCGGGCGGGGGATCGCGGTCGAGCTGGGCGCGGCCGGCGCCGTCGTCTACTGCACCGGGCGCAGCACCCGCGCGGCGCGGTCCGAGTACGACCGGGCGGAGACGATCGAGGACACCGCCGACCTCGTCACCGCCGCCGGCGGCACCGGGATCGCCGTCCCCACCGACCACCTCGACCCCGCCGCGGTGGCGGCCCTGGTGGACCGGGTCGAGCGCGACCACGGCCGGCTCGACGTCCTGGTGAACGACATCTGGGGCGGCGAGATGATGGTCGAGTGGGACGTGCCGGTCTGGGAGCACGACCTCGCGAACGGCCTGCGCACCCTGCGGCTGGCGACCGACACCCACCTCGTCACCGCGCACCATGCGCTGCGGCTGCTGTCCCGCACGCCCGGCGGGCTGGTCGTCGAGGTCACCGACGGCACCGCCGACTACAACGCGGAGAACTACCGGCTCAACGTCTACTACGACCTCGCCAAGATCGCGCCGATCCGGCTGGCCCGGTCCTGGGCGCACGAGCTGCGCGCGCACGGCGGGACGTCCGTCGCCGTCACCCCGGGCTGGCTGCGCTCGGAGATCATGCTGGAGCACTTCGGGGTCACCGAGGACATCTGGCGCGACGCCTGCGCCCGCGAGCCGCACTTCGCGATCTCCGAGACCCCGCGGTTCGTCGGGCGGGGGATCGCGGCGCTGGCCGCGGACCCGGACCGGCACCGGTGGAACGGCCGGTCGACCTCGTCCGGGGAGCTCGCGCGCGAGTACGGGCTCGACGACGTCGACGGGTCCCGCCCGGACGCCTGGCGCTACGTCGTCGAGGTGCAGGACGCGGGGAAGCCCGCCGACACCACCGGCTACCGCTGAGCCGGCATCCTGGTCTCGCGGCGTTGCAGCTCCAGCAACGCGGCGAGCGCGAGGACCGCGAGTGCGGCCACGGCCAGGCAGAACACGATCCCGGCGGTGCGCAGGCCCCACAGCTGGGACGCCTCGCCGATCCCGATCACCGGCAGCGAGATCGCGACGTAGCAGACCACGAAGTACGACGACGTCGTCCCGGCCCGGCGATCGCCGGAGATCCGCCCGTGGACGGCGGCCAGGCCCTTGGTGAAGGCCATGCCCTGCCCGGCCCCGGCGACCAGCGCGCCGGTCACGAGCGCGGCCATCGATCCGGTCGCCACGGCGAGCGCGACCAGGAGTGCTCCGGCGGTCAGCAGGGCGCAGCCCAGGTCGAGGACGCGGTCGGTCGGGGCCCGCTGCACGAGGAGCTGGCCGGCGACCGACGCGGAGAGCAGCAGGAACGTCAGCAGCCCGGCGACGGCGGGGCTCGGGTTCCCGATGATCTCGGCGAGGATCCGCGGGGAGACCGCGGTGAACAGGCCGAGCACCGCGAACCCGGCGAACCCGGCGGTCGCGGCGGGGACGAACACCGCCCGGACCTCCGGCGGGACCGTCAGGGCCTGCGGGCGCAGGGACGGGTGCTCCGGACGCCGCACCGTCTCCGGGGCACCGAGCACCAGCAGCCCGCACAGCGCCACCGCGACCGCGTGTAGCGCGAAGGACAGGTGCAGCGGCGCCGGCAGGTACTGCACGGCCGGCCCGGCGAGCAGCGGGCCGAGCCCGAGCCCGCCGATGTTGGCCACGGTGGCCACGGCCGCGCCCCGTGACCGCCAGGACTCCGGGGCCGCCTCGATCACCGCCGCGGTCGCGGCGCCGGCGAAGATCCCGGCCGAGAACCCGGACAGCAGCCGTCCGGCCAGCAGTACCCACAGCGGCCCGGCCAGCAGGAACACCACGCTGCTGGTCAGCGAGAAGGCGATCCCGGCGAACAGCAGCGGGCGGCGGCCGAGCTGGTCGGACCACCGTCCGGCGACCAGCAGGGCGGTGAGCACCCCCACCGCGTAGAGGGCGAAGATCACCGTCTGGACGACCGGGGTGAACCCGAGCTCGCGCTGGTAGAGCGCGTACATCGGGGTCGGCATCGTGGTGCCGACCATGACCACCGCGAAGGTGAGGGCGAGCCCCGCGAACGCGGCCCGCGACGTCGGACGTGCGATGACGGTGCTCCCTTCGCGAGCCGGACCGGCCGTTGCAGTGTGCAGCGATCCTGGTGCACCCGGGCCGTGACGCCGTCCGCCCGCCGGTGCCGGCACCGCCTGAGCTTCCCCGGGACGGTTCCGCGGAACCGTGACCCGCGTCTCCGCGCCGCGACCCGTCCTCGCAGGATGGTCCGAGACCCGGGGATCAGGAGCGCCGGTGCAGCACGTGCAGGGCGACGCCGTCGGGGAGCGGGCGGGTCCGCACCGTCCATCGCTCCCGGGCCCGGTCGAGCCAGGCCGGGACCTCGGGGCGGCCCGGATCGGTCAGCCACACCTCGCCGTCGTCGGCGGTGATCCGGGGGAGCAGCTCGAGCAGCGCCCCGGCCGCCGCGGCGCCGTAGAGCACGTCGGAGGCCAGCACCAGGTCCCAGCGGCCGTCCCGCAGCGCGACCGGCTCGTCGAACGCGACCGTGGCGGTGTCGACGGCCGCGCCGAGGCGCCGGGCGTTCGCCTCGACCCACGCGACGGCCGCGGGCGACCGGTCGGTGGCGAGCACCGCGGTGGCGTCGGCCCGGGCCGCCACCAATGAGGGCAACCCCAGCCCGCAGCCGAGCTCGACCACCCGGCGTCCGGCGAGGTGGGTCTCGTCGACGGCGACCGCCAGCGCTCGCCCGGCGGGCCACAGATGGGCCCAGTGCGGCGGGTGCAGCTCCTCGGCCCCGGCGGGCCCGGCGGCCGGGATCGGGACCGTGTCGAACGGCAGGTCGTCCGGATCGGCCGGGCGCAGCAGGGGGAGCGGACCGCGGGGGAGCGGGACCGTCTCCACGATCCCCGGCCCGGTCGGACCCGGCTCCCGCGGCCGGGGCACGCCCGTCAGATCCCGGCGCGGTGGGTCCACCGGCCGCCGACCAGCGTCCCGGCCACCGGCATCGCCCGCAGGGCCGCCGGGTCGCAGGTCAGCGGGTCGGCGTCGGCGAGTACCAGGTCCGCCCGCGCGCCCGGCTCGACCGCCGGCGTCGACCCGGCCACCACCCCGTACGACGCGGCCAGCGCCACCGACCGGTCCAGCTCCTGCTCGGGGTGCCAGCGGTCCCGGTCGTCGGCGGTGCGGTGCACCGCGGCAGCCAGCGCGATCCACGGGTCCAGCGGCGCGACCGGGGCGTCCGAGCCCAGCGCGAGCCGCGCGCCGGCGTCGTGCAGGGCCGCGTAGGCGAACGAGCGGCCGGTGCGGCCGGCCCAGAGCCGGTCGGCGACGTCGCGGTCGTCGAGCGCGTGCTCGGGCTGCACGCTCGCGATGAGCCCGAGCGCGGCGAACCGGGGCACGTCGTCACCGGCCAGCAGCTGGGCGTGTTCCACCCGCCCACGTGCACCGGTGGCGGCGAACGCGTCGAGCACGAGGGTGTTCGCGTGGTCGCCGATGGCGTGCAGCGCCGCCTCCAGCCCGGCCGCGTGCGCCCGTTCCAGCAGCGGCACCACCTCGCCGGGCGGGACGAGCAGCATCCCGCACGGGTGGGCCGGCGCCTCGCCGACGACCGGGTAGGGGTCGTAGCAGTAGGCGGTACGGGTGTTCAGCGACCCGTCGGTGATCACCTTGAGTGGGCCGGCGGTGACGAGTCCGCCGGTTCCCGGGACCGGATCGCCGGTGCGCAGCCCGGTGGCGACGCCGTCGTCGAGGTGCTCGGGCCACACCGACGCCTCGACCCGCACCCCGGTCGTCCCACCCTCGACCCGGCGCCGCCAGTCCGGCAGCGACCAGGGGGCCTCGAAGTCGACGATCCCGACCACGCCGCGCGCCGAGGCAGCGGCGACCGCGTCCGCGACGAACGCGTCGAGCGTCTGCGAGGGGACGTCGGACAGCGCGACGGTGACGGCGAAGAACTCGGACTCCCGGATCCGGCCGGTGGGATGCCCGCGGTGCCCGAACTTCTCCAGCGCGGCACCGTTGAGCCAGCCCTGGTGCAGGTCCCCGGCGATCAGCACCACCGGGACGTCGCCGGAGACCCGGTCGAGCAGGTCGCGGTGCGCCGCGTCGGGCCACAACGCGTCCCGGTAGCCGAAGCCGACGAGCACCTCGCCGGGCGCCGGTGGCGCGGTGACGAGCCGGTCGGCGACCCGCTGCGTGCACTCCGCCGCCGAGCCGGTGCCGGAGACGTCCAGCCGGCGCCGGGCCAGCGCCCACTGCTGCGCGTGCACGTGGTGGTCCCACAGGCCGGGAAGCAGCGCGCGGCCCCCGGCCTCGACGACCTCCGGGGCCCCCTCGACGTGCAACGCGGCGCCGACCGCGACGATCCGGCCCGCCCGCACGAGGACGTCGACCGGCTCGGCCGGCGAGGCCGGGGACGCGCCGCCGACCGGACGGACGTCGCGGAGGAGGAGGTCGGTCACCGGGCCGTGTCCGGGACGCTCACCGTGCGGTTCCCAGGTACGGACGATCCCGTCCGGTCCAGCGGTCCTCGTCGCGTCGGTAGACCGGGATCGGGCGTTCGGCGACCCGGAAGGTGTAGCGGCCCGCCTCCTCGACCACCTCGCCGTCGGTGGCGAGCATGCTCGGCTCGTGCAGCTCCACGTCCAGGCGTGGCACCTCGCGCTGGTGGTAGACCCGGCTGTGCCCGAGCGCGCCCAGGATGAGCGCGAGGACCACCCGCGTCCGGGAGAAGCGCACGTCGGCGCGCAACCAGCGGACGTCGAGCAGCCCGGAGTCCAGGGTCGGGCGCCACGCCGGCACCGCGCCGCGCGGGTGGTAGGGCCCGTTGCCGACGAACAGGAACCAGACCTTCTGCCACCGGTCGTCGATCTTGACGCTGATCTTCTCGGAGCGGCGCAGCACGGTGATCAGCGCAGCGGCGAACGCGGGCCACTTGCCGTAGCGCGGCTGCCACTGCTCGCGCAGCCGCACCAGCTCGGGGTAGGAGCCGATCGAGGCGGTGTTGAGGAAGAACCGGGTCCGGGTGACCGACGGGTCCTCCGGGTCGTCCAGCCGCCCGGGGTGGGCCTCCACCAGCGCCAGGTCGACCGCGACGGCCTCACCGGCCTGGGCGGCGTCGACGGCCTCCTGGGTGTCGTAGACGCCGACGTCGCGGGCGAAGTGGTTCAGCGTGCCGCCCGGCACGACGACCAGCGGCAGCCCGTGCCGGTCGGCGACCGCGGCCGCCGCGGCGACCGTCCCGTCGCCACCTGCGACGCCGACGGCGCGGACCCACTGGCCGCGCTCGGCGATCGCGTCGGTCAGCATGTCCATCACGTCGACGCCGTCGCCGACGATCAGGTGGTGGGCCGCCGGGAGGCCGTCGCGCACCTCGTCGGACACGTCGTGGTCGGGCGGGCCGGAGAACGGGTTGGACACGATCACCAGGCCCTCACCCTGGGGCAGCGACGGCACGGTGTCCATCGGCCGGGCGCGGGCCTCGTCGTCGCGGCGGACCGGCCACCACCGCTGGGTCAGTACGGCCAGACCGGAACCGACGGCCGCACCGGCCAGCACGTCGGAGGTCCAGTGCACGCCCACGTGCACCCGTGACCACCCGACCAGCGCCGCCAGCGGCACCACCACCGGAGCCGCCCGGCGGTTCTCCAGCACGACGGCGGTGGCGAACGCGGCCGCCGACGCCGCGTGCCCGGACGGGAACGACGACGACGAGGGCGGGTTGTCCACCGTCCGGAACGCGGGCAGCTCGGCGGCGGCCGGGCGTCTCCGGGGCAGCAGCGGCTTCAGCACCGCGTTGGCGGTCAGGCTGGTCAGCGCCACCGACGCCACCCCGCGGATCGCGGCCTTGCGGCCCGCACCCTTCCGCACGGCGAGGATCCCGGCGATCGCGAACCACAGCAGGCTGTGGTCGGCGGTCCGGGTCAACCGGCGCAGTGTGGTGTCGACCCGGCTGGGCGGGCGGGTCGAGATGAAGTCGGTGATGACCTTGTCGGTCCGGGAGACCGTCGCGATTCCTCCGTCCAGTCGCCGGGACCGGCGTGCGACGCGCTCGAACCATCCACTCACAGAGCTGACAGTAGAGGGGGTCGGGCGCATACTCTGAAGGGCATGCAGCGTCGGATCTTCGGGGTCGAGACGGAGTTCGGTGTCACGTGCACCTTCCATGGGCAGCGCCGTCTGTCCCCGGACGAGGTCGCGCGATACCTGTTCCGCCGGGTCGTGTCGTGGGGCCGCTCCTCCAACGTCTTCCTCCGCAACGGGGCACGCCTGTACCTGGACGTGGGCTCCCATCCCGAGTACGCCACCGCCGAGTGCGACTCGCTGACCCAGCTCGTGGCGCACGACAAGGCCGGTGAGCGGATCCTCGAGGACCTGCTCGTCGACGCCGAGCGCCGGCTGGTCGACGAGGGCATCGGCGGCGACATCTACCTGTTCAAGAACAACACCGACTCGGCGGGCAACTCCTACGGCTGCCACGAGAACTACCTGGTCGCGCGACAGGGCGAGTTCTCCCGGATCGCCGATGTGCTGCTGCCGTTCCTGGTCACCCGGCAGCTGATCTGCGGGGCGGGCAAGGTCCTGCAGACCCCGCGCGGCGCGGTGTACTGCCTGTCCCAGCGGGCCGAGCACATCTGGGAGGGCGTCTCCTCGGCGACCACCCGGTCCCGGCCGATCATCAACACCCGGGACGAGCCGCACGCCGACGCCGAGCGCTACCGCCGGCTGCACGTGATCGTCGGCGACTCGAACATGTCCGAGGTGACGACCCTGCTCAAGGTGGGGTCGGCGACGCTGGTGCTGGAGATGATCGAGGCCGGCGTCCAGTTCCGGGACTTCACCCTGGACAACCCGATCCGGGCGATCCGCGAGATCAGCCACGACCTCACCGGGCGCCGCCCGGTCCGGATGGCCGGCGGTCGGGAGGCCAGCGCCCTGGACATCCAGCGCGAGTACCACGCCCGCGCCGTCGAGTACCTGCAGAGCCGCGGGCACGAGGACAGGACCATGGAGCGGGTCGTCGAGCTCTGGGGCCGCACCCTGGACGCGGTCGAGAGCCAGAACCTGTCGCTGATCGACCGCGAGATCGACTGGGCGATCAAGAACCGGCTCGTCGAGCGGTACCGCAACAAGCACGACCTGGACCTGTCGAGCGCCCGGATCGCCCAGCTCGACCTGGCCTATCACGACGTCCGGCGCGGGCGCGGGCTGTTCGACATGCTGCAGCGCAAGGACCTCGTCGACCGGGTCACCGACGACGGCGAGATCGAGGCCGCCAAGGACACCCCGCCGCAGACCACCCGGGCCAAGCTGCGCGGCGACTTCATCGCCGCCGCGCAGGCCGCCGGCCGGGACTTCACCGTCGACTGGGTGCACCTGAAGCTGAACGACCAGGCGCAGCGCACCGTGCTGTGCAAGGACCCGTTCCGTTCGGTCGACGAGCGCGTCGACCGCCTGATCGCGTCGCTGTAGGCGGCTCCGGCTCGCGCCGGACCCGCGCACGCGATCGGGTTGCGAGAACGCGCGTCCGATCGGGCGCGCGTTCTCCGAACCGGATCGCGTTCACGTCCGCCGGCGCCGGTCATTCGTGTGGGGGCGGCGTAGCCGGAGGTACTCGGCCGTGGCCGCGACGGCGGGATCCGGGTCGCCGGCGAGTCGGGTCAGGACGGTGGTCGTGCGCGGGCCGGCGACGTCGGCGAGCGCCTCGGTGAGCCGCCGGCGGGCCGCGCCGGCCGCCCGTGTGAGCTCGGTGTCGATCGCGTCGGCGATCTCGTCCGCCCGCCCGTGCCGGGAGGCGAGGACACCGAGCACGTCGGCGGCGTCGACGTCGTCGCGCCCCTCGACGACGAGAGCGACGAGACCGGGGATCGCGTCGGCCTCGCCGCGCCCGCCCCGTACGAGCAGCGCGCGGGCACGCACCAGCGGATCCGGGTGCCGGAACGCGTCGGCCAGCACCTCGGACGCCGGCGCCGAGCCGATCTTGACCAGGGCGGTGACCGCCCGGTGCCGCCGGCCCGCGTCGGGGGAGTCGAGGGCCTCGGCCAGGACGGGGACCGCGCTGTCGCCGGTGCGGGCCAGCGCCCAGTCGAGGGCGCCGGCGACGGTCGGGTCGGACTCGGCGAGCGCCGCGTCGGCGAGCAGGGACGTGTCCCGGTCCTGGAAACCCTCGAGGGCGAGGCGTTGCCGCGCCGAGGGATCACCGGACTCGAGCGAGCGCATCAGACCGACGGTCCGGAGCACGTCGGACCAGTCGGCCGGGTCGCTCGCCCGGACCCGGCCGAGCCGGTCGAGCAGCTCCTGCTCCCGCACGATGCGGTCCCGGGTGCGGGTGACGAGCTGGGAGACCATCGCGGCCGGGTCGAACGAGAGGTCCCCGAGCACCTCCGCGATGTCGGCCAGGCTCAGCCCGAGCGTGCGGAGGCCTTCCACGTGGAAGAGCCGGCGGACGTCGTCGTCGGAGTACCGGCGGTAGCCGCCCGAGGTGCGACCGGACGGCGACACCAGCCCGACGGCGTCGTAGTGCCGCAGCATCCGGGCGCTGATCCCGGACGCCGCGGAGACCTCACCGATCAGCATCGAAGCCTGACACCTCCGCGACCGGACCTGCACGCAGCGCCACGGCCCGGCGGGCCTGGTCGATCAGCGCGTCGACGTCCTGGCCGGGATCCTGCACCAGCCGCTGCGTGGCCAGCGCGTGCGCCCGCACCTCGGCGTCCCGGGCGGTGGCGGCCCGCTCCAGGACGGGCAGCGCCGCCGGCCCGAGCGCGACGAGCGCCCGGCTCAGGCTCCGCCGCACCTCACGGTCGCCCCGGGCGAACTGGGTCGCCAGGACCGCGGCGAGCTCCGGCTCCCCGCCGTCGGGGACCAGATCGACCGCGGTTCGCCACGCCGTCCGGGCGACCTCGTCGTCGGCGTCGGTCAGCAGCTCGGCGGTGATCGCCGGCCAGGTCCGCGGATCGCCGATCTTGGACAGCGTGTGCAGGGCCTGGCCGCGGGCCTGCGCGACCTCCGAGCCGAGCTCGGGCAGCAGTCGCCGGACCACCGTGTCCGCGGGGTGCCGGGTCAGTGCCCAGGTCAGCATGTCCCGGACGAAGAAGTCGGGCTCGACCGCGCAGCGCGCGACCAGCGGGCCGACGAGGGCGGGGTCCGGCCGCGTCCCGGCCGTCAGTGCCGCCTGCAGCCGCTCCGACGCGGCGGGACTGTCCAGTGCTGTGATCATCTCGATCACCTCCGCCCGCCACCCAAGACGTTGTCACGATGTGAAGGTCAAGGCACTCCGTGCTCGTGAGTGGTTATCGCGCGTGCCCCGGCGTGAGGGCGGGACGGTGGCCGGCGACGATCTCGTCGGCCAGCCACTGCGCGACGCCGTCCGGCCAGGGCGCGGGCGGGGCCAGCACCAGGTGCGAGAACCCGGCCTCCAGCGCGGCGCCGGCCGTGTCGTGGGCCTCGGCCGGGGAGTCGTAGCCGACCGGCAGGACCAGCGACCGGACGATCGTGGCCGGGTCCCGGTCGATCTCGGTGCAGTAGCGGTCCAGCATCGCCGCGCGCTCGCGGGCGTCGGCGAGGTCGTGGCCGGGGTAGTTCCACTCGTCGGCGTGCTTCGCGACGAGACGCAGTGTGGCCTTGGCGCGGCCGCCGATCACGATCGGCGGGTACGGGCGTTGCACCGGTTTCGGGTTCCCCCACGCCCCGGTCAGCCGCACGTGCTCGCCGTCGAAGTCGAACGCGCTGTCGGAGGTCCAGATCCGGCGGATCACGGTGCACGCCTCGTCGAAGGCCGCGACGGCGTCGGTGTGCGCGGCGAAGTGCAGCCCGTGCGACTCGTACTCCCGCCGGGCCATCGGCACGTCGGGCCGGGAGCCCACGCCGATGCCGAACTCCAGCCGGCCCCCGGAGACGTGGTCGACCGTCGCGGCGATCTTCGCCAGCAACGCGGGCGGGCGGATCCGGTTGCTGGTGACCAGCAGGCCCAGCCGCAACCGGGAGGTGGCGGCGGCGAGCGCGGACAGCATCGTCCAGCCCTCGAAGGCGGGGCCGTCGAGATCGCCGCCGATCGGCATGAGGTGGTCGAACAGCCAGGCGTCGTCGATCCCGGGTACCTGGTCGGCCTCGGTCCAGACGCGCAGCAGATCGGCGTGGGTGACGTTCGTGGGCGGGGTGATGATCCCGAATCGGGGGTCGTGTTCTCGGTCGGCCATGCGTAATCTCCCCGGAGTCAGGTGAAGCGGAACGTTGCTCCGCCAGCTTAGCGGAACGCTGCTCCGGTTGATACGGGGATACTGGTGCCGTGACGGACACAGCCGAAGGAGCCACCCGCCGTCGTGCGGACGCCCGGCGGAACCAGGAGGCGCTGCTCGACGCCGCGGCGGCGGCCTTCGTGGCGTCCGGCGTCGACGTTCCGGTGCGCGAGATCGCCACCCGGGCCGGCGTCGGGGTGGGCACCGTGTACCGGCACTTCCCGACCCGGGCGGACCTGGTCGTCGCCGTCTACCGGCACCAGGTCGAGGCCTGCGCCGAAGCGGGCGAGTCGATCCTCGCCGCCGCGCCGGGCCCGTACGCGGCGCTGGAGCGGTGGATCGACCTGTTCGTCGACCTGCTGGTGACCAAGCACGGCCTGGCCGCCGCGCTCGGGCCGGACGCGGCCGGGACGGACGCCCTGCACGCCCACTTCCTCGACCGGATCCTGCCGGTCGGACGGCGGCTGCTCGACGCGGCGGAGGACGCCGGTGAGATCCGGCCCGGCGTGGACGCCTACCTGCTCCTGCGCGGGGTCGGGAACCTGTGCATCGGCGCGGAGGACGACCCGCGCTACGACGCCCGCGCGCTGGTCGGGCTGCTGCTGGCGGGACTGGGCGCTCCGCGCTCGTGAGTGGTTGTCGCGGGCCCGGCCGCGACAACCACACACGAGCGGCCGGCCCGCGCGGGCGGGGCGACCCCGCCGA